>NZ_JBFPKO010000002.1:0-562500 GCF_040948765.1 Paraburkholderia sp. BR10923 | reverse complement strand
GGACACGTTCCGATGTATTACTCACCCGTTCGCCACTCGCCACCAGACCGAAGTCCGTGCTGCCGTTCGACTTGCATGTGTAAGGCATGCCGCCAGCGTTCAATCTGAGCCAGGATCAAACTCTTCAGTTCAAACCTGTTACTGTTTTCGGTTCCGCAGTTTCCTGCTTATGAACCGGTCGCTCACTCAACGTACTGACGATGATCAATCCGTCTTTCGACAGATAAACCTTCCTCTAATACTGTGTGAGGCTTCTGATACTTTTGCCTTGCAGCAGATCCATACGGATCCGCCGCCGCATTCCGCATCAAGCGCCCACACTTATCGGCTGTTAGTTTTTAAAGATCGATCCGCCCAACCCGCAGCGCCTGAACTACCACCACCCGGCACTGCTTCGTTTGCGTCGCTGCGTCTGCAGCAGAGAAGCGAGATTATGGAGAGCGGTCCGCGCCGCGTCAATACCCTTCTCACAAATTATTTTAAAAAGTTGAAGAGCTTAAAAATTGAGCAGTGCCGCGTACAACATGAATTAGTTAGGCGTCCAATTGGATTTCCCTAGGCGCCGCGTCGAGTGGAGTTGCGAAAAGCCGTTAAGCAGCTTTTCCACAGAAAATGTTCGCAAGGCTGTGGATAACTGCTCTACAACCGCGCCAAGTACTTGATCCAAAACCATTCTCGCGCGTTGCGCGCGAAGCGTCGCCGCTTGCGCGGCCACGCGTCACCGTCTTATTCAAGCGGACTTCATCGTCACCCGCGCATTCGTACGCATAAAAGCACTGCGCTCGACCATCGCGCCGAACAACAGCCCGATCGTCGTCCACATGACCACCTGCATGCCGATCGCCGCGACGCGGAACTTCCACAGCAGCACGGCCGGGAACGTGGCCGGCACTTCATTGATGACCGGCATCGACAGTTGTACGGCCGCGATGATCGCGACGAATACGAGCCCCGCGACGATCGAGCCGTTCCATGCACCCAGCTTCGCCGCCGCGCGGCGCCGCACCTTCAGCGAAAACACCATCGTTGCGAGCGAAATCGCGATCATCAGAAAGAACAGGCCCGTGCGCGCGCCGATCGTGTCCGGATCACCGACCGACGGCGGATTGGCCGGATACTTGATATTCGGCACGACCACGATGGCGATGAACGCGCCAAGCGCGAGCCACGCAGACAGCGCGCGCACGCTCAACGAACCCGCGCGTCCATACGCATAAGCAAACACCAGCGAGAACAGACCGCCGAATGCCGCGCCATACGTGACCACGCCAGTCAGCAGGCCGAGGCCAGCCTGCGTCTCACGGCTCACGATTTCGGGCTCGGGCGCCTCGCCGCGCGCCGCGGCCGCTTTCTCTTCGAATGAAATCGCCTGATCGACCTGTGGTTCGCCGACGATTCGCGCGAACGCGAACGTGAGCAAGCCCGCGACGATGCCCGCGAGCATCCCGCGCACCAACAATTTACCTACCATGTCGAACTCCGTTAGTGGCAGGGAAAGCCAAGCAGATGGCGGCCGTCGTGCACGAACTCATGCACGTACATGCCGGGCACGAGCGACGTCGCACCCTGTTCCGCACCAACGAAGTAAAGCGCGAGCAACAGCAGCAAGCCGCCGAATACGACCCACGGCAGCAGTTCACGCAAGGGAATGGGAGTGGGCTGGGCCGCCGGTTGCGCGGCGCGATCGAAAACAGCTTCGGTCATGATGGACATCTCCTGGGGTAACGCGCCCCGATAGTCGATTGCAGAGGAATGGTGCGAAGCTCAGGTCTGGCTTTCGGCTCTTGTGGATTGCAAGGCCGATTACAGTGGCGCGACCGCGCCGGGCTCTCACCGGCTTCCGTGCTTCGCATTGTCGGTATTCTACGCGCTAAACTGCGGCTTCCGCGACGGCGAGGGCTGCGCCGCAACGCGCAACGCACGCCGCGAGCCCGTCAAGCCACGCAGGCAAGTGCGAATGAGGCACCAACGCAAAGAATGGATACGCGACTATTACTGGTGAGCCATGCGGCAACGGCCGCGCAGCGCGCGGGCTGCTTCCCCGCCGACGATCCGCTCGACGCGCGCGGCCGCGCCGAAGCCGAAGCGGCGCGCGCCCGTCTCGCGCTTCCCGCCGACGCCACCGTATTCACCAGCCCCGCCGCCAGCGCCCGCGAAACGGTCGCCGCGCTCGGTCTGAGCGCCACGCCTGCCGACGCATTGGCGGATATCGACTATGGCAAATGGCGCGGCCAGCGCCTCGCGGAGATTGCCGACGAAGCCCCCCGCGAACTCGCCGCCTGGACGCGCGAGCCCGACGCAGCACCGCCCGGGGGTGAATCGTTCGATCGACTCTTGCGGCGGGTCGGAGAGTGGCTCGACGCGCAACAGGCAGACGTACGCTCATGCAACGCGGTCAACGATGCAGGCTTCGCGGCCTCTGCACACGGTCGAACCATCGTCGCGATCACCCACGCAACGCTTCTGCGAGCGGCAATCGTGCATGCCCTCGGCGCATCGCCAACCGTGTTCTGTCGCATCGAGATCACGCCGCTGTCGGTCGTCGAATTGCGCCACTCGCGACGCGGCTGGTCATGGTGGCCGTCTGCCACCGCCTGACCGGAACCGCCGCTTACCTGCCCGACACCACGAGCCGCAACCGGTTCGCCCCCTCGGGAGTCAGCGTGATTTCGGTGCGTCGATCCTTCGCGCCGAGATAAAAGTGCTGACGTCCCGGCGAATTCTGATCGTGCGTTGCATCGGGCAGGCACGACGCGATGTCGGCCGCGACCGCTTCCAACGCATCCGCGTTCGAGCCCGCCGCCTGATGCGGCGTCCACGTGCACTGGAAACTACGATGCGCGGCTGAACATTGCGCGTCGTCGCCATAGGGTTGCGCGACGCCTTTGCCGTCGTCGGGCGTCAGCGAGGTGAAGCCGTCGGGCGCCGCGGCGACGATCCGTTTCAGCGCGCCGCAAGGTCTGAGGCTATCGTCGGCGGATGCGCCGACCGGCAACAGCGCAACGAGCGATGCCGCGGTAAGCGCGATAGCGGAGAGTCGATAGGTTTTCATGTTGCGCGTGAAGCTTCCAGAGGGCTGCTGAAAAAAGCTCGCAGCGAGCCACCCTCAATAGCACGCTTCATGCCCATCCGCGCGAACACCCAGCACGCAGGCGGCGCAGGACGGCACACAAATTGCGTGGCGCCATACCGGCCGCAACATCACGCCGCTTCCGATCAAAGCCACTGCCGACGTCATTTCAACCATCATGTCGACTACCACCGCCGCCCCCACCCGCGCCCGCTTATCGTCGGGCATCGCAGGAATCGACGACATCCTCGGCGGTGGTCTTACGCCGAACCGCATGTACCTGATAGAGGGTGCGCCAGGCACGGGCAAAACGACCCTGGCATTGCAATTCTTACTCAAGGGCCTCGACGAAGGGCAGACCGGTCTTTACGTCACGCTGTCCGAAACCCGTGCCGAACTGCTCGCGATCGGCGCGAGCCACGGCTGGGATCTGAGCCGCTTCAAGATACTCGAACAGCTGCCCGAAGAAGGGCTCGAACCGCAATACGAACAGAGCGTGCTGCACCCGGCCGAAGTCGAACTCGGCGAAAGCGTGCGCAACGTGATCGAACACGTCGACGAACTGAAACCCGCGCGCGTCGTGCTCGACAGCCTGTCCGAACTGCGTCTGCTGGCGGAGAACCCGTTGCGCTACCGTCGGCAGATTCTCGCGCTCAAGCACCATTTCTCGACGCGCGCATGCACGGTGCTGCTGCTCGACGACACGTCGGCCAGCGCCTCCGACATTCAGCTTCACAGCATCGTGCACGGCGTGATCAGACTCGACAACATTGCCCACGATTACGGCGGCAACCGCCGGCGTCTGCGCATCGCGAAGATGCGCGGCATCAAGTTCCGCGAGGGCTATCACGACTTCACGCTGAACACCGGCGGTCTGCGCGTCTATCCACGCCTCGTCGCCGCCGAGCATCACCGCGAATTCGGCACGAGCCCGATGAGCACCGGCACGCCCGGCCTCGACGCGCTGCTCGGCGGCGGCCTCGTTCCCGGCACCAATTCGCTGATCATCGGCCCGTCGGGCGTCGGCAAAACCACCACCGTCGTGTCGTGCCTGCTTGCCGCGCTCGAACGCGGCGAGCGCTGCGCGTACTACGTGTTCGACGAAACTCTCAGCACCCTGGTGACGCGCTGCGCGACGCTCGGCATGGATCTCGCAACGCATGTCGACAGCGGCCTGCTGACGCTACGCCAGATCGATCCCGCGGAAATTTCGCCGGGCGAGCTGTCGAGCGACGTGCGCAACGCGGTCGAAAACGAAGGTGTGCGCTATGTCGCGGTCGACAGCCTGAACGCCTATCTGCAGGCGATGCCCGGCGAGCGCTTCCTGCTGCTGCACATGCACGAGCTGCTCGGCTATCTGAATCAGCAGGGCGTGGTCACGATGCTCGTGCTCGGGCAGCACGGCATCATCGGCGAGGTGCAGACCGAGGTCGACATCAGTTATCTGAGCGACGTGGTCGTGCTGTTCCGCTACTTCGAGCATCACGGCGAAGTGCTGACCGCGGTAACCGCCGTCAAGAGCCGCGCGAACGATCATGAACGCACGATCCGCCAGTTCCGCCTCGGCACCAAAGGCGTCGAGGTCGGCGAAGCGCTGCGTGACTTCGAGGGCGTGCTGTCGGGCCTGCCCTCGTATCGCGGCAGCACCGCGATGCTCGGTGCGGCGAACAATCTGATCGACACGTCGGGACAGTAAGCGATGGAGCAGCGCGTCCTCATCCTCGCACCGTTCGGCCGCGACGCCGAAGTGATCGCCGCTGTGCTGCACAACGACGCACGCGCCTGCGTGACCTGCGACGACGCCGACGCGCTCACCAGCGAGCTCGACGCCGGCGCGGGCACCGCGCTGGTCACCGAGGAAGCGCTCGCGAACGGCCACGGCTCGGGCCTCTTTGCGTGGCTCGAACGCCAGCCCGCATGGTCCGACTTCCCGTTCATCCTGCTCGCCGCGCGCAGCATCGGCCATCGCTCCACGCGTGGGCTCGAAGTGCTCGAACGGCTCGGCAATGTCGTCGTGCTCGAACGTCCGCTCAATTCGGAAACCTTGCGGCGCGCGGTCGCGTCATCGTTGCGCGCCCGCGGGCGGCAATATGAATCGCGACGGCTGCTTGCCGAGCGCATCGAGGCACAGGACGCGCTGGAGCAGCTGAACGATTCGCTGGAAAGCCGCATCGCCGCGCGCACGCACGAACTCGCGTCAGCCAACGACCGGCTGATGGCCGAGATCCACGAACGCGCGAAGGTGCAGGCCGTGCTCGTGCAATCGCAGAAGATGGAGGCGCTCGGCCAGCTGACTGGCGGCATCGCGCACGACTTCAACAATCTGCTGAACGTGATCATGGTGAACGCGGAACTGATCGCGCGCGTGAGCGGCGACGAACGCCTGCGCGGCATGGCCGCCACCGTCAAACGTGCGACCGAGCGCGGCGCGAAACTGACCGGCCAGCTGCTAACCTTCTCGCGCAACAGCAACCCGAATCTGAAAGCGATCGACGTGGTCGCGCTGCTGCAAGGCATGCGCGACATCATCGCGGTGTCGCTTGGCTCCAGCATCCGCTATGGCAACGACTTCGAGCGTAATGAAATGTGGACCCGGGCCGACGCGAATCAGCTCGAGCTCGCGGTGCTCAATCTCGCGATCAACGCTCGCGACGCGATGCCGGATGGCGGCCGCCTCGACATTCACGTGACCCTGCGCGATGCGCCCGACCAGACGCTGAAGCATGGCCGCTACGTCGTGATCGAAGTCACCGATACCGGAGAAGGCATTCCGCCCGACGTCCTGTCGCGCGTGTTCGATCCGTTCTTCACGACCAAGCCTGTCGGCAAGGGCACGGGGCTCGGCCTGAGCCAGGTATATGGCATCGCGAGGCAGGCGGGCGGCACCGCGCGCATCTTCAGCGAAGAAGGCACCGGCACCACGGTGCAGATCTGGCTGCCGATGCGCGAGCGGGTGCTCGCGCAGAACGAAGCGGAGTCCGACGCGGAAGCGAACGCGGCCGGTGACAAGCACGTGCTCGTGGTCGAGGACGACAACGAGGTGCGCGCAATGCTCGTTGAATCGTTGCGCACGCTCGGCTATACGGTGACCGAGGCCGCCGACGGCCAGGCGGGCCTCGACCGCCTCGTCGACGATCATCCCGATCTGCTGATGGTCGACTTCGCGATGCCGGGCATGAACGGCATCGACGTGATCGCCGCGGCGCGCAAGCTGCGTGCCGATCTTCCGGTGATCCTCGCGACCGGTTATGCGGACGTGAACATTTCCGATCTCGCAGTCAAGCATTGCACGATCCTGCGCAAGCCGTTCCAGCTCGACGATCTGGCGCGCACGGTGCGGATCGGGCTGGTCGCGTGATTCGCACCGCAGACTCCTCCGCTTCGGCCACGATTTCCAAATCAATAGTTTGCTAACGAATATTTTGGAAATACAATACCGGCCATGTCGAATCTCGATGCCTTGCGCCGCACCGTCAGCAGCACGCTGGTCGTCGCCGCCAGAAAGTGGCGGCGCACGAGTCACGGTGTGCTCGCGGCCTTCAACGTCTCCGAAGCGTGCGCGACACCGCTTCTGACCGCAAGCCGGCTCGGCTCGGCGGTGCGTCAGGTCACGCTCGCCGATCACATCGGCATCGAGGGGCCATCGCTCGTGCGGCTGCTCGACCAGTTGTGCGCGGCCGGCCTGATGCGCCGTGACGAAGACCCCGAAGACCGCCGCGCGAAGACCGTCGCCCTGACCGACGAAGGCCGCGCCGTCACCGCGAAGATGGAAGAAGAGCTGGTCACGCTGCGCGCGCAGGCGCTCAAAGGTGTATCGCGCGACGATCTCGAAGCTGCGCTGCGCGTGCTCGACGCATTCACGACCGATGCCGCCGCACGTGCCGAACCAGGCGGCGGCGGCGAGCCCGAGACGGCCAAAGGCGAGGCGCTTGCCAGCAAGGTCAAACGGACGAGCGGCAAAAGCGCGGTCAAACCGGCCGACAAATCACGCGGCACCGTCAAGGCGCGCAAGTCCACCAGGCGCGGCGCGCGAGCCAGCGCGCCGCGAAACGCCGATTCCGCGTAACGGCTTATGGTCTATCCCACTCTCCGCGACTGGCTGTTCTCCGTCAAGACGTTCGCCGCGGCCATGCTCGCGCTCTACATCGGCCTCGCGTTCGAACTGCCGCGGCCGTACTGGGCGATGGCCACCGTCTACATCGTGTCGAACCCGTTCGTCGGCGCGACCCGCTCGAAGGCGATCTATCGTGCGCTGGGCACGGTGCTCGGCGCGTCGGGCGCGGTGCTGCTGGTGCCGCCGTTCGTCGAATCGCCGTACCTGTTCAGCGTGATCGTCGCAGCGTGGACCGGCACGATGCTGTACCTCGCGGTATCGGACCGCACCGCTCGCAGCTACGTGTTCATGCTGGCCGCCTATACGATGCCGATCATCGCGCTGCCGTCGGTGACGAATCCGACCGGCGTCTTCGATCTCGCCGTGAGCCGGACCCTCGAGATCCTTGTCGGCATCGTCTGCGCGAGCATCGTCGGCAGCGCGGTGTTTCCGAGCCGGCTCGCGCCGACGATCATCGAGCGCACCGACGCATGGTTTCGCGACGCCGCGTTCTACGCGACCGAAACGCTATCGGGCCGCATCGCAAGCTCGGCGATTTCCGGCGCGCGGCAACGGCTCGCGAGCACGATCAATGGTCTCGAACTGCTGCTGAGCCAGCTCGCCTACGATCACACGCGGCCCGACGTGCTCGCGCGCGCGCGTGAACTGCGCGGCCGCATGCAGTTGCTGCTGCCTATCATGTCGTCGCTCGCCGATCCGCTGCTCGCGCTCTACAACAACGGCCCGCAACACTGGCCCGAAGGGCTGCAGACGCTGATCGACGACGTCATCAAGTGGTTCGACCAACCGCTGCCCGAGCCGAGCGAGGGCTATCGCGCGGACGAAACCGCCAACGCGCTGCGCGCGCGCATCGCCGCGATGCGCCCGCCTGCCGCCGCGCTCGCGCATTGGGACGGCGCGCTGCTGTCGAACGCGTTGTGGCGCCTGGGGCAAGTGATCGACGTGTGGCAGGACTGCCGCTCGCTGCGCATCATCATCACGCGCGAGGAAGGTTCGTGGCGGCCGCATTTCCGTCATTGGCGGCTCGGCGGCACCGAGCGCTTCTACGATCGCGGCATGATGCTGTTCGCGACGCTGTCGGCGGGCGCGGCCGTGGTGCTCGCGTGCGCGCTGTGGATCGGCTCGGGCTGGAACGACGGCGCGAGCGCGGTCACGCTGGCGGCAGTGGCCTGCTGCTTCTTCGCCGCGCTCGACGAGCCCGCGCCGTTCGTGTTCCGCTTCTTCGTCGCGACGGGCGTCGCCGTCGTGGCCGCGGGCCTCTATCTGTTCGTCGTGCTGCCGCAGGTGCACGACTTCGCGATGCTGGTGATTCTGTTCGCCGCGCCGTTCATTCTGGTCGGCACGCTGATTCCACGCCCGCAGTTCAACATGGTGACGGTGCTGGTCGCGGTGAACACGGCCACCTTCATCAGCATTCAGGACGCTTACGACGCGAACTTCCTGACGTTCCTGAACGCCAACCTCGCGGGCCTTTCCGGCCTGCTCTACGCCTATCTGTGGACCCGCGTGACGCGCCCGTTCGGCGCCGAGCTCGCCGCGGCGCGCCTGTTGCGCTCGAGCTGGGCCGACGTCGCGCTGACCGCATCCACGCGGCCGATCGAAGATCCGCGCAACCTTGCCGCGCGCATGCTCGACCGGTTGATGCAATTGATCCCGCGCCTCGCGGCCACCGACGATTACCGCCATCCGTCGATCGAGAGCTTCCGCGACCTGCGCATCGCGTTCAACGCGCTCGATCTGCGTCGCCTCACACGCAAGCTCGGCGGCGAAGCGGCCGGCGCGATCGAGCATGTGCTGGAGGGAGTGCGTGCATACTACGAGAGCTGCGTCGCTCGACGCCACCGCGAGCCGGTACCGGACAGCCTGATGTCGTTGATCGACGTGGCCGTCGCGCGCGTCACCGCGCAGGGGCTCGCCAACGCCGCGGCGCCGACCGAGACCTCGCAAACCTCGGCGCGCCAGTTGCGCGATGCGCTGCACGCGCTGGTCGGCTTGCGTCTTTCGCTGTTTCCGGCGACCCTCACGAAACCAACGCCGACCGAACCGGAGGCCGCCGCTTGATGTACCCATTCTTGCGCCACCGCTCGTACCCGCTGGCGCGCCCCGCCCCCCCCCTTTCCCAGTTCCCGCGATGATCGGTGAAATCGATATCTTCGGCGTGTTCGTACCGTCCGTGCTGGTCCTGATGTTGATCGCGTATCTGATCAACCTCGGCATTCGCACCGTGCTCGATTACGCCGGCTTTTACCGCTTCGTCTGGCATCGCTCCATCTTCGATCTCGGCATCTATGTGCTGGTGCTGGGCCTTGTCGTCGTCGTTTCGCACAGACTAATAACGTGAAAAAAACCTGGTTCTCCGTCGGTCAGATCCTGCTGACCCTGATCGTCGTGGTGGTCGCGGCATTCGTGCTGTGGAAACTCGTCAACTACTACATGTTCGCGCCGTGGACCCGCGACGGGCACGTACGCGCCGACGTGATCCAGGTCGCCCCCGACGTGTCGGGACTGATTTCGTCGGTCGAGGTCATGGACAACCAGCAGGTCAAGCAGGGCCAGGTGCTGTTCAGGATCGACCAGGCGCGCTACACGCTCGCTTTGCGTCAGGCCGAGGCAACCGCGCAGCAGCGCCGCGCGACGCTCGATCAGGCGCGCCGCGAATATGCGCGCAACCGCCAGCTCGGCAATCTCGTGGCCGCCGAAGCGCTCGAAGAAAGCCGTTCGCGCGTCGACGCGGGCGAAGCCGCGCTTGCCGACGCGAACGTCGCGATCGACACCGCCAAGCTGAACCTCGAACGTTCGACGGTCAAAAGCCCGGTCGACGGCTATCTGAACGACCGCGCGCCGCGCGCCGGCGAATTCGTCGCGGCGGGCCGCGCGGTGGTCGCGGTGGTCGATATGCATTCGTTCCGCGTCGACGGCTACTTCGAGGAGACCAAGCTGCGCGGCATCGACATCGGCCAGCCGGTCGACATCATCGTGATGGGCGAGCCGAAGCCGCTGCGCGGGCACGTGCAGAGCATCGTCGCCGGCATCGAAGACCGCGACCGCACGCAAAGCGCCAATCTGCTGCCGAACGTGAACCCGGCGTTCAGCTGGGTGCGGCTCGCGCAGCGCATTCCGGTGCGCGTCGCGCTCGATGAAGTGCCCGCTGATTTTCGCCTGATCGCGGGGCGGACCGCGACGGTGTCGGTGCGTGACCTGTCGCCGGTCAGGACCCGAGCCGTGTCGGGCACGGGCGGCGCATCTGGCTCGGTCGCCGCTTCGGCTGCGCCACTGGCGCCGGGTTCGTCGGTGGGCTCCGGGTCGGCCGGGGCAGCGGGCACCGCATCGGGCGCGTCGCAATGAAGTTCGTGCGTACCTTGTCCTCGCTGGCGCCGCGCTTGCCGCTGCTGCCGCTGCTGCCGTTATTGCCGCTCACCGTCGCGCTGAACGGCTGCATCAACGTCGGGCCGAACTACACGCTGCCGAAACAGGCGCTCGTCAATGCGCCGCTCGCCACCGGAGCGATCGAGGGCGCCGATCCCAAGCTGACGTCGAACCTCAATACGCCGACCGTCTGGTGGAAGCTGTACGACGATCCGGTGCTGAACGGTCTGGTCGAACAGGCGTTGAAATCGAATACCGACGTGCGCGTCGCGGCCGCGAATCTCGCGCGCTCGCGCGAAGCGCTGGGCGTGGCGCAGGCGCAGGGCGGCTTCTCGGGCAACGCGTCGGTGGCGATCCAGCGCGCGCAGGAATCGGCCGAGCAATTCCTGCTGTTCGAGAAACTGCCGGTCGCCAATCTGGGCGACATGGGCATCAACGTCTCGTACGAAATCGATCTGTTCGGCAAGCTGCGCCGCGGTGTCGAAGCGGCGGGGGCGGAC
This sequence comes from Paraburkholderia sp. BR10923, assembly GCF_040948765.1. Lineage (NCBI taxonomy): Bacteria > Pseudomonadati > Pseudomonadota > Betaproteobacteria > Burkholderiales > Burkholderiaceae > Paraburkholderia > Paraburkholderia sp. BR10923. The sequence continues at coordinate 551,450 of NZ_JBFPKO010000002.1, read as the reverse complement.
ACAGAGGCGGTGGAAGCCGCGGGCGACCTCGCGCGCATCACCGTCGTCGCGGACGTGGTGCGCTCGTACGTCGAACAATGCTCGGCGGCGGAGGAATTGCACATCGCGCAGCAATCGCTCGCGTTGCAGAAGCAGCGCGTGGATCTGTCGCGCCGTCTGCGCGACGCGGGCCGCGGCAACCAGACCGCGGTCACGAGCGGCCAGACCCAGGTCGAGACCCTGACGGCCGACATTCCGCGCTACACCGCACGACGCAAGATCGCGCAATACCGGCTCGCAATGCTGCTGGCGCAGTCACCGTCCCAGTTGCCGCCGGCCGTGCTCGCGTGCGACCGGCTGCCGCAAATCCACCAGCCGATTCCGATCGGCGACGGCGCCGGGCTGCTGCGGCGGCGCCCGGACGTGCACGAAGCCGAGCGTCAGCTCGCGGCGTCGACGGCGCGCATCGGCGTCGCGACCGGCGCGCTTTACCCGAGCATCAGCATCGGCGCGTCGGCGGGCTTCACCGGCATTCTGGAAGACATTCCCACCCAGCCGACGGCGCGTTGGGGCTTCGGTCCGCTGATCAGCTGGAACTTCCCGGCCAATGGCGCGCGGCAGCGGGTCCGCGAAGCCGAAGCGTCGAGCCAGGTCGCGCTCGCGAAGTTCGACGGCGTGGTGCTGGGCGCTCTGCGTGAAACCGAGACCAACCTCGCAACCTACGCGTCCGATTACGCACGCGCCGAAGCGCTGCGCGCGGCGCTGAAGTCGGCCGCGCAATCGGCGGATGAAACGCATCGGCTGTATCGCGCGGGGCGCGAGTCGTTCATCGCCGACCTCGACGCGACGCGCACGCTGACGTCCGCGAGGTCGCAGCTCGCGGCGGCGGAAGGGCAGGTGGCGGTCGATCAGGTCAATCTGTTCCTGTCGCTGGGCGGGGGGTGGGAGGTCGGCGGGCAAAGCACGCCGGGAGAAACGCGGCCGCAATTGCAGGCCACACCTGTGGCGGGCAAGCCGAGCGCGAAGTCGGGAGCGTCGGGCGCCGCGACTGCGAAAGCGCCTTGATCGGCCGTCTTACGATTTATTTTTGACAAGCTTTCTTTTTGCTTTCCATTTCGGTTAAATACGTGACACCACTTCAACTACGGGGTCTCGTATGTCGCCATTCATGCAGGGCGTAGTCACGTTGGGCGGATGCATCGGTATCTTCACCGCGGTGGTTGCGGTGGTCGAAATGTTTGCGCGTTGACTTGGGCGGGCGGCGCTCCGCAACAGCGGCTCAGCTCTTGCGCGCCTTCGCCGCCGCCTGATGTATCGCCGCCCGCACCCGCGGATACGTGCCGCAACGGCACACCACCGGCGTCATCGCCTCGTCGATGTCGGCATCGGTCGGATCGGGCTTGTGCTTCAGCAACGCGCAAGCCGCCATCAATTGCGCGCTCTGGCAATAACCGCACTGCACCACATCGAGTTCGAGCCACGCGGTCTTCAGCGCCTGCGCCTCGCGTCCCTGCAAACCCTCGATCGTCGTGATCTTCTGCGTATGAAGGCTCGACATCGGCGTCTGGCAAGCGAGGCACGCGGCATCATCGAGATTGATCGTGCATGCGCCGCAGATGCCCACGCCGCAGCCGAACTTGGTGCCTGTCATGCCGAGATCGCAGCGCAGTACCCATAGCAGCGGCATGTCCGGGTCGGCATTGACCAGCACCCTGCGTCCGTTGATGTTCAGTAGCGCCATGCCTGCCTCCTGAGTCGCCACGCTGCATCGCAAGCTGTTGCCTGTCCGCAGTCCGTCATGCAAGCCGCAACGGCAGCGCCCGCAAACGCTGCCCCGTCAGCGCGAACACCGCATTGCCCACCGCCGGCGCGATCGGCGGCACGCCCGGCTCGCCGACACCTTGCGGATGCAGTTGGCTCGGCATGATGTCGACTTCGATCGCCGGGCACACATTCATCCGCACGACCGGAAAGTCCACGAAGTTCTTCTGCTGCACCTGGCCGTTGACGATCGTGATCTCGTTCTGCAACGCGCTCGACAGCCCAAACACGATGCCGCCTTCCATCTGCTGACGGATCAGGTTCGGGTTCACCGGTAAGCCGCAATCGATCACGCACACCACGCGATGCACGCGAATCTGCCGGTTCGCCCCGATCGACACCTCCGCGACCTGCGCAACGACGCTGCCGAATGCCTCGTGCAACGCGACGCCACGGGCGCAGCGCGCGCCATCGGCGGCGGGTTTGAGCGGACGTCCCCAGTCCGATAACTTCTCGACACGCTCCAGGACCGCCAGATGACGCGGATGCTGGGCGAGCAGCATCGCGCGAAACGCGATCGGGTCCTGGCCGGCCGCGGCGGCGGCTTCGTCGGTGAAGCTCTCGGTGAAGAAGGCCTGATGCGAGTGGCCGACGGAGCGCCAGAAGCCGATCGGCACCGGCAATTCGACGATCTTGTGCGACACGCGCGCGGCCGGCCACTCGTACGGTTGATCGAACGCGCCTTCGCAGGTGGTCTTGTCGATCGGAATGCGGGGCATGCCGTAGTAGCGCGCGAGCGCATCCGGCACGATCGCCTGGCCCGCCGACTTCGCGTGCCACGCGACCAGCTTGCCCTGTTCGTCGAAGCCAGCCTGCAGCCATGCCGCGCACGCGGGCCGGTAGAAGTCGTGCGTGAAATCCTGCTGGCGCGACCAGATGGTCTGCACCGGACGGCCATCGGCCTCGCGCGCGATCGCCGCGGCCTGCGCGACGAAATCGAGTTCGAGGCGCCGGCCGAACGCGCCGCCCAACAACTGCGTCTGCACATCGACGAGATCGACGTCGAGGTCGAGCACTTTCGCCGCATGGTGCCGCGCGAGCCGCGGCATTTGCGTCGATACCCAGACGGTCGCCGCCCCGTCGGCGACCTGCACCGTGCAGTTCAGCGGCTCGACCGCGCCATGCGCGAGGTAGGGCGCGTGATAGACCGCCTCGATCTTGCGCGCCGCGCGACTCATCGCGTTGTCGACGTTGCCGATGTCGTAATACACGTGACCGTCGGTATGGTCGAGCGCGTCGACGAGGTGGCGATCCACCTCCGTGCTCGACAGCTTCGCGGCCTCGCCGTGATGCCAGCTCACGTTGATCGCGTCGACCGCGTTCATCGCGTGAAACGCATTGTCCGCGATCACGGCTACGCCGCCGGTGCCGCCCGCATACGGCCGCACGGCGAGCGCCTTGATGAAGCCCGGCATTTTTTGCGCAGGCGTCGCGTCGAAATGCGCGACCGTGCCGCCGAGCGTCGGGCACATCACGACGCTCGCATAGACCAGGCCGTTCGGCAGCACGTCGATGCCGAAGCGCGCCGCGCCGTCGATTTTCGACGCGGCTTCGATGCGCCGTACGGGCTGGCCGATCAGCTTGAAGTCGGCGGGCTGCTTCAGGACGACGCTGCGCGGCAGCGGCTGGCCCGAGGCCACCGACGACAACTCGCCGAACGTCGCCTTATGTCCCCGCGGATGCAGCACGTAGCCCTGTTCCGCGCGGCATTCGCGGACCGGCACGTCCCAGCGCTCGGCCGCCGCCCCGATCAGCATCACGCGCGCCGACGCGCCGGCCTCGCGCATCGGCGTCCAGAGATCGTTCATGCTCGACGAGCCGCCCGTCATCATCGTGCCGATCTCACGCACCGCCTTGCTCGTAATCCACACGGTGCCGCGCCGGATATAGCTGTCGTCGTCCGGGCGAAACGGCAGATCGTCGACGATGCTCTGCACCGCGTTGTAGATCCGGTCGATCGGCGCCTCTTCGACGTGCACCTGCGACCAGTCGGCGTCGAGCTCTTCGGCGAGCAGCATCGCAAGCCCCGTATGGATGCCCTGCCCCATCTCGGCCTTCGGCACCATGATCGTCACACGGTTATCGGTGTCGATCTTGACCCAGCCGTTCAGCGCGACCTGCGTGCCTTGCGTCGGCAGCGGCGTCGACGTCATCAGGCGCTGGCGCGGCGGCAGCACGCCCCAGCCGACCAGCAGCCCGCCCAACGCACTGGCGCCGCCAAGCAGAAAGGTTCTGCGCGTCAACATGGCATGACTCGCTCGGCTGGCTCGATGGTAGAAAGCGGCGACAGCGCCGATGCACCCGTCTTTGACTGCGAATAGTAATAAGACGAATCGGCGTGCGTGAGACTTAATTGCGCGCGTGAACCTGGAGCGGCCGTGCGGCGTGGAAAGGCGGGGACTGAAAGCGGCGGGGGAAAGTCGTGGGGTGTTTCATTAACTGCCGTCGCGCGGGCCGCGGTGTGCGAGCGTGATTAAAACCGCTGGCACACCGCGAACCTTGCGCTTTGATTCAATCAGGCGATCATGCGACCGGATCAACGGCGGTTCGAACCCGAGACCACATCGATCCATACGGCCAGCACGAGGATGCCGCCCTTCACGATCATCTGCCAGTATGCGTCGACGTCGAGCATCGACATGCCGTTGTCGAGGCTCGCCATCACCAGCGCGCCGATCAGCGCGCCGTAGACGGTGCCAGAGCCGCCGCGCATCGACGTGCCGCCGATGAAGCACGCGGCGATCGCATCGAGCTCGCCCATCGAGCCGGCCGACGGCGAACCGGCCGCGAGCCGCGCCGTGTTGACGATGCCGGCGAACGCGCACATCAGCCCCATCAGCGCGAAGATCGCAAGCTTCACGCGGTCGGTGTTGACACCCGAGAGCCGCGTCGCTTCGAGATTCGAGCCGACCGCGTAGATGCGGCGTCCGAACACGGTCTGCGTCGCGATCCACGTGAAGATGCCGAGCAGCGCGAGCAGCAGCAACACCGGCACCGGAATGCCGCCGTAGTTGTCGAGCATCGCGACGAAGCCGGCGAGAATCGCGCCCGCGCCGACCACCTTCGCGACGTCCTGCCAGAACGGCACGACGCGCAACTGATAACGCTGCCGGTTGGCGCGCTGGCGGATCGTCAGGAAGGCCAGCAGCACGAACAGCACGACGGCGAGCGTGTCGCCGGCGAGCCGCGGCAGATAGCCCTGGCCGACGAACACGAAGCTGTCCGACACCGGCGCGATCGTCGAGCCGCCGGTAATACCGAGCAGAATGCCGCGATACGCCAGCATGCCGCCGAGCCCGACGATAAACGACGGCACGCGCCGATACGTCGACCACCAGCCGTTGAACAAGCCGACCACGATGCCGAGCAGCAGCACGACCGGAATGGTCACGCCGATCGGCCAGTGCCGGTTCACGTCGAGAATCGCCGCGACGCCGCCGAGCAAGCCGAGGAGTGAGCCGACAGACAGGTCGATTTCACCGGCGATGATCACGAACACCATGCCGCACGCCAGCATGCCGGTAATCGACATCTGCCGCAGCAGATTCGACAGGTTGCGTGGCGTGACGAACGCACCGTGCGTAAGCGCCGAAAAGAAAATCCAGATCACGGCCACGGCAATCAGCAGCGCGAGAATCTTGTAGCGCGCGAACAGTTGCTGGAGCCGTTGCGAGCCGCCGAATGTGTCTCGCGGCGCGGCGTTGTCGGTGCGTTGGGAAGTTACGTCGGGAGTCATGCGGCACTCGCTGCGGTTGAGTTCGTAGATAGATGCACGGGGCGGATCGCGGCGCCGAGAATGTCTTCCTGCGTGAGACCGTCGTTGACGAAGTCGCCGCGCAACTCGCCTTCGCCGATCACCAGCACGCGGTCGCTGATGCCGAGCACTTCCGGCAATTCGGACGACACCATCACGATCGACATGCCGCGCTGCGCCAGCTGGAAGATCAGCTTGTAGATCTCGTACTTGGCGCCGACATCGACGCCGCGTGTCGGTTCGTCGAGGATCAGCACGGTCGGGTTGGTCAGCAGCATGCGCGTGAGCACGGCCTTCTGCTGATTGCCGCCCGACAGACTTGCAATCGATAGCATCGGATTCGCCGCGCGCACGGAAAGCCGCTTCATTTCCGTATGAATCGTGTCGAGTTCGGCTGCGGAATCGATGCGTCCGCCCGACGCGAAACGCTGCAATACCGCAAGCGTGATGTTATGGCCGACGCTCATGCCCGGCACGATGCCGTGGCGTTTGCGGTCCTCGGGCACCATCGCGATGCCGGCGCGAATCGCGTCGATCGGCGCGCGGATCTTCAGCGGCTTGCCGTCGAGCACGACATGTGCCTCGCTGATGCCCGCATACGCGCCGAAGATCGCCTGCATCAGCTCGGTGCGGCCAGCGCCGACGAGCCCGGCGACGCCGAGAATCTCGCCGCGTCGCAACGAGAACGACACGTCGTCCACGCGCTTGCGGCGCGGATTCGTCACGTCGAAACAGGTGACGTTGCGGGCTTCGAAGATCACGTCGCCGATCGGATGCGGCTCGCGCGGAAACAGATTCTTGATCTCGCGGCCGACCATCAGCGCGATGATCCGCTCGGTCGTCAGCGCGTGCATCGGCTCGGTCGCGACATGGCGGCCGTCGCGAATCACGCTGATCGTGTCGCAGACTGCCGCCACTTCGTCGAGCTTGTGGGAGATGTACACGCAGGCGATGCCGCGCCGTTTCAGATCGCGCACGATGTCGAGCAGAATCGCGATTTCGGAGGCGGTCAGCGACGACGACGGTTCGTCGAGAATCAGCAGCTTCGCGCGCTTGTTCAGCGCCTTCGCGATTTCGATCAGCTGTTGATGGCCGCCGCCGTAGTTCATCACGGGCTGCGCGGCGTTGATGCCGCTGATGCCGAGTTCGCGCAAGAGTTCGTCGGCGCGCTGATACATCGCCGCGTAATTCATGCGGCCGCCCGGCAGCGTGATTTCGTTGCCGAGAAAGATGTTTTCCGCGACCGACAGCTCCGGCACGAGCATCAGTTCCTGGTGGATGATGATGATGCCCGCGCGTTCGGTGTCGCGTACGCTCGCGGCCTTCAGCGTCTCGCCTTCCCAGGTTATTTCGCCATCCCAGGTTCCATGCGGATACACGCCGGACAATACCTTCATCAGCGTCGATTTGCCCGCGCCGTTTTCGCCGCACAGGCCCACGCATTCGCCCGGCGATACGGTCAGATCGATGCCATCGAGCGCCTTCACGCCGGAAAAAGCTTTGACGATGCCGCGCATCGTCAGAAGAGGTTGCGTCATTCGCTATGCCTCGCTGCAAGTTGGGCCGATGTTCGGGCACGCTCCCGGGCGCGATGGCCCGGGAGCGTGGCGTTCACATCACACCCGTCTCAGTGTTATTTGCTCGCGAGTTGCTCTTGCGTGTAGAAGCCGTCCTTCACGACGGTGTCGAGGTTCGCCTTCGTCAGCTTGGTCGGCTGCAGCAGCACCGTATCAACCTTCTTCTTGCCGTTGTCGTACTGCGCGTTGAACGCCGGCTTGTCACCCTTCGCCAGAGCGACCGACAGCTTCGCCGCTTCGCCCGCGATCAGCTTCAGCGGTTTGTAGACGGTCATCGTCTGCGTGCCGGCAGCCACGCGCTTCACAGCCGCGAGGTCGGCATCCTGACCCGAGATAGGTACCTTGCCCGCGAGGCCTTGCGCCGCGAGCGCCTGGATCGCGCCGCCAGCGGTGCCGTCGTTCGACGCGACGACTGCGTCGATCTTGTTGTTGTTCGCGGTCAGTGCGTCTTCCATTATGCGCAGCGCGGTCGATGCGCTCCACTCCGGCACCCACTGCTGGCCGACGACCTTGATGTCACCCTTGTCGATCGCCGGTTGCAGCACCTTCAGCTGACCTTGGCGCAGCATCTTCGCGTTGTTGTCGGTCGGTGCGCCGCCGAGCAGAAAGTAGTTGCCCTTCGGCCGCGCGTCGTAGACGCCCTGCGCCTGCATTTCGCCGACCTTCTCGTTGTCGAACGAGATGTAGGCGTCGATATCGGCGTCGAGGATCAGGCGGTCATACGACACGACCTTGATGCCCGCTTTGCGCGCTTCGGCCACCACGTTGCCGAGCGTCTTCGAGTTGAACGGCACGATCACGATTACGTCGACGCCACGCGAGATCAGGTTTTCGATCTGCGAGATCTGACGCTCTTCGCTCGCATCGGCCGATTGCACGGACACCTTCGCGCCGAGCTTTTCCGCCGCGGCGACGAAATAGTCGCGATCGCGCGACCAGCGCTCGACGCGCAGATCGTCGATGCAGAAGCCGATTTCCGGATGATCCTTGCTGGCGTGCGCGAGCGGCGCGGCGAGCGACAGGCTGGCGAGTACCGCGCCGCACAGCAGCGAGCTCAGTACGTTACGACGCATTGCGAACTTCATTTTTGTCTCCTTCGTTAGTGATCGCCGGAATACCGGACGTATCGGTCTGCGCTGCGAGCCGCAGACTCGGACAAGCGACAACCCACAGCTTGCTGGTGCGCGCGGTCCACGTGGCCGCGCAATCTTTATTCAACGTCCGCTATAAATCGCCTGATTTACGATGTTTTCCATGTGTTCCTGCTGCCCGCTCACATGCCGCGGATTCAGATCGCGCGCCAGCGTGTCCTCCGCGAGCGTCGACAGCGAATACTCGCCGGACAGGATCTTGCCGCCGAATTCGCCATCCCAACCCGCGTAGCGTTGCCGCTTGAACTGTTCGAGGCGCTCGTTTTCGACCAGCACCGCCGCGCGTTCGAGGCCGAGCGCGAGGTTGTCGATCGCGCCGATGTGGCCATAAAACAGGTCTTCGGGATCGACACTCTGGCGCCGCAATTTCGCATCGAAGTTCATGCCGCCGGTCGTGAAGCCGCCGTGGCGCAGAATCTCGTAGAACGCCAGCGTCAGTTCCTCGACGCTGTTGGGGAATTGGTCGGTATCCCAACCGTTTTGCGGATCGCCACGATTCGCATCGATGCTGCCGAAGATGCCGAGCGCAAACGCGGTCGCAATTTCGTGATGGAACGAGTGGCCCGCGAGCGTCGCATGATTGGCCTCGATGTTGACGCGGATCTCCTTGTCGAGACCGTGCTGCAGCAGGAAGCCATGCACGGTTGCGACGTCGTAGTCGTATTGATGCTTGGTCGGCTCCTGCGGCTTCGGCTCGATCAGCAGTGTGCCCTTGAAACCGATCTGGTGCTTGTGCTCGACCACCATGTGCAGGAAGCGCGCGAACTGCTCGCGCTCGCGCACGAGGTCGGTGTTCAGCAGCGTGTCGTAGCCTTCACGTCCGCCCCACAACACGTAGTTCTCACCGCCGAGGCGCAGCGTCGCGTCGAGCGCATGACGCACCTGGGTCGCCGCAAAGGCGAACACCTCCGGATTCGGATTGGTCGCGGCACCGGCCGCGTAACGCGGATGCGAAAACAGATTCGCGGTGCCCCACAGCAATTTGATACCGGTATCCTGCTGCTTGCGCGCAAGGTAGTCGGACACGCGCAGGAAGTTCTCGCTGTATTCCTTGACGCTCGCGCCTTCGGGCGCGACGTCGGTATCGTGGAACGTGTAGTACGGCGTGCCGAGCTTCGAGAAGAATTCGAACGCGGCGTCAGCCTTCTGAAGCGCCCGCTCCATTGCGTCGCCGGGTTGCTGCCACGGCCGCCGGAACGTGCCCTGACCGAAGATATCGACGCCGGGCCAGACGAACGAGTGCCAATAGCACACGGCGATACGCAGATGCTCCTCGAGCGTCTTGCCGAGTACCTTCCTGGTTTTGTCGTAGTGACGGTACGCGAGCGGGTTGTCCGATTGCGGGCCTTCGTAACGAATCTCGGGAATGTGTTCGAAGTAGGACATCGGCGTCTCCAGTTGGCCCGAGTTGCCGCAAGGCGACTACCCGGATCCTATGAAAGGTTTTCTTTGCATTCTTCACCGCGACCCGCGCGGCTTGGCCGTGCAGGCCGACGAGGTGACGCCATGCTGCCGCTTGCACGATGTGCCGGCAATTGCGAAATTTCGCAGCGCGCTTGATGTTTCTTACCGCCGGCGCGTTTGTTTACTGCCGGCGCGCGATTCGACGCCTAGAATAGCCAGACGCTTAAAAACGGAGTTGCCCCAGGCACCCGACACAATGGAGACAAAGGCGCGTGGTCCATCGTCCGCACGCCGCACACCGCCATGACCCGTCCACAAGCACCTCAGACAACCCATCGGATCGCGCTGCTGTTCAACGCGAACAAGGTCTACGATCGCGAGATCATCACCGGGATCGGCAACTACCTGCTGTCGACCCGCGTCGCATGGGATCTCTTCCTCGAAGAGGACTTCCGCTGCCGGCTCGCCGGTATCCAGCGCTTCGACGGCGACGGCATCATCGCGGACTTCGACGATCCCGCCGTCGGCGAAGCCCTGCGCGACTGCCCGCTGCCGGTGGTCGCGGTCGGTTCGTCGTATGAGGATCCGACGCAGTACCCCTCGGATTTACCCTATATCGCGACCGACAACAGCAAGCTCGTGTCGCTCGCGTACACGCATCTGATCGGCGCGGGCCTCGAAAACTTCGCGCTGTACAGCCTGCCGCAGGCGCAGGAAAACCGTTGGGCGCAACAGCGCGAACTCGCCTTCGCGCATCTGCGCAGCGCGGACGGGCACAGCGCGGCGCAGATCGATAGCGAAATCTATCGCGGTCTGTCGACAAGCGCGCCGTCCTGGAACCAGGCGATCGAACAGCTGACCACGTGGCTGCGGCAACTGCCCAAGCCGGTCGGCATCATCGCGGTGACCGACGCGCGTGCACGGCATTTGCTCCAGGCCTGTCTGATCGCGGGCATTCCGGTGCCCGAGGAAGTCGCGATCATCGGCATCGACAACGATCCGCTCACGCGCACGCTGACGCGCATTCCGCTGTCGTCGGTGATTCAGGGCACTGAGGAAATGGGCCGTACCGCCGCGCACATCCTGCATCAGATGCTGCACGGCGCGCGCTTTCCGGGGCGCCGCATTCTGGTGCCGCCGGTCGGCATCAACGTGCTCGAATCGACGCGGCATCAGCCGCTCGCGAGTCCGTACGTGATGCGCGCGCGCCATTTCATCCGCCAGTACGCGTGCCAGGGCATCCGCACCGAGCAGGTGGCCGACTATGTGGGCGTTTCGCGTTCGTCGCTCGAAGAGTATTTCCGGCGCGAGCGGCAATGCACCGTGCATCAGGAGATCCTGCGCCACAAGCTCGACGTCGCGAAGTCGCTGCTGGCGAAACGCGATGCGTCGAGCGCGGAAGTCGCGATTCGTTGCGGCTTCACGTCGCTGCAATACATGTACGCGGTATTTCGCCGCGAACTCGGCTGCACGCCGCGCGAATACCAGGAGCGCGTGGGCCCGAAGACGAAAACCACTGGCTGAGCATGCTTTTCTATTTTTTCTTCGCACTGACCACATGATCAGCATCGCACAACTCTCTTCCGAACCATGGGGCACGCTGCAGGGCGGCGATCGAGTCCGGCTCTATACGCTGCGTAACGCACACGGCATGAAAGTCGCCATCAGCGACCTCGGTGCGACGCTGGTTTCGTGGCACGCGCCGGATCGCGCCGGGCGTCTCGGCGATATTCTGCTCGGCCACGACACGCCCGCCGAATACGTGGCGGCCTCGACCTACATGGGCGGACTGATCGGCCGCTGGGCGAATCGCATTGCGGGCGCGCGCTTTTCGCTCGACGGCATCGAGTACACGCTGGATCGCAACGAAGGTCCGAACCTGCTGCACGGCGGCACAGTCGGTTTTCATCGCGCGTTGTGGGACGTCGCCGAGGACGACGGCGCGTTGCTGATGCGCCTGGAGTCGCCCGAGGGCGACGCCGGTTTTCCGGGCAACGTGACGGTGCAGGTGCGCTATTCGCTCGACGACGACGGCACGCTGACGATCGGCTACGAAGCGATCACCGACGCGCCGACGCCGCTCAATCTGACCAGCCATCCGTACTTCAACCTGACCGGGCGCGCGGGCACCGACATTCGCGGCCACGTGCTGTCGATCGACGCCGAGCGCTTTTTCGAAGTCGACGCGACGATGATTCCGTGCAAGCTCGCCGACGTCGCGGGCAACGCATTCGACTTCCGGCAGAGCGCGCCGATCGGCGGACGGCTCGACTGGCCGCACTCGCAACTCGCGCGCGCTGGCGGCTTCGATCATTGCTACGTGCTGCGCGAGGCGCCGGCAGACGCGATAAACGGCGACGATGGCCACGCGCTGCCGCTGCGCGAAGTTGCCTGCGCATACGATCCAGGCAGTGGACGCGAACTGACCGTCGCGACCGATCAGCGGGGCTTGCAGTTTTACACGGGCAACGCGTTGAACGGCAACCCGGGACGCGGGGGCGTTCGCTATCAACGGCACGCCGGCTTGTGCCTCGAGGCGGGCGGTTTTCCGAACGAGGTCAATATGACGGGCCACGACGAAGTGATCGTGCGCCCCGGCGATACCTACCGCCAGGTCACGACTTACCGCGTCGATGTACGCGAAGGTGTGTGACTGGATTTACGGGCGCTTTTCCGGTGTTTTACGAACACCGCGACGGCCAGATTACAGTTCGCCGACTAGCCGTTCTCTGCAATACTGAATTAGTCGACTAGTGGTTTTCCCGAAGTACGCACCCTTCTAGACTGTTTTTATGGCGCCGGCATCCCTGCGGCGCCGGATACACAACTACGGAGGGAAACATCATGAAATCGCTTATCCAGGCAGTTGCGCTTACCGCCGTGATCGCTGCTGCGCCGGTCGCGTCGTTCGCACAATCGGAACAGCCGGTCACGCGAGCCGAAGTCAAAGCGGAAGTGCAGCAACTCGAACAGAATGGCTATAACCCGGCCCTCTCGCTCGATGCCCAGTATCCCGCGGACATTCAGGCGGCCGAGGCACGTGTCGCCGCGATGAACGGGAACGGACAAGCCAATACCTCGGGTTACGGGTCGCCGATGGGCGGATCGTCGCAATCGGGCCATCATCCGATGGTAGTAAATCCGGACGGTCAATAACGAGTCGCAAACGCGTTGCGAATGTCCGCAGCGAGGAAAGATTCGTGAGTTAGCGGCTTTTCCGTCTTTGCGATTTTCGCCGTTTTGTACCGATATGAAGCGAGCGCATGTTTTCAACGCATGCGCTCGCTTTTTTACTTATATGCGGCGCTAACAACGTGCCGCTAATTCCGACGCCTTCATTTCTGAGCCGACTTGTTCGCTGTCGGCATTTTGAATTAATCGCAACGCCTGAGAAAATCGCCACCAATTTCATCAGCCGCTCTTTCGATACGGACATAGACTTTCCCCTTGTGAATGCCGTTTTGCCCAAGCATCGGTTGACCCGACGTTTTCCCCTCAGCGAGGGAGCCGCGCTCCCTCATTCCCAGGAGACATGCGATGCCCCGCACCGCCGCTGAAAAACGCGCCGCTTTCCGCGCGCTGCACTCGTCTGGCTGTTTCGTGCTGCCCAATCCGTGGGACGTGGGCAGCGCCCGTTATCTGCATACGCTCGGCTTCAAGGCGCTCGCCACTACCAGTTCTGGTTTTGCGTGGTCGACCGGACACGCGGATAACACCTTGCCGCGCGAAACGATCCTCGCCCACCTGCGCGCGATCGTCGATGCGACCGATCTGCCGGTCAATGCCGACTTCGAAAACGGCTTCGGCCGCGATCCGGAAGAAGTGGCCGAGAGCGTGGCGCTCGCGGTGGCAACGGGCGTCGCGGGTCTGTCGATCGAGGACTCGACCGGCAACCCCGCCGCGCCGCTGTTTCCGGTCGACGTCGCGGTGCAGCGGCTCAGCGCCGCGCGCCGTGCGATCGATCAGAACGGCGGCGATACGCTGCTGGTCGGCCGCGCGGAGAATTTCCTCGCCGGCAAGGCCGATCTCGACGATGCCATCGCGCGTCTGAAGGCCTATGCGGCGGCGGGCGCGGACTGCCTGTATGCGCCCGGCATCCAGACGCGCGAGCAGATCGAAGCGGTGGTCGCGGCCGTCGCACCGAAGCCCGTCAATCTGCTGATCGGCTCGACCTCGACGCTGACGTTGCGGGACGCGGCCGCGCTCGGCGTGCGGCGGATCAGCGTCGGCGGCGGGCTCGCGCGCGCGGCGTGGGGTGGCTTCATGCACGCCGCTCAGGCGCTGGCCGATGGCCGCTTCGACTTCACCGGCGCGGTGGCGGGCAAGCAGCTCAATGAGCTTTTCAATCACAACGCGTGAAAAACGCCGTGCACGCAAGTGTTCGCGCGCCGCATCGACGTGATTGGAACGTGGCGGCGTTTCCGATGAGAAAAGCGCGCGAACGCATGAATCGGCGCACAGAGGCACCCGTCAAGCCAAATGTTATGATCGGAAACATTGTTCGCCCCGATCAAGCGCATATCTGACCCGCAGCAAGCCTCATGGACACCCATCTCACCAAATCCGCCGACACCGCGTCCTCCGATCTCGGCCGGCGCGTGCGCGCCGCCCGTCAGGCGCAGGATCTGACGCTCGAAACCGCGAGCCGCCTGTGCGGCGTCTCGCGCTCGACGCTGTCGAAAATCGAAAACGGCCTGATGTCCCCCACTTTCGACGTGCTGCAAAAAATCGTGCTGGGCCTGAAGATCGAAATCGGCGAACTGTTCGGCTCGACGCCGAAAGTCAGCGCGAGCGGCCGGCGCGCGCTGACGCGCAAAAACGAAGGCCAGCGCCACGCGTATCGCGGCTACCAGATGGAGTTGCTTGCCACCGATCTCGCGCACAAGGCGATGCTGCCGTTTCGCATCCGCATCTCCGCGCACACGCTCGACGCCTTCGACGACTGGGGCCGCCACGAAGGCGAGGAGTTTCTCTACGTGATCAGCGGCAGCGTGTGCCTCTATTCGGAGCTGTACGCGCCGACACATCTGAACGCGGGCGACAGCCTCTACTTCGACAGCCGCACGGGTCACGCGGCGGTGTCGACCAGCGAGGAAGACGCCGAAGTATTGTGGATGGCGACCAATGCGGACCTTCCGCATACACCGCCTGCCGCGAACGATTCAGCGAAGAAATAGCGCCCCCTGCACGGCGCGCGCGCACTCAGCGCGCCGCCAGCGCCCGTTGCGCGAGTTGCGCGATATGCAGTGCGTGTCGGCCCGTACCGTGCTCGATCTGCTCGCGACAACTGAAGCCGTTGGTCAGCACGATCGTTTGCGCATTCGCCGCCATCGCGTCGCGCACGGACGGAAATAGCTTGTCCTCGCCGATCTTTTCTGACAACGCGTGATGCTCGACATTGAAGCCGAACGATCCCGCCATCCCGCAGCAGCCGGTATCGAGCAGCTTCCATCTGACGCCGAGCTTGTTCAGCAGCGCCGTATCGCCCTGCATGCCGAATAGCGCCTTCTGATGACAATGGCCATGCACGATCACATCGGCCTCGAGCGTCGGCCACTCGAACGGCTGACGCGCGACGAAATCGGCAAACAGATAGGTTTGCGTGGACAGCTTCTTCGCCAACGCATGATTGGGGAGTTGCTTCAGCAACTCGTCCTTGAACACCGATAGACACCCAGGCTCCAGACCGACCAGCGGCACGCCGGCAGCGATGTCGTCCGCGAGATCGTCGACGATATGCGTGAGCAGTTCGCGCGCGCGTTCGAGCAGACCAAAGTCGTACAGCGGACGTCCGCAGCACAAACGCTTCTTCGGCAGGACGACGCGCCAGCCCAGTTGCGTCAGCACATCAGCTGCGGCCCGCGCGATCTCGGGCGTGAAGTGGTCGTTGAACGTGTCCACCCACAGGATCACTTTCTTTGCGTCGCCGCCGCGCGCATCAAGCGCGGATGCTTGCGACGATGCGCTCCGTCTATAAGTCGTAGCGGCAAAGCGCGGCAACGCACGGGTCTGCGCCACGCCCGCCATCCATTTGCCGAGCGCGGACAAACCGGGCGCCGTCGTCAGAAAGTTGGTCACGCGTGGAAAACGCGCGGCCCACGGCGCCCATTCGCCGATCCGCCCCATGAACAGCGCCTGACGCGGCCGACGATTGTTTTGATAGTAGTGAGAAAGGAACTCCGCCTTGTACGACGCCATGTCCGTATGCGTCGGGCAATCGGACTTGCAGCCCTTGCATGCGAGGCAGGTATCGAGCGCTTCTTTCACTTCGCGGCTGTTCCAGCCATCGGCGATCACGTCGCCTTGCAGCATTTCCCAGAACAGATGCGCGCGCCCGCGCGTCGAGTACATTTCTTCGCGCGTGCCGCGATAACTCGGACACATCGTGCCGCCTTCGAGCGAGCGGCATTTGCCCATGCCGATGCAGCGTTCGATCGCACGCTGAAAGCCGTCGCCTTCCTGGCTCGCGAACGCGAGCTTCGTATGCAGCGTCACCGGCTTGTACGCGGGACCCGTGCGCAGGTTTTCGTCGGCGCGGTATGCATGCACGACCTTGCCCGGATTCAAACGATTCGCCGGGTCCCAGATCGCCTTGAACTGCTCCATCGCCTGCATCAGTTCGGGGCCGTACATGATCGGCAGAAACTCGGCCTTCGCCTGGCCATCGCCGTGTTCGCCCGACAGCGAGCCGCCGAATTCGACCACCAGTTCCGCCGCTTCGCGCAAGAACCCGCGCCACGTCGCGATACCTTCCGCGCTGCGCAGATCGAACGTGATGCGCGCGTGCACGCAGCCGTCGCCGAAATGGCCGTACAGGCTCGTCTCGTAGCCATAGCGATCGACGAGCGCCTGAAACGCGCGCAGATAATCGCCGAGCCGCAGCGGATCGACCGCGGCATCTTCCCAGCCGACCACCGGATCGGGCTTGTCGCGATCCACCGATAACGCGACCGCCGACGCGCCGGTCTCGCGAATCGACCACACCTTCGCCTGCAATGCGCGATCTTCGACGAGCACCGTCGAGAGTTCCGGCCCCGCCGCGCCCGACTGAAAATACGCGGCGGCGTCGCGTGCCTGTTGCAGTGCTTCATGCTGCGTATCCGCGCCGAATTCGAGCACGACCCATGCATCGCCTTCGGGCAGCAGTGTGATCTCATCCTTCTTCAGCCCGCGCGCCTGCAGGCCGCGAATGATCGCGCGGTCGAGTCCCTCGACTGCGATCGGCCCGCAGCGCATGAAATGCGGCACGGCGTCCGCCGCCGTATAGATGTCGGGGAAGCCGACCACGACGATCACGCGCCTCGCCGGACTCTTCACGAGTCTCACTTTCGCCTGCAACGTGACCGCGCAAGTGCCTTCGCTGCCAACCAGCGCACGCGCGACGTTGAAGCCGTTTTCCGGCAGCAGTTGATCGAGATTGAAGCCCGACACGCGCCGCTTGATCTTCGGGAATTTCGCGCGAATCCGTTCCGCGTACGTGTCGCGCAGTTGCTTGAGCGCCGCGTAGATTTCGCCTTGACGACCACCCGCCGCGATGATGCGTTCGAGTTCTTCTTCGGAGGTCGGGCCGACCCAGAAACGCGCGCCGTCGAAGGTCGCGATTTCGAGCGCCTCGATGTTCTCGACGGTCTTGCCGGCCATCACCGAATGCGCGCCGCACGAGTTGTTCGCGATCATGCCGCCTAGCGTGCAGCGGCTATGCGTGGCGGGATCGGGCGCGAACGTGAGGCCGTGCTGTTCGGCGGCATCGCGCAACGAGTCGCACACGACGCCCGGCTCGACGACCGCGACGCCCGCGAGCGGATCGATCGAAACGACGCGGTTCAGATACTTGCTCGCATCGGCGACGACCGCGACGTTTACGCACTGGCCGTTCTGCGAGGTGCCGCCGCCGCGCGGGAGAAACGGCACGTCGTTGCGACGGCATGCGGCGAGTGCCGCGAGCAGATCGTCGATATCGGCCGGTACCACCACACCGAGCGGGACTTGCCGATAGTTCGACGCATCCGACGCGTACAGTGCTTTGGAACCCTGATCGAAGCGCACTTCGCCGCGCACATGCTGGCGCAGATCGCTTTCGAGCGCCTGCAATACCGCGGCGCTGCCCGCGAAAGGCCTGGCGACACGCGGTTCATTCGAAGCGCCGCGCTCGTCGACCCGGCGCTCTTCATCCAATGACAATGACGTCCCCACTGCGCTCCTCGTCTGCGATGCCGGCGCTTGCGCCGTCGTATGCGCTCAGGCCGCCTGGCTTGCGGTCATCCGGAAGATGCCCTGTGCGTTGCCCGCGTCGAAACGCAGGTCCGTTTCCCAGCGGCGCGCGTCCTGATCGAAACTGCGCTTGCGCGTGATGAATTCGTAGAACGAGCCCGGCACATCGCGCGTGACGACGCTGCCGTCGGCCGCGCGAAATTCGCGTTGCACGAGATCCGCGCGATACGCGGTCTGGAACACGCGCCCGGAACGCGAATGCTCGACGTCCGGCTTCATTGGCCGACCCTTCGCCTTCTGTTCGTCCGACAGCTTGAACACATCCGCGACGCGATCGGTCGCGTGATTGAACGCGTTACCTTCGGTCGCGATCCACGCCATCTCCGCCGACTCCTTCAACAATACTTCGTAGTCGGCTTCGCGTGGCATCTCGTGCTGACGCGCGAACGCACCGACTATTACTCGTAGCAACTCTTGCGCCGCATCGATCGGCAGCACGCCGTCGCGTTCGAGTTCCCACAACAGGCCACTAGCGCGCGGCGTCAACGGATCGCGCGATGCACCGATCACATTCGTCACCGCCTGCTGGAACGCCGCGGAAAAACGCTCCGGGTGCAGTTCGCTGACGAAGAACTGCGCGATCTCGTCGGGCGCGTCGTCATGCGCCCATGCGCGGCCGGTCATGCCGAGCCGATCGAGCGGATAACGGCCGTTGATCCGAAAGCCGAGCGGCCGCAGGATGCGCGCGAACGCGGCCTCGCCGGGCGGCAGCGCGCCGCTGTGCGGCCAGCGCACGGTGCGCAGCGCGCCATGATCGAAGTACACGCTGCCGCCGGCGGCGACGGTTTCCTCCGTATAGCGGCGGCCGTTTTCCGAGCGCGCGAGCAGGTCGTCGAACAGCGCCATGTTCATCGCCTGTGCGAGTTCGGCACGCGTGACGCTGCCGCTTTCCCACTCGTTCAACACATGCGGATGATTCAGCGTCGCAAACAGGCGCGCGGTCTTCCCCCCGCCCAGCAGCTTCACCAGCAGTTGTTCGACGTTCGCATTCTTCAGGTTTCGCATTCGGCTTCTCCACGCTAAACGTTGAGCGCCCGCACGAGCGCCACATGACGGGCGAGATTATTCAAAATCCGCTCCGCCCCCGTAAAGCGAGATAAAATCGCCACTTGATGCGTTTTTGGAATTAACGTGCGAAAGTTCAAGATTCCCAACATGGGCGCGCTGCTCGCGTTCGAAGCCGCGGCGCGGCACGAGAGCTTCACGCACGCGGCGCGCGAGCTGTTCCTCACCGAAAGCGCGGTGTCGCGACAGATCAATACGCTCGAAAGCAATCTAGGCGTGCGGCTGTTCGTGCGCGTCAAGCAACGCGTGGTGCTGACGCGCGCGGGCAAGGTCTACAGCGCGCAGGTGCGACGCTCGCTCGAACACCTCGATCGCGACACGCTGTCGATCATCGCGCACGGCAGCGGCGGCGGCTATCTGGAACTCGCGGTATTGCCGACGTTCGCATCGCAATGGCTGATTCCGCGCATGGCGACATTCAATGAACAATACCCGGACGTGCGCGTGAACATGGGCGTGCGTACCGCGACGTTCCCGTTCGCCGACACGCATTTCGAAGCGGCGATTCACTACGGCAAGCCGACGTGGCCGGGTACGTCGGCCGATTTTCTGTTCAGCGAGGAAGTGGTGCCGATCTGCGCGGCGAGCCTGCTGAAGCGGCCGGTCCGTAACGTCGCCGAACTACTCAGCTATCCGCTGCTTCATTCGACGACGCGACCCGATGGCTGGGCGAGCTGGTTCGCAAATTTCGGCGTCGACGACAATCGCACGATGCAGGGCGTGCGCTACGAACTGCACACGATGCTGATCAGCGCGGCCGCGGCCGGACTCGGCATTGCACTGGTACCGCGCTTCTTCGTCGACACGCAGTTGCAGCAGATCGGTCTCGTGATTCCGTTCGACGGACCCGCCGTTGCCGACGCCGCGTACTACCTCGTTTACCCAACCGAGTTGAGCCACGGCAAACCGCTCGCGAATTTCCGCGAGTGGCTGCTGCGCGAAGCGGCCGCGTACGGCGCGATTTATCCGGAGTTGGCGGAGCGGCCCGAGGGGGCGTGAGGAAACGCCAGTCGCATGGGTGATTGGATCAATCACACATGCGACCGTGTGAGACTCAGTTGGAGGCGCGCGCCTGCGCCAATGCGGCCAAATTGCCTTCGCCGAAGCCATGATGTCCCTGGCGTTGCACGATCTCGAAGAAGATCTCGCCGGCGCGACGGCGTACGAAGGTCTGGAAAAACAGCAGCGGCACGCCGTCCGCGCCGATCTCACCGTCCACGAGCACATGCGTGCGCCGCAGCCGCTCGACATCGAGCCCGTGGCCCGGCAAGCGTGCATCGAGCTGCTCGTAGTAGCGCGGCGGCGGCTCGACGAATTCGACGCCGTTCGCGAGCAGGCGCTCGACGCACGCGAAGATGTCGTCGGTGGCGAGTGCAATGTGCTGCACGCCTTCGCCCGGATGATCGGGCAGATACTCGTGCATCAGGTTGGTCCGGCGCGTGCCCTCCTCGTACAGCGGTATGCGGATCGCGCCGCACGGCGACACCATCACGCGCGATTCCGCCGACACGTGCCAATTCGCGTGCAACTCGTGAATCTCGCGGAAATTCAGCAGGTCGCGATAGAAGTCGATCCACTCCTGCATGCGGCCTTCGCCAACGGTTTGCGTCAAATGATCGACCGCGACCAGGCCGCTGCCCGCGTGACTCAGATCGGCTTCGGCCGTGTCGATTTCGATGGGGCGGAAGTCGATGTCGAAGATCGAGATATCACCGAGGCCGCCGCGCTGACCGCCGCGTCCGCGCCAGCGATCGACGAAATAGATGTGGGAATCGCCGATACCTTGAATCGCCGGAATCAGCAGTTCGCCGGCCCCGAGGCGTTCGCCCTCGAACTCCCACGCGCCGAGTTCCACCGCGCGTGCGAACGCGCGCTGCGCGTCGGCGACCCGAATCCCGATCGCGCAGATGCCGACCCCGTATTCCTCCGCGTAGCGCGCCGCGAACGAATCGGGCTCCGCGTTGATCAGGAAATTCATCTCGCCCTGACGGTACAGCGTCACGTCCTTGCTTATATGACGCGCGATCGCCTTGAAGCCGAGCCGCTTGAAGGTCTCGCCGAGCGCCTGCGGATCGCGGGCGGCGAACTCGACGAATTCGAGGCCGGCCGTGCCGAGCGGATTGTGCTCCGGCGCGATCACGGCGCGCTGCGCGGCCTCGGGAGTGGGCAAGTCGCTGGGCATGGCAATCTCCTTGTACGGTCTTTCGATGCGGTGGCCGGTCTTTCCGGGGTTCGGCGCGAACCGTTCCGGCCGCTCACGATGGGCTGCGTGACGCGTGCCCGCTCGTGGCGTGCACGCGGCGTGCCGCGGAAAAAAACGGACCGCGGCGGCTTTCGCACCGTGTTTTTACACCGGGTCGCGGGGCATTCGCAACCGTCATTTTGTACTGGTTGGTTCATACGGAGAACGGCATGCCGATGGGCGCCCGGGGCATGCGTGCGGCAGGCCGCCGGATCACTCGAGCGGCGCGTCGCCCGGGCCGCCTTTGCGCGCCGTTTTGCCGGCGGTTTTACCGATGCTTTTGCCCGCATCCTTTCCCGACACCGCCGCCATTCTGCCCCGCGCGACCTCGCGCACCGCCTCGATAAACGCGCGCCCCACCGCCGACGGCTGCGTATCCGAGCGACGGATCAGCCCCACCGGCTCGCCAGTGCCCGCAAACGGCAGCGGCAAGCGCACCAGCATGCCGTGCGCGAGTTCGTATTCGACCGCGCTTTGCGGCACGAACCACACCGCGCCGTTTTCGAGCGTCAGCGCACGCCCCGTCGATACCGACAATACCTCGACGAACCCTGACAACGGCGCCACGCCCCACGCGCTCAGCAGGCTTTCGGTCGACTGGCGGATCAGCGTGCCGAACGGCGGCAACACGATGGGAAAATCCTCCAGCGACGTGGCCGGCAAGGCCGTTCCCTGCGCGAGCGGATGCCCGGCGCGCACGACCGCGATCAGCGGCTCGGTAAACAACTGCTCGAAGCTCAGGCCGACCATCCGCTCGGGGTCCGCGAGACGGCCGATCGCGAATTCGATCGAACCCGCTTTCAGGCGTTCGAGCAATTCCGGATTTGCGCCGGTCGCGAGGCGCACGATCACGCGCGGCCACTGCGTCGAGAACTGTCTCAGCACGGGCGGAACCAGCGCCGCGGCGACAGTGGGCAGCACGCCGACTTCGAGCGTCGCGGCGGCTGCGCCCTCGGCGCGCGCCAGCAGATCGACGCCCTGGCGCAGCGCGCTCACGCAGGCGCTTGCGTGAGGCATGAAAAGCTGCCCCTCGCGCGTCGGCACCGCGCCGTGACGGCCGCGCTCGAACAGCTTCACGCCGAGAATGGTTTCCAGCTCGGCGACCGTCTTCGATACCGCCGGCTGGGTGATCGACAGACTGTCCGCCGCCCGCTGGACGCTGCCGAACTGCGCGACGGCCAGAAAGCACTGGAGATGACGAAATTTGACGCGGCTATCCGCGAGACTGCGTTGCATAACGGAAGGTTATACGAAACGGACAAAAACGTCATTTTTCATAACCGCCTGCTTTGTATAAAGTGCGAGTCATAACGCCGCATCCCCCGATTCCTCCAACGGAGACACTTCATGGAAGATTCAATTCTTTCCCCGCGAGATTTCGCGTCCCATCCCGAGTACGTCTATCCGCCGTACGGTTCGTCGGTCAAGCGCGGCCCGACCCGTCCGCTGATTCCGCTGAAAGAACGTCTGCGCGACCAGCGCGTGCCGGTCTACGGCAGCGACGACCTCGATCCGCTCGACAACGACCTGACCCGCAACGCGGTGCGCAATGGCGAGCCGCTCGGCGAGCGCATCATCGTGACGGGCCGCGTGCTCGACGAAGGCGGCCGTCCGGTGCGCAACACGCTCGTGGAAATCTGGCAGGCGAACGCCGCCGGCCGCTATGTGCACAAGGCCGACCAGCACGACGCGCCGCTCGATCCGAACTTCCTCGGCGCGGGCCGCTGCATCACGGACAACGAAGGCCGTTACCGCTTCCTGACCATCAAGCCGGGCGCGTATCCGTGGGGCAACCATCCGAACGCATGGCGTCCGCAGCACATCCACTTCTCGCTGTTCGGCGACCACTTCGGCTCGCGTCTCGTCACGCAAATGTACTTCCCCGGCGATCCGCTGCTTGCGTTCGACCCGATCTACCAAGGCACTCCGGAAAACGCCCGTGAGCGCATGATCTCGAAGTTCTCGCTCGACATTACGCAAGAGGCCTATGCGCTCGGCTACGATTTCGACATCGTGCTGCGCGGCCCGAACGAAACCCCGATGGAGCGCTAAGCCATGACGACTCTCAAGCAAACGCCTTCGCAAACCGTTGGTCCGTACTTCGCCTACGGTCTTTGCCCGCAGCAATACGACTTCGACTACAAGAGCCTGTTCACGCACGTGCTTGCCGACATGGAAGCGGCCGGCGAGCACATCACGATCGTCGGTCAGGTGTTCGACGGCGACGGCAAGGTGGTTGGCGACGCGATGATCGAAATGTCGCAGGTCGACTCGAACGGCCACTATCCGGAATCGCGCGAGGACATCCTGAAGACCGGCTTTCACGGCTTTGCGCGCGTCGGTACCGGTACGGACCCGCACAAGCGCTTCATCGTCGAGACGGTGAAGCCGGGCCGCGCGAATCCCGACGAAGCGCCGCACATCGACGTGATCCTGACGATGCGCGGCATGCTGCTGCACACGTTCACGCGCATCTATTTCGAGGACGAAGCGCAGGCGAACGAGCAGGACGCCGTGCTGGCGTCGGTGCCGGCCGAGCGCCGTGACACGCTGATCGCGCGACGCGTTGCCGGTACGGCCAACGTGTACCGCTTCGACATCCACATGCAGGGCGATCAGGAAACCGTGTTTTTCGACCTGTGATGCGCGATTCGTCGCGAAGCTCCGAGCAGTAAAAATCGAGCCCGCCTTGTGCGGGCTTTTTTTTGCGCGGACGTTTCGCGGTGCACCTGCGCGCGTTAGCAGCGGAAGTGATCGATGCTTTGTCCGGCGTGAATCGCGCGCGCGAGCCACGCCGGTTTATCGCCCTGACCGTCCCACGTGTTGCCGAACGCGTCGCGGTACAGCACCGCGGCCACGGCGTTCGCATCGGCTTCGAGCGATTCGGCCAGCGCTTCGAGGGTGATGTTGTGGTCGTCCATGCGTCGGCGAATCCACGCGATCATGCGCTCCCGGAGGTTCTCGTCGCGTTCGAACAGTCGTTGTTGTCCTTCTCGTTCTTTCATAACGTATTGGTGTCGCAGCTCTTGCTGGCATTAGACAAACTGGCAACTCGCATAACAACGCGAGGCTCGTGCTTAATTCAATTTTGAACGAAAGCAATTCGACGAATTCGCGCGATCCCTGCAAATGCGTAAAAACCCGCATTTGCAACTGATGCCTGTCAGATTCTGAATTAAAGCGCTGGGATCAAGCGAATCGGCTACTCGAAGAATAGAAGGCGCTCGAATTGCGCCCGTGTTTCGCTTCGTGCGTCGCCTCGTCGTGGCGAGGGAACTTCAGCGGATCGAAAGTGATTCTAGCATTCGATGTATTTTGGCCGCAGCAAAGAAGTTTTTCTAATTGTACTAATTGCGGGACTTCCGGGTTTTCGGTAATCGTGGCTTCCACCACCCGATTGGCGGACAATGCGAAACCCGGGATTCGCCAGAACATCTCGCATCGGCCCGACCTCAGGAGACACGACCATGCCCGCCTCGACCGCCATCCTCACGATCCTCGCCGCGCTGCTATTGGGCGCGATGAGTCCGGGACCCAGCTTCGTCATCGTCGCGCGCAACGCGATCGGCCTGTCGCGCGGCGACGGTCTCGCGACGGCGCTCGGCATGGGCATCGGCGGTGTGTTTTTTAGCGGCATCGCGCTGCTCGGTCTCTATACGCTGCTCGCGACGGTCGAATGGCTCTACGTCGGGCTGAAAGTAGCCGGCGGCGTCTACCTGGTTTATCTGGCGTCGAAAATCTGGCGCGGCGCCGCGAAGCCGCTCGCGTTCAGCGAAACGCAAACCGGCAGCGGCGTCAATCCGCGCAAGTCGTTCTGGGTCGGCCTGAGCACGCAGCTGAGCAATCCGAAGACGGCCGTCTATTACGGCAGTATCTTCGCCGCGCTGCTGCCGCAGCATCCGCCGGTGTGGTGCTATTTCGCGCTGCCGCCGGCGATCTTCGCGATCGAAGCGGGCTGGTACACGATCGTCGCACTGTGCTTTTCGAGCCAACGGCCGCGCGAAATCTATCTGCGCTGGAAGGCGTGGATCGATCGCATCGCCGCGGGCGCGGTGACCGCGCTAGGTCTGCGGCTGATCTTGAATGCGCACAAGGTCGGGATTTGACGCCAACATGAAGCGGCGCGCGCCGGCGTGACTCGCTGCGCGCCGCCCTGAAACAGCGTTAATCGCGGCGCGTTACGCTTTTCCCTCCGCCTTGATCCGCGCGCGCAACTCGAACTTCTGGATCTTCCCCGTCGATGTCTTCGGCAACTCGCCAAAGCGCACCGCCTTCGGCAACTTGAAGCCGGCCAAAAACAGCCGGCAGTGCGCGATGATTTCCTCCTCGGTCGCCTGCGCGCCTTCCTTCAACTCGATGAACGCGCACGGCACCTCGCCCCACTTCGGATCGGCCATCGCGACCACCGCCGCCACCGACACGGCCGGATGCCGGTACAGCGTGTCCTCGACCTCGATGCTCGAAATGTTCTCGCCGCCCGAAATGATGATGTCCTTGCTGCGGTCGCGGATGCGGATATAGCCGTCGGCCGTGCGCACGCCGAGATCGCCGGTATGGAACCAGCCGCCATCGAAAGCGGCTTCGGTCGCGCGCTCGTTCTTCAGATAGCCCTTCATGCAGATGTTGCCGCGAAACATGATCTCGCCGATCGTTTCGCCGTCATCCGGCACCGGCGCGAGCGTGTCCGCATCGAGCACCGCGACCGCCGCCTGCAGGTGATACCGCACGCCCTGGCGGGCGGTCAGGTCGGCGCTGAGTTGCTCGTCGAGCGCGTCCCACTCCTGCTGCTTCGCGCAGACGGCCGCCGGGCCGTAGGTTTCTGTGAGCCCGTACACGTGCGTCAGGTCGAAACCGATCTGCTTCATCTTCGCGATCACCGCGGGCGGCGGCGCGGCGCCCGCGACCATCGTCGACACGCGATGCGTGATGCCCTCGCGCCATTCGGCCGGCGCGTTCGCGAGCGAACTCTGTACGATCGGCGCTCCGCAGTAGTGCGTGATGTGCTCGCGTCGAATCAGCTCGAACACGGTCTTCGCGTCGAACTTGCGCAGACAGACGTTGACGCCCGCGCGCGCGGCCACGGTCCACGGAAAGCACCAGCCGTTGCAGTGGAACATCGGCAGCGTCCACAGATAGACCGCGTGCTTCGGCATATCCCATTCGAGAATGTTGCTCAGCGCGTTCAGATACGCGCCACGGTGATGGTAGACCACGCCCTTCGGGTCACCGGTCGTGCCCGACGTGTAGTTCAGCGCGATCGCGTCCCATTCGTCGGTGGGCGGAGTCCACTCGTAGGACGGGTCGCCGGTTTGCAGGAACTGCTCGTAGTCGGTCGCGCGGATGAACTGCGCGGCGTCGGCGGGCTGCGCATCGGCCACGCTGATCACGCGCAGTTCCGGGAATTCGAGCGCAGCGCGATGCGCGAACTCGCCGTATTCGGTATCGACGATCAACGCCTTCGCCTCCCCGTGGCGCAGCATGAACAGCAGCGTCGCGACGTCGAGCCGCGTGTTCAGCGTGTTCAGCACGGCGCCGGCCATCGGCACGCCGAAGTGCGCCTCGACCATCGGCGGAATGTTCGGCAGCAGCGCGGCGACCGTATCGCCGCGGCCGATACCGGCCTCGTGCAGCGCGCTCGCGAGCCGCCGCGCGCGCTCATACGTCTCGCGCCAGTTACGGCGGATCTCCCCGTGGACGATCGCGAGCCGCTCGCCATACACTTGCGCTGCGCGCACGAGGAAATCGACCGGCGTCAACGGGACATAATTTGCCTCGCGCCGCCCGAGGCCTTCGTCGAACATGTGCTGTGTCATTGCTTCGTCTCCTGAGGCGCGAGCCGCGCCGCCGATTGTTGTGATCGTTTTCTATGAATAACCAGGGCCTAGCCTAGCAATTGTCGTCATGAACTGTCTGTCATTCAAATGACAGAGTGGCGCCGCTAGCGCCCCGCCTTGACCTGGCTCAGCCGGAACCGCTCCCAGGACGCTTATCTCCAATGACCGTCGCTCCTTTCACCGATCGCGCCGACTCCCGCCCGCCCCAACGCGTCGCGGCCGCCGACCTCGCGCGGCTGTTCGCCACCTGCGCCTGGTTTCGCGCGCTCGCCGCCGAGCATCAGGCGATGGTGCTCGCCAGCGCGCACGCCGAGCACTTTGAAGGCGGCGCGTGGATCGCGCGTCGCCAGCAACCGTCCGACTATTGGATCGGCGTGCATTCGGGGCTCATCAAGCTCGCTATCTACAACGCGTCGGGCCGCAGTTGCACGCTGTCGGGGGTGCCGCCGGGCGGCTGGTTCGGCGAAGGCAGCGTGATCAAGCGCGAGTTGCGCAAGTACGACGTCGCCGCGATCCAGCCGTCGCTCGTGATGTTCGTGCCGTCCGCGACCTTCCATGCGCTGCTCGAATCGAGCCTGCCGTTCACGGGTTTCGTGATCCGGCAGTTGAACAACCGGATGGGGGAATTCATCGCATCGATCCAGAACAGCCGGCTGCTCGATGTGGACGCACGCGTCGCGCAATCGCTCGCGCAGCTGTTCAACCCGGATCTGTATCCGGACACGGGCCACACACTGGCGATTTCGCAGGAAGAGGTCGGTTTGCTCGCGGGGGTGTCGCGGCAGCGCATCAATCAGGCGCTGCAGAACCTCGAGAAGCTGCGGATTTTGGGTCTGTCATATAACCAGATCG
Organism: Paraburkholderia sp. BR10923; assembly: GCF_040948765.1. Taxonomy (NCBI): domain Bacteria; kingdom Pseudomonadati; phylum Pseudomonadota; class Betaproteobacteria; order Burkholderiales; family Burkholderiaceae; genus Paraburkholderia; species Paraburkholderia sp. BR10923. Next base: position 523,500 of record NZ_JBFPKO010000002.1, on the reverse strand, counting down.
AGGTGCTCGATCTCGAGCGGCTAGAGGCGTACGGACGAGAGCAGATCTAGCGACGCGGCGGGCGCGGGCTACCCGGCGCGCACGCCGCACTTGCGTGTCGCGCGCGTTTCGAGAGCGGCGTCGGTCTTGAACAGCGCGAGCATGATCGCGCTCAACACGCCCGATTTTTTCCAGCGCAGATAGTAGCGATGCGCGGTCTGGTACGGCACGTAGTGCCCGGGCATCGCGCTCCACGGTGCGCGCGTGTGCAGCACCCACATCACGCTATTGAGCACGTGGCGAATATCGATCGGTGGACGACCACGCCGCGGGACGTCGTCATTCAGGGTTTCGGGCAATAGCGGCGCGACCTGCTGCCATTGCTCGTCGGTCAACTCCTGAACGACCGGCCTCGTCCCGATGGATTCGGAAGATGGGCTATTCATGCGTGAAAGCACACGCGCCAAGCGCGTGTCGGCGTCGCTCCAAAAGTAGTGTCGATACGTCAACTCGTTCGAGACTACTCGAAGCTTGCCTGGGAGAAAGTCAACTTTTGTGATCCGAACGGCGCAATGTCAAAAATGGCAATAGGCTATTGCGTCGACGCGCTGATGGCTCGACGCGGATCGTGGTCTATCATCGGCCCGCCCGGCGCCGCCGCCCCCCGGCGCGCGCCGCGGCCGAACTAAAAGATCTCTCTCCCCACGCAGGAAATCCCTTGAGACACATCCGCTTTATCAAGACCGCCGCGCTCGTCGGCGGCGCCGCGTTTGCCGTGACGTCCGAACAGGCTTCGGCACAAAGCTCGATTACGCTGTACGGCGTCGCCGACGTCAGCGTGCGCTATCTGACGAATTCGAACGCCAAAAACGACGACCGTCTGTACATGACCAACGGCGCGATCACCAACAGCCGCTGGGGTCTGCGCGGCTCGGAAGATCTCGGCGGCGGTCTCAAGGCGATCTTCGACCTGGAAAGCGGTATCAACCTGCAGAACGGCTCGGCCTCGGATAGCCAGCGCATTTTCAATCGAAACGCATACGTCGGCGTCAGCAGTCAGTACGGCACGCTGACGCTCGGTCGCCAGAAGACGCCGCTGTTCGACCTGCTCGGCGACACCTACGACCCGCTCACGGTGGGCAACTACAACGAGAACTCGTGGCTGCCTGGCGCGCTCGGCGCGGGGCTGTACGCCGATAACGCGGTCAAGTACACGGGCACGTTCAACGGCCTGACGGTGGCCGCGATGTACTCGTTCGGCACGAACTCGGCATCGACCGGCGCGGGCGGCTTCTCGGGCCAGGTGCCGGGCCATCTCGGCGCGGGCAACATGTACGGCTTCACGCTGTCGTACGTGGCGGGTCCGCTGTCGGTCGCGGCCGGCGTGCAGCAGAACAGCGACAACAGCAATCACAAGCAGACCATCTTCAACGCGAACGCGGTTTATGCGTTCAGCTCGACGAAGCTGTACGTCGGCTATCTGCATTCGAAGGACGACACCGGCTTCGTCGACAGCGCGCTCGCGCAGCAGACGCTCGTGCCGGGCGTCGATATCGTCCAGGGCTCGGGCCGCATCGACAACGGACCGTTCGCCGGTGTCACGTGGCAGGCCACGCGCGCGCTGACGCTGACGGGCGCCGCGTACTACGACCACATGTCGAACGCGGCGATCGGCAATGGTCAGGTCGGCGGCGGCTATCGCTATACGTTCGTCGGGCTGGCCGAGTACGCGCTGTCGAAACGCACCGAGGTGTACGGCACCGTCGATTTCGACAAGGTGTCGGGCGCGGCCTCGGTCGAACTGCCGGGCCGCAATAACCAGACCGGCGTTGCGCTCGGTCTGCGGACGATTTTCTAAGGCTACGGGTCGTCATCGAAAAACGGGCGTCCCCAGGGACGCCCGTTTTTTTGGCTCTCGCATACGGAAACCGGCTTACCGGTCTGCCGCGGGCATAAAAAAAGGTGCCGCGAACGGCACCTTTCTGTACTACAGGCAGCTTCTGCTGAAGCTTAGAAGCGGTGACGCAGACCGACCGTAGCAGCCGTCTGGTTCTTCGACGACGAGGTCGGAACCGTGTTGTCGCCGCTGTAGATCGAAGCCACACCGCCGTCGCCCATTGCGTGCTGGTACACAGCCTGAGCGTAGACGTCGGTGCGACGCGACAGCGAGTAGTCAGCCTGCAGGCCGATCTGGTGGTAACGGGTCTTCATGTCGTTACCGTCGGCGTTGATGCCGTAGCCGCGTGCGTCGGTGAACGTGTACGCAACGCCGAGAGCCATCGCCGGGGTCAGGTTGTACTTGCCGTTGATTTCGTAGTTGTTGGTGTGGCCTTGACGCTGAGTAGCCGCTGCGCCGACCAGGTTGTCGATGCGCGATTGCGTCCATGCCACGCCGACCAGCGCCGGGCCGAAGCCGTACGAAGCGCCTGCGCCGAACTGACGCTGACGGAAGTTGCCGGTGATCGGGCCTGCCGAGTTCGCTACGACGCCGTCCGATGCGCCGGTCAGGTTCGTGCGAGCGTTCGGGTTGTTTTGCTGAGCGTAGGCAGCACCGAGGTGCAGGCCTTGCCACTGGTACGCTGCGCCCAAGCTGTACTGACGGTTGTTTGCGAAGCCGCCAGCCTGGTTCGAGAAGCCGTACGTGCCGCCGAACGTGAAGCCAGCGTAGTTAGCGCTCGAGTACTTGATCGAGTTGTTGACCGACAGACCACCGTTGGTGTTCAGGTTGTCGTTGTTGAACGGGTGCGCGAAGTACGTGCCGCCCCAGCTGCCCGTTGCGGTCAGCGGTGCGAGGTAGTCCTGCGCTGCGTCGTACTGGCGACCCAGCGTGACCGTACCGAATTGCGCGCTCGACAGGCCGACGAAGGCCTGGCGGTTGAACATGCCCTTGTTGTTGGCGAACTGGCCGTTGTTGATGTTGAAGCCGCTTTCCAACGTGAAGATTGCCTTCAGACCGCCGCCCAGATCTTCCGAGCCACGCAGGCCGAAGCGGCTCTGGTCGATGCCGCCGCTGTTTGCTGCCCACTTGGAGCTGCCAGCAATGTTGCTGGTGTAGGTCAGACCTGCGTCGATCAGACCGTACAGGGTCACGCTGCTTTGTGCGTGAGCGACCGAAGCGAACGATGCGGCAGCCGCAACGACGATGAGACTCTTTTTCATGGGAACTCCAATTCGAAAAATTTATACGGGGAGCAGGACCTGCCTCAGCAGCCGATGCATCGCATCCGCCGCCGCCCGCTTGGCCGACCCGTTCGGATCGACCGGGCACCCTTGAAGCGAAGCGTGAGTGTAGGGGGACACCCTGGTATCGACGCCGACAATTCACGCAACAGGATTTTTCGAATTTCGCAACAATGTTGGGGCCGGCGGGAATAACTTGTTGTTTTTCCAACGTTTATCGCAAGATCTAAGTGCCGGATCGCCAGCCCCAGCCAAAACGAATTTGCAACGCGCCAATATTCTAAGTTGTGCGTTTGCAACAGTGGTTTAATACGCGTGACGTAATCGGGTCGGAGCAAACTGACGAAAAGTCCGTCGATATTTCTTGGAATCGAACGGTTCGAATGATGGTTTTCCGCGTTTGTTTGAAATTTATTTTGCGATGGCCGGAACTTAATGGAGTTAATGCAGTCACTTTCGCGCATATAGCAATTAATCGTTTCAGGCGGGGCCGATTAACTTGTCGAATCGATAAGACCGCTTATTCACTTGATCTTTATTGGCCAGCTCAAGCAGTTGCTGCCACTCCCCGGCAGCACATCGGTTCGAGCCTGCCTCGTCGAATCAGCATTCACTTTTGGGAAACCGCCATTGCGACGGTCTTCTATTTCACGCTTTGTCACGTCTCTATAAAATGCGCTCGCGACTAAGCGAAGAAGCCTTCAGCACGGGCATTGCCCGGAGGTGAATTGCGGGCGCCGGCCGCCGCGTGACAAGACCCGTGCTGAAAGCGGACGGCGTGCATCAACAAGCCTTCCTCATTCAATTAACGGCCGGGCGGCACCCGCATTTACACGGACTTTCCCTGATTACGCGCGAGCACCGCTTATGGCTTGCGGGGAGCGCGCTTGAGCGCCTCCTCGTCCTCGGGCGAGGAACCCGGCGCGAGCGGGTCAGTGTCGGGCGGCGTGTCGGGCAATGGACGCGGCTCGCCGTCGGATTCCTCCAGCGGCCGGTTCGGAGGCGCGACGGGATCGATGGTTGGGTCGGTTTGCATGACGACCTCCAGGCGGACGGGAATAGCTCCCTACGCTGGATGCGCAACGGCTATTCCTGCGATCGCTGGCAGTTCGCCCGCGGGGGCGCCTGTAGAAATTGCGCTGGCTCGAAACCGAACTTGCAACGCCATGCCCGATGAAGGCCGCCCCAAAAACAAAAAGGGTTCCGGAATTCGGAACCCTTTTTTCGATACTTTGGTGGGCCGGGTGGGGTTCGAACCCACGATGTCCTTTCGGAGGTGGATTATGAGTCCACTGCCTGCAACCAACACGGCGTCCAGCCCAAGAAAAAAGACCCGGTCGTGAAGGCCGGGCCCGTTTCGTCGATTGGCCGACATACTACACGAAAAAGGGGCCTGCGCAACCGCTTCGCTTCCGCGAAACGACCGGGCGTCCCCTTCCATCGCATCATGTGCGGCCAGCCGCGGCCGCCGCCGTCAATTCCCTTCGAGGAACGACTTCAGCTTGTCGGAACGGCTCGGATGACGCAGCTTGCGCAGCGCCTTCGCCTCGATCTGACGAATCCGCTCACGCGTCACGTCGAACTGTTTACCGACTTCTTCGAGCGTGTGATCGGTGCTCATCTCGATACCGAAACGCATGCGCAACACCTTCGCTTCGCGCGGCGTCAGCGAGTCGAGCACATCCTTCACGACGTCGCGCATGCTCGCATGCAGCGCGGCATCCGCCGGGGCGACCGTGTTGGTATCTTCGATGAAGTCGCCCAGATGCGAATCGTCGTCGTCGCCGATCGGCGTTTCCATCGAGATCGGCTCCTTCGCGATCTTCATGATCTTGCGGATCTTGTCTTCCGGCATTTCCATCTTCTCGGCCAGCGTTGCCGGATCCGGCTCGAGACCGGTTTCCTGCAGGATCTGACGCGAGATGCGGTTCATCTTGTTGATCGTTTCGATCATGTGAACCGGAATCCGGATCGTGCGCGCCTGGTCGGCGATCGAACGCGTAATGGCCTGGCGAATCCACCACGTCGCATACGTGGAGAACTTGTAGCCACGACGGTATTCGAACTTGTCCACCGCCTTCATCAGGCCGATGTTGCCTTCCTGAATCAGGTCGAGGAACTGCAGACCGCGGTTCGTGTACTTCTTCGCGATCGAGATCACGAGACGCAGGTTCGCCTCGGTCATCTCACGCTTTGCCTGACGCGCCTTCAGTTCGCCGGCCGCCATCTGACGGTTGGTTTCCTTCAGGTCCTTCAGCGGCAGTACCACGCGTGCCTGCAGATCGAGCAGACGCTGCTGCTGTTCGCGGATCGCTGGAATGTTGCGCGTGAGGATCGCGCTATATACATGCCCCTCCCCGACGATCTTGTCGGCCCATTCGAGATCCGTCTCGCTGCCCGGGAAACGCGCGATGAATTCCGCGCGCGGCATGCCGCACTTGTCGACTACGGTATGCAGGATCTGACGCTCGACCTGACGCACTTCATCGACCTGCGCGCGCAGCGTGTCGCACAGACGCTCGACGGTACGCGCGGTGAAGCGGATCGTCATCAGCTCGTTCTGGATGGTTTCCTGCGCCTTCAGGTACGACTTGGACTTGTAGCCTTCCTTCTCGAACGCGCGACGCATCTTGTCGAACCATTCGCTGATCAACGCGAATTTTTCGAGCGACGCGCGCCGCAGCGCTTCGAGCTGTGCGGCGTTGGCGGTGGCTTGCGCCGAGCCATCGTCCTCTTCCTCGTCCTCTTCGTCCTCTTCCTCGGCTTCCTCGTCTTCGTTCTCGATCGCTTCCGCTTCCTGCGCGGAGAAGCCGTCGGCGTCTTCCGCGTCGGCGTCGATCAGACCGTCGACGAGTTCGTCGATGCGCACTTCGTCGTTGGCGACGCGCTCGGCCATCGCGAGGATGTCGGCGATCGTGGTCGGGCACGCGGAGATGGCCATCACCATGTGCTTCAGGCCGTCTTCGATGCGCTTCGCAATTTCGATTTCGCCTTCGCGCGTAAGCAGCTCGACCGTGCCCATTTCGCGCATGTACATGCGCACGGGGTCGGTAGTGCGGCCGAATTCGGAGTCGACGGTGGACAGCGCGACTTCGGCTTCCTCTTCGACTTCATCGTCCGACGAAGCCGCGGGTGCGTTGTCGTTGAGCAGCAGCGTTTCGGCGTCAGGGGCCTGTTCGTAGACGGCGACGCCCATGTCGTTGAACGTGCTGATGATGCCTTCGATCGCCTCGGTCTCGGTGAAGTTGTCCGGCAGGTGATCGTTGATTTCAGCGTACGTGAGGAAGCCGCGCTCCTTGCCGAGCTTGATCAGCGCGCGCAGCTTGGAGCGACGCTCCTCGAGTTCCTCCACCGTGCCAGGCTGCGACGACGCGAACGCATCCTTCAGCAGCGCTTTTTCCTTTGCACGACGGTCGCGAGCCTTGACCTTTTCCACCTTGCCCGGTGCGGCGGCAGCGGTTTCTTCGGCCTGGGTTGCATCGTCATCGACGGGTACTTCATTCAGCTTTTTCGTCATGGAGTTCGCCGTACCGGCTGTAGTCTCGACCCCCGGCTGTTGGACAACAGCCGGATGAACCGTGGATACTGAAGTCACGCGCGCTGCCGCATCGTCCTGAACGGCAGCCGCTTCCCTTGCGCTTCTGACACCCGCCCGCTTGGCAGCCGGCGGTGCTACAGCTTTCGCCGCCCGAACCGGTGCGGCCTGCGCGGCCGCAGTGGTCGACGACTTCTTCCCGGCAGCTGGCGCAACGCTGACAGCAGACGTTTTTCTGGCGGATGCAGTCAGCCTGGCTTCGGTAACTTTTCCGGTGCGCTCTTTAGCGCGTGAGCCAGTTGTCTGATTTCCGCCTGTCGTCTTTGCCATCGCATCGCCTTTCGCCTTTGCTAGGAAAACCCTTGAAAAAACAAACCGCTAGAAACTTTTGATTATAGCACCCGAGGTTTTCGCCTCTCCGCTACAGGCCGAGTTGACGCTTCATGTCGGCCCGCTTCCGGTTGAGCTCCGAAAACTCGGCAAACTCTTCCGGCGTATGTCGTGACTGTCGCGAAAGCTGATCGAGACGATCGCAATAAGCGTCGTATCGCATCTTCAAAATCGCGGCCTTCAACTCCTCGCCGACGATTCGTTCCTGCTCGCGCCGTTCCTCGATGACGGCCGCGTCCTGCGGGTCTTTCAGCAGCAAATCCCGGACGTTTTCATCATAGTCTAGAATTTTGCGAAAGATTTCCTCGAAAGTTGGGGCGTTCGCACCATTTCGCAAGAGATCTGACAACAACTGGAACGCCGCCGAATCGCCGAGGGCGCGCGCGTGCGTCGTCACTTCCGCGAACAGTTCGCCGTGCCGGGTCACGGTGAGCAGCGCCTCTTCGGCCTCTTCGTCGAGCATCGCGACCGTGCGCGGATACATCACGAGATTGCGCAGCGTCTTTTCCTCGATGCCGGTCACGCTGCGGCGATCCTTGCGGGCCGGCGCCTCGCGCGCCGCGGCCGCGATCCGCGCATCGACTTCGCAAAGCGCCGCGACTTCGCTGAACGGCACATCGAGCCGGTCCGCAAACATATGCATGATCTGCGCGCGCAGCGCATTCGCCGGCAATGCCTGCAGCAGCGGCTTTGCGTCGAACAGCGCGCGGGCTTTGCCCTCGGGCTGATCGAGCTCCTTGCCGGTCAGCACCTCGTTGAGCATGAACTGCGACAAGGGCATCGCCCGTTCGACCTGCTCGGCGAAAGCCTCGCTGCCGAACTCGCGCACGTAGCTGTCGGGATCGTGCTCGCTCGGCAGGAACAGGAAACGGATCGTCCGGTTGTCGGCGGCATGCGGCAGGCACGCATCGAGCGCGCGGCGTGCTGCACGCCGGCCGGCCGCGTCGCCGTCGAAACTGAAAATGACCGTATCGGTCTGGCGCATCAGTTTCTGCACATGAATCGGTGTGCAAGCGGTGCCGAGCGTCGCGACCGCGTTCTGGAAGCCCAATTGGGCCAGCGCGACCACGTCCATATAACCTTCGACGACCAGCACGTAGTGCTGCTCTCGAATCGCCAGACGCGCCTCGAACAGCCCGTACAGCTCGCTGCCCTTGTTAAATAGCGGCGTTTCCGGCGAATTCAAATACTTTGGCTCGCCGCCGTCGAGCACGCGGCCGCCGAAGCCAATCACCTGCCCTTTGACATTGCGGATCGGGAACATGATCCGCTCGCGGAAGCGGTCGTAGCGGCGGTTCTGACCCTGCGCGTCGGACTTTTCGCTGACGATCACGAGACCCGCTTCGACTAGCGCGTCGTCGCGGTAGTTCGGGAACGCCGCCTCGAGGTTTTGCCAGCCTTCGGGCGCGTAGCCGAGACCGAAGCGCGCGGCGATTTCGCCGGTCAGACCGCGCTTTTTCAAATATTGGATCGCGCCCGGCGCACCGCGCAGCTGCTTACGGTAGTAGTCGCAGGCGGTCTGCATGAGATCGGACAGCGCCGTGGTGACCGCCTTCGACGGCGCCGGCGCGTAGCCGCCGCCAGCTCCGCCACCACCGCCATATCCGGGCGAAGGCTCGTTCGGCACAGTTAGACCCACCGATTGCGCGAGCTCGTTCACCGCTTCGGGAAACGACGCGCCCACGTGTTCCATCAGGAACCCGATGGCCGTGCCATGCGCACCGCAGCCGAAGCAGTGATAAAACTGCTTAGTCGGACTAACCGTAAACGAGGGGCTCTTCTCGTTGTGAAACGGGCACAGCCCCATGAAGTTCGCGCCGCCCTTTTTCAGCTGCACATACCGGCCGACCACGTCGACGATATCGACGCGGTTGAGCAGGTCCTGCAGGAATGACGGTGGGATCACAGTAATTAACGCTGCCTGGAAAGCTTCAAAATCCAAGCCCGGAGTCCGGGCCCGACACCGCGACCGGGCCCCGCGCCCCGTCTTTACGAGGCGCGCGACCCGGACAAATCGACAGGGTTACTTCGCGAGCGCGGCCTTGACCTGCGCGGAGACGGCGGTCATGTCGGCGCGGCCGGCCAGCTTCGGCTTCAGCACGCCCATCACTTTGCCCATGTCCTGCGGGCCGGCAGCACCGGTTTGCGCGACCGCCGCCTGCACTTCGGCAACGATTTCCGCTTCGGACATCTGCTCAGGCATATAGGCGGAAAGAATGGCCAGCTCGGCCTTTTCCTTGTCCGCGAGATCCGTGCGTCCGGCGGCCTCGAACTGGCTGATCGAATCCTTGCGCTGCTTGATCATCTTGTCGACCACGGCGGTTATGCCGGCATCGTCGAGCGTGACCCGCTCATCGACTTCACGCTGCTTGACCGCGGCGAGGAGCAGGCGGATCGTGCCGAGACGCTCGGTCTCGCGCGCCCGCATGGCAGCTTTCATATCGTCGTTGATCCGGTCCTTGAGACTCATCACTCACCTGAATTGCGTTGAAAAGTTGAAAAACCGGCCGGTCGATGACGGCGATACCGCCGCATCAGCACGAAAACCCGCTTGGGACTTCTTCCTCAAGCGGGTTGGCGCAATATGCGTAGTGGATGCGACCCTGCCGGCTGGCCCGATGGGCCGGGTTTGCCGTGATGGCACTGTGGTGCCGCCATCGGCTGGGATGCTGCCGCGCCGCGTACAGCGGGGCAACGCCAGAATCAGTAGAGCTTTTTTGGCAGCATCTGGCCACGCAGACGCTTGAAATGACGCTTCACCGCCGCCGCTTTCTTGCGCTTGCGTTCGGCTGTGGGTTTCTCGTAAAACTCGCGAGCGCGAAGTTCCGTCAGTAAGCCGTTTTTCTCCATGGTGCGCTTGAAACGGCGCATGGCGACTTCGAACGGCTCATTGTCTTTTACGCGGATGGTCGTCATTTTTCAATAACGGAACTTTGTAAAGGTTCAGGAGTATAGCAGAGCTTTCTCACAAAGCCATTGCGCCGTCAAGCCCTCCGGGCATATTCGGCGGCCGCCTCCCCCGCCGCCACACCCGACGCCCACGCCCACTGGAAGTTGTAGCCGCCGAGCCAGCCGGTCACGTCGACCGCCTCGCCGATGAAGTAGAGACCCGGCACCCGAGCGCTCATCATCGTCGTCGATGACAAACCGCGCGTATCGACGCCGCCGCGCGTCACTTCGGCCTTGCGATAACCCTCGGTGCCGTTCGGCGTGAGCGTCCAGCGCGACAGCGCCTCGCCGATGCGGCGCAGCGACTTGTCCGGCAGATCGGCGACTCGAGCCTCGGCCGCCACCTGATGAGTGTCGAGCCACACGTGTGCGAGCCGTTGCGGCACCCATTCCGATAGCAGATTGGCGATCTGCCGCTTCGTGCCGTTTTTCGCGTCGATGAGCGCGGCCGCGGCGTCGCGCTCCGGCAGCAGATTGATGTGAATCGGCTCGCCGGGCTGCCAGAAGCTCGATATCTGCAGCACCCCCGGGCCCGACAGGCCGCGGTGCGTGAGCAGCAGATCTTCGGTGAACTCGGCGCCGGTCTTCTTGTTGCCAGTCGACAACTGGACTTCGAGGGACACGCCCGACAGCGCCGCAAACGGCTCCCAGTCGGCCGGCGCGAAGGTCAGCGGCACCAGCGCGGGGCGGGTGTCGATCAGCTTATGGCCGAACTGCTTGGCGATGCGGTACGCGAAATCGGTCGCGCCGATCTTCGGGATCGACAGTCCGCCCGTCGCGATCACGAGCGCACGGGCGGCGATCGTGTCCGCCGTCGTGCCGAGGAGGAATCGCCCTTCGGCGTCCTGGCGAACTTCTTCGACCGACAGCGGCGTGCGCCATGCAACGCCCCCAACGTCGCACTCGCTTTTAAGCACGTCGATGACCGCGTCGCTCGACTGATCGCAAAACAGCTGGCCCTTGTGCTTCTCGTGCCATGTCACGCGATGTTGCTTGAGCAGCGCCATGAAGTCGCGCGGGGTATAGCGTGCAAGCGCCGAGCGGCAAAAATGCGGATTCGCCGACAGATAATTGGCCGGCCCCGCATACAGATTCGTGAAGTTGCAGCGGCCACCGCCGGATATGCGGATTTTTTCCGCGAGACGCTGCGAGTGGTCGATCAGCGCCACACGCCGACCAAGTTGACCGGCAACTGCAGCGCACATCATGCCGGCCGCGCCCGCGCCGATCACCGCGATATCGAAGGATTCCATGGGGCCGCATTGTACCTGCCGGGCCCACGCGCCCGTGCCCGTGCGCTGCCGGCCCCCAGCGGCTGCTGGTCCGCGCTGGTATACTTTCAGGCTTACCTTTTACTTTCGGACGCGCATTGCGCGCGCCCGTCTCAAGCGATTCATCATGCTCGTTCTCGGCATCGAAAGCTCCTGCGACGAAACCGGTCTCGCGCTCTACGACACGGAGCGCGGCCTGCTCGCGCACGCGCTGCATTCGCAGATTGCGATGCATTGCGAGTACGGCGGCGTCGTGCCGGAGCTTGCATCGCGCGACCACATCCGCCGTGCGCTGCCGCTGCTCGAAGAGGTGATGGAGCGCGCCAGCGTCGCGCGCGGTGACATCGACGCGATCGCCTACACACAAGGCCCTGGGCTCGCGGGCGCGCTGCTGGTCGGCGCGAGCGTCGCCAATTCGCTGGCGATGGCGTGGAACAAGCCGACCGTCGGCATTCACCATCTCGAAGGGCATTTGCTGTCGCCGCTGCTCGTCGACGAACCGCCGCCGTTTCCGTTCGTCGCGCTGCTGGTGTCGGGCGGCCATACGCAACTGATGCGCGTGACGGATGTCGGCGTCTACGAGACGCTCGGCGAGACGCTCGACGACGCCGCCGGCGAAGCCTTCGACAAAACCGCCAAGCTGCTGGGCCTCGGCTATCCGGGCGGCCCGGAAGTCTCGCGCATGGCCGAGTTCGGCACCCCCGGCGCAGTCGTGCTGCCGCGCCCGATGCTGCATTCCGGCGACCTCGATTTCAGCTTCAGCGGCCTGAAGACCGCCGTACTCACGCACGCAAACCGGCTGGGCGGCGCGAACATTTGCGAACAGGCCAAGGCCGATCTCGCGCGCGGTTTCGTCGATGCCGCCGTCGAAGTGCTGGCCGCGAAATCGCTCGCGGCGCTCAAGCGCACGAAGCTGAACCGGCTGGTGGTGGCGGGCGGCGTCGGCGCGAACCGGCAGTTGCGCGAAGCGCTGTCGGCCGCCGCGCAGAAGCGCAATTTTTACGTGCACTATCCCGACCTGTCGCTGTGCACGGACAATGGGGCGATGATCGCGCTGGCCGGCGCGCTGCGTCTGCAACGCTGGCCCGAACAGGCCGTCAACGACTATGCGTTCACCGTGAAGCCGCGGTGGGATCTGACGTCGCTCGCGCACTAAACCGGCACCCCAAGACGATAAAAAGCCGCTTTAAAGGCGGCTTTTTTATGGGTTCAATGCTTTTGCAACGAAACGGCGTAGACCGATGCAGAACGTATCAGGCGAGGCGCTTGTCCTGCTCGATCACCGCATAAGCGCTGTGATTGTGAATCGACTCGAAGTTTTCGGCTTCGAGCACATACGCGACGATGCGCTCGTCGGCATTCAGACGCTGGGCAACGTCGCGCACGAGGTCTTCGACGAACTTCGGATTTTCGTACGCGCGCTCGGTAACGAACTTCTCGTCCGGACGCTTGAGCAGACCCCACAGTTCGCACGACGCTTCTTCCTCGGCGATGCGGATCAACTCTTCGACAGCGACGTCGCCGATCAGCTCGGCATCGATCGTCACGTGCGAGCGCTGGTTGTGCGCGCCGTACTGCGAGATTTTCTTCGAGCACGGGCACAGGCTCGTGACCGGCACCAGCACCTTCAGAAACAGCCGCGTCGCGCCATGGCGGGTCTCGCCGGTCAGCGTAACTTCGTAGTCGAGCAGGCTCTGCACGCCCGACACCGGCGCGGTCTTGTTCACGAAGTACGGGAATGACACTTCGATGCGGCCCGCCTCGGCCTCGAGCTTGTCGAGCATGGCCGCGAGCATCGTGCGGAACGTGGCCGGTTCGAGCGGCGCCTTGTTCTCTTCGAGCAACGCGACGAAGCGCGACATGTGCGTGCCCTTCTGCTCGGCCGGCAGATGCACGTCGAGATTCCACGTGCCGACCGTCGGCTGCACTTCATCGGCTTGCGTGCGAACCGTCAACGGATGACGCACGCCCTTCACGCCGACTCGCTGGATCGGAATCTGGCGCGTGTCGGGGGTGCTTTGCACGTCGGGCATCACGAAGGCGGGATTCATCTGATTCATTCTTTTGTCCTTTCTGGAAAGCGCCGGGCTGCGTCAAGGTCTCGCTGCATCGGCGACGATCGCGCAGCGAGCTCGAAGCGCCCAGCGGCCGTGCAGATCAGCGCGCGCAACGGCGAACGCCGGCTGCCGCCGGCGTTGGGTGACGGGCCGCAGGACCCGTCGGTTCAAACTGGAGATTGCCGAAGCCGCCGTCGCATGACGGCGGCATGAGTCGTACCCACGGCGGCACGACAGGCGACAGCGCTTTAAGCGACGCGCTTCACCGACGACTGACCGCCGACCGCGCCGCTTGCGAGGAAGCGTTCGCGGATCGACCGGGCAATACCCGCGGCGTCGAGACCACACGCGGCGAGCAGCTTGGCCGGATCCCCATGATCGATGAACCGATCGGGGAGGCCCAATTGTAGTACGGGGCGCATAACCCCACTTGCGAGCAGGGCTTCGACGCAGGCCGAACCCGCGCCACCCATGATGCAGCCTTCCTCGACGGTGACGATCGCGTCGTGCGTCTCGGCGAGCTTGCGCACGAGTTCGGTGTCGAGCGGCTTCACGAAGCGCATGTTCGCCACGGTGGCGTCGAATTGCTCGGCCGCCGCGAGCGACGGCGCGACCATCGTGCCGAACGCAAGAATTGCGATGCGCTTGCCGGACGGCGCCGACGTCTCGCGACGCACTTCGCCCTTGCCGAGCGGCAACGCGGCCATCTGCTTGACGGTCGCGACACCGGTACCCGCGCCGCGCGGGTAGCGCACAGCGGTGGGATGCGACTGCTGCAACGCGGTGTAGAGCATTTGACGGCACTCGTTTTCGTCCGACGGCGCCATCACGGTCATGTTCGGGATACAACGCATGAACGCGAGGTCGTACGCGCCCGCATGCGTCGCGCCGTCCGCACCGACGAGACCCGCGCGATCGATGGCGAAAACCACCGGCAGGTTTTGCAGCGCGATGTCGTGAATCAATTGGTCATACGCGCGTTGCAGGAAGGTCGAATAGATTGCGACGACCGGCTTCATGCCGTCCGCGGCGAGGCCGCCCGCGAACGTCACCGCGTGCTGCTCGGCGATACCGACGTCGAAGTAACGATCCGGGAAGCGCTTTTCGAACTCGACCATGCCCGAGCCTTCACGCATCGCCGGTGTAATGCCGACCACGCGCGAGTCGAGCTCGGCCGCATCGCACAGCCATTCGCCGAACACCTGCGTGTAGGTCTTCTTCGACGGCGTCGCGGCCGGCTTGATGCCCTCGGCCGGATTGAACTTGCCCGGGCCGTGGTAAAGCACCGGATCGGCCTCGGCCAGCTTGTAGCCCTGGCCTTTCTTCGTGACCACGTGCAGGAATTGCGGCCCGCGCAGTTCCTTGATGTTTTGCAGCGTCGGAATCAGCGAATCGAGATCGTGACCGTCGATCGGCCCGATGTAGTTGAAGCCGAACTCCTCGAACAGCGTGGCCGGCACGATCATGCCCTTCGCGTGCTCCTCGAGCTTGCGCGCGAGATCGAGCACCGGCGGCGCGACGCGCAGCACGCGCTCGACGCCCGCGCGCGCGGCCGCATAGAAGCGCCCCGACATCAGACGCGCAAGATGGCGATTGAGCGCGCCGACCGGCGGCGAGATCGACATGTCGTTGTCGTTGAGGATCACGAGCAGCGGCACGTCGTCTTCGACGCCCGCGTTGTTCATGGCCTCGAAGGCCATGCCGGCCGTCATCGCGCCGTCGCCGATCACGGCGATACCCATGCGGTTGTCGCCCTGCAGCTTGCTCGCGATCGCCATGCCGAGCGCTGCCGAAATCGACGTGCTCGAGTGCGCCGTGCCGAAAGTGTCGTATTCCGATTCGTCGCGTTTCGGGAAGCCCGAGATGCCGCCCAACTGACGCAGCGTGTGCATCTGGTCGCGACGACCGGTCAGGATCTTGTGCGGATAGGTCTGATGGCCTACGTCCCAGACGATCCGGTCGTGCGGCGTATCGAACACGTAATGCAGCGCGATGGTCAACTCGACCGTGCCGAGGTTGGACGAGAGATGGCCGCCCGTCTGCGATACGCTGTCGAGCACAAAGGCGCGCAACTCGTCGGCAAGCGGCTGCAATTGACGGCGATCGAGGCGGCGCAGGGCTGCCGGGTCGTCGATGGTTTTCAGCAAGTCGTACATCGTCGTTCCATTGTAGGAAAACTTACGCGCCCGCACTTCATACATGCACCCCGGGGGATGGAGGGTGCGCGGCGGCGGGCTTTCGCGTTCAGCTGACCCGGTTCACCACCAGGTCGGCCAGTTCGGCAAGACGCTGTGCGCGAGCGCCGAACGGTGCAAGCGCGGCGTGAGCGTCGCTGCGCAGTTGCGCCGCGAGCGCGCGCGACGCGTCGAGCCCGATAATCGACACGTAGGTCGGCTTGCCGTCCTTCGCGTCCTTGCCGGCGGTCTTGCCGAGCGTTGCGGAGTCGGTCGTGACGTCGAGAATGTCGTCGACGACCTGAAACGCGAGACCGACCGCGGCGGCGTAGGCGTCGAGCGAAGCCAGAGCCTGCGCGTCCGGCGTCTCGCCGGCCAGTGCGCCCATGCGCACGGCCGCGCGCAGCAGCGCGCCGGTCTTCATGCGATGCATGGTCTCGAGCTGCAGGCGGGTCAGCATGTGACCGACGCTCGCCAGATCGATGGCCTGACCGCCGCACATGCCGATCGAGCCGCTGGCGAGCGCGAGTTCGCGCACCAGCGAGGCCTGCTGCGGCTGGCCCAATACGTCGGACGTGAGCACGACGAATGCCTGCGATTGCAAAGCGTCGCCGACCAAAAGCGCGGTCGCTTCGTCATACTTGACGTGGACCGTCGGCTTGCCGCGGCGCAGTTCGTCGTCGTCCATGCAGGGCATGTCGTCGTGCACGAGCGAGTAGACGTGGATCATTTCCAGCGCCGCCGCCGCCGCATCGAGGCATTCGGCGCGCGCGCCGGTCAGCTCGCCGGCCGCGTGGCACAGGAGCGGCCGCACCCGCTTGCCGCCACCGAGCACCGCATAGCGCATCGCCTCGTGCAGCTTGGCGGGTTCGGTCGTCTCGGCCGGCAGATAGTTTTCCAGAGCCGTTTCGACGCGTTCGAGCACCGAGCGCGTCCATTGTTCGAATGTCATAGGTCGTCCCCGCTCTCAGTCGCGGCTGTGCCTGCGGTATTCATGGGCAGAGGCTTGAGGGTCTCGCCATCGAGGACTCGCACCTGCTGCTCGACCTTTTCGAGCTGCTGTTGACAGAATGCGACAAGTGCCGCCCCGCGACGGTACGCGGCCAGCGATTCCTCGAGGCTCAGGCTGCCGCCTTCCATGCGCGCGACGAGCTCTTCCAGCTCCGTCTGCGCTGCCTCGTAATTCTCCGGCAGCGTCGCGCTATCGCCGCTTTCGGCTGACGCGGCGGCGGAATCGTTCGATGCGGTCTTCGCCATGAATAGTCGCAAAATTAAAACAAGTCGGACATTCTACGGCAAAAGCGACATTTTCGATCCGCTCGAAGGCCTGCGCCCCGCCTTGCCACGTTGCTTCGAGCCTGTCCGATGCTCACCTTTGCCCCGCTTCGACCCTGAAGTCTCGCAGAAAAAAAGCTCGAGGTCTGCGGCGAAAATGCCGAACTTTCTTGACATTTTTAACCCAAATCAGGGACTTAAGTGTCCCTGTCACAGGGAAACGGGTATAATCGCGGGCTCCCTAAATCGAATCTTCGATGGTTGGGTTGTTCACTGCTTTCACGTCTTCATCGGGAGTGGGAATGTCCAATCTGAGCAATGCATTGCAGTTGCGGTCTGTTCACAGCCAGCTGCCAGTCACGGCTTACTTTGACGAAGCGCTTCTTACGCGCGAAATCGACACCCTTTTCAAGAAAGGTCCTCGCTACATCGGCCACGATCTCATGGTGCCCGAAGCGGGGGATTATTTTGCCTTGCCCAGCGAACGCGAGGGGCGGGTACTCGTCCGGAACCAGCAGTCGCAAGTCCAGTTGCTGTCGAACGTGTGCCGCCACCGGCAAGCCATCATGCTCAACGGCCGCGGGCAGACGCAGAACATCGTCTGTCCGCTGCATCGCTGGACGTACGACCTGAAGGGCGAGCTGCTCGGCGCGCCCCATTTCGCCGACAACCCGTGCCTGAATCTCGGCGCCACGCCGCTGCAGAACTGGCAGGGTCTGTTGTTCGAGGCACAAGGTCGCAACGTCGCGAAAGATCTCGCACGCCTCGGCACCAAGCGCCACTTCGACTTCTCGGGCTTCATGTTCGATCACGTGGAAGTCCACGAGTGCAACTACAACTGGAAGACCTTCATCGAGGTCTATCTGGAGGACTATCACGTCGCGCCGTTCCATCCGGGCCTCGGCAGCTTCGTCAATTGCGATGATCTGACGTGGGAGTTCGGCGACTGGTACAGCGTGCAGACGGTCGGCGTGCACAAGGCGCTTGAGCAACCGGGAAGCCCGACGTATCGCAAGTGGCACGATGAAGTGCTGCGCTTTCGCGACGGCAATCCGCCCGAGTTCGGCGCGATCTGGATGGTGTACTACCCGGGCATCATGATCGAGTGGTATCCGCACGTGCTGGTGGTGTCATGGCTGATTCCGCGCGGTCCGCAGAAGACCACCAACGTGGTGGAGTTCTATTACCCCGAGGAAATCGCGCTGTTCGAGCGCGATTTCGTCGAAGCCGAGCGCGCCGCCTATATGGAGACGGCCCGTGAAGACGACGAGATCGCCGAGCGCATGGACGCTGGCCGTCTCGCGCTGATGGAGCGAGGCGAATCGCAGGTCGGTCCGTATCAGAGCCCGATGGAAGACGGCATGCAGCACTTCCACGAGTTTCTGCGGCGCGAACTCGGCACGATCTGATCCGCGCCGCGTGGCGCATTCATCGACTCAAGGAAAGACGGGCTTCGACCCGTCTTTTTTTGTTTAGACTAACAACATAGACCGGCGATTGCGCCAGCCGCGTGAACGACGCGGCCCGCAGCCGCCATCGCCCGTATCGAGGAGACGCTCATGCCCCACACTCATTACACCACCCTGATCTCCGCGACCAATCTTGCCGAGCTGCTCACGGCCGCGCCGGGCAGCGTGTTCGTGATCGACTGCCGGTTCGACCTCGCCGATACCGACGCCGGGGAGAAAGCCTGGCTGGCCGGCCATCTGCCGGGCGCGCACTATCTGCATCTCGATCGCGATCTATCCGGGCCGAAGAACGGCTCGAACGGCCGGCATCCGCTGCCCGATCGCGCGCGGCTCGTCGAAACGCTCGAGTCGCGAGGGCTGAAGCAAGGTCAACAGGTCGTCGCATACGACGCGCAAGGCGGCATGTACGCGGCGCGCGTCTGGTGGCTGTTGCGCTGGCTCGGCCACGACGCGGTCGCGCTGCTCGACGGCGGCCTGCAGGCATGGGAAGCGGCCGGCCAGCCGCTGACGCAGGCCGTGCCCCCCCAGAACACCGGCGACTTCAAGGCGGCCGCGCCGCTCGCGGTGACCATCGATAGCCAGGCGGTCGAGCGCAACCTCGTCTCGAAGGAGCGGGTCGTCGTCGATGCGCGCGCGCCCGATCGCTATCGCGGCGAAAACGAGACGCTCGACCGCGTCGGCGGCCATATCCCGGGCGCGCTGAACCGCTTCTTCAAGGACAACCTGACCGCCGACGGCCGCTTCAAGCCGGCACACACTCTGCGCGAGGAATTCCATGCGCTGCTCGGCGACACGTCGCCGGAGCACGTGGTGCTGCAATGCGGCTCGGGCGTAACCGCCTGCGTGAATTCGCTCGCGATGGAGGTTGCCGGCCTGCATGGCTCGGCGTTGTACCCGGGCTCATGGAGCGAGTGGAGTTCCGATCCGAAACGGCCGGTGGCGACCGGGGCGAACCCCTGAGCACTTGCCGCGGCGAGTCGTAATCCGACAAAAAGGCCGTTGCCGCTTCAAGGCGGCAACGGCCATTTTCATCGGATTTATCGCTAGCCAAACAGACACATGAGGATTTCAAGCAACCCCATGTTGCTTGAACCACACGAGCGTGCGACGCCAGCCATCCTCGGCATCGGCCTTCTTGTAGCTTGGACGGTAATCTGCGAAAAACGCGTGACCCGCGTCGTCATAAACGACGAACTGCGAGCCACGTCCCGCCTGCGGCCCTTGCGCGATCGCCTGCTTCATCTGTTCGAGCGTGTCCTGCGGAATGCTTTGATCCTGGCGCCCATACAAGCCGAGTACGGGCGCATGCAGGTCGGCGACGAGATCGAGCGGATTGGCAGGCGTCATCGCATTCTTCGCGCCGGTCACGCGACCATACCAGGCAACGCCCGCCTTCACGCGCGGATTGTGCTCGGCATACAGCCACGAGATGCGCCCGCCCCAGCAAAAGCCGTTGACGCCGAGCCGGTTCAGGTCGCCGCCGTTCTCGCCGGCCCACGCGGCGGCCGCGTCGAGGTCGGCCAGCACCTGCTCGTCGGGCACTTTGCTGACCAACTGCTCGTTGAGTTGCTGCATGCTCGGGTAAGCGGTCGGGTCGCCCTCGCGCTCGTACAGGTTCGGCGCGATCGCCAGATAGCCCTGCTTCGCGAAGCGCCGGCACACGTCGGCGATATGCTCGTGGACGCCGAAGATTTCATGCACGACGAGGATCACCGGCAGATGCGTCTTGCCCTTCGGCTGCGCGCGATAGGCCGGTATCAGCGTACTGCCCGAATGGAACGCCACTTCCCCTGCTTCGAGGCCGTCGCTGTCGGTATGGATGGTCTGCGCCGAGACGGGCAGCACCGCTGCCGCGAAACCAGTGCCGAGCGCCGCCTTCATGAAGGTGCGCCGATCGAAGGGAACGTGCGGAATCAGACAATCAACTTCAGGCTTCAGCATGGGGCGCTCCTCGAAGAATTGTTAGAGGCAACAGGATACGCCTTGCGCGCATCCCGTTGCAGATTCAACTGAGGAGATTGTCCGCATGCGCCGATGCAGTCAGTGCAGCTTGACGCGCGGCAGCGTGGTACGGCGCAACCAATGCGCAAAGGTGTCCAGTACCATGCGCGGATAGCCGTGCAGCGCCGCGATATGCAGCCGGTACAGCGACATGTACATGAAGCGCGCGAACAGCCCTTCGATCAGCATATTGCCGCCGATCACCCCGCCCATCAGATTGCCGACCGCGCTGAAGTGTCCGAGCGAGACCAGCGAGCCGAAGTCGCGATAAGTGAACTCCGGTAGCGGCCTGTTCTCGAGGCGCGCCGCCAGTCCCTTCATCAGAAAGCTCGCCTGCTGATGCGCGGCCTGCGCGCGCGGGGGCACGTTGCGCTCGTTGCCCGGCCACTCGCAGGCCGCGCAGTCGCCGAGCGCGAAGATGTTGTCGTCGATCTCGGTTTGCAGCGTACGGCGCACGATCAGCTGACCGAGCCGGTTGACCGGCAAGCCGTCGAGTTGAGTGAGCACCGCCGGCGCCTTGATGCCCGCCGCCCACACGGTCAGATCGGCTCGCACCGTGTGACCGCTGGCGGTGCGGATGTAGCCCGGCGCAACCTCGGCCACGGTCTCGCCGATCATCAGCTTCACGCCGAGCTTGGTCAGCAATTCGGCGGTGGCCGTGGAAACGCGTTCCTGCAACGCGGGCAGGATGCGTGGGCCCGCCTCGATCAGCACGATGCCGACGTCATGCCGCGGATCGAGCTTGTGCAAGCCGTACGCGGACAACACCTGGGCGGTATTGCGCAATTCCGCCGATAACTCGACCCCCGTCGCGCCGCCGCCGACGATCGCCACCTGAATGCGCGGCTCGCTGGACGTCCAAGTGCCGGGTCCCGGTCGCGACTCGACGGGCTCGTGCGCCTGATGTTCGGCGCGCATGCACGCCGCGATCAGGCGCTTGCGGAAACGCTCCGCCTCGCTAACCGTATCCAGTGCAATCGAGAATTCGGCCGCTCCCTTGACGCCGAAGAAGGCCGTGGTACTGCCGATCGCGATGACCAGCGTGTCGTACTCGAGCACGCGTGCGGGCAGCAGTTCAGCGCCGTCGTCGTCGAGCACGATGCCGAGCGTAATGCGCCGGTTCGCGCGGTCGAGTGCGGTCAGATCGCCTTGCTGGAACTCGAAGCCATGCCAGCGCGCCTGCGCCGCGTAAGGGAGCTCCTGTGTGAACGGGTCCATGCTGCCCGCCGCCACCTCGTGCAGCAGCGGCTTCCAGATATGCGTCGGAAAGCGATCGACCAGCGTGACCTGGGCCTGCGCGCTGCGCCCTTTCTTGCCGGCCCCATAGCGATCGCCAAGACGCGTCGCCAGTTCCAGCCCTCCCGCACCTCCGCCAACGACGATAAATCGATGCATTGCACTTCTCCGTGTTGCCGATGAATTATCTGTCGCGACGCGGCGCATGAATGCGCCGTCCTGAATCGATTGTCCTCGACCCGGCTGGGAAGTCACAAGTGGCCAATACTCATGTGTGACATGCGCACGACGTTATCGTGCGGGTGTCACGGACATGTCAATGCGCCTCCTCCCAGTTCAGCCCCGCGCCGACTTCGGCGACCAGCGGCACCTTCAGCGCGGCGACGCCGCACATCAGTTCTGGCAGACGCTTGCGGACGTCGGACAACTCGGCGTCGGGCACTTCGAGAATCAGTTCGTCGTGCACCTGCATGATCATGCGCGTGCCGATCTTCGAGTCTTCGATCCAGTTCTGCACGGCGATCATCGACATCTTGATCAGGTCGGCAGCGGTGCCCTGCATCGGCGCGTTGATCGCGGCCCGCTCCGCGGCCTGGCGGCGCGGACCGTTGCCGCCGTTGATCTCGGGCAGCCACAGACGGCGGCCGAACACCGTTTCGACGTAGCCCTTCGCCTTCGCGCTCAAGCGCGTCTCGTCCATATAGCGAGCGACACCGGGATAGCGCGCGAAATAGCGGTCGATATACATCTTCGCCGCATCGCGCGTGATGCCGAGATTCGACGCGAGGCCGAACGCGCTCATGCCGTAGATGAGACCAAAATTGATGACCTTCGCGACGCGCCGCTGATCGCTCGACACTTCGAGCGGCGTCACGTTGAAGATTTCCGATGCCGTGGCGCGGTGAATGTCTTCGCCCTGCGAGAAAGCGCGCATCAGCGATTCGTCGCCGGAGATGTGCGCCATGATGCGCAATTCGATCTGCGAGTAATCGGCGGATACGAGCTTGTGACCCGGCGGCGCGATGAACGCCTCGCGGATGCGCCGGCCTTCGCCGGTACGCACCGGAATGTTCTGGAGGTTCGGATCGTTCGACGCGAGCCGCCCCGTCACCGCGACGGCCTGCGCGTAGTTCGTATGCACACGGCCGGTTTGCGGATTGACCATGCGCGGCAGCTTGTCGGTATAGGTCGACTTCAGCTTCGACAAGCCGCGATGTTCGAGCAGGATCTTCGGCAGCGGGTAGTCTTCGGCGAGCTTCTGGAGCACTTCTTCGTCGGTGGACGGCGCGCCGCTCGGCGTCTTCTTGATGACCGGCAGTTCGAGCTTCTCGAAGAAAATCTGCCCGATCTGCTTCGGCGAGCCGAGGTTGAATTCACCGCCGGCCAGTTCGTATGCCTTGCCTTCGAGCTCGATCAGACGCGTGGCGATCTCGCTGCTCTGCTGACGCAGCTTCTCCGCGTCGATCAGCACGCCGGTGCGCTCCATCTTGCGCAGCACGCGCGAAGTCGGTACTTCGATCTCGCGATACACGTGGTCGAGCGACTTCTCCGCGGCGATTTGCGGATACAAGGCCTGATGCAAACGCAGCGTGATGTCTGCGTCTTCGGCCGCATATTCGGCGGCTTTGTCGAGCGCGACTTCGTCGAAGCCGATCTGCTGCGCGCCCTTGCCCGCGACATCTTCATACTTGATCGTCTTCACGCCGAGATGACGCAGCGCGAGGCTGTCCATGTCGTGCGTGCGATGCGATTCGAGCACGTACGATTCGAGCAGCGTGTCATGCTCGACGCCGCGCATTTCGATGCCGTAATTCGCGAGCACCTGTTCGTCGTACTTCAGATGCTGGCCGACCTTCTTGTGGTCCGCGCTTTCGAGCCACGGCTTGAGCTTCGCGAGCACTTCGTCGAGCGGCAGCTGCACCGGCGCGTCGGGGCCGCGATGCGCGAGCGGCACATACGCCGCGCGGCCTGCTTCCACCGACAGCGACAAGCCGACGATCCGCGCGATCATCGGGTCGAGCGACGTGGTTTCGGAATCGAACGAAGTCATTTCGGCCGCATTGATCTTGTCCAGCCACGCGTCGAGCTGCTCCCATGTTTGCACGGTCTCGTAGTGGCGCTCGTGATCGACGGACAACGCGGGCGGCACGTCGGTTTCCGGACCTTCGACCGCGTCGGCAATCTCGACTTCGCGCAGCCACGTCTTGAAGCCGTGGCGCGTGAACAAATCTCGCAACTCTTCGCGCGACTCGGGTAGGCTCGGCAAGCTTTCTTCGATCGACACGATGTGCCCGGTCAGATCGCAATGACGCTCGACTGTGACGAGCTTGCGCGCCATCGGCAAGAAGTCCAACGCGCGGCGCAGATTATCGCCGACCGCGCCCTTGATCTCGCTCGCATGCTCGACGATGCCATCCAGCGACTCATACTGCGTCAGCCATTTGACCGCGGTTTTCGGACCGCATTTCTCGACGCCCGGCACGTTGTCGACGGTATCGCCGATCAGCGACAGATAGTCGATGATGCGCTCCGGCGGCACACCGAACTTCGCGACCACGCCGTCGCGGTCGAGCGTTTCGTTGGTCATCGTATTGACAAGCGTAACGCGGTTCGACACGAGCTGCGCGAGGTCTTTATCACCGGTCGACACGACCACGTTCATGCCGAGCTTTTCCGCCTCGGTGCACAGCGTGCCGATCACGTCGTCCGCTTCGACACGATCGATCATCAGCAGCGGCCAGCCGAGCGCACGCACCGCGACGTGAATCGGCTCGATCTGACGGGCAAGATCTTCCGGCATCGATGGACGGTTCGCCTTGTACTCCGGATACCAGTCGTCGCGAAACGTTTTGCCCTTGGCGTCGAACACGCACGCGCTATACTCTGCTGTGACTTCCTTGCGCATGCGCCGCAGCATGTTGATCATCCCGTAGAGCGCACCCGTCGGGCCACCCTCGGGGCCGCGCAGATCAGGCATCGCATGGTAGGCCCGGTACAGATAACTCGAACCGTCGACCAACAGCAGGGTCTTACCTTCAAGGCTTCGTTCTTCAGGCATTATGACTAAGAGAAAAGTGATTCCGAGTCTGCGATCGCTCGCAGATCAAGAGCGCGCAACGGCCAAAAAAGCCCGCGCATCGTGGCAAATGTTCACGATTATGGCAGAGTTTATCGAGGCGACCGAGTACCTGTCGGAGATTCGCCCGGCGGTCAGCATCTACGGTTCGGCGCGCCTGAAACCGAACTCGCCGTACTACAAACTCGCCACGCAGATCGCACGCAAATTGTCGGATGCCGGCTTCGCGGTGATCTCCGGCGGCGGCCCCGGCATTATGGAAGCGGCCAACAAGGGCGCGCATGCGGGCAAGGCTCCCTCGGTCGGTCTGAACATCGAGTTGCCGCATGAGCAGTCGGGCAACCAGTGGCAGGACATCTCTTTGCGCTTCCGCCATTTCTTCACGCGCAAGGTCACGTTCGTGAAGAATTCGGATGCGGTGATCGTGATGCCCGGCGGCTTCGGCACGCTCGACGAACTCGCCGAAGTGCTCACGCTGATCCAGACCAAGAAGTCGCGCCACGTGCCGATCATTCTGGTAGGCGCCGAGTTCTGGGAGGGTCTGCTCGCGTGGTTCAAGAGCTCGCTGATCCCGATGGGTTTGATCAATCCGACCGATATCGATCTGATGCAGGTGATCGACAATCCGGACCAGGTGCTCGAAGCGGTGCTCAAGTTCTACGAAGACCGCGAGGAAGGCGAAGCGCATCCAGTCAAGTCGGACGAAGACCGGATGTTCTACCTGTGATCGCATGACGCTGCGCGCCTCGCATTACGCGTAGCACGATGCACTGCGCACACATCAGGGCGCGCACATGGCGGGCGCGTTGCCGCCGGGCCTTCGGTGGTGGTGAGCACCTCGACACCTAACGAAACCGATTGATAAGGAAGACTACCCTCCTCTCGGCTGTTATCAGCACCTCGGCCCGAGTCACTGAAACGCGACTTCCGCGAAACTCCGCAGCTTGCGGCTATGCAACCGATGCAGCCCGTTCATGCGCAGCAGTTCCATCGCCTTCACGCCGATCTGCAGATGCTGATCGACCTGCGCGCGATAGAACTGATCGGCCATGCCCGGTAACTTCAACTCGCCGTGCAGCGGCTTGTCCGACACGCACAGCAGCGTGCCGTAAGGCACGCGGAAGCGAAAGCCGTTCGCCGCGATCGTCGCGCTTTCCATATCGAGCGCGATCGCGCGGCTCTGCGACAGCCGCTGGACCGGCTCGCGATGATCGCGCAGCTCCCAGTTGCGATTGTCGACGCTCGCCACGGTGCCCGTGCGCATCACGCGCTTCAGTTCGACGCCATCGAGCTGCGTGACCTGCGCGACCGCGCGCTCGAGCGCGACCTGCACTTCGGCGAGCGCCGGGATCGGCACCCACAGCGGCAGATCGGCATCGAGCACATGATCTTCGCGCACATAGCCGTGCGCGAGCACGTAGTCGCCGAGACGCTGGGTGTTGCGCAGCCCCGCGCAGTGGCCGAGCATGATCCACGCATGCGGGCGCAGCACCGCGATGTGATCGGTGATGGTCTTCGCATTCGACGGCCCGACCCCGATGTTGACCATCGTGATGCCACTGCCGTCCGCGCGTTTCAGGTGATACGCGGGCATCTGCGGCAAACGCGGCGGCGGCGTGCCCTCCTGCGCCTGCTCGCCGAGATTCTCGTTGTAGGTGACGACGTCGCCGGGCTCGACGAACGACGTGTATTCGCTGCGATAGGCGCGCAACTCCGCGTCGTCGGTACGGGCCATCATGGCGCGGCCGAGCTTTACGAATTCGTCGATATAGAACTGATAGTTCGTGTACAGCACGTAGTTCTGCACATGCGTCGGCGAGGTCGCCGTGTAGTGCTTCAGCCGATGCAGCGAAAAATCGACGCGCGCCGCCGTGAACAATGCGAGCGGATGCGGCTCGCCCGGCAGCGGCTCGTACGTGCCGTTGACGATGCGGTCGTCGAGCAGCGCGAGGTCCGGCGTATCGAAGATGTCGCGCATCAGGAACAGGCGCTCGCGGTCCAGATCGCCTTCGAGGTGGATGCCCTCCGCGAATGCGAAATGAATCGGAATCGGCTGGTCCGACACGCCGACCTCGATCTGCACGTGATGGTTCTTCGCCAGCAGCCGCAGCTGCTCGCGATAGTAGTTGCCGAACAGGTCGGGCCGCGTGACGGTCGTCTCGAACACGCCCGGCCCCGCGACGAACCCGTACGAGCGGCGCGAATCGATGTGCGTGTTGACCTCGGTACGCACGCGCACGAACGGATAGCAGGCGCGCACGCGATGGTCGAACTGCTCGTTGCGGCGATAGCGAGCGAACGCATCGCGCAGGAATGACGTGTTCGCCTCGTAGATCGCGGCGAGGCGGGTGACGGCTTCGGCCGCGTCGTCGAAGCCCTCGGTCGGGAAGCTGCTGGCGGGAGTCTGCACCGTGCGCTGATTGATATCATTGTTCATCATCATCGTTCACCCTTTTTGATGAGACGACATTACCACGGAACCCGCTGTTGCCAAATGTCGGCGGCGACGCTTGCGACAGCGCTGGCGAGAACGCGCGCGTGTTGTGCGAAAGCGGCGCAAAATAAGGCTTAGCGCCCGTACGCCAGGCCGGATTTGCTAGAATCCGGGCACCCAATTGGAGAATCACCATGAAGCCGCTCCTTCCCATCGCTGTTGCGCTGGCTCTCGCCTTCGGCAACGCCGCGATGGCTGCCCAGCCCGTCGACGAACCGCCGCCCGCCGGCGTGCCCCAGTCCGCCAACGAACGGGCCGGTCTGCCGGATCTCGCCAAGATCAATCGTCCAGCCGCAGAGGTCAGCTCGAAGGTCGACATCAACAACGTTCCGCGCACGCCGAGTTTTCACGAAGTCAGCCCGAACGGCACCGAAATCACTGAATTCCGCGACAAGGGCAAGCCGGTCGAAATCAACGTGCAATCGAATTTCGGTACCCGCTACCAGATGAGCGCGTCGCCCGACACGTCGCCCACCGTCCACGACAGCGGCAAGCCCAGCACGCGCCTGCCGTCGGTGAATCTCCACTATTGATCGTTATGAAAGCGGCACGCCGGCAACGGCGGCCGCGGCGCGGTCGTGCCCCGGTTCCACCCGATCGCGGCCGCTGCGCGATGAACTTGCGCTGAATGCGGCGACGCGTACACTTCGCCGGTCCGCACTCGTCGCCCGCTGCACCCCATTCGCTTGTCTCACCTCGCACTGGCCGCACCGCGCCAGCCCCAACAACCTGATCCGACGTTTCCGCATGGCCGTCTTCACCGCTGTCAACGAATCCCAACTCGCAGAATGGATGAGTCACTACGATCTCGGCGATGTCGTCGAGTTTCGCGGCATTTCGTCCGGCATTGAAAACAGCAACTTCTTTCTGACGACGACGCGCGGCGAATACGTGCTGACCATTTTCGAGAAGCTGACAGCTGAACAACTGCCGTTCTATCTGGACCTGATGCGTCATCTTGCCGCGCATCGCGTGCCGGTACCGGATCCGATGCCGCGCCTCGACGGCGCGCTGTTCGGTATGCTGCTCGGCAAACCCGCGACCATCGTGACGAAGCTCGAAGGCGCGCCCGAACTCGCGCCCGGCGTCGAGCACTGCGCCGAGGTTGGCCACATGCTCGCGCGCATGCACCTGGCGGGCCGCGACTATCCGCGTTATCAGCCGAACCTGCGCAGCCTCCCGTGGTGGCGGGAAACCGTGCCGACGATCCTGCCGTATCTGGAAGGCGAGCAGCGCGATCTGCTGGCGTCCGAGCTTGCGCATCAGGAGGCGTTCTTCGCCTCCGCCGATTATGCGGCAATGCCCTCGGGTCCGTGCCACGCCGACCTGTTCCGCGACAACGCGATGTTCGCGCACGCGGCGCCCGAGACCGGCCACGAAGTGCGTCTCGGCGGTTTCTTCGATTTCTATTTCGCCGGCTGCGACAAGTGGCTATTCGACGTCGCGGTCACGGTCAACGACTGGTGCGTCGACCTCGCGACCGGCAAGCTCGACTCCGAACGCACCGAGGCGCTATTGCGCGCGTATCAGACGGTGCGGCCGTTCACCGTCGAGGAAAACCATCACTGGGGCGACATGCTGCGTGCGGGTGCATACCGTTTCTGGGTCTCGCGCCTGTATGATTTTCATTTGCCGCGCGCGGCGGAATTGCTGAAGCCGCACGACCCCGGTCATTTCGAACGCATTCTGCGCGAGCGCCTGCTGGGCGTCGCGAATCCAGGCATCCATACCCCATGCAACTGATCGAAGTCCCCGCGAAAACCGGCTACGTGTGGTTCCGCCAGGGCATCTGGCTGTTCCGCAAGAATCCGCTCGCCTTCCTGACGCTGTTCTTCACCTATTTGCTGGTGATGACGCTCGTGTCGCAGATTCCGTTGGTCGGCGGCGTGTTGCCGCTGTTGTTCATTCCGGGTGTCGCGGTCGGCTTCATGGCCGCTTGCCGCAACACGATCGCGGGCAAACCGGTGTTTCCGACCATTCTCGTCGACGGCTTTCATTCGTATGGCTCGGTGGTTGCGCGGCGGCTGCTCGTGCTCGGCGCGCTGTATGTGATCGCGATGGCGCTCGTGCTGGCCGGCTCGGCGCTCGCCGACGGCGGCATGCTGCTGAAGGTGATGCTCGGCAACGCGTCGATGGATGAAAACGCAATCGCCAACAGCAATATCCCGCTCGCGGTGGTCACCGCGCTCGCGTTCTATGTGCCGGTCGCGATGCTGTTCTGGTTCTCGCCGATCCTCGCCGCCTGGCACGACGTGCCGCCCGTCAAGGCGATGTTCTTCAGCGTCGTCAGTTGCTGGCGCAATCGCGGCGCTTTCATCGTGTTCGCGGCGCTGTGGTTCGCAGTCGCAACGGTCGTGTCGATCGGGCTGTCCGCGCTGATGCAGGCGCTCGGCGCGGCGGACTTCGCGTTCGCGATCCTGATGCCCGCGACGATGATCGTCACGACCATGCTGTACTGCTCGTTCTACGCGACCTATCGCGGCTGCTTCGGCGTGCAGACGCCGCAAACGCCGGATCTGCCGACCACGCCGGCGGCCTGATCCTTCGCTCCCGCGCGGATGCCGTTCTGGCGCCCGCGCGTTGCGTGTTCCGCACGCATCTTCCCGACCTCTCTGTCGAAACACCGGCTCGACGCCCGGCATCCCGAATCGATTTGCGGCACAATAATTTGCGTGCAATCGATTTGCACGCTCCTTTTTTGCCGAGGTGGACCATGAACCAGCGCCCCGCGCTCCCCTTCACGCTCGACGAGCAACTGTGCTTCGCGCTCTACTCGACCTCGCTCGCGATGACGAAAGCGTACAAGCCGCTGCTCGAAAGGCTCGGACTCACGTATCCACAGTATCTGGCAATGCTCGTGCTGTGGGAAACCGACGACGTCACCGTCAAGGACATGGCCACGCGTCTGAATCTCGATCCGGCGACGGTCACGCCGCTGCTCAAGCGCCTCGAAGTGCAGGGACTCGTCGAGCGCGCGCGCGGCACTGACGATGAGCGCCTCGTCTACATTCGCTTGACGGGCGCGGGCAAGGCGCTCAAGCGTCAGGCGCGCGACGTGCCCGGCGAGATCCTCTGCGCGACGCAGCAGTCGCCGGACTTCCTGCTGCGTCTGCGCGACGACCTCACACGCCTGCGCACGACGCTCAACGACTTCATGGACCAGTAGGGCGATAACTGAAACGGACTAGTTCCGGCTTCGCCGCAAAATTCATTTGTACACAAATGATTTGTGTACTATCTTACTCACATGCCGCTTCGCTAGCACTTCGCCAGACCGGCGAACCGGCAGCCAGCGGCAAACATGCCAACCCCGACACCCAAGACCAGGAGCTGCACCATGAACATCCTCTACAAGGCAAGCGCAACGAGCACCGGTGGCCGCGACGGCCGCGCCATATCGTCGGACAATGCATTGGACGTGAAGCTGGCCGCGCCGCGTGAGCTCGGTGGCAATGGCGCGGTGGGCACGAATCCCGAACAGCTGTTTGCGGCCGGCTACTCGGCCTGTTTCCTGAGCGCCATGAAGTTCGTCGCCGGCCAGCGCAAGCAGGCCCTGCCGGCCGACACACAGGTTTCCGCCGACGTCGGCATCGGCCCGAACGACAAGGGCGGCTTCGCGCTCGACATCGATCTGCGTATCTCGCTGCCGGGGCTCGCTGCGCAAGCAGCGAAGGAACTGGTGGACGCAGCACACCAGGTCTGCCCGTACTCGAACGCCACGCGTAACAACGTCGCGGTTCGTCTGCATGTCGCTTGAGGTCAGGTCGGCCGTCGCGCCGATCAGCAATGCCCAGGCAGAACCGCTGACGGCGCATTACCCGGCGCCGTCGCGACCAGCGCCCGCACTCTGGACAATAGGGTCGGGCGCTGATCATTTTGGCGCGTGCGGCACGCTATGTGCGATGCCGGTCGTCAACTACCTTCATCCCGACTGCCCCTCCGATGACACGCGCCCGCCGCCTGCACGACAGTTTCGACGCCGGCCTCGTCTGGTTCCGCCGCGATCTGCGCAGCACCGATCATGCCGCGCTGTACTACGCGCTCAAGCATTGCGAGCGCGTCTGGTGCGTGTTCGTGTTCGACACTACGATCCTGCAGCCGATCGTCGATGCCTGGCAGACGCGCCACCCAGGCGAGCCGGTGCCGGATCGCCGCATCGACTTCATTCTCGCGTCACTGGCTGAACTCGACGGCGCGTTGCGCGCGCTCGGCGGCGGCCTCGTCGTGCTATACGGCGATGCGGCCGGGCTGGTGCCGAAACTCGCGGCGGAGTTGCGCGTCGATGCGGTGTTCGCGAATCACGACTATGAGCCGGTTGCGATCGAACGCGACGCGACAGTCGGCGAGCGTCTTAAGGATGCGGGCCGGCAGTGGCTAACGTTCAAGGACCAGACGATTTTCGAGCGCGACGAACTGCTGAACGGCCAGGGCAAGCCGTTCATGGTCTTCACGCCGTACAGGAACGCGTGGCTCAAGCAATTGAGCGCGTTCGACGTGAAGCCCTACCCGGTGGAGACCTACGCGAAGCATCTGGCGGCGCTGCCGCGCAAGCTCGACCGACGGTTGCCCACACTCGATCAGCTAGGCTTCGCGCCGAGCAACCTGACGGACTTGCAGTTGCCCGCCGGAATGAACGGCGCGCAACAGTTGCTCGATGATTTCCTGACGCGCATCGATAGCTACGCGGAGCGGCGCGATTTCCCCGCCACGAAGGCGCCGAGCTATCTGTCGGTGCATTTGCGCTTCGGCACGGTATCGATCCGCACGCTCGCACGGCTCGCGTACGAGATGTCGCTGCAACCCGACGGCAAAGGCGCGGCAACGTGGTTGTCGGAACTGATCTGGCGGGACTTCTACTTCATGGTCCTCGCGCACCATCCGCGCATCGCGAAAGGCGCGCCGTTCAAACCGGAATACGAGCATTTGCGCTGGGAAAAAGGCCCCTCGGCCGACGCAGCGTTCGCCGCCTGGTGCGACGGCCGCACCGGCTATCCGCTCGTCGATGCCGCGATGCTGCAGTTGAACCGGACCGGCTATATGCACAACCGCCTGCGCATGGTCACGGCGAGCTTCCTCGCGAAGGATCTCGGCATTGACTGGCGGCTCGGTGAACGCTACTTCGCCGATCTGCTGAACGACTTCGATTTCTCGGCCAACAACGGCGGCTGGCAGTGGGCCGCCTCGACCGGCTGCGACGCGCAGCCTTACTTCCGCATTTTCAATCCAGTCACGCAATCCGAAAAATTCGACCCCGACGGACGCTTTATCAAACGATATCTACCCCAGCTCGCCAGGTTGCCGGCAAAATGGATTCACGCGCCGTGGCTGGCGGGCGCGGAGCGGCTCGCGGAGTTCGGCGTGGTGCTAGGCGGGAATTATCCGGAGCCGATCGTCGATCACGCACAGGCCCGCGAGCGCACACTGGCCAGATACGGAAAGTGAGTGCCCGCTAACATCATTGAATAAAAAGGTCTGGAGGGATGGAGATGCGCCGTCTGCCGTCGCTGCTCGTGTTTCTGATTCTGACGCTGGCCGCCGGCTGGGCCGCGAGTCTGTCGCTGCCGGACGCGTGGTACACGAGCCTGCAAAAGCCCGCGTTCAATCTGCCGAACTGGGTTTTCCCGCCGGTGTGGATCGTGCTCTACGTGCTGATGGCGTTTTCCGCGTGGCGCGTGTGGAAGCGCGACGGCCCTAGTGCGGCGATCGTACTGTGGGTTGTGCAGCTTCTATTCAACGCTGCGTGGATGTGGCTGTTTTTCGGCCTGCATCGGCCGGAAATGGCGCTGATCGACATCTTGATCTTGCTGCTGCTGATCGTGATGCTGACGTATGTGTTCTGGCGGCGCGATCGCCTCGCGGGCGTTCTGCTCGCGCCGTACGTCGTGTGGGTCGCGTATGCAGCGCTATTGAACTACGCGTTGTGGCAGCTGAATCCGACTGCTTAGCCGTAGTGCTGGCTCATCCACGACGGCGCGCGCACGTTCGATTCCTGATCGAGCTTGCGCATGCGGAATTCGAGGTCGTAGAGATCGGTCGCTTCAGCCAGATAAGCGTCAGCGCGCTCTTTTGCGAGCTGGTCAGGCGACTTGGTCAAAAACAGGAACAGGCGGCTGAGCAGATACATGGTTCACCTCGGCAATGATAGCTAGGCGTTTAAGCCTAAGGGATTACCCGTATTATAGGGAAAACCCTGAGTTCATGCCACTATTCATTTTCGAGGTGTTGCTCGGGCGTCACCGGCCGGCCGACGATGCCGCCAATCCTTCCGCGATGCGGCCCGCGTCCGGGCGACGCTGATGCCGGAAAAACTCCCACAGCATGGCGCTCGCGTCCGGACCCTTGGACGAGTGAAACGGCAGCGCATCGTCGCCGCCGGCCCATGCGTGGCCGAGCCCCTGCACGCGACATACCCGCACCACACGCCGGCCGCCGCGCAGATAATCGCGCACCACGACGCCATTTTTGCGATCTTCGCGCGTCTCGCCGGCTTTGCGCGCGCCGTTTACGTCGATGAGCCGGTTCAGGCGCACGAACTGTGCCGCCAACTGGTCCGCGTTGACCGGCGCGACCACATGGTCGGCATCGCCGTGGATGATCAATGCCGGCATGCCCGGGTACTGCGCGACGTTCGTCGTTTCATCGACGAGTTCGACCGGCTCGCGACGCGCGCCACGCCGCATCACGTCCATCGCGGTAACGCCGGAGCGGGCCTCGCCGAAAGCGGGGCCGGAGTGCAGCGCGACAGCGGCGAAATGCTGCGGATACTTGACGGCCAACAGCGCCGTCAGCCCCGCGCCTGCCGAAATTCCCGCCACGTACACACGCTCGCGGTCAAAGCCGTGCTGCTCGACCAGCGCATCCACTAGCGATACGACCGCACGCGCTTCCGCGCCACCCGCGTTGTCGCCGGCGTCGTACCAATGCCAGCAGCGGTGCGAGTGCGCGTGCTTAGATTGCTCGGGGTAGACGACCGCGAAGCCGTAGCGGTCGGCGAGCAGGTTCATGCGCGTGCCTTCGGCGAACTCGTCGATCGACTGCGTGCAGCCGTGCAGCATCACGACGAGCGGCATCGCCTCGTGCGCGTGCCCGGACGGTATATAGAGCCCGTACTGCAGATGATTGACCAGCCGGCCCGGTGCGGCCGGCGCGGAATGGAACGAGCGCGTCCACGCCCCGCTCGCCCATGCGGCCGCGCGTGGACGCACGCGCGACTCGCGCGGCGCTTCGCGTTTCGCGGGCGCGCGCAGCGCGGCAGTCGGCTTTAGTGGATGAGCCTTGCTCGACGGTTTGGCGGTAGCGGCGCGAGCCGGTCGCGCCTGTGCTCGCTTGGCGGTTTTTTGCGCGTGTTCGGTTTGGATCGCGAGCAGGCGCTTGAAACCTCGCAGCCAGATTTTCGACAGGCTTTTTGCCATCGGCGATAACCTCGCAAAAGAGACAAATGCGGACCGCAGATACTGCGGAAAGAATGGAGTTGTGCAATGCACAATAACATCATTCCTCCTGCGTTGCTGAACACCGGGGCCGCTCTTCGCGCCGATTTCAGCCACCGCGAACCCTGCCGGCGGCCCGTCGTCAAACTACGTCGTTAGCTGTTCGGCAGCCCACACTTCGGCGTGCAAAAGCGCTCCGCGCCGCGAGACCGTTCACGCGACACCCGACTATACTGGCGGTTGATCTCCCGACGTGTCGATCCGGGCCGCATCGGCGTTTCATGCCGGCTGCGCGCCGATTTCCACCAACCCGATTTCACGCGACCCGGTCGCGCTTCGCCCATGCCCGATTTACCGATCCACCTGTGGTATTCGATCACCAGCCTCGGCGGCGCCGGCTTGACGCTGCCGCTCGCGTTCGCCATAGCGCTGTGGTTGGCAGTCGGCTACTCGTGGCGGCTCGCGGCCTGCTGGCTCGCGCTGCTGGGTACGGCGATCGGCGTCGTGACCGTGACCAAGCTCGCCTTCCTCGGCTGGGGCGTCGGCGTGCGCGAGTTCGATTTCACCGGCGTCAGCGGTCACTCCATGCTGTCCACGGCCGTCTATCCGGTCGCGCTATTTTTGATGCTATTGCCCGCGCGCCGCGCCATCCGGCTGCTCGGCGTGCTTGCGGGGCTTGCCGCTGGGCTGGCGGTGGGTTTGTCGCGCGTCGTGCTGAGCGCGCATTCGCCGTCCGAAGCGGTGACTGGCTGCCTCGTCGGCGCGGTTGCCGCGCTCGTGTTCGTGCGGATCGCGTGGAATGCGGAAGCGGACCGGCTATCGGCGCTGCCGGTCGCCGTCAGCATGATGGTGCTCGCATTCTTGATGCACGGCGTGCACGTGCCCACGCAGCGCTGGGTCACGCATATTGCGTTGAAGGTGTCCGGCCACGACCGGCCGTTCATCCGCGCAACATGGCGGTCCACCCGCATCATTCGACCGTCGGCCGCGCCGCTGTCGCAAACGCGCAATACGCTCGAGCCCATGCGCAGGTCGGACATCTGAACGCTGCGCCGGCCCTTCCGGCGCGTTTTCGAGCTTCCTTTTACAGTTTCGCAACACTTCGCTTGCGCTCGCGCCATGCGTGAAGCGCAACGCCGAATCGGGCGTTTCGCCCACCGCTATAACCGCGCATATATTACGATAGAGTTTTTAGGCCACTGCTTCCCGTTCTAGTCCGACTTCAGGTCCTCCATGACCCTCTCTCGCCATCTGAAGCAATACGCGCTGTGCGTCGCAGCCGCCGCCTCCGTCGTGGTCAGCGTGAATGCGCACGCCGATGAACTGGTGGTTTCGGCCGCCGCCAGCCTGACCAATGCGTTCAAGGCGGTCGGCGACGCGTTCGAGCAGCAGCATCCAGGCACCAAGGTTCTCCTGAACTTCGGCGCGTCCGACGTGCTGATGCAACAGATCGTCAAAGGCGCGCCCGTCGACGTTTTCGCGTCCGCCGATCAGAAGGCAATGGACAAGGCCGCCGCCGAAAAGGTGATCGTGCCGGCGACGCGGCGCGACTTCGCCGCCAACTCGCTGGTGCTGATCGTACCGGCCGACAGTCATCTCGCGCCCGCCAACCTCAACGCGCTGACGACCGCGAACGTCAAGCGCGTCGCATTCGGCGATCCGGCCTCGGTGCCGGTCGGCCGCTACACGCAGGGCGCGCTGCAGGCCGCGGGCGTGTGGGACGCGGTCAACGCGAAGGCGGTGCTTGCTTCGAACGTGCGTCAGAGCCTCGATTACGTCGCGCGCGGCGAAGTCGACGCCGGTTTCGTGTTCGGCACCGACGCCGCGATCATGCCCGACAAGGTCAAAGTCGCGATGAGCCTGCCGACGCAAACGCCGATCACCTATCCGATTGCGCAGGTCGAAGGCAGCCATCACGCGGCCGATGCTCAGGCATTTATCGACTTCGTGCTGTCGCCCGCCGGCCAGGCGGTGCTCGCGAAGTACGGCTTCAAGCCGGTGCATTGAGTCACGCGGAGAGCACGCGCTCATGGAAAAGGCTTGGGTTCCGCTGCTGCTGTCGCTGAAGGTTGCGGGCTGGGCCACCGCGCTCAATCTCGTGCTCGGCGTCGCGGTGGCGCTCGGTCTGTCGCGCTGGCGCTCCGGCGCGCGCGACGTGATCGATTCGCTGCTGATGCTGCCGCTGGTGCTGCCGCCCACCGTGCTCGGCTACTACCTGCTCGTGCTGCTCGGCCGACGTGGCGTGATCGGCGCGTGGCTCGACCGCTTAGACATCCAGCTCGTCTTCACGTGGCAGGGCGCGGTGATCGCGTCGACGGTGGTCGCGTTTCCGCTCGTGCTGAAGTCGGCGCGCGCCGCCTTTGAAGGCGTTGATCCGCAGTTGGAGCACGCGGCGCGCACGCTCGGGATCAGCGAGGGCGCGGTGTTTTTCCGCGTGACGCTGCCGCTCGCGGCGCGCGGCATCCTCGCCGGCGGCCTGCTCGCGTTCGCGCGCGCGCTCGGCGAATTCGGCGCGACGCTGATGGTCGCGGGCAATCTGCCGGGCCGCACGCAGACACTGTCGGTCGCGGTCTATTCGGCGGTGCAGGCCGGCGACGACAGCACCGCCAACTTCCTCGTGCTCGTGACCTCGGTCGCGTGCGTGACGATCCTGCTGCTCGCGGGACGCCTCGTGCCGCAGCACACGCTTCTGAGAGCCCGCTGACATGCCGCTCAACGTCGCCATCCGCAAGACTTTCGAGACCGCCGAACGGCGCTTCACGCTCGACATCGCGTTCAGCGCGAACACCCAGCGGCTCGTGCTGTTCGGACCTTCGGGAGCGGGTAAGAGCCTGACCTTGCAGGCGATCGCCGGCTTGCTGCGTCCCGATGAAGGGACCATCACACTGCACGGCACCACCTTGTTCGATAGCGCGGTCGGCATCGATCAGAAGCCGCAGGCGCGCAAGATCGCGTATCTGTTTCAGGACTACGCGCTGTTTCCGCATCTGAACGTGCGGCAGAACATCGGCTTCGGGCTGCAGCGGGGCTGGCTCAATCCGCGTGCGCGCGGCGCGCACACGGAGGTCGATTACTGGCTCGACGCGCTCGAATTGAGGGGCGTGGCGGGCAATCATCCGGCGCAACTGTCGGGCGGTCAGAAGCAGCGGGTCGCGCTCGCGCGCGCGCTGGTTTCGCAGCCGCGCCTGCTGCTGCTCGACGAGCCGTTTTCCGCGCTGGATAGCCAGTTGCGCCAGCGCATGCGGCGCGAGCTATCGGACTTGCAAACGCGGCTCGATATTCCGATGGTGCTGATCACGCACGATCCCGACGACGTTGCCGCATTCGGCGATCAGGTCGTGCAGATCAGCGACGGCCGGGGCCGCGAAGATCATCCTTTTACCGGGTATGCGCGCAGCGAGGCGTCACCTCGTTGAGCGGGTGGCTTGGCGTCCTTTGCAGCTTGGCTTGCGCCTCCACTACGCTCCGGCAACCCTCAATCCTTCACGCCGAGTATCACGCTCGACGCCTTGAACACCGCGACCGCGCTCGCGCCTTCCTGCAAACCGAGCGTGTCGACGCTGCCATTGGTGACGATCGCGGTGATCACCGCGCCGCCTTCGAGCCCGAGCGACACTTCCGCGTTGACCGCACCGCGCTTCACGCTCTGCACGGTGCCGCGCAACTGATTGCGCGCCGATAACTTCAACGGCGCATCGCCATCGCCGTCACCCGCTACGAGCAGCACGACCCACGACGCCTTGATCAGCGCAAACGCCGCCACGCCGAGCGCGAGCCCGAGCGCTTCGGTGCTCTCGTGCGTGAGCACGGCGACGATCGTGTGGCCGCCGGGCAGCGCGAGCGACACTTCGTCGTTGACGGTGCCGCGCTCGATTGCCGACACCGTGCCGTAGAACTGATTGCGCGCGCTCGTCTTCACGCCGATGCGGCCGATCAGGTCCCAGTCCGTCGCGAAGCCCTCGCCGATCGCCGCGCCGGCGCGTTCGAGAAAGCGTCGATGCTCGCGCTCGACCGCGCGAAACGTGTCGATCAGTTTCACCGCGCGCGGCGTCAGCGTCGTGCCGCCGCCGCCCTTACCGCCGGTCAGACGCACGACGAGCGGCTCGCCGGCGAGGTTGTTCATCGTATCGACGGCATCCCACGCACCTTTGTAGCTGATGCCGACCGCCTTCGCCGCGCTCGTGATCGAGCCGGTCTCGCCGATCGCCGCCAGCAGCGCGATCCGGGCCGCGCCGCCGAGCGTCTGGGTGCCGGCTTGAAACCAGACGGAGCCGCCGAGTTCGAGGGCGTCGCGCGGAGGATCGGGGCGGTCGGTGGTCATGGCGGACAGCGGTCGAAAGTTCGTGGTAGGGCGGAAAATCATTATAGCGACGCGCTCTTGCGCCGCTGGGCGCTGCGCTTGCCGATCACCACGGCACGACTCTGCCGAGGTAGTCGAGGTAATGTAAACCGGCGCGGCCTTGGTAAGCGTCGATCGTGCCGACCAGGTTCGGGATGCTTTCGTCGATGCTCAGACGCGCGTCCGGCCCGCCCAGATCGGTTCGCACCCAGCCGGGCGCCATCAGCAGCAAGGTTTTGGTGTCGCTTCGATGACGCGCGGCAAAACTGCGCATGAACATATTCAGCGCGGCCTTGCTGCCGCGATAGACCTCGTAGTTGCCGTTCTCGTTGTTGGCGACGCTGCCCTGCCCCGACGACATCACGCCGATCGTGCCGCTCGGCCGGACGAGATCCTGCAGCCCCTCGACGACCCGCATCGGACTCAACGCATTGGTCACCATCACGCGCACGAATTCGTCGGTCGATACATCCGCGATCGTTTCGCTATCGTCGTTCTTGACGCCGGCATTGACGAACAGGATGTCGATCGGGCGACCTTCGAGGCGGCCGCGCAGCGCGGCGACTTGTTCGGGAATCGTGATGTCGACCGTCTCGACTTCGAGTGCTGCATGTGACGCCTTCGCAAGCTGAAGGAGCCTGGTCGTAGAGTTTTGCCTGCCCGTGGCGATGACTCGCCAGCCGCGCTTCAGATACTCCTCGACCATTGCGAAGCCGAGGCCGCGCGAGGCGCCGATCAGAAGCACGGTTTTTTGTTCGGTTGCGGGTTGCATGGAGCGTTTCCTGTCGATGGACTCGGGTTGAAACCGGTCAAGGAAATATAGTCACGCGCAAAATCGTCGACAATGAACAAGCGCCCAAATCAGGAGACCGCGCGATGTCACCTTCTCATGAATACTGGTTCCCGGCCAAACGCTATGGCTGGGGCTGGGGCTTTCCCGTGCGCTGGCAAGGATGGGTGACGCTGCTCGCGTATTTCGTGTTGCTCGGAGTGGTCGTTTTCCGGGTTCAACCCGTGGTGCATCCGCTCACGTTCGCGTTGCTGGTCGCGCTATTAACCGCGGCCCTCACGGTCGTGTGCTGGCTGAAGGGCGAGCCGCCGCGCTGGCGGTGGGGTAAGGACTAGCCGGCCCGCTCCGTCACCGGATCCACGGAAATATTGGTTCGACGCGCGCAAGCCATTGCCACGCCAAACGCCGCCAGAGAAACCAGTGACACCAACAGCACAGCCCACTCCACTGGAAAATAGCTCTGCCCGATTGTCCAGATCATCGCGGCTGAAATCGGCGCGACGCCCTTTGCAATATTGGACGGCGTAGAAAGCAGCCCGTTGATCGCGCCAAATCCTTCGACCCACATTACGTCCTGCACAATCGTTCCACGCAGGATGGTCATCATGCCGTTCGCTCCGCCGTAGATCAGCGCGAAAACGATCAGCAGCACGGGCGATGCCCCGGCAATCAGCAGGATCACCACCGACACCGGAAAAGCGGTCGTGATGACCAAGCCGACGATCTTCGGAGAGACGTTGCGTCCAAATGCGAACCACAGAACACGCGCGAGAACCTGAGCCGGGCCGATGAGCGCCATCGTCAACAGGATGGTGGACTGTTGGACATGACGCTCGGCCATCAGCGGAACAAGGTGAAAAGTCAACGCCGCGAACGTGACGTAGTAGGCGGTAAAGCACACCGCGAGCGCCCAGAACACCGGTGAGCGTAGCGCGCGCCGGGTGGACGCGGCATTCACCGCCTTGACCGCGCCCTTGTCGACGGCAGCAGCATGGCGCGCTTCGTTTCCGCGGATCGCCAGTGCGTGAATGGGTAGGCATACGCAAAGATTGATCGCCGCTAGCGCGAGCAGAGCGTGACGCCACCCCAGCAGATTGATGAGCAACTGCGTGAGCGGAATGAATGCGGTGCTCGCGAATCCAGCGACAAGGGTTATCAGCGTGATCTTCGTGCGGAAGCTGCCCGGATAATTTCGCGTGATCACTGCGAAAACCGGGTCGTACAGCGTGGCCGCCATCGAGATGCCGAGGCCCACCCATGCGACGAATAGCATCGCCAGGCTGTTTGCCTGCGACCACATCACGAGCATTGCGGATGCGAGCAGCGATCCCACCACCATGACGGCCCGGCCGTGTCCGTGGTCGATCCAGGTGCCGACCGGATACGCAGCCAGCCCGGACACGAGCAACCCGACAGACAGCGCCGCGTTGGTCGATGCCCGGCTCCAACCGAGCGCATGTTCCATCGGTACGACAAAGAGCGAGAACGCGTAGTAGATCGCTCCCCACGAAACGAGTTGCGCGGTGGCTAGTGCCCACGTCGCGATCGAACCTCGATCCTGCTGCTGCGCGAACGCTGTCACTTCTTATGCCCCCGTTGTGCCCCGGTTTGCCCTGAATCAACGCTGCCTGTTAAGGCGCCGCGCAACATGCCTTCTCCGCGACCCGCGCCGATGTAGGCGCACAGCAAGAACTCTTGCTGCCGTCATACCCGCTCGCGTTACGGTCGGTACTGCATACACCCGTTTCAGGCAGTTCGAGTTCGACGCGACGCGCGGCCTCGATGTCGCCCGCGAGCCATGCTGCAATGGAGCGCACCTGTTCGTAGCCCGTCGCCATCAGGAAAGTCGGAGCGCGGCCATAGCTGGCCATTCCGGCGATGTAGAGTCCCGTATCGGGCTGCGCCAGTATCTCGGCGCCATGCGGCCGCACCGTGCCGCATGAATGGAGATTCGGATCGATCAGCGGGGCGAGGGCGCGAGGGCATTCCAGCGCCGCGTCGAGATCGAGACGCACTTCGCGCAGGATCTGCAACTCCGGCCGAAGCCCCGTCGCTACGATCAGTTCGTCGACTTCGACGGCACGCCCGTCAGCGTCCCGAACCTCGAGGGCACCACCGTTCAGCCTGATTTCGTCGACGGCAAACGGCGTCAGCAGTTCGATGCGACCCGCGTCGACCAGTTGCTTGAGCCGCTGACCCAGAGCGCCGCGCTCCGGCAACTGGTCAGCGTCTCCGCCGCCGTAGACCTCACCTGGCTGCGCGCGTCGCATTGCCCAGACGATGGTCGCGCCAGGTTCCTGCGTTGCCAGCCTGGCGAGGTCGATCAGCGTGCCGATTGCCGAGTGCCCAGAGCCGATGACCAGCACCTTTTTGCTCGCATAACGCTTACGGTCTGCGCCGAGAACGTCGGGCATGCCGTAGCGAATCTGTTCGTGAGCCGCCTTTTCGCCGATAGCCGACAATCCGGACGCGCCAGCCGGAGCCGGATTCCCCCACGTGCCCGTCGCAACGATGACGGCGCCCGCAACGAAGCGCCCTTCTTCGCCATTGCGTTCCTCGAAGCGGATTTCGAACGGCTGCTGCTCGCGCTGCGCGCTCTTGACTTTGCCCGTGCGAATGCGGGCGATACCGGTGACGCGCGTGCCAAGACGCAGGCAACCAGCAATCTCAGGCGTGCGCGCGAGCGGCAGCAGATACTGCTCGGCCAGTTCCCGCCCCGTCGGATAGGCGTCAGCGTCAGGTGCCGACCATCCTTGCCGTTCGAGCAACGCACGCGAAGCGCGGTCGATGTTGTACTGCCACGACGAAAACATATGAACATGGCCCCAGGCCAGCGGCGCAGCGCCTGCCGTTTCTTCCGCTTCGAAGATGACCGGATTCAACCCTTGCCGGATCAGATGAGCGGCTGCAGCGAGACCAACGGGGCCTCCACCGATGATCGCGACGGGCAGAGACGAGTCGAACTGTTGTTTGGACACCTGGGGCGCAGGGGCGCTCTTCGGGCGGCAGCATGAAGACACGGCTAACTCCTGAGTAGGTAGTTTCTATGTAATCGAGAGCACAGGGATTGCGTATGGCGGAGTCAGTGGCCAGTCTGATTCACACGCTTCGACAGTTCCTCGGCGCTTTCCTTGCGCTCGCTGTATCTGTCGACCAGATACGGGCCGATGTCGCGGGTCAGCAATGTGAACTTGACCAGTTCCTCCATTACATCCACGACCCGGTCGAAATAGGCGGAAGGCTTCATGCGCCCCGCCTCGTCAAACTCCAGGAACGCCTTCGCGACAGACGACTGGTTGGGAATGGTCATCATGCGCATCCAGCGCCCGAGGACACGCATCTGGTTCACCGCGTTGAAGGACTGCGATCCTCCGCTCACCTGCATTACGGCAAGCGTTTTTCCCTGCGTCGGACGGACAGCCCCGACCGAAAGCGGAATCCAGTCGATCTGCGACTTCATGATCCCGGTCATTGCACCGTGGCGCTCAGGTGAACACCAGACCATGCCCTCCGACCATTGCACCAGCTCTCTTAGTTCGGCCACCTTCGGGTGGGTATCGGGTGCATCGTCCGGCAGCGGCAGACCGCTCGGGTTAAACGTGCGTACCTCGGCGCCCATCGCCGTGAGCAAACGCGCGGCTTCTTCCGTCAGCAAGCGGCTGAACGAACGCTCGCGAAGCGAGCCATAGAGCAGCAGGAAACGCGGTGGATGAGTCGATGCGGTCGCGGGCCGCAACTGGTCGATGTCGGGCACGCGAAACAGCGCCGCGTCGAGTTGGGGTAGATCAACTATGCGGTCAGACACGTTTGTCCTTGGTTCATGTACTTTCTCCGGTGCCGCTCAGGCACATTCGTACCAGGTCCTGGAACGGTTCACGACGCGCACTACGACCAGCATCACCGGCACTTCGACAAGCACGCCGACCACGGTTGCGAGCGCAGCACCCGATTCGAAGCCGAACAGACCAATCGCGGTGGCGACAGCCAGCTCGAAGAAGTTGGATGCTCCGATCAGCGCGGACGGGCAGGCAATGTTGTGCTTTTCCCCAACCGCACGATTCAGCCAGTACGCAAGGGCCGAGTTGAAAAACACCTGGATCAGGATCGGAACAGCCAGCAGCACGATGACCAGCGGCTGCCTGATGATCGCCTCCCCCTGGAACGCGAACAGCAGCACAAGCGTCACCAGCAGCGCCGTGATGGACCAGGGGCCCAGTTTCGCCATGAACGCGTCGAATGTCTGCGGCCCCTTTGCGAGCAGCGCCTTTCGCAAGATCTGCGCGAGGATCACCGGAATGACGATGTAGAGCACGACGGACGTGAGCAGCGTCGCCCACGGCACCGTAATGGCCGACATGCCAAGCAGCAGCCCGACCAGTGGCGCAAAGGCGATGATCATGATGCTGTCGTTCAACGCGACCTGCGACAGCGTAAACAACGGATCGCCACCAGTCAGCCTGCTCCAGACGAACACCATCGCCGTGCACGGCGCCGCGGCCAGCAAGATCAGCCCAGCGACATAGCTATTGAGCTGGTCGGCGGGCAACATGGGCGCGAACAGATTCTTGACGAACAGCCAGCCCAGAAATGCCATCGAGAACGGTTTGACGAGCCAGTTCACGAAAAGCGTGACGCCGATCCCCTTAACGTGCTGGCGGACCTCATGCAGTGAACCGAAATCGACCTT
The DNA here is from genome assembly GCF_040948765.1 of Paraburkholderia sp. BR10923. NCBI lineage: Bacteria > Pseudomonadati > Pseudomonadota > Betaproteobacteria > Burkholderiales > Burkholderiaceae > Paraburkholderia > Paraburkholderia sp. BR10923. The sequence continues at coordinate 479,168 of NZ_JBFPKO010000002.1, read as the reverse complement.
GATGAGCATCGGGATGATCATCACCCAGATCAGCAGTCCGACCGGGAGGTTGACGTGGGCGTATTCCATCCGCCCGATGTGCTGAAAGACGCCGGGAAAGATCTGGCCCAGCACGATCCCGACGACGATGCACAGTGCGACCCAGACGGTCAGATATCGCTCGAAGAAACTGATGGCCGGCCTCGACGCTTTTGTCGGCGACGCAATGTTTGGGGTATTCATTCGGCTGTTCGAAGGAAATCAGCTTTGCTGGATGCGGTTCAGCGCTTGCTGAAGGTCGGTATTGCTCAGCGTATCCAGGGGTAATGCCAGCAGTTGCAGCATGCGATAGCCAATCGCCTCGCGCGTCAGCTCGAACGCCCGCCGTTTGCCTTCGTCGCCTCCCGGTACATTGGACGGGTCGGCGTATCCCCAATGCACCTTGACGGGACTACCGGGCCAGTACGGACACTCCTCCGCCGCAGCGCTGTCGCACACCGTGATCACCACGCGCATTTGCGGAGCGCCTTGCGCCACGAACTCATCCCAGCTTTTACTGCGATACCCCGCTGTATCGATACCCGCGTTCGTGAGCGCTTCCAGAGCGAACGGGTTAAGGCGGCCGCTCGGCGCGCTGCCTGCGCTATAGGCGCGCACATCCTTGCCAAGCTTTTTGGCCCAATGATTGAGCATGCCTTCGCCCAGCACGCTGCGCGCCGAGTTGTGGGTGCAGAGGATCAGAACATTCGTGGTCATGACGGAGTTCCGGTCATTGTTTGCTGCTGCAGACGTTGGGAACATCGCCCGCGGCGCAGGATGCGCCGGCACAGCAGTTCTCCGTAAGAAAACCGATCAGGTCAGTCATCGCGTCGAAATTTGCCGTGTAAATGACGAAGCGTCCGTCCTGACGAGACTTCACCAGGTCGGCGTGAGACAGGTCCTTCAGGTGGAACGACAGGCTCGACGGCGCAAGACCCAACTGTTGGCCGATTTCGCCGGCGGGCATGCCTTCGCCGCCCGCGACAACCAGAAGACGGAAGATCGCGAGTCGCGAGTCATGGGCAAGCGCGCCGAGCGCACGGACAGCAAGGTTCGGGTTCATGGGCGGAGCATACGTCAATGGCTTCTACATTTCAAGATTTGTGGAAATATCGGTCGTGATGCTCGACGGATCGGGAGAACAAGGGTGGGTGGCGACTTCGCTGTGAATAGCGCCCAGTCAGCGCTAGAGCGGCGGGCGTCCCATGTGAGCCATCTGCGCCCGCCCAATGCGTGGCTACAACGGGGAGGCGTACTGCGCAATGCCATTCCCAAACGACCAGTTCTCCTTCTCGACCTCGACGAGATTGATGAACACATCCTCGGGCCGCACGCCGGGCGACTTGCCGAGTTCATCGACGATGCGCCGGTACAGCGCCTTCTTCTGCTCGACCGAGCGTGTGTTGCTGACGGTCAGTTGGATCACGACGAGATCGTCGCCGCGCTCGATATTCTGGTATTGCCGGTCGTAGATCATGTTGTCGGCGGTGTGCTCGGTGACCAGCATGAACATGTCGTCCTTCGGCACGTTGAACGTGTCCACCAGCGAGCGCTGAATACTGGCGCTCAGCGCTTGGCGGTAGTCGGCCGGCTTGCCGGCGCGCAGTGAGATTCGGGTGAGCGGCATGACGGGCTCCTTGTTGCGGTGTTGGGTTGAACACAGCTTAGGCGCGCTAGCTCATAATAAACAGATATCCATGCCTATTTCATCCATTTCCATCCGAAATGAAAGTCCTCGATCTCGATGCGGTGCGGGCCTTCGTGCTGGTTGCCGATCTGCGCAGCTTCACGCGTGCCGCCGACGCGCTCGACACCACGCAATCGGCCGTCAGCCTGAAGCTGAAGCGACTGGAGGCGCACCTTGGCAAGCAGTTGCTGGAGCGCACTCCGCGCGTCGTGCGTCTGTCCGCCGACGGTCACGCCTTTCTCGGCGCCGCGCGCGAGTTGCTGAACGCGCACGAGCGCGCGCTCGGCGCGCTGTCGGTGGAGCGGCGCCGGCTCGTGCTCGGGCTCAGCGAGCACGTCGCGGGGCCTGATCTGCCGCACCTGCTGGGCCGGCTCAACGCGCACGATCCGGGTCTGGTGGTCGAGTTGCACATGGGCACGTCGGCGGCGCTGCTCGCGCAGTTCGACGAACGCCGGCTCGATGCTGCGATCGTCCGCTACGGCGCCGACGAACCACCGCGCGACGACGCGCAGACGCTGTTCAGCGAACCGCTCGGCTGGCTCGCGACGCCGACGTGGCTGCCGCGACTCGATGAGCCGCTGGCGCTCGCGCTATTGAGCCCGCCGTGTAATGTGCGCGACGTCGCGCTGCGCACGCTCACAGCGGCGGGGGTCGCATGGCAGGAGGTGTTTGTGGGTGGTGGTGTCGCGGCGGTGGGCGCGGCCGTGGCCGCCGGGCTCGCCGTCTCGCCGCTCGCGCGCCGGGTTGCGCCGCGCGGTCTGCTCGACGTCGGCGCGCGGCTCGGCCTGCCGGCACTGCCGGAATCGCGTGTGACGCTGCATTCGCGCGTGCGCGAGGCCCGCTCGGCGGAAACGCTGCGGCTGCTCGCAAACGGCCTCGCCGCGGCGTGACACGGCGACCGATGCCGGACCACGCCGCACCGCTCGAAGCGGCCTCAGTGGATGATCGGCGGCAGCGAACCGCTGCTGGCAGTCGCCGGATTGGGCGCGGAGCCCATCGGCGCGATGTCGCTAACGTTTGCGGACGTATCCGGCGAAGTCTGCACCGCGGGCCGGACCGGATTCGCACGGGAAACCGCCGGCTTGGCCGCGACTTTGTCCACATGCGGACGCCCGGTGTGAGCTGCCGCGAAATCGGCATGCACGACCTTGCCCGGAGCCGGTTTCGCGTGCGCCAGTTGTACCTGCGGCTGCGCGTGCTTCGCGGCCCGCGCGGTCACGGTGGCGTGCGACCGGTTCTGGCTCGAGGCCGCGACTTTCACGCCGCTTCCATGCGCCGCGAGCTTGCCGCCGTGGCCCGCGCCGGCCGATGCGACATGAGGCACCGCGTGCCGGATACTGGTAGCCTGCTGCGCATGCGCACTGGCCTTGGACTTGACGCCGCTCCGCGTGGCCGCCTTCACCTTCACCTTCGCCGCTCCGGGCTGGTTCCGCGCGTGCGCCTGCCTGGTAACGTGTCCGCTCGCCTCCGGCGGATTCCATACTTCCGCATAACCGGCGGCCAACGCCGCCTCCGACACACACCACACGGCCAGCGCCGCTGCCACTGCTCGAACCCGCATCTGCTGCTCTCCTGATCGACGACTGCCAAAACGAGCCGGGATTATATTCTCTTGCAAAAATCCATTTATGGACTAATATCATTAAAAAGTACACATAGGGACTTACCCGAAATGGCTCACGCTGCCCGAATTTCCTCGCCCGAGGCATCGCCGCGACGATCGCTTTCCGAACCCACGCTGACGCAGATGTCCGCGGCGGGCCTGCGTGCGTTCTTCAACATCGCGCGCGACTGGGACCTGAGCGCCGACGAGCAGATCGTGCTGCTCGGCAAGCCGGGCCGCTCGACGTTCTTCAAGTGGCGGGCGACGCCCGAGACCGCGCGCCTCAGCCACGACACGCTGGAGCGACTATCGCTGCTGCTTGGCATCTACAAGGCGCTGCAGATTCTGCTGCCGCAGCCGAGCGCCGCCGACACCTGGGTCAAACGCCCCAACAGCGCGCCGCCGTTCGGCGGCAAACGCGCGCTGGACCGCATGCTGGCGGGCAACATCAGCGATCTCGTGGCCGTGCGCCAGTATCTCGACGCAATGCGAGGCGGCTGGGCGTGACAAAACCGCAATGGCAGGACCGCTGGACCAGCGCCGCGCTCGACTGGACGCCCGCGTATCGCGTGATTCCGACGCGCTTTCCGGCCATCAACCTGTTCGACCGCGTCGCGTCGCCGGAAGATTTCGAAGCGCTGTACGCGCTCGAAGCGATGACCAACGACCGACTGCGCACCGAAATCGGCGAACTCGATCTGGTGCCGCGCGAGGAGCGCCGCTTCGGGCCGGGCTACGGGCCGATCATGGCCGCGCTTACGCATCTGAATCCGCTTGGCAGCCGCTTTTCCGACGGCACGTATGGCGTGTTCTACTGTGCGCGTTCACGCGAGACGGCGATCGCCGAAACGCGCTATCACACCGGTCAGTTCCTCAAAGCGACCGCCGAGCCGCCGATGCGTCAGCAGATGCGTCTTTACACGGTAGTCGCGCAAGGCGGCGTGGTCGACTTGCGTCGCGACCCCGAGCTCGATGAAGCCGTGTTGTCGCCCGACGACTACGTTGCCGGCCAGGCGCTCGGGCGCGCGGTGCGCGAGGCGGGCGCGCCGGGCATCGTCTATCCGTCGGTGCGCGACAGCGCCGGCGAATGCCTCGCGGCGTTCCGCACGACGCTGCTGCGCGACTGCCATCACGCGGCATACCTCGAATACAACTGGAACGGCACGAGCGTGGATATGGTGTTCGAGTTGAACCAGGTCGGGTGACAGAGGAGCGGCGCAGCCGCGGGGCGACTTCAGCCGCTCAAGGCAAGGCCAGTTCCGCCGCGCCTTCCGCGCGAGCGGCCTCGACCGAGATCGACCAGCGACGCAGCGCCTGCGGCTGCACGATCGTCAGCGTGCCGTCCGGCCCGAACGCGCCGGTATCGATGAACACCTGCGAGCCGATCTGCGTGATGTCGCGTACCGGCGTATGGCCGCAATAGGTCAGCGACAGCCCGCGCTGCCGCAGCGGATCGCCGTGACCGAGCGCGAGCTCGCGACCCCACAGCAATTGCTGGCGCGTTTCGGCCGAATAGTTGCCCGCGTCGAGATCGGCATCCGAGCCGAAAAATTCGGCGTGCAGAACGTTGAAGCGCGTCTTGCCGCTGCCGATCACGCGCACGAGCGGCAGCGTGCGCAGATGCTCGGCGTAGTAACGCAGACGTTCGTCGGGCACGTCGGCCGCCCACGCGCCGCCGATGCCGTACCACCACTGCCGCCGCAAGCGGCCGTCGGCGACCGCGCACAGCGCGTCTTCGTGATTGCCGAGCACCGCATAGAACCACGGCTTCGCGAGCAGCGCGAGCGCCTGCTCCGAGTGCTCGCCCCGATCGACCAGGTCGCCGACCGAAAACAACCGGTCGCACGTCGGATCGAACGCGATCTGACGCAGCAGGTAGCGCAACGCATCGACGCAACCGTGCAGATCGCCGACCACGAAATCGCGGCCGGCCTCGTTGGCGTCGTGATGTTGAACGAAGGTGGCGGGAGTGGCATTCATCTCATCATGATAATGCCGCCGACGCGCCCGCGTATGCGGGGTGCCTATCGTATCCGCACGCGTCATCGAGCAAGAAAGACATCGAACGACGCAAAAACGACGCTGAAACGACACATTCGCGGTATGCGTTACCGGAATTGCATATTTTCGCGAGTCACTCCTGCCGCGGCGCCCGAGTCGCCTCGCCTGCTATTGCAGCGTGCGCAGCTTCGCCACCTGGCTGGTCGTGATCGTCGCCTGCGGATTGCCGAACTGTTTCGTCACGTAGTTGGTGATCGCCGCGATCTGCTCGTCGTCGAGATGGCCGCCGAACCCGGGCATCAGCACGTCCGCGTGCGTGGTGGTGCGGTTCACGCCGTGCAGAATCACCAACGCGAGATTGTTCGCGTCGTTCGCGCCGACCGTCGAGTTGTGGATCAGCGACGGATACGCGCCCGGCGCGCTCGCGCCCACGCCCTGCCCGGTCCAGTTATGGCAGGTCGCGCAATTGGCGACGAACAGCTGCGCGCCGTTCACGCCGGTGATCGCGGTGCCGCGCAGCGCAGCGACATCGTTGGCGGGATTGCCCCATTGATGACGAGGACGCGCGTCACCGCCGCTCACGGCCGGCACCGAGCGCAAGAATGCGACGATCGAGCGCAGATCCACCGGCGTCAGATACTGCGTGCTGTTCGCGACCACTTCGCCCATCGGTCCGGCCGCGTTCGCGCGGCCCGGCGCCGCGCCGGTCGACAGATACGACGTGAGTTCGTCGTCGCGCCAGCTGCCGACGCCGCTCAGCTTGTCCGGCGTGATATTGAACGCATGCCAGCCGGCCTGCACCGCACCGGAGAAACGCGCGCTGGACTGCAGCCCCTGCATGAAATTGCGCGGCGTATGGCATTCCTCGCAATGCGCGAGCCCTTCGACCAGATACGCGCCTCGGTTCCATTCAGCGCTCTGCTTCGGGTCCGGCACGAAGCGCCCTTCGGTGAAGTTGAACATGTTCCAGAACACCATCAGCCAGCGCTGATTGAACGGGAACTTGAGGCTGTTCGCGGGCGGCGTGTAGTGAATCGGCGTGAGCGTGTTCAGATAAGCGCGGATCGCGAGCACGTCCTCATTGGTCACGCGCGTGTAGGCCGTGTACGGAAACGCCGGATAGAGCCGCTCGCCGCCCTTGCCGATGCCTTCGTGCATCGCGCGCATGAAATCGGCGTCGCTCCATCGGCCGATGCCGGTGTCGGGATCGGGCGTGATGTTGGGCGTCACGATCGTGCCGAACGGTGTGCCGATCGGCAGGCCGCCCGCGAATGGGCGCGACTTGTCGGCCGTATGACAGGCCGCGCAATCGGCGGCACGGGTCAGGTATTGGCCGCGCTTCACGAGTTCGCCATTCGCGGCGCTGCCGTGGAGCGTGGCCGAGCCGCCGTCCGACGCCTGCGCCGCGTCGTCGGCGCGAGCCTGGGTGATCGGCATTTCGTCGCTCGAAACTGCGTCCGGGCCGTGCGACTCGTGCCACGCAATCGACAGCGCGAACAGCGAAAACGCGGCCGCGAGCGCCGCGCCGCCGAAGCGGCGGCGGGTGCCCTGCATCCGCGCAGAATCCGGCTGCACGCGAGAGGTGTTCTTCAGCATTGTGGCTCTCCGGTCAGCGCTCAAATTTCGCGCTTCAGCTTGTCGGCCAGCTTCAGCGACAAAGCCGCGATCGTCAGCGTGCAGTTCACCGACGCGGCGGTAGGCATCACGCCGCTGCTGGCGATGAACAGGTTCGAATGATCGTGCGTGCGGCAGTCCGGGTCGACGACCGAACTCGCCGCATCGCTGCCCATGATCGTCGTGCCCATGATGTGATTGTTCGGCGCGAAGCTGTCGTCGAACGAGACTTCGGTACCGCCGAATAGCGCCGCGATCTTCGCATACTGTTCGTGCGTATCGGCGGCGCTCTTCTTCACGTAGTCGTTGATCGAGTAGTAGATCTCGGGCTGCGCAATGCCGAGCGCGTCCTTGTGATCCGCCGACGGCACGATGCGGTTCTGCGGCTCCGGCAGATGTTCGTGAAAGCTGTTGATGCTCAGCGTGCGTGCCGCGCGGTCGCGAATCTGCCGGTCGAGCTCGGCGCCGGTCAGGCCTTTTTTCAGCAGATCGGCGGTAACGCCCATGGTCGGCACGCCGTTCGACAGATGCAGCTTCTTCGACGCGTAGTCGGAGCGGAACGCGCCGTCGCGGAAGTTGACGATCGAGGTCATCTCCATCGGGCCGCGGCCGGGCCACAGCGGTTCGTTGGCGAGAAACGTGACGCCGGTGCCCGGATGATCCATCAGGTTGCGGCCGACCTGATCGGAGCTGTTGCCGACGCCGTGCGGGAATTTTTCCGAGGTCGACATCAGCATCAGCTTCGGCGTTTCGATGCCGTTCGCCGCGAGCACGAACAGCTTGCCGGTGACGCGTGTGCTATTGCCGTTCGGGTCCTTGTAGTGGACCGCGGTGATGAGCCCTTTGTCGTCCGCTTCGATGCGATACACGACCGCTTCGGGAATCAGCTTCGCACCGGCCTGCTCGGCCTTCTCCGCATGGATCACGCCGTTGTACATCGCGGCGATCGGGCAGATCGGCATGCAGTTGTTGTTGCCGCAGCAGGTCGGCCGCGCATCGTACGGCCGGCTGTTGCGCGCAACCGGTTCGGGCACGACCTTGAAGCCCTGCGCGTTGAGCACGTCGCTGAAACGCTGATCCATGTACGACAGCGGCAACTGCTGCATCGGATAGGGCTTCGAGCGCGGCGAACCGAGATCGATCGAACTATCCGGACCGGACACGCCGAGCTGCACTTCGGCGGCCACGTACCACGGCTCGAGCGCTTCGTACGGGTACGGCCAGTCGCGCCCGACGCCATACAGCTTGTGCAACTGGAAGTCCGACGGCAGCAGCCGCCACGCGGCGGCCGCCCAGTGCCACGTCGTGCCGCCGACGAGCCGCACGTATTGTGAGTTGTACGGATAATCGCCCTTCTGGATCAGGTAGTTGTTCGCGGGCGCGTATTCGGGATGCGGCGCGTAAGGCGTCGACGGATACGGCGTCGCGAAGTCGGACTTGGCCGGCGAATTGCGGAAGTTCTCGACGATCTGCCAGCGCGCAATGCGCGGCCCGGCTTCGAGCAGGATCACCGACGCGCCCGCCAGTGCCAGCTGATGCGCAACCAGACTGCCGGCGACGCCCGAGCCGACCACGACGATATCGGCGGATTGTGTGTTTGCCATCGTTTCTCTCTCCGGTGCCCTGCCTGTTGCGGGCTTGGTTCGTGCGCTGCTGGCGTGGCCCGCTGGCGAGCTCGCGCGGCTCACCCGTGCAGCGGCTTCTGCGTCCAGTAGAACGGCACGTCGCGGCAATAGGAGGGAATCGTGAGCACGTCTTGCACAGGCGCGAACATCAGCGCCTTTTCATAGGCGATCACCTGGACGTGCGGCATGTCGCCGACGAGTCCGAGATACCACGCGCGCATGATCGCGCCGACCGCTTTTGCGAGCGCGGGCTGGTCGGTCTGCAGCGCCTGCGTGATGGTATCGGACGGCACGCCACCGTGGCCTTGCAGCCAGGTGTTCAGCGCGGCGACGTTCTGCGCGAACTGGTTATCGGCACGCGACAGCGCCTCGTAGACACGCTGGCCGAGCACGGTGTCGAAACTGCTACGGGCGGTGAGGTGTTGCGAAAGCGCGAGGAAGGCATCGAGTCCGCCGCCGGCTGGCGGCGTAGCGGCGAACACGGGCGCGATCCACGACAGCGAACGGCTCGCGCCAGCGAACGCGAGCGCCGCGGCCGCCGCGCACGAACCGAGCACCCAGGCCCTGCGCGAAGCGGAAAACGACGGGGACAAACCGGTGAAACGCGTGGCACTGCGATAGGACTTCGCTCCTTGCCGATGCGTCATGTGGGGACGCGCATCGTTATCCTCAGGAACATCTGTCATGGGGGCTCCAGATGATGAGTCGTTCTCGACGAGCTGCACGGGAAAGGCATGATGCCGTTCGCGTGCCGCTTCGTTTGCTCTTCCCCAAACCTGGTCTGACGCCGCTTCAGCGGTCTCGAATCCGTGCGCGCGATTCACGCGCGCCGCATGTGTGGCGCCGTATGCATGAGCGCAACGATTGCGGCCGTTTTCTGCCAATCGCCTTTCAACTGAAAGCGGCGCGCAAGGCCGCTGCGAAAGACTATAGCCTGTGACCCACCATTCGACAATCGGTCCTCGTTGCACGCGTAGAATCAGCGACACCGACTGCCCTACACTTCGTCGTACATCTCGACTCATGTCCATCAACTACTATCCGCAAGTTCTTCGCAATCGGCCCCGCACGGTGATCGGCCTCGTGATCGGGATCGTCGTCGCGTTCCTCGTGCCCGATCATACGAGTCCGATGGCGCGCGCACTGATCGGCTGGGACGCGGCCATCTGGAGCTACCTGCTGATGATCTGGGTGCACATGGCTCTCGCCGACGAGCACCGCGTGCGCGAACGCGCGATACGCGACGACGAAAACGCGGGCGTCGTGCTGGTCGTGATCTGCGTCGCGACGATCGCAAGCATCGCCGCGATCGTGCTAGAACTCGCGTCGGCCAAGGGCGCAGGCGGCGCAACGACCTTCTGGCACTACCTGCTGACCGGTCTGACGCTGATCGGCGCATGGTTTCTGATTCCGACCATCTTCACGCTGCACTACGCGCGCCTCTACTACGGCACCGACGCGAAAGAGACCGCGCTGAAGTTTCCCGATCATCATTTATTGCCGAACTACTGGGACTTCCTGTACTACTCGTTCACGATCGCGGTCGCGTCGCAGACCTCCGACGTGGTGCTGCGTTCGCGCGAAATTCGTCGCGCGACACTCGCGCAATCGGTCCTGTCGTTCTACTTCAACGTCGCGGTGCTCGGCTTGTGCGTGAACATCGCGGCGGGGCTGCTGGGTTCGTGACTCGGCCATTGCGCGGCGCCCGGATGAATTTCATGCGAATGCCACGTGCGTGCCACATGGCTGCCACGTGAGCGTCACCGTGGCTGCGCGCGGCCGTCCGTGTAAATCCGACCCACGTCGTCCCGTTTTACATGCCGCGCCACCCGCGGCGTGCGTAACAATGCCCGCTTAATCGCACGCGCTCCGTGCGGGCGCGCACCTTCGGCACCCGCCATCTCAACGTAACCTCCCCCTTTTCCCGCTAGCGGGCCGCCGCGTTGGCACATGGTTTGCTCCCTTTCCGCGACGAGTGACGACCAGTCCCACCGGACCGGCGTCTGGCGCGAAAGCACCCGCGACTGGCCAGCGGGGTGACGATCTTTGCACTACATTGACCAGTACGTGCCCCCGCTGACGCATCGCGCGGTATCCGGCTCGGGAAGCCCAATGAGCGCTGTGATCGCATGCCAACTGCATCCACACCGCAGCAGGACAACTCTGGAAACGACCGATGGAACCTCCAAACGGGTACGCGCCGCGGATTTACTTTTTTCACTCTCTTCTCGTCGGGCCCCTCGATGCCTGGCCCGCGCAGTTCGCTCACGCGGCCGGGCTCGGCTTCGATCACGCGTTGATCGCCGGGCTGTTCGAGCCTGGCCAGGCGGGCCACGCTCAGGTGGTTGGCAATCACGCGCGGCTGCATCCGGTGTTCGAGGCACAGCATTCGGTGCCCGACGCCGTGCGCATGCTCGCCGATGCCGCGCGCCGCAATAATCTGACGCTGCTGATCGATCTGGTGATCGACCGCGTGGCCGCCGACGGCGTGCTGTACAGTGAACATTCGGACTGGTTTCACGCGCGCGAGTCCGAGCTCGCGCGGCTCGATCCGCGCCACGTGCATCGCGAAGACAACGTCGCCTACGCGAATTTCGACGACCCTGCGACGAGTGCCTCGCTGTGCGTCTGGTGGACCCAGCAACTGCTCGCGCTCGCCGAGGCGGGGGTCGGCGGCTTCAGTTTCGATTCGCCGCATCGCGTGCCGGCTGCCGTATGGCGGCATCTCGGCGATGAAGTGCGTGCGAAGCATCCGCACGTGCGCTTTCTCGCGGCCACGCCGGGCCTGTCGCGCGGCGATCTGCCCGGGCTCGAGGCAGCCGGCTTCGACAGCGCGTTTTCGTCGGTGCGCTGGTGGGACTTCCGTTCGAGCTGGATGGCCGAGGAGCATGCGGCGCTCGCGCGCGTCGGCGCGCCGATCGCCTTTCCCGAGGCGCCGTACGGCACGCGCCTCGCCGCCGAGTTGAGCGACGTGCACGATGCGGCGATCGTCGAGCGGGCGTATCGACGCGCGCTGTTCACGTCGGTTGCAGTGGGCAGCGGCTGGATGATGCCGATGGGCTTCGAATACGGCATCGCCGAACCGATGTCGCAAACGCGCGGAGACGCCGCGCAGTTCGCGCGCGCCGTGCAGTCACGCCGCTTCGATCTGAGCGCCGCCGTCACCCAGGCGAACGACTTCGCGCGCAATACGCCGACGCTGCACGCCAACGGTGAATTGCGCCAATTGAGCGGACCCGGGGCATCGGCCGCGGTTCTGCTGCGCGCCGACGCGGCCGATCTGCGCGACGCCAGCGAAGCACTCCTGATCGCCGTGAATCCCGAACTCGGCGCGCCAGTGCGGGTCGATCCCGCGCGCTTCCTCGCGGGCGTGCCGGGCAGCTTTACGCGCTTCGTGCCGCTCGATGCACGCGGCCGAAACGAACCCGCGGCCCTCGCGCCGTTCGCGCTTGCGCCCGGCGCGGTGCGGCTGATGCGCGCGTTCGCGGAACAGCCGATCTACCTCGCGCCGCCCATCGACAAGTCGAACAGCAAGCGCAGCGGCCACAAGACCGTGCTCGACGCGATCGAGGCGCCGCGCGTCGCGATCGAGAGCGTGTCGCCGTCGGTCGAAAACGGCCGCTTCGCGGCCAAGCGCAGCGTCGGCGAGCGCGCGGAGATTCGCGCGGCGATCTTCGCCGAAGGTCACGACAAGATCGCGGCCGCCGTGCTGTGGCGCGCGGCCGACGAAACCGCGTGGCACGAAGAGCTGATGGCACCCGCGCCGCCGGCCGGTCTCGACTTGTGGAGCGCGCGCATTCCGCTCGAACGGATCGGCCGCTACGAATTCACCGTGATTGCGTGGCGCGACGACTTTGCCTCGCTCGTCGAGCACATCCAGAAGAAGCTGAAGGCGAACCAGACCGTCGAGATCGAACTCGACGAAGCCGCGCATCTGTTCGCGCTCGTGCTCGCCGAAGTCGAGACGGCCGAAGGCGCCGACAAGGAATCGCTCGAACACATCGTGCGCGACTTCCAGAAGGCCGACGCCGAACAGAAGCTCGCGCTGATTCTCGCGCCCGCCACCGCGGCAGCGATGACCGCCGCGCGCCACCGGCCGTTTCTCAGCCGCGATCAGGTGACCTACAAGATCGACGCGGAACGCACCGCCGCCTATTTCGCGAGCTGGTACGAAATCTTCCCGCGCTCGATGAGCGACGACGAATCGCGCCACGGCACGTTCGCGGACGTCACCGCGAAACTGCCGCGCATCCGCGACATGGGCTTCGACGTGCTGTACTTCCCGCCGATTCATCCGATCGGCCTCGCGAACCGCAAGGGCCGCAACAACACGCTGACCGCGCAGCCGGGCGACGTGGGCAGTCCGTATGCGATCGGCGCGGCCGAAGGCGGCCACACCGCCGTGCATCCGCAGCTCGGCACACTCGACGATTTCAAGGCGATGCTCGCCGCCGCGCATGCGCACGGCCTCGAAATCGCGCTCGACTTCGCGATCCAGTGCTCGCCCGATCACCCGTGGCTGAAGGAGCATCCGACGTGGTTCGCGTGGCGCCCCGACGGCACGCTGCGCTACGCCGAGAATCCGCCGAAGAAGTATCAGGACATCGTCAACCCGGACTTCTACGCGCGCGATGCGAAGCCCGACCTGTGGCTCGCGTTGCGCGACGTGATCCTGTTCTGGGTCGACGCGGGTGTGCGCATTTTCCGCGTCGACAATCCGCACACCAAACCGCTGCCGTTCTGGGAATGGATGATCGCCGACGTGCGCGCGCGCCACCCTGATGTCATTTTCCTCGCGGAAGCGTTCACGCGGCCGCGCATGATGAACCGGCTCGGCAAGATCGGCTTCTCGCAGTCGTACACGTACTTCACGTGGCGCGAGTCGAAGCGCGACTTCACCGAGTACATGGTTGAGCTCACGCAGACCGGCGCGCGCGATTTCTACCGGCCGAACTTCTTCGTCAATACGCCGGACATCAACCCGCGCCATCTGCAATCGCAGGGACGCACGGGCTTTCTGATCCGCGCGGCGCTGGCCGCGACACTCGCCGGTCTGTGGGGCGTGTATAGCGGCTTCGAACTGTGCGAGGCCACCGCGCTGCCGAACAGCGAAGAGTACCTGGACTCCGAAAAGTATCAGTTGCGCGCGTGGGACTGGCACCGGCCCGGCAATATCGTCGGCGAGATCACCGCACTGAATCGCATCCGGCGCGCGAATCCGGCGCTGCAAACGCATCTCGGTCTCACGTTCCTCTCCGCGCACAACGATCACATCCTGTTCTTCGAGAAAGCGACCGAGTCGCGCGACAACGTGATCGTCGTCGCGATCAATCTCGATCCGTTCAACGAGCAGGGCGCGGACATCGAGTTGTCGTGGGACACGTTCCAGCGCTGGCATCTGCACGACCACGCCGCGCTCGAAGTGATCGACCAGATGACCGGCGCACGCTTCGAATGGCACGGACGCTGGCAGCACGTGCGGCTCGGCTCGGGCCAACCGTTCTCGATCTGGCGCATCGCGCCGCTAGGCGGCCTGCCCGCGGATCGCCCGGAGGACAGCGACCACGAACACGACAGCACTCTTCACGCAGACGCTGTCACCCCAACCTGGATGGAAGGTGGAACATGAAGCGCGACGATCCAGCCCAATCCACGCACGAGGCGCAAACGGCCGCGGCCGTCGGCACCGCGGCGAAGGTACGCACGCGCCGGCGCGGCAAACCCGCGGCGCTCAGCGACGATCCGCTGTGGTACAAGGACGCGATCATCTACCAGGTGCACATCAAGTCGTTTTTCGACGCGAACAACGACGGCGTCGGCGATTTCCCCGGCCTGATCGCCAAGCTCGACTACATCGCCGAGCTCGGCGTCAACGCGATCTGGCTGCTGCCGTTCTATCCGTCGCCACGCCGTGACGACGGCTACGATATCGCCGACTACCGCAACGTGCATCCCGACTACGGTCAGCTCGCGGACGTGCGGCGCTTCATCCAGGAAGCGCACGCGCGCGGCATCCGCGTGATCACCGAGCTCGTCATCAATCACACGTCGGATCAGCATCCGTGGTTCCAGCGCGCACGGCGCGCGAAGGCCGGCTCGAACTATCGCAACTACTACGTGTGGTCCGATACCGATCAGAAGTACGCGGAGACGCGCATCATCTTCATCGACTCGGAACCGTCGAACTGGACGCACGATCCGGTTGCGGGCGCGTACTATTGGCACCGCTTCTACTCGCACCAGCCCGATCTGAACTTCGACAATCCGGCGGTGATGAGAGAGGTGCTGCAGGTGATGCGCTTCTGGCTCGACATGGGCATCGATGGGCTAAGGCTCGATGCGGTGCCGTACCTGGTCGAGCGTGAAGGCACCAACAACGAGAACCTGCCGGAAACGCACGAGATCCTGAAGCGGATTCGCGCGACCATCGACGCCGAGTATCCGAACCGGATGCTGCTCGCCGAGGCGAACCAGTGGCCCGAGGACGTGAAGGAGTACTTCGGCAACGAAGACGAATGCCATATGGCGTTCCACTTCCCGCTGATGCCGCGCATCTATATGTCGATCGCGAGCGAGGACCGCTTCCCGATCACCGACATCATGAAGCAGACGCCGGACCTCCCCGATTCGAACCAGTGGGCGATCTTCCTGCGCAATCACGACGAGCTGACGCTCGAAATGGTCACCGATTCCGAGCGCGACTATCTTTGGAACACCTATGCGAGCGATCGCCGCGCACGTTTGAATCTCGGCATTCGCCGCCGTCTCGCGCCGCTGATGGAGCGCGACCGCCGCCGCATCGAGCTGATCAACTCGCTGCTGCTGTCGATGCCCGGTACCCCCGTCATCTACTACGGCGACGAACTCGGCATGGGCGACAACATCCACCTCGGCGACCGCGACGGCGTGCGCACGCCGATGCAGTGGTCGTCGGATCGCAACGGCGGTTTCTCGCGCGCCGACCCCGAGCAACTGGTGCTGCCGCCCGTGATGGGTACGCTGTACGGCTTCGACGCTGTCAACGTCGAAGCGCAGAGCCGCGACCCGCACTCGCTATTGAACTGGACGCGCCGCATGCTGGCGACGCGGCGCGCGAAGCAGACCTTCGGGCGCGGCACGATCCGCTTTCTGAAGCCGGAAAACCGCAAGATTCTCGCGTATCTGCGCGAGATGCCCGGCGAAGCGCCGATCCTGTGCGTCGCGAATCTGTCGCGCGCGCCGCAGGCGGTCGAGCTCGACCTGTCCGAATTCAACGGCTTCGTGCCGATCGAGATGACCGCCGATTCGGTGTTCCCCGCGATCGGTCAGCTGACCTATCTGCTGACGTTCCCGCCGTACGGCTTCCTGTGGTTCATGCTGTGCGAAGGCGGTGGGCGTCCGACGTGGGCGCAGGCGCATTCCGAGCCGCTGCCCGAGTTCGTCACGATCGTGATCCGCGAGGGGCAGACCGGGCCGACACCCGAAAACGTGCGGCTGCTCGAATCCGAAGTGCTGCCGTCGTGGCTGAGCCGGCGCCGCTGGTTCGCGTCGAAGGATCAGAAGATGCATGCGGTGCGGCTCGCCGCTCTGACCACGATTCCGAACGGCGGCTTCGCATTCACTGAAATCGAAGCGGACGTCGGCGATCACACCGAGCGCTACGTGGTGCCGATCGCGATCACGTGGGGCGGCGAAACCACCACGCCGCTGTTCCTGCAACTCGCGTTGGCGCGCGTGCGGCGCGGCCGCAACGTCGGCCATCTGACCGACGCGTTCTCGCTGCCGATCTTCGCGCACAACGTGCTGCGCAAGATGCGCGAACACGCGGTCGTGCCGACCGTGCAGAAGAGCGAAATCAAGTTCCTGCCGACCGAGCGCTTCGCCGAACTCGACAATCTCGGCGAGCGGCCCGAGATTCGCTGGCTTGCGGCCGAGCAGAGCAACAGCTCGCTCATCATCGCCGATGCCGCGGTGCTGAAGCTGGTGCGGCGGCTCGTCAGCGGCATCCATCCGGAAGCGGAAATCAGCCGCTATCTGACGCAGCTCGGTTATGCGAACACCGCGCCGCTGTATGGCGAAGTGGTGCGCGTCGATCCCGAGGGCGTGCCGCATACACTCGCGATCCTGCAGGGCTTTATCGACAATCAGGGCGATGCGTGGAACTGGTCGCTCGATTATCTGCGCCGCTCGGTCGACGAACTCGCGATCGCGGTCGACACCGAAACGCAGACCGCCCCCGACCGCACGAACGAGTCGATCTTGCTGGACGGCTACGGCGAACTCGCGGGCATCATCGGCCGACGGCTCGGCGAGCTGCACGTCGCGCTCGCGACGCCGAGCGACGACCCCGCGTTCGCGCCGGAACATGCCAACGCCGAACAGGTGAAAGCATGGGTCGACGCGACGCAGAGGATGCTCGCGAGCGCGCTCGATCTGCTCGCGCCGCGCATCGCGGAGATGAGCGACGCGGACACGAAGGGGCTCGCGCAAAGTCTGATCGATCGGCGCGCCGCGCTGGTCAAGGCGGTCGACAATCTCGTGCCGGGCGACGCGGGCGCGTTGCGCATCCGCATCCACGGCGACTTCCATCTCGGTCAGGTATTGGTCGCGCACGGCGACGCGTATCTGATCGACTTCGAGGGCGAGCCCGCGCGTTCGCTCGAGGAGCGTCGCCAGAAATCGAGCCCGTTGCGTGACGTAGCCGGTCTGATGCGCTCGCTGTCGTATGCGAGCGCGGCCGCGCAATCGACCACCGAAAGCGCGCCGCAACAGACCGCCGATCGCAAGCGTGCTCTGTTCGAGCGCTTCCGCTCCCACGCGACCACGGCGTTCCTCGCTGAATACCGCGCGGCCGCCGCTCAGTCGTCGGAACCGCTCGTCGCGCCCGAATCCGAAGAGGCGCTGCTCGATCTGTTCCTGATCGAGAAGGCCGCGTACGAGATTCGCTACGAGGCGGCCAACCGGCCGACGTGGCTCGGCTTACCGGTGCGCGGCCTCGCGGCGCTCACGAGCCGTCTGCTCGGCGACACCGGCGCACCGCCGCATTACGATCCATCAACCCGGGTGTCCGGCTCCGCCACGCCGCCCAACCCGGCCGAGGGCGACTATGAGTGAGCATGATCCGGCCGCAGGCCTTCAACCCGTCGATATCGACGCGCTCGTCGAAGCGCGCCACCCCGATCCGTTTTCGCAGCTGGGGCTGCATCAGACAGACGCGGGTCCGATCGTGCGCGCGCTGCTGCCGAATGCCGCGCACGTCACCGTGATTTCGCGCGCCGATGGCGCGACGCTCGGCGAGCTCGAGCAGCTCCGGCCTGGCCTGTTCGCGGGCCGCATCACGTCGGCGATGCCGTATCGCTTGCGCATCGACTGGCATGGCGTCGTGCAGGAAGTGGAGGATACCTATTCGTTCGGTCCGGTGCTCGGCGACGAGCCGCTCCAACGTCTCGCACACGGCGATCCGTACGCGGTGCTCGAATGTCTGGGCGCGCGGCCAGTCGACATCGACGGCGTGCCGGGCGTGCGTTTTGCCGTGTGGGCGCCGAATGCGCGGCGCGTGTCGGTGGTCGGCGACTTCAACGCGTGGGACGGCCGCCGTCATCCGATGCGGCTGCGTCATCAGGCGGGTGTGTGGGAACTGTTCGTGCCGCGCGTCGGCGCCGGCACGCGCTACAAGTACGAGCTGCTGTCGCGCGACGGCCATCCGTTGCCTTTGAAAGCCGATCCGTGCGCGATGCAGACGGAAAAGCCGCCGGGCACCGCGTCGATCGTCGCGCACGTCGACGAGATCGAGCAGTTTCCGTGGACCGATCACGACTGGATCCAGTCGCGCGCCGGCAAGCAGACCGCGCGCACGCCGATCGCGATCTATGAAGTGCACGCGGAGTCGTGGCTGCGCATCGCCGAGGAAGGCCAGCGCGGTCTCGTCTGGGAAGAGCTCGCCGAGCGGCTGATTCCCTACGCGAAGAGCATGGGCTTCACGCACATCGAATTTCTGCCGATCGCCGAGCATCCGTTCGGCGGCTCGTGGGGCTACCAGCCGCTCGGACAGTTTGCGCCGTCCGCGCGCTTCGGCAAGCCCGAGCAGTTCGCGCGTTTCGTCGATCGCGCGCACGAAGCGGGGCTCGGCGTGATTCTCGACTGGGTGCCCGCGCATTTCCCGAACGACGCCCATGGCCTGATCGATTTCGACGGCACGCCGCTCTACGAACATGCCGACCCGCGCGAGGGCTATCACCAGGACTGGAACACGATGATCTACAACCTCGGCCGCAACGAGGTCAGCGCGTTCCTGATCGCGTCGGGGCTCGCGTGGCTGCAGCGCTATCACGTCGACGGCCTGCGCGTGGATGCGGTCGCGTCGATGCTGTATCGCGACTACTCGCGCGCGGCCGGCGAGTGGGTGCCGAACATCTATGGCGGCCGCGAGAATCTCGAATCGATCGCGTTCCTGAAGCGCTTGAATCATGAAGTCCGCTATGTGCCGGGCGCACCCGGCGCGATCACGGTCGCCGAGGAATCGACCGCATGGCCGGGCGTGACCGCACGCGTCGCGGATGGCGGTCTCGGCTTCGACTTCAAGTGGAACATGGGCTGGATGCACGACACGCTGCACTACATGCACGAAGACCCGGTGTATCGCCAGTATCACCACCACAACATGACGTTCGGCATGGTGTACGCGTATTCCGAACGCTTCGTGCTGCCGCTGTCGCATGACGAGGTGGTGCACGGCAAGGGTTCGCTGCTCGGCAAGATGCCCGGCGACCGTTGGCAGCGTTTCGCGAATCTGCGCGCGTACTTCGGTTTCATGTGGACGCACCCGGGCAAGAAGCTGATGTTCATGGGCGGCGAATTCGGCCAGATGGCGGAGTTCGACCATGACGGCTCGCCGCATTGGCATCTTCTCGACGATCCGGCCCACCACGGCGTGCAGTTGCTGGTGCGCGACCTGAACCATCTGTATCGCAACGAGCCCGGTCTTCATCTGCTCGACAGCGAACCGGGCGGCTTCGAATGGTTGATCGGCGACGACAGCGCCAACAGCGTGTTCGCCTATCGGCGCACCGACGGCGCGGGCCAGGAGTTCGTCGTGGTGTGCAACATGACGCCGGTGCCGCGACTCGGCTATCGGCTCGGCATGCCGCGCGGCGGGCGCTGGGTGGAAGTGCTCAATACCGATGCGGCCGTGTACGGCGGCTCGAACATCGGCAACGGCGGGCTGATCCATTCCGACCAGCTATCGAGCCACGGCAGGCCGCATTCCGCCGCGCTGACTTTGCCGCCACTCGCAACGATCGTATTGCGCGCGGACTAAGGAAACGTGCCGCAGCACAGGCGCGCGGCGCGAAGGCAAGCGCCGCGCCCCCCGTTGCATGAAGACTCGGACGGACCCGGGCTCTAGCTCGACAATCAGAACAGGAAAGGGAAAACATGTCGCATGCGTTGCCCGACCGGTTGCTGCCCGGCTCACCGTATCCGCTCGGCGCGAGCTGGGACGGGCTGGGTGTCAACTTCGCGGTGTTCTCGGCCAATGCGCAAAAAATCGAGCTGTGCCTGTTCGATTCCACCGGACGCAAGGAGATCCGCCGCTTCGCCATGCCCGAATGCACTGACGAGATCTGGCACGGCTATCTGCCGAACGCGCATCCTGGCACCGCGTACGGCTTTCGCGCGCACGGGCCGTATCAGCCGCATTTCGGGCATCGCTTCAATCCGCACAAGCTGCTGCTCGACCCGTATGCGCGCAAGCTCGTCGGGCAGTTTCGCTGGTCCGACGCGCTGTTCGGCTATCGCGTGCATTCGAATCGCGCGGACCTTTCGATCGACCGGCGCGATTCCGCGCCCGCGATGCCCAAGTGCGTCGTCGTCGACGAGGCGTTCGACTCGTCGCACGACAGGCGTCCCGACGTGCCGTGGGGCGAAACCGTGATCTACGAAACGCACTTGCGCGGCGCGTCGATGCTGCGCTCCGATCTGCGCCAGCATGAGCGCGGCACGTTCGCGGCGCTCGCCGCGCCGGAGTTCATCGAGCATCTGCTGAAGCTCGGCGTGACCGCGGTCGAGCTGCTGCCCGTGCACGCGTTCCTGAACGACCGCTTCCTCGTGGAGCGCGGCCTGCGCAACTACTGGGGCTACAACACCGCCGCGTTCTTCGCGCCGGAACCGACCTACCTGAGCACGCACCGGCTCGACGAAATGCGCATCGCCGTGCGGCAACTGCACGCGGCCGGCATCGAGGTGATTCTCGACGTGGTCTACAACCACACCTGCGAAAGCAACGAGATGGGCCCGACCATCTCATGGCGCGGCCTCGACAACGCCAGCTACTACCGGCTGATTCCCGGCGACGAGCGTCACCATATCAACGACACCGGCTGCGGCAACACGGTCAATCTGCCGCATCCGCGCGTGATGCAGATGGTGATGGATTCGCTGCGCTACTGGTCGACCGCGTTCAACATCGACGGCTTCCGTTTCGATCTCGGCGTGACGCTTGGGCGCGAAAGCCACGGCTTCGATCCGGGTTCGGGCCTGTTCGACGCGTTGCGCCAGGACCCGGTGCTGTCGCAACGCAAGCTGATTTCCGAGCCCTGGGATATCGGTCCTGGCGGCTATCAGCTAGGCAATCATCCACCCGGCTTCAGCGAATGGAACGACCGTTTCCGTGACACCGTGCGACGGTTCTGGCGCGGCGACGCCGGCCTGCGGCCCGACCTCGCCGCGCGCCTGACCGGTTCGGCCGATCTGTTCAACCGGCGGCATCGCAAGCCTTGGGCGTCGCTCAACTTCGTCACGTCGCACGACGGCTTCACGTTGGCCGATGTCACCGCGTACGAGCAGAAGCACAACGAAGCCAACCAGGAAGACAACAACGACGGCCACAACGAGAATTGCAGCCGCAACTGGGGAGTCGAAGGCGCGACCGACGACCCCGCGATTCTCGCCACGCGCCGCCGCGTGTCACGCTCGCTGATCGCGACACTGATGATCGCGCTCGGCACGCCGATGGTGCTCGCCGGCGACGAAGCGCTGCGCACCCAGGGCGGCAACAACAATGCTTACTGTCAGGATAACGACCTATCCTGGATCGACTGGGACCTTGCGGATTCGCCGGAAGGCCGGCGCATGACCGAGTTCGTCGCGCGCGTGATCGGCCTGCGCAAGCGCCACCCGCTGTTGCGTGAAACGCGCTTTCTGTTCGGCGACCGTGAGGTGCTGCCCGGCCTGTTCGACGTCGGCTGGTTCGACGAACACGGCGATCCGCTGACGATCGAAGCGTGGCAGGACCCGGAGGGCCGCGCGTTCACATTGCGTCGCGCGGGACCGGGCCTGAATGGCGAAACCGAAGTATTGTTATTGATGCTCAACGCTCACGACGAACCGCTGCAGTTCTCGCCTCCCGCGCCGCACCTGGAATGGCATGTGCTGCTGGACACCGCCGATCCGGACCGCGCGCCGCAGCGGCTAGCGACGGCAGAACTCGAGGTCGGCGCACACGGCCTCGTGATACTCGCCGCGCAGCCGACCGGCGAAGCGGATTGGCAAGCCGGCTGGGTGGCTGGCGCGCAGCACGGGCCGCGGTTGTTGACCGCGCTGCCGCCCGACCCCGGCGCGCAGACACCAAACGACGATGGCTCGCAATGAACGACGCACTGCGGCGACATAGTTTGAGCGTGGACAAATCGCAACGCAGCCGGGGTGGCAAGAATGTTGCGACGCAATGCTTGCGTCGCGTCACCTTGCTATCCAGGCGCGTTTGCAGAGTCGAATGGTGAAGACATGTCCGATAGTCCGATTGATCCTCACACGCATCATCACGCGCACTGCCTGCCGTTCAGCGCGCAGTTGATCGGCGCGAGCGGCACGCGACCGCGCACGCGGTTCCGTTTTTGGGCACCGTCGTGCAACAGCGTGCAGGTGGTCATCGAAAGCGGGCACGCGCAAGGCACGCACGACATGGAGCCGACCGGCAACGGCTGGTTCGAGGCCACCGTGGAGAGCGGCGCGGGCACGCTGTATCGGTTCCAGCTCGACGGCAAGCAGACAGTGCCCGATCCGGCCTCGCGATTCCAGCCGCGGGACGTGCATGGCCCGAGCGAGGTCATCGATCCGCGCGCGTACTACTGGGAACACACCGAGTGGCACGGCCGGCCCTGGGAAGAAACGGTACTGTACGAATTGCACGTCGGTGCAATGGGCGGCTATGCGGGCGTGCAAAAACGCCTGCCCGAGTTCGCCGCGCTCGGCGTCACCGCAATCGAACTGATGCCGTTGAACGACTTTCCCGGCGGTCACAACTGGGGTTACGACGGCGTGCTGCCGTACGCGCCCGACTCCGCCTACGGCCGTCCCGAAGAACTGAAGGCACTGATCGACGCCGCGCATGGTGTCGGCCTGATGGTGTTTCTCGATGTCGTCTACAACCACTTCGGACCGGACGGCAACTATCTGCATACTTACGCGGAGCCGTTTTTCCGCGCGGGCGTGAACACGCCATGGGGCCCCGCGATCGACTTCGAGCGCAGCGAAGTCAGTGACTTCTTCACCGACAACGCGGTCTACTGGATCAACGAGTACCGCTTCGACGGACTGCGCTTCGACGCGGTGCATGCGATCGACAACCCCGCATGGCTGCGCGAGCTGTCGGACCATATCCGCGCGCGCGTGCAGCATGGCCGCCACGTGCATCTGGTGCTCGAAAACGAGCACAACAACGCGAGCCTGCTCGACGCGCATTTCGACGCGCAATGGAACGACGACGCGCACAACACGCTGCACGTGCTGCTGACCGGCGAAACCGAAGGCTATTACCACGCGTATGCGAGCGAACCGATTCGCCGGCTCGCGCGCGTGCTGTCCGAAGGCTTCGCGTATCAGGGCGAGCCGTCGCCGCTGCACGATGGTGCACCGCGTGGCGAAGCGAGTGCGCATCTGCCGCCCACGTCGTTCGTGATGTTTTTGCAGAACCACGATCAGATCGGCAACCGTGCGTTCGGCGAACGTCTGCGCAAGCTGACCTCGGACGACGCGCTGCGCGCCGCGACCGCGTTGCTGTTGCTGTCGCCGCAGATTCCGCTGCTGTTCATGGACGAAGAATACGGCTCGACGCAACCGTTCCTGTTTTTCACCGATTACACCGGCGCTCTCGCCGATGCCGTGCGCGAAGGGCGACGCCGTGAATTCGCGCGCTTCGCCGCGTTCAGCGACGAGAAAAGCCGCGCGCAGATTCCAGATCCGAACGATGCCCAGACCTTCGCCGCGTCGTCGCCACCCGCGCCCGATGCGAAGCCGACACCGGATCGGCTCGACTGGATGCACTACTACAAGTCCGCGCTCGCCGTGCGCGCGAAGCTGATCACGCCGCGCCTGAAACATACGAAGGCGTGCGGCGCGACCGTGCTGCGCGACGCAGGTGGCGGCGACGCGAACGCGCTGGTCGCGCGTTGGAAACTCGGTGATGGCGAGACGCTGTCGATCGCGCTGAATCTGTCGCAACAGAACGTCGCATTCGACGACATCCCCGCCGGCAAGATTGTTTTCGAAACGCCGCCACGCGCGCGCGAGCAGGCCGACGCGCGGGTATTGCCCGCTGATGCGTGCATCGCATGGCTGACCGGCGACATCAACGAATTCGCGAGCCGCCATGATGCGCGCATCGCGTCGCACGAGGAGCAGCGCGCGTGACGACCCGACGCCCCAACGACCGGCTCGCCGCGCTCGCCACCCGCGCAGGCTTCGAGGTGGAGTGGCAGGACGCGCACCACAACATGCAGCACGTGCCTGAAAAAACACTCGGCACGCTGCTCGAACGCATGGGTCTGCCGTGCGGCAACGCCACCGATATCCGCCACAGCGCCGCTGCTCTGGAGGCCGAACTATCGGGCCGCAGGCTGCCGCCGCTGATGACCGCGGTGATCGGGCGTGGCATCGCGCTGCCGGCGGCCGCGGTCAAATCGGGCAGCCATTACCGGATCGAGCTGGAGAGCGGCGCGATCATCGACGGCCGCTTCACCGCGCCGAAAGGCGAGGAAGCGCTGCTCGCGCCGATCGACGAAGCCGGCTATCACACGCTCGTGATCAACGATCAGCGCATGACGCTCGCGGTCGCGCCGCCGCGCTGCTACACCGTCGCCGACGCATGGCGCACGCTGCACGGCGGCGATGGCGACGGCGACGTCTCGCCGCCCATGCCGCCACTATGGGGCATCGCTGCGCAACTGTATGGCTTGCGTCGCGTCGGCGATGGCGGCATCGGCGATTACACGGCGCTCGCGCAGCTTGCACGGCACGGCGCGCAGCGCGGCGCGCACGCGCTCGCCGTCAGTCCGACCCACGCAATGTTCAGCGCACAGCCCGAGCGCTTCAGCCCGTACGCACCGTCGTCGCGTTTGTGGCTCAACGTCACACATATCGATCCGGCGGCGGTGTTCGGCGCCCACGCGTGCGCATCGGCATTGGCGCAGGCCGGCAATGCATCGTCGAAATACGAAGACCTGCCGCTGATCGACTGGCCGCACGCGACAGCGTTGAAACTCACGATATTGCGCGCGCTGTACGAGCAGTTCAACGCGAACGAGCGCCCGCAGCACTCGCCGCGCGCACTCGAATTTCACGGCTTCTGCGAACGCGCGGGGCGCGCACTCGAAGATCACGCGCGCTTCGAAGCGCTGCAAGCCGCGCAACTCGCGCAAGGCGGCGACGGCCATTGGCGCAACTGGCCCGACGCGTTGCGCGACCCGCGCAGCCCCGAAGTCGACGCGTTCGCCGCCGCGCATCGCAACGAGGTCGATTTTCATCTGTTCCTGCAGTGGCTGGCATCGCGCGGCCTGTTGCACGCGCAGCACACCGCGCGCGAAGCCGGCATGGCGGTCGGCCTGATCGCCGATCTCGCGGTGGGTTGCGACAGCGCCGGCAGTCATGCATGGTCCTACCCCGACGACATGCTGCAGGGCGTGTCGGTCGGCGCGCCACCCGATCTGTTCAACCAGGCCGGCCAGTCGTGGGGACTCACCACCTTTTCGCCGCGCGCGATGCGCACGCAAGGCTTCGCCGCGTTCATCGACATGCTGCGCGCGGCGTTCGCGCATGCCGGCGGCATCCGCATCGACCACATTCTCGGCTTGCGGCGTCTGTGGCTCGTGCCCGAAGGCGAAAGCGCGCGCAACGGCGCGTATCTGCGCTATCCGCTCGAAGACCTGCTGCGGCTGATCGCGCTCGAATCGTGGCGGCATCGCGCGATCGTGATCGGCGAGGATCTCGGCACCGTGCCGTCCGGTTTTCGCGAGCGGCTCGACGAGCACGGCATCGAAGGGATTCGCGTGCTGTGGTTCGAAGGCGCGCCCGACGGCCACGGCTTCAAGGCGCCGGCCGATTGGGACCGCTATGCGGTCGGCACGACGACCACGCACGATTTGCCGACAGTCGCCGGCTGGTGGCGCGGCAGCGACATCATGTGGCGCAACCGCATCGGCCAGACGATGGCGCGCGCCGACGGCCGCGACCCCGAAGACGCGGCGCTCGAAGAGCGCGCGCAGCAGCGCGCCGACTTGTGGCGCGCGTTCCAGCGAGCGGGCGTGGCCGCACCCGGCGTCGCGCCGCCCGACGCCGACAACCCGCCGGTCGACGAAGCGCTCGCATTCGTCGCCGCGACGCCCGGGCCGCTCGTCACGTTCCCGCTCGAAGACCTGCTCGCGCTTGCCGAGCAGCCGAATCTGCCGGGCTCGATCGACGAACATCCGAACTGGCGCCGCCGCATGGCGCTGCCCATCGACGCGATGTTCGACGACCCCGTCTTCACCGACCGCCTGCTGGCCG
The DNA here is from genome assembly GCF_040948765.1 of Paraburkholderia sp. BR10923. Lineage (NCBI taxonomy): Bacteria > Pseudomonadati > Pseudomonadota > Betaproteobacteria > Burkholderiales > Burkholderiaceae > Paraburkholderia > Paraburkholderia sp. BR10923. Next base: position 452,824 of record NZ_JBFPKO010000002.1, on the reverse strand, counting down.
TCGACGGCGCTCGCCGCGCCGCCGCGCCTTCACCGAACACTTCCGCGGAGCCCGACACGCCATGACCGTCCCACGCTCCACACTGCGCCTCCAGTTCCATCGGGGCTTCACGTTCGACGACGCCGTGCGCCACGTCGAATACTTCGCCGCGCTCGGCATCAGCCATCTGTACGCGTCGCCGATCACGACGGCCGAGCCCGGCTCGATGCACGGCTACGACACCGTCGACTACACCCAGGTCAGCGCCGAATACGGCGGCGAGGCGGGCTTGAAGCGCCTCGTCGACAAGCTGCGCGCGCACGGCATGGGGCTCATCGTCGACATCGTGCCGAATCATATGGGCGTCGGCGGTTCGAGCAACGCGTGGTGGCTCGATATCCTCGAATGGGGCCGCCACAGCGCGTTTGCGCGTCATTTCGACGTCGACTGGCATTCGCCCGATCCCGCGCTGCGCGGCAAGGTGCTGCTGCCGACGCTCGGGGCGTCGTACGGCGATGAACTGGTGGCGGGCCGCATCGCGCTGCATTTCGCCGCCGACAGCGGTCGCTTTTATATCGGCTACGGCCCGCACGTGTTCCCGGTCTGCCCGGTCGATTACGCGGCGATCCTGCAAGGCGCCGACCGCGCCGATCTGAGCGCGCTCGCCAATCGCTTTCACGGACTCACGACGCAGCCCGCCGATCAGCCGCGCGCCGCCGAGGCGCGTGACGCGCTGCGCGAGTTCGTCGCGCGCGAAGGCGCGTCGGCGATCGAGTTCGTGCTGGAGACTTACGCGCCAGCAGATCCGGTCACGCGCGACCGGCTGCATCGGCTGATCGAGCGGCAGCATTTCCGGCTCGCGTGGTGGCGCACCGCCTCCGACGAAGTGAACTGGCGGCGCTTCTTCGACATTTCGACGCTCGCCGCCGTGCGCGTCGAGCGGCCCGAGGTGTTCGAGGCGGTGCATGCGCTGATCTTTCGCCTCTATCGCGAAGGGCTCATCGACGGCTTGCGGATCGATCATATCGACGGGCTCGCCGAGCCGCGCGAATACTGCCAGCGTTTGCGCCAGCGGCTCAGCGAGTTGCGCGACACCGCGCCGTACGTGGTGGTCGAAAAGATTCTCGGCCGCGGCGAGCCGTTGCGCGACGACTGGCCCGTCGACGGTACGACCGGCTACGACTTCATGCGCGACGTCGGCGCGCTGCTGCACGATCCGGCCGGCGCCGAGCCGCTCGCCAACACGTGGGCCGAACTGACCGGCCGCAGCGCGCGCTTCGCCGATGAAGCGCACGCGGCACGGCGCAAGATTCTCGCGGAAAACTTCTCGGCGGAACTGGACCGCGCGGCGCGCGCGCTGCATCGGATCGCACGCGATTCGCTGAGCACGCGCGACTTCACGTACCCGGCGCTGCGCCGCGTGCTGACCGAACTGGTCGTGCATTTCCCCGTGTACCGCATGTATCCGCTGGGCGGACTGCGCAGCGCCGCCGACAACGTCTATTTCGAGCAGGCGCTCGCGGGCGCGCGCGCTTCGCTGCCGCGCTCGGACGACGCGGCGCTCGAGCGCGTGAATGCATGGCTCGGCGGCAGCGCAGAAGAGGCGCCGCCCGCGCGGCCCGGCGCGCAGTCGCAGCAGCAGGCGCAAGGCGGCGGCGCGCCGCCGCATGCGGGATCGTCCCGGCGCAGCGCGCAAACGCTGTTTTCGCAGCTGACCGCGCCGCTCGCCGCCAAGGCGATCGAAGACACCGCCTGCTATCGCTATGGCCGTCTGCTGTCGCGCAACGAAGTGGGCTCCGACCCGGGCGAGTTCGCGCTGTCGGTCGAGCAGTTTCACGCGGGCAATCTCGAGCGCGCGCAACGTTTTCCGCATGCGATGCTGGCGACCGCCACGCACGATCACAAGCGCGGTGAAGACGTGCGCGCGCGGCTCGCGGTGTTGAGTGAGATCGCCGACGAATGGGGCGCGACGCTGCGTGCATGGTCGACGTTGAACGCGCCGCAGCGTCGCGCGCTCGACGGCACGCCGATCAGCAGCGTGAGCCAGGACAAGAGCGACGCATGGGCTCCCGGCCCCGCCGCCGAGGATATGCTGTACCAGACGCTGGTGGGTTGTTGGCCGCCCGATCTGCGTGCCGACGACGAAGCCGGCGTCAAGAAGCTGGCCGAACGCGTCGCGCAATGGCAGTTGAAGGAGCTGCGCGAGGCGAAACTGCAAACCAGCTGGCTCGCCCCCGACGAAGCCTACGAAGCCGGCTGCCGCGAGTTCCTGTTCGGCATCCTCGCGCCGCAGCGGCGCGACGCCTTTCTAAAGGAGCTGTCGGCGTTCGTCGAGCGGATTGGCCGCGCGGGCGCGCTCAACAGTCTGCAGCAGACGGTGCTGCGTCTTGCGTCACCCGGAATCCCCGATCTTTACCAAGGCACCGAGCTGTGGGACTTCAGCCTCGTCGATCCGGACAATCGGCGGCCCGTCGATTTCGCGCAACGCGAGGCGTGGCTGCCCCAAGCGCAAACTCCGCCGTCGGAATTCCTCGCGGACTGGCGCGACGGACGCGTGAAGCTCGCGGTGATCCAACGCGTGCTGGCGCTGCGCACGCATCTGCCGGAGTTGCTGAGTCAGGGCACGTATCTGCCGCTCACGGTGCGCGGCGCGCATGCGTCGAATGTGATCGCGTTTGCGCGGCGCCACGGCAATGCGTGGGCCGTAGTGATCGCCAGCCGGTTGGCTACGGGCTTGCTTGGCGACGATGCCGATCTGCCGCTCGTCGAATCCGCGCAATGGGCGGATACGGCCATCGAAATGCCGCCCGATCTGTCGGCGCGCGCGCTGTTCGACTGGCTGAGCCCCGCCGCGCCGAAAGTCGACGATCACGCGCTGCTGTATCTGCGCGACGCGCTCGCCGCGATGCCGGTCGCGGTGCTGGTGGAGGATGGGGTGCCTCGAAGCTGAGGCGGATGAACAGGGTTGAGGCTTCGGGTCGGCTCGGGCCTTAACCGCCCTCGTCGTCGAACACCTTCGGATACACGCGCACCAGCACGATGCGCGGTCCCTTCATCTTCTTGACCACCACGTCGAAGTCTTCGAATTCGACGCGCTGCCCTTCGCCGGGCAGATCGTTGAGGGCCTGGATCACGAGGCCGCCCACGGACTCGGCCTTGCCCTCGTCGATGTCGATACCCAGCGCCCGTTCGAGCGACACCACCGGCAAGCTGCCCTTGCCCATCAGCGTGCCGTCGTCCATGCGGGTCCAGTCGGCGTCGCCCTGGCGAAACTCGTCGTGGATCTGTCCGACCAGCGCGCCGAGCAGGTTGTCGAGCGTCAGGAAGCCGATCGGTTTTTCGTTCTTGTGGCCGACCAGCGCGAAGTGCGGCGCGCCTTTGCGAAAGCGCCGGAACAGTTCGAGCGCCGGCATGTCCGGTTTCACGTACTGTACGGGGCGCACGTAGCGCGACAGGTCTTCGAGCGTGCTGCCCGCCTGACGCGCGAGCAGCAGGTCCTTCAGATGGATCATGCCGGCCACGCGTTCGCCCGAGGCATCCTCGAACAGCGGATAGCGGCTGAAGCGGTGCCGCGCGACCACCTGCATGTTCTCGCGCAGCGGCAGATCGCGCCGCAGGCAGACCATTTCATGCGACGGCCGCATCAGATCCGATACGGTCATACGCGAGAAGTCGAGCGAATGCGCGATCGTGTTCCATTCGTCCTGGCTGTACGCGCCGGTCGACGAACCGAGTTCGCTCGCGACGTTCGCGCGGCGGCCGCGCAGGATCAGCTTGAGTTCCTCGGTCGAGTAATGCGAGTCGTGGCCGTGGTCGGTATCGAGGCCCGCGGCCTTCAGCACCGTGTTCGCGCTCGTGTTGAGCAACCAGATGGCGGGGTACATCGCCCAGTAGAAACCGTACAGCGGTGTTGCGGCCCACAGCGAAATTTTCTCCGCCTCGCGGATCGCCAGAGACTTCGGCGCGAGCTCGCCGACCACGATATGCAGGAACGAAATGCACGAAAACGCGAAGAACAGCGAAATGCCGTTGATCAGCCTCTCGGACTCGACGCCAATCAACGAGAAGAGGGGCATCAGCAGTTGCGCGAAAGCCGGCTCGCCGATCCAGCCGAGCCCGAGCGACGCTAGCGTGATGCCGAGCTGACACGCCGACAGATATGCGTCGAGCTGTCCGTGCACCTTCGCGAGCAGACGGCCGCGCATGCCATGCTGGGTGGCGAGGCTTTGCACGCGGGTCTGCCGCAGTTTGACCAGACCGAATTCGGCAGCGACGAAAAAGCCATTGAGTGCAACCAGAAACATTGCACCGATGAGGGCGACAACCTGTATCAAAGCGACGGGCTCCGGCAACAAAAGTTGTCAGTATAGGGTTGAAAGCTCTATGAAATCTTTATTGGGCGCGAACGCATTCGCGCGCGACGCTCATTTCGACACCGCCGCGCTGAACGGCACGCGCAGCACGAGCGTGGCGGGCGTCGCGGTGACGCTGCCCGCTTCCGTCGAATCGCTTTGCTCGAAGCTGCCGCCATGCGCCTCCGCGACGCGCTTGCACAACGCGAACACCCACGCGATGCGCTTCGCCTCGCGCGGCTCGCCCGCCTGCTTGCGGGCGAACGCTTCGAGCACGTGCGGCAGCGCCGCGTCGTTCAACGCGGCCTCGTTCGGTTCGTACGCGACGCTCGCATGCCATGTGCCGTTGTCCGCGCGCGCGGCCAGTGCGACCTCGGCGCCCCGCGCGCTCGCTTCGACGCCGAACGTCAGCATCAGCCACAGCGCGGCGGCGAGACGAGCGCGGTCGCCGTTCAGTTGCTCGGTGGCGATCTGCGAGTCGAGCCGCACTTCGACGCCGCGCGCGCGGGCGAGGCCGGCGCGGACTTCCTCGACGGTTTCGGCGAGCAGCGGATGCAGCGGAAAAGGTTCATACGTGAGCGCGAGCGATTTCGTTTCGGCGCGCGTCGTATCGACGATCGTCTCGAGCAGCTTCACCTGCTGATCGACGCCGCTGCGAATGCCGGTGATCGCGCGCTGCGAGTTGGGATCGTTCGCGTCGAGCTTGCGCTCGAGCACGTAGGCCCAGCTATGAATCGCATTCAACGGACCGCGCAGGTCGTGCGACACCAGCGACAGCACATGATCGCGCATGAACAACGCGGTTTCCGCGCGCAGCAGCGCGCTGCGTTCGGAGATGACGAAGCCGGCCGACGCCGGCTGGGCGCCAGCAGTCCCGGTGGGTGACGTAGTCACGATCGAGTCCTCTCAGGCAGTGCTGGATGATGGGGGGAAGCCTCATTATAGGCATCCCGTTTCGACCGACCAGTCCGGGCCGAACCGCAAGGCGCGCCGCAATCCGCATGCCATGCGCGAAACCGGCAAGATTCGGCGATCGGCGTCAACGCGCCTACAATGTCGCTTTTACGTTTTTTGATCTGAGGAGCAACGCATGTCGACTGTGACGACCGAATCCGGCCTGAAGTACGAAGACCTCGTGGAAGGCACCGGCGCCGAAGCCGTCGCCGGCAAGACCGTGACCGTGCACTACACGGGCTGGCTGACCGACGGCCAGAAGTTCGATTCGAGCAAGGACCGCAATGACCCGTTCGCGTTCGTGCTGGGCGGCGGCATGGTCATCAAGGGCTGGGACGAAGGCGTGCAAGGCATGAAGGTCGGCGGCAAGCGCAAGCTGACCATTCCGCCGCAACTCGGCTACGGCGTGCGCGGCGCGGGCGGCGTGATTCCGCCGAACGCGACGCTCGTGTTCGAAGTCGAACTGCTCGCAGTCTGAGCTGCACCTAAGTGCTGTTATGAGCCACGCCGCCGTCACCGCCCCTAACGTTTCGCTGCGCTGCTATGGCGCGATCGAAGCGTCGGACGTGCACGACTTCCACCAGGTCGTGCTGGGGCTCGACGGCGCGATGGTGATGGCGGTGAACGGCGTCGCGGAGCAGATCGACGCCGGCTCCGCATGGCTGATCCCGGCCGGCGCGCGGCACGAATATTCGGGCGTCGGCACCAACCGGCAGCTCGTACTCGATTTGCCCGCGACGTCGCTGGCGGTGCCCGAGCGGCTGTTCGAGCGCGCGCGAGCCGTGGCTGTCGATCCAGCGCTCGCGCAACTCGTGCACACGATTGCCGCGCATGCGGCGGGCGGCGCGGGCGAAGCGCAAGACGATGCCTTCGGTCATCGTCGCTTCCATTGGGATGCCGCCGCACGTCTGGGCGCCGCGCTGGTCGTCGATTCCGGGGCGCTCGCCGGTGCGCAGAGCGAAGGCGTTCGGCTCGATTTCGCGCGCATCGACCGCTGGCTGCGCGCGCATCTGTCCGAGCCGCTGAAGATCGCCGACCTCGCCGCGCACTGCGGCTTCGGCATGCGGCGTTTTCACCAACTGTTTACCGATGCGTTCGGCGAGACACCGCATCGCTATTTGCAGCGGCTGCGGCTCGACACGTCGATCACGCTGCTCGCGGACCCGCGTCTTTCGTTGACCGATATCGCGCTCGACATCGGCTTCGGCGATCAGAGCGCTTACACGCACGCATTTACGCGGCGTTTTGGGCTGGCGCCCGGGCAGTGGCGCGCGCTGCGGCACTGAGGGCGGCGAAGCTCCTGTCAGCCTTTTAACCCACGCTGCAGATCCGCACGGATATCTCCCGCGTTTTCGAGCCCCACCGCAAGCCGGATCAGACCTTCGCTGATGCCCGCCGCCGCGCGCGCTTCGGGCGTGATGCGGCCGTGCGTGGTCGTGGCCGGATGCGTGATCGTCGTACGCGTGTCGCCCAGGTTGCCGGTGATCGAACAGACCTTCGTGCCGTCGATCACGCGCCATGCGTTCGCACGCATCTGTTCGGGCGTGTCGCCCTTCAGTTCGAACGACACGATCGCGCCGCCCGACTTCTGCTGACGCATCGCGAGCGCATGCTGCGGATGCGATTCGAGTCCCGGATAGAACACGCGATCGACGGCCGGATGCGAGTCGAGCCAGCGCGCGATTTCGAGCGCATTCGCCGACTGCTTTTCGACACGCAGCGACAGCGTTTCCATGCCTTTCAACAGTACCCACGCGTTGAACGCGGACAGCGTCGGCCCGGCACTGCGCACGAACGGAAACACCTTTTCCATGATGAATTGCTTCGAACCGACCAGCGCGCCGCCGAGCACACGGCCCTGGCCGTCGAGGAACTTGGTCGCCGAATGCATGACGACGTCCGCGCCCAGTTTCAGCGGCTGCTGCAACGCCGGGCTGCAGAAGCAGTTATCGACGACGAACAGCGCATTCGCGGCCTTCGCGATCCTGCCGATCGCTTCGATATCCGAAACCTCGGTCAGCGGGTTGGAAGGCGTTTCGAGGAAGAACATCTTCGTTGCGGGACGCACCGCTTCGTTCCACGCGTTCAAATCGGTCGGATCGACGAACGTAGTCGTGATGCCGAACTTGCTGAAGATCTGCGAGAACATGCCGAGCGTCGAGCCGAACAGCGCCCGCGAGCTCACGAGGTGGTCGCCCGCCTGCAACGTCGACATCACGACCGACATGATCGCGGCCATCCCCGACGCCGTCGCGATACAGGCCTCGCCGCCTTCGAGCGCGGCCAGCCGGTCCTGGAACATCGAGACGGTCGGATTCGAGAAGCGCGAGTACGTGAAATAGTCTTCGGAGTTCCTGAAGCGCTCGGCGGCTTCCGCGGCGCTCGCGAAGACGAAGCTCGAGGTCAGAAAGATCGCTTCCGAGTGCTCGTTGAAGTCGCTGCGCGCGGTGCCCGAGCGGACGGCCAGCGTGTCGAAATCGAGGTTCAGGGAGTCGTCCATGTTGGGTCTGGTCTCCAGGAGTCGGTCGCTGCCTCGGCGGCTAAATGAGGCAGCAACAAAAAAGCCCGCTTTGCGTCGGCATAAGCGGGCTTCGTGTGCGGAAAGGTGCGGTGTGTGCGCTCAACCCACCGACAGTTGCAGATGCAGCTGCGAACGCGCCGGGCCGCCACCGTCGATCGCTTCGCTCGCGGCATCGCGATCCGATTGCGACGACGGCGCGAGACGCGCGCTTTCGATGCGGTCGAGGTACTCGGTCGTGATGTCGCCGGTCACGTAGTTGCCGTCGAAGCACGAAGCCTCGAACGCCTTCAGCGCCGGGTTGATATCGCGCACCGCCTGCTTCAGCGCGTCGACGTCCTGGTACACGAGGTGATCCGCGCCGATCATGCGCGCGACTTCCTCGTCGGAGCGGCCGTGCGCGACCAGTTCGCCGCGCGTCGGCATGTCGATGCCGTAGACGTTCGGGAATTTCACCGGCGGCGCCGCCGACGCGAAAATCACCTTGTTCGCGCCCGCATCGCGCGCCATCTGCACGATTTCATGCGACGTCGTGCCGCGCACGATCGAGTCGTCGACGATCAGCACGTTCTTGCCCTTGAACTCGATGTTCATCGCGTTCAGCTTCTGGCGCACCGACTTCTTGCGCACCGCCTGGCCCGGCATAATAAAGGTACGGCCCACATAGCGGTTCTTGAAGAAGCCCTCGCGATACTCGACGCCGAGCTTCTTCGCGACCTGCATTGCGGCCGGGCGCGACGAGTCGGGAATCGGCATGACGACGTCGATCGCGACGTCGGGCAGCTCGCGCTTGATCTTCTCGGCGAGGTAGTCACCCATGCGCAGACGCACGTTGTAGACCGGCACGCCGTCGAGCACCGAATCCGGACGCGCCAGATACACGAGTTCGAAGATGCAGGGGTTCAGGCTCGGAGCCGTCGCGCACTGCTGCGAATGCAGTTGGCCTTCCGCGTCGATGAAAACCGCCTCGCCCGGCTGCACGTCGCGCACGAATTCGAAACCAATGCCTTCGATCGCCACCGATTCCGACGCCAGCATCCACTCGACGCCTTCAGCCGTTTCCAGCTTGCCGAGGCACAGAGGGCGAATTCCGAACGGGTCGCGGACGCCGAGCAGACCGTAGCCGGCGATCAGCGCGACGATCGCATAAGAACCGCGCACCCGCCGATGCACGCCCGATACCGCCTTGAACAGTGCGGCCGGATCGAGTTGCAGACCCGAACTCGACAGTTGCAATTCGTGCGCGAACACGTTGAGCAGCACTTCGGTATCGGAATTGGTGTTCACGTGGCGGCGATCGATGCGGAACATCTCATCTTTCAGCTGCTGCCAGTTGGTCAGGTTGCCGTTGTGCGCGAGGATGATGCCGAACGGCGCGTTCACGTAGAACGGCTGTGCCTCTTCTTCGCTCGACGCCGAACCGGCGGTCGGGTAACGCACCTGGCCGATGCCGGTCGTGCCCGGCAGGCTACGCATGTTGCGCGTGCGGAACACGTCGCGCACCATGCCGTTGGCCTTGTGCATGTGGAAATTGCTGCCGTTCGCCGTCGCGATGCCGGCGGCGTCCTGACCGCGATGCTGCAGCAGCAGCAGGCTGTCATAGATCAGCTGGTTGACCGGGGAGTGGGAAACTACGCCTACGATGCCGCACATGGCATGTCCTTCAAAGGTACAAAATTCGTGATGGCGACCGGTGCCTATGCTCGCGCCCGCGCTTCGATGCGACGGGACGCGCTACGCCGTCATGGCAGCCGGTATGCGCCGGAGTCCTGTTGCGCGTTGCTCGGGGCGCCCAGATCGTCCACATGGACGTAAGCGGCGAGCGCCTCGGGGAGCAGCGGTTTCATTGCGCGTACGCCCGCAACCGCATATGGACGAAGCAGCGCATTGCGCCAGAATTCCTGTTTGGGCAGTTCGGTCAAGCCTGCGAGGGCGACCAGAATCAGCACCAGAACGACCCCGCGGACGAGGCCGAACATCAAACCGAGCGAGCGGTCCGCACCGCCTAGGCCCGTGACCTGCACGAGACGGCTGAGCAGCGCGCTCACCACGCTCGCGACCAGCACTACGCCGATCACCACGAGCGAAAAAGCCAGCAGCCACTGCGTCAACGCGCCGCCCGGCCAGGTGGACGGGATGTACGGGACCACGTAGCCGACGAACTCGCAGGCGACGAAAAACGCCGCGACCCAGCCGATCAAACCAAACACTTCCGACAGCAAACCGCGCCAGGCGCCTCGCAGCGCCGACAAACCGATCACCGCCATTACAGCGTAGTCGAAGGCAGTGAACATCGCTCGCTTACTGTGCGCTGCCGCCGTTCGAGCCCGACACGAGGCCCGCCTCGCGGACCTTCGCGACAGCGGCGGTGGCCGCGGCGCGGTCGGCGAACGGGCCCGCACGCAGCAATGTCAGCGTCGAACCGTCGGCTTGCTTCCGGTGCTCGGTATATGTGGGCACGCCCGCCGCTTTCAACTTCGCGGCCCAATTGCGCGCATTCGCTTCGTTCGAGAAGGCGCCGAGCTGCACCGCGAAACGGTTGCCCGGCGGCGAGGCCGGCGTGCCGGAGTTCGCGTCGGCGCTGGCGGTGGCCGGATTCGCGTCGTCGTCAGTCGATACCGACGGCGCGGCGGCGGGTGGCTTCGTCTGTTTGGCGGGCGCGGCGGGAGTGGTGTTGGCAGCAAGTGACTGCGTTTGCGGCTTCGCGGCTGGCTTCGGCGTCGCGGCGGTAACGGTGCCGGTGGCGACGGACGAGGCCGTGCCCTGTTTCGCTGCGGTCGATTGAGTCGATTGCGTTGGTTTCGCGGCAGAGGCCGGGGCCGCCGCCGTTGTCGCCGCGGATGCCGCGGTCGCTGCCGGCGCGAGGCTGGACGCGGCGATGCCGCTGTCGGCGGCCGGCGGATTGTCCGGCGCGACGCCAGCTTGCACGTCTTCGTTGGCGGTGGATCTGGAGAGCCTCGGCGCGGGCCGGCTAGGAATGTCGATCGAGATGTCGTCGGTGACGGGCTTCGGGTGCGAATCCAGCACCATCGGCAGAATAATTACCGCCGCGACGACCAGTGCGATTGCGCCGACGAGCCGGCGGCGCGCGCGCTGCTTTTCCGGCAGCGTGGGGTCGAGCAGCATTGCATCTGCGTCGACGGTGCGCTCGGTGCGGCGGGTACGCCGCTCGACGCGCTCACCGCGGGCGGCCCGATTGGAACTGGTGTTTGCGCCGCGCCGGCTAGGCGCGTCGTCTTTCTTGCCGAACGAGAAAATTCCCATGAATCGCTTGGTTCGAGCCTGGCGCCCGCTCAGTGTTGCTGCGATTTCCGGTAGGCCATCACACCCGCTACCGTATAGAAACTGCCGAAAACCACGATTCTATCATTCTCTGACGCACGTTTTAGCGCGTCCTGGAAAGCCTCTGCCGGCGTCGCGTAACGCGTGACGCTGCTGTCCTCGCTGTCGTCCACGCCCAGCTCGCGCAACGCGGTTTCCAGCTCTTGCGCGGACGCGGCGCGCGGGGTCGGCAGATCGGTCACGCACCAGTGATCGATCTCGCCTTTCAGATGACTGAGCACGCCGGCGATGTCCTTGTCGCGCATCGCACCGAACACGGCGTACGTGTACGGAAAAAAGCCCATGTTGCCGAGATTCTGCCCAAGCACCGCGGCGGCATGCGGGTTGTGGCCGACATCGAGCACGATGGACGGCTTGCCCGGCAGCACCTGGAAACGGCCCGGCAAATCGACGTTGGCGATGCCGAGCCGGATGTCCTGCGCCGACACCGGCAGACGGTCGCGCAATGCTTCGAGCCCGGCCAGCGCCGCCGACGTGTTGATCAGCTGATTCGCGCCGCGCAGCGACGGATAGGCGAGCGCCGAGCGCCGCAGCGTCGGTCCGACGTAGCTCCACTGCTGACGCTCGCTGCCGGCTTGGCCTTCGTAACGGAAGTCTCGGCCGAACAGCCACAATTGCGCGCCGATCTTTTCCGCGTGATCGATCAGCGATTGCGGCGGCACCGGGTCCGCGCAGATTGCCGGCTTGCCGGGGCGGAAGATACCGGCCTTTTCGAAGGCGATTTTCTCGCGCGTGTCGCCGAGATAGTCGGTGTGATCGATGTCGATGCTGGTGATGATCGCGCAGTCGGTATCGAGGATATTGACCGCGTCGAGACGCCCGCCGAGGCCGACCTCGAAAATCACCGCGTCGAGGCCGCGCGACGCGAACAGGCTCATGATCGCGAGCGTCGTAAATTCGAAGTAGGTCAGCGAAACCGGTTTGGCCAGGCTCTGGCGCGCGGCTTCGACCGCTTTGAAGTGCGGCAGCAGATCTGCGTCGCTCGCCATTGCGCCGTTGATGCGCGCGCGCTCGTTGAACGACAGCAGATGCGGCGACGTGTGGCAACCGACGGTGTAGCCCGCGCGCAGCAGAATCGCTTCGAGAATCGCGCACGTCGAGCCTTTGCCGTTCGTGCCGCCGACCGTGATGATCGGGCACGCGAACGACAGCTGCATCGCATCGCGTACCTGGGAGATGCGGCTCAAACCCATGTCGATGCCGACCGGATGCGCGGATTCAAGGTGCGTGAGCCACGCGTCGAGGGTGGGGAATGTCGTCATCGGGTGAATCTTGAGTGAGTCGCGGTAGTTCGGTTCTGCAGTGCTGCGAAGAGTGCTGGTCAGGCGGTTGCGGTCCGGGTCGCGGGTCGCCGGTCATGGGTGGAGACCGGGTTTGTGCGCATAAACCGCGAAACGGCATCGCAGGCGACCGTAATTATCCCGGAAATGACAGCGCGCCGCTTGATTGCTCACGCGGCGCGCCATTTTCTTGATTGCTTCGGTGCCCGGTTCTTACGCGACCGCGTCCGCCGGCTGATGGCTCAACAGCGCCAGCAATTGCGCTATCTCTTCGCGCAGCTTGCGACGATCGACGATCATGTCGATCGCGCCCTTTTGCAGCAGGAACTCGGCGCGCTGGAACCCTTCCGGCAGTTTCTCGCGCACCGTCTGTTCGATCACGCGCGGGCCGGCAAAGCCGATCAGCGCCTTGGGCTCGGCGATCACGACGTCGCCGAGGAACGCGAAACTCGCGGACACGCCGCCCATCGTCGGGTCGGTCAGCACCGAGATGAACGGCAGCTTGGCTTCGGCCAGCTTCGTGAGCATCGCGGTGGTCTTCGCCATCTGCATTAGCGACAGCAGGCTTTCCTGCATCCGCGCACCGCCCGAAGCGGTGAAGCAGATGAACGGCACTTTCTGTTCGAGGGCGTTCTGTGCGCCGCGCGCGAAACGCTCGCCGACCACCGACCCCATCGAGCCGCCCATGAACGAGAACTCGAAGTTCGCCACGACGACCGGCAGCGTGTGAATCGCGCCGCCCATCACGACCATTGCATCGGTCTCGTCGGTTTCGTCCATCGCCTCTTTGATGCGCTCGGGATACTTGCGGCTATCTTTGAACTTCAGCGCGTCGACCGGAACGATTTCCTGGCCGATTTCGTAGCGGCCTTCCGGATCGAGCAGGCTGTCGAGCCGCTCACGCGCGCCGATGCGCATGTGATGGTCGCACTTCGGGCAAACATGCAGATTGGCCTCCACGTCGTTGCGATACAGCACGGCTTCGCACGACGGGCACTTGATCCACAGGCCTTCCGGAATTCCCTTGCGGTTCTTCGGGTCGGTTTGTTTGATTTTTGGCGGCAGCAGCTTATCGAGCCAGCTCATAGGGAATCCTTCTGGGTCAGCAGTCGCGCAAACGGCGGGACGAGCCCGCCGCTCACGTTACCGCGACAAAAATAACTGTTATCGGGCAGTCGCGACGCTATCGAGCGCCTCGCGCACTTCGGCAACGAAACGCTTGAGCGTCTCGGCAGCGGCGTCGGGCGCTGCCTGTTCGAGCAATTGAACGATACGGCTGCCGATCACGACGGCATCGGCCACCTCACCCACCGCACGCGCCGTTTGTGCGTCGCGAATGCCGAAACCGACGCCCACTGGCAGGGGGACGCGCGACTTGATGGCCGGGATTTTACTCGCGATGCTGGAAACGTCCAGATTTGCGGCGCCGGTGACCCCTTTCAGCGACACATAGTAGACGTAGCCACTGGCGATACGGCCGACTTCGGCGATACGTTCATCGGTTGAGGTCGGCGCGAGCAAAAAGATCGGATCGATACCAGCAGACTGCATCTGTTCAGCGAAGTTAGCGCATTCTTCAGGCGGATAATCGACCACCAGCACGCCGTCGACACCGGCTTCCTTCGCGGCTTTCGCGAATGCCTCGGCGCCCATCCGCTCGATCGGGTTCGCATAGCCCATCAGCACCACGGGGGTTTTGTCGTCGGTTTCGCGGAAACGCTGGACGTCGGCCAGCACGTGACGCAGCGACACGCCCTTTGCGAGCGCACGTTCGGACGACTGCTGGATCACCGGACCGTCGGCCATCGGATCGGAAAACGGCACGCCGAGTTCAATCACATCGGCGCCGCCGGCGGCGAGCGCGTGCATGAATTCGACCGTGCGAGCCGGGTCCGGATCGCCAGCGGTCATGAACGGGATCAAGCCTTTCTTACCTTGGGCGGACAGCGCGGCGAATGTGTTCTTGATACGGGACATGGAAGTATTCTCGAATTAGGGCTACTGCGCGCTCATCGCCGCACATCTTTAAGCGAAATTAGCGGCACATTTTGCGCTTTTCACTGCACTTCGGTCGACGGCTGCATTTTCGGCTTCGCTCGGGTCCGACGCGGCGCAGCAGGCGTAGCGGCGGCGCTGACGCGCTCGCGCGCTATCGCGCAATAGCTCTCGTTGATCTCATAGCCGACGAATTCGCGCTGATGACGGACGCAAGCGACTGCGGTGGTGCCGCTGCCCATGAACGGGTCGAGCACGCGGCCGCCCTTCGGGCAGCTGGACAGCACCATCCGCTCGACGATTTCCAGAGGTTTCTGGGTCGGATGGGCGACGCGCTCGGCATGTTGCCGATGCAGACGCGAGACCGACCAGACATCCTTCGGATTATAGCCAAGCTCCAACCACTTGCTTCCTTCGAACAACTTTCGCGAACGCGCCTTCTTCGTGACTGCATCGTACGGGATGCGGACGGGATCGAGATCGAAGAAATAGTCCTTCGACACCGCGAAAAAACCGATGTTGTCATGCACCGACGTGAAGCGGCGCGTGGTGCCGCCCATACTCGGCACGCGCCGGTCCCAGATGATTTCGTTGACCATCACGAGTTTCGTCTTCAGGAAACTGAAGATTTCCGGCGCGTATTGCCAGGTGCAGAAAATGTAGAGCGAACCCGACGGCTTGAGCTTCGGGACAGCCCGCTCGAGCCAGCCACGCGTCCAGACGAGAAATTCCTCGCCCGTGCGCATGTCTGAGTCGTTGCCATAGTCCTTCCCCAGCCCGTATGGCGGATCGCAGACGATTAGGTCGATCGACCCGTCGGGAATGTTCGCTACATCGGTCAGAAAATCGCGGTTCAACAGCTGAATGCCGGCCGGCACTTGCGCAAGCAGCGGTGCAGATGCCGCGGCCGCCGGTGCTTCGGCGGCCGGATTCGTGGTTTCAATCGCCGGCTGCGGCTCGTCGAACTCGTCGCGCATCGCCGCGGCTCAGAACTGGATACCCGATCGCTCGGCGACCGTGTGCATGTCCTTGTCGCCGCGGCCCGACAGGTTGACCAGCAGGATCTTGTCTTTCGACAAGGTCGGCGCGAGCTTCGTGGCGTACGCGAGCGCGTGGCTCGACTCCAGCGCAGGAATAATACCCTCGATGCGGCAGCAGTCGTGGAACGCCTTCAACGCTTCTTCGTCGGTGATGCCGACGTATTGCGCGCGGTTGCTCTCTTTTAGCCACGCGTGCTCGGGGCCGACGCCCGGATAGTCGAGACCTGCCGATACCGAATGCGTCTCGATGATCTGGCCGTCTTCATCCTGCAGCAGATACGTACGGTTGCCGTGCAACACCCCGGGGCTGCCGCCGATCAGCGAAGCCGCGTGGCGACCCGTTTCGATGCCGTCGCCCGCCGCTTCGACACCAATCAACTGCACGGATTTGTCGTCGATGTACGGATAAAAGATACCCATTGCATTCGAACCGCCGCCAACACATGCGATGACGGCATCCGGCTGGCGCCCGGCGAGTTCGGGCATTTGCACGCGGCATTCGTCGCCGATTACACGCTGGAAGTCGCGCACCATCATCGGATACGGATGCGGACCCGCAACCGTGCCGATGATGTAGAACGTATTTTCGACGTTGGTGACCCAGTCGCGCATCGCTTCGTTCAGCGCATCCTTCAGCGTGCGCGAACCCGATTCGACCGGCACGACGGTCGCGCCGAGCAGTTTCATGCGGTACACGTTGGCGGCCTGGCGGCGTACGTCCTCGGCGCCCATGTAGACGACGCACTCCATGCCGAAGCGCGCGCAGATCGTCGCCGTGGCCACGCCGTGCTGACCGGCACCGGTTTCCGCGATCACGCGCGGCTTGCCCATGCGCTTGGCGAGCAGCGCCTGGCCGATCACGTTGTTGATCTTGTGCGCGCCGGTGTGATTCAGGTCTTCACGCTTCAGATAAACCTGCGCGCCGCCGAGCAATTCGCTCCAGCGCTGTGCGTGATAAATCGGGGACGGGCGGCCCACGAAATACTTCAGTTCGCGCTCGTATTCGGCTACGAATTCCGGGTCTTTCTGATATTTCTCGTACGCTTCGCGCAACTCGTCGAGTGCGGAAAACAGCGTTTCGGCTACGAACACGCCGCCAAACTGGCCGAAGTGGCCTCTTTCGTCAGGCAAGTTGTACATGGTGATCACTCTTCTCAGGATGGCTCGCGGCTTTCCTCGGAAAGCGCCCGCGAGCCTGAATCATTCAGCGTCCGCGGCGCGCACCGCGCGTACGAACGCCGCCATCCGGGCGTGATCTTTCACGCCCCGGGCGCCCGGCACTTCGATGCCGCTCGAGACATCGACCGCGTACGGGCGCACGCGATGGATCGCATCACTGACGTTTTGCGTGTTCAACCCACCACTCAAAACGGCCCGATGCGCGAGCTCTGCTGGAATAAGTGACCAATCGAAAACCTTCCCGCCGCCGCCGTAGCCTTCGACATGGGTGTCGAACAGAAGACCACTGGCTGCTGAATAGTTGAACGCCGATTTTACCAAATCGGCCGGTCGAGTATCCGCCGCGACCCGCAGCGCACGCAACCAAGGCAAACCCGCAACTCCGGCGAGCGTCTCGCACTGGTCCGGCGTCTCGTCGCCGTGGAACTGCAACATCGTCAGGTTCACATTGCTCGCGACTTCCTGGATCCAGTCCGGCGTCGCGTTGACGAACAGACCGACGACCGACACGAACGGCGGCACGTCGTGCACGAGTTCGACCGCTTGCGCGACGCTCACCGAGCGCGCGCTCGGCGGATAGAACACCAGGCCGATCGCGTCGGCGCCGAGGTCGATCGCGTGTGCGATGTCGGCGGGCTTCGACAGTCCGCACAGCTTGATGCGCGTACGATGCGGCACGCTTTGCAAGGCGGTGGCGTGGGCCTGGGTGGCGGGGGTCTCTTCTGCTTTCATGTTTCCGGTTGCTCGGTCCATACGCTGCTCCACGGCACGCTGCCCGTCACCGGGTCGGGCACGCCGAATTGCTCAGGATAGCCCACTTGCGCGAGATACAGGCCGTCGGGCATGAAGGTCGGCGCCGCGCAGTCGCGGCTGCGGCTCGCGAGCACGTCGGCCATCCACGCGGCCGGGCGGCGGCCGCTGCCGATTTCGATCAGACAGCCCATCACGTTGCGCACCATGTGATGCAGGAAGGCGTTCGCGCGAAAGCGGAAATGCACGAAGTTCCCTTGTCGTTTGACGTCGATCTGGTACAGATGCTTGAACGGCGTCTTCGACTGGCATTGCGACGAACGAAAAGCCGAAAAGTCGTGCTCGCCGATCAGATGCTCCGCGGCCGAGCGCATCGCTTCGACGTCGAGTGGCGTGTGCACCCAGCCGGCGCGGGTCGTGAGCATCGGTGAGCGAACCGGACTGACGTACAGCACGTAGTAATAGGTCCGCTCGAATGCCGAAAACCGCGCGTGAAAGTCTTCGGGCATCGGCTTGGCCCATTGCACTCCGATCGTCTTCGGCAGAAACGCGTTCGGGCCGCGCACCCAGGAGATATCGACCCGGTCGAGTTCGGTGTCGAAATGTACGACCTGGCCCAAGCCATGCACGCCGCGGTCAGTGCGGCCGGCGACCACCGTGTGCACGGGCGTGCGCGTGAATTCGCGCAGCGCCCGTTCGAGTTCGTCCTGAACCGTGTTGCCGTGCGGCTGCGACTGCCATCCAGCGAACGCGGCGCCGTCGTACTGGACGCCTAATGCGATGCGCTTCACGACAGCGGCGCGAGGGTCGAAAGCAACGCGCGGGCTTCGGTGCGCGTGGCTGGATCGTTCGCTTCGATCACTTCGTTGATGAGCGCGCGGGCGCCCCCCAGATCGCCGAGCTCGATGTACTCGGAGGCCAACTCCAGCTTGTTGCGCGCGATGCGGGCGAGATCGGCCGGCGTGAAGGCCGGCAGCGGCTGGGCCGGGCTCGGCGGCAACTCGAGGTCGAAGTCGAGCTTCAGCGCGCCGAAGCCAGCCGCGCCGAGACCCGCGACGGCGCCGTGACCCGCTGTGCCGGCGGCGATTTGGTCGGCGATGTGCGGCGCGTCGTCGTCCGCGCCGTGGACGCCGAAGGCCTGCTGCGCGGTCGTGTCGGGCGATGCGACCGGTTGCGTCGACAGCGACGTGGACGGCACCGCTTCGCCGACGGTGGGCACTTCGATGCGCGGCGGCAGCGGCATGTTCAGGCTGCCGAATGCGTGGACGGCGTCGCGCGGGAAGTCGGTCGGCGCGGACGGCGCGGGTTGCGTCGGCACGGGGATGTCGCCTAACGGCTGACCGAGCGACGTGGTAGCGCGCGGTTCGATCTGGTGTTGCGTGAAATCGATCACTGGGGGTGGAACGTTCAGGGGAGACTGCGGTTCAGCCGTCGCGGTGTGCGGTGCGGTCGGGCTTTCTGTGGATTCCTCGTCCCATTGCACGCGATGCGCGTTCTCGTCGTCCTGCGTTGCACCGATGGCCGGTTCGAGCGGCCCCAGCGGCAACGCGTCGGCGCCGAGTTCTGCCGCGGCGGCGAGATTGGCGGCCGTGGCCGCGGAGCGCAGCGTCTCGTCGGTGGCCGGTGCGAGCGATGGAGGCTCAGTGGACGGCTCGCTTTCGCTGGACGGCGGGATGCCGGCGAGTGGCGCCGTCGGTGCGGTGGGTTCGGGCGTGCCTGCATGCTGTGTCGCCGGTTCCTCTGCGGCGCGCTCGGCTGCGATGCGCGCTGCTGCTGTGCGTTCCGCCTCCACATGTTCGGCGGCGACGCGTGCCGCTGCCTGTTCGGCTGCTGCCTGTTCGGCTGCTGCTTGTTCGGCTGCTGCTTGTTCGGCTGCTGCTTGTTCGGCTGCTGCTTGTTCGGCTGCTGCGCGTTCCGCTGCCACGCGTTCGGCCGCGGCATGTTCCTCGGCTGCTGCTCGCTCTGCTGCTGCTCGCTCTGCTGCTGCTCGCTCCTCTGCGGCCTGTTCGGCTGCGGCTCTTTCCGCAGCGGCCTGCTCGGCCTCTGCACGTTCTGCCGCCGCGCTTTCTGCCGCTGCCCGCTCGGCTGCCTCACGCTCCGCAGCCGCATGCTCCGCCGCTGCCGCCGCAGCAGCCTGCCGCGCAAGCTCCTGATCTTGCGCGCCCGATGCTTCCGTGACCGCTGCCTGCCCTGCCACCGCGCTGCCATCGTGCGAATCGGCGTTATCCGCCGATCCCGCCACTGCGGTATCAGTCGTCTCGGCAGCCCGCGCCGCAGCCTCCTTTTCGCGCTTGCGGCGACCCATGCGCAGAGCCGCGAGCAGAACGACCAATGCCGCACCCACCGCCGCCGCGATGCTCAAATTGCGCGGAGACAGGCCGCCCTCATTCGACGGCGACGTCGCCGCATTCGCGTGCTGCGGCGCCACGGGCACTGTCGCCGCTGAACCTGCCGCTGCGAGCTGCGCAGCGCTCGTCGGCTTCGGGCCCGAAGCGACCGGCACCCCGCCGATACCGTGTTTCTGCAATTCCATCAGCACACGGTTTTTCAGCGCCAGCAGTTGCTGCAGACTCGACACCTGCTGACGCGGCTGCGAAGCCGCTTGCGCGGCTGTGGCCGCCGGTGCAGTAGCGGTTGCCGCCGACGGCGCTTGCCCGGCAGGCGCGCTCGCCGCCGATTGAATCGATCCGGTCCATTCCTGCGTGCCACTCGCCGCCACGGGCCCCGAACCGGCCAATGGCGCGGACGAAGCCAAGCCGCCCGCCGCCGCGCCAGTCGATACCGCCGCGCTGGCCGCGCCAGAGACCTCGGATGCGGCTGGCGTCGTCGCTTGAGCTGCGGCGCTGGCCGCACTCGCCGTGCTGGCCGCAGCCTCGGCGGGTGCCGCCGTCGGCGCGGAAGCGGGCACAGCCGCCGTGGACTCGGACGCCCCCGCCGCGGCCCCAGTCGACGAAGCCGCCAAGGCCCCCGACGCATCGAGAGCCGGCACAATCAACACCGCGCCCACACGCATGCGGCTCGGATCGTGATTCATGAACGCAGCCGGATTCGTGTCGAACAATGCGCGCGTCGCGCGCGCGAGAACCGCGCGGTCATGCGACTGAGTAATAGCGATCGCGACATCGTTCAGCGACTGCCCTGCGTGTACGGTGTACTGCGCGCCCGCGGCGACGACGACAGCGGTAGTGGAACTGCCAGCGGAAGCGGTATCCGGCGCGCTCGTGGCGCGAGCCGGCGCGGCAAGCGCATTGCCCGGGCCACCGCCGAGCAAAGCAATGGCGAAAGCGGCACCAGCGGCCATCGCCGCCGGACGGCCGCTGTATCGCACCTTCTCGTGACGAATGAACATGGCCCGAAGAGCGGAGCGTCGAAAGTTCATCGGGACTCCTGGCGCGTCAGCGCGCAGCCTTTTTTGCGAGTGGAAAGAGACAAGATGATCGGAGCACAGAATGAAAAAAAGCGCCGCGCAAGCGCGACGCTTCTTGAGTTGTCTACGCGTCGTGAGCGCGTAGTTTACTTTACTTGTCGAGCACAATGCGAAGCATACGACGCAGCGGTTCAGCCGCGCCCCACAGCAGCTGATCGCCGACCGTGAAGGCCGACAGATATTCGCCACCCATCGCGAGCTTGCGCACGCGGCCGACCGGCACCGTCAGCGTACCGGTGACGACCGCCGGGGACAGATCGCGCATCGACGCTTCGCGCTCGTTCGGCACGACCTTGACCCAGTCGTTGCCCGACGCGAGGATGCTATTCACTTCGTCGAGCGGCACGTCCTTGTTCAGCTTGATCGTCAGCGCTTGCGAGTGACAGCGCATTGCGCCGATTCGCACGCATAGACCGTCGACCGGAATCGAACCCGGCGTGCCCATGGCCGGCTTGCCGAGAATCTTGTTGGTTTCCGCGCCGCCCTTCCACTCTTCCTTCGACATGCCGTTGCCGAGATCCTTGTCGATCCACGGAATCAGCGAGCCCGCGAGCGGCACGCCGAAATGGTCGGTCGGCATGCTGTCGCTGTTCATCGCTTCGAGCACGCGGCGGTCGATGTCGAGAATCGCCGAAGCCGGGTCAGCCAGTTCGTTCTTCACCGCGCCGTTCAGCGTGCCCATTTGTGACAGCAATTCGCGCATGTTCTGCGCGCCAGCGCCCGATGCGGCCTGGTAAGTCATGGCCGTCATCCAGTCGACGAGGTTTTCGCGGAACAGGCCGCCCAGCGCCATCAGCATGAGGCTGACCGTGCAGTTGCCGCCGATGAAGTTCTTCTGACCTTTGACGAGCGCGTTCTTGATCACGTCGAGGTTGACCGGATCGAGAATGATGACCGCATCGTCCTTCATGCGCAGCGACGAAGCCGCGTCGATCCAGTAACCGTTCCAGCCGGCCGCGCGCAGCTTCGGGAACACTTCGTTCGTGTAGTCACCGCCTTGGCAGGAGATGATCGCGTCGCACTTCTTCAGGTCTTCGATGCTTGTCGCATCTTTGAGCTTGGTCTCGTTTTTGGCGAACGACGGCGCGTTGCCACCCGCGTTGCTGGTGCTGAAAAACACCGGTTCGATCAAGTCGAAATCGCCTTCCTGCTGCATGCGTTGCATCAGGACGCTGCCGACCATGCCGCGCCAACCTACGAGACCTACGTTCATGACTTCATACCCTTCGAATGGAAACTTCCCCGCATCTTTGCCCGCAGTGACCGCGCGGGGAAGATGGGCGGGCACGACGGACGATCAGCGCTTCGTGATCGTTTTCGGGGTAATGGTTTTGATGGTAATGGCGAACTCGATTGCACGGGCCGTTGTGCCGTGCAATTTGGAAATCGAGGAGATTTGGGAGATCTGAGCCATCGCAACAATATACACGAAAACAGAAAACTGGCGGCGTTCTTCGCCGTATGACGCGCGAATCGGCCTGTTTCAAGGCGGATTCGCGCTTTAACGATCAGTATTGGTGATCTAACTACTGCACGCGTTTTACAGCGCGGCCACGACGGCATCACCCATCGCGGCGGTGCCGACCTGCTTGCAACCCGGCGTGAGAATGTCGCCGGTGCGATAGCCTTGTTCGAGCACCTTCTTCACCGCGGTTTCGATGCGATCAGCCTGCTCGGCCTTATTCAGCGAATAGCGCAACATCATCGCGGCGGAGAGAATCGTAGCGAGCGGATTCGCAACGCCCTTGCCGGCGATATCCGGTGCGGAACCGTGCGACGGCTCGTACAAGCCCTTGTTGTTCTTGTCGAGCGACGCCGACGGCAGCATGCCGATCGAGCCGGTCAGCATGGCCGCTTCGTCGGAAAGGATGTCGCCGAACATGTTGCCCGTCACGATCACGTCGAACGACTTCGGCGCCTTCACGAGCTGCATCGCGGCGTTGTCGACGTACATGTGCGACAGCTCGACGTCCGCATATTCCTTCGACACGTCGATCATCACGTCCTTCCAGAACTGCGACGTTTCGAGCACATTGGCTTTATCGACCGAGGTCAGCTTCTTGCCGCGCTTTTGCGCCGCCTGGAACGCGACGTGCGCGATGCGGCGCACTTCCGGTTCCGAATAGCGCATCGTGTCGAAGCCTTCCTTCGCGCCGGCGAACAGGCCGTCCGGCGACGTACGCACGCCGCGCGGCGCGCCGAAGTAGATGTCGCCGTTCAGTTCGCGCACGATCAGGATGTCGAGACCCGAAACGATCTCTTCCTTCAGCGACGACGCACCCGTCAGTTGCGGGTAGCAGATCGCCGGACGGAAGTTCGCGAACAGTTCCAGGTGCTTGCGCAGACCGAGGATCGCCTGCTCCGGGCGCAGAGCGCGTTCGAGCTTGTCGTATTTCCAGTCGCCGACCGCGCCGAACAGGATCGCGTCGGCTTCCTTCGCCAGTGCGAGCGTCGAATCGGGCAGCGGATGGCCCTTCGCTTCGTAGCCCGCGCCGCCGACCGGCGCTTCTTCGAGTTCGAACTTCTCGCCGAGCACGTTCAGGACCTTGACGGCCTCCTTGACGATTTCGGGACCGATGCCGTCGCCCGGCAATACTGCGATCTTCATGCGAATTCCTTGATGATTTTTTCGGGTGTTTCTCGCGCAAACCGACGCGGGCGCGGACCAGACGCGCCTACGTTCTCACGGGTTCGCCTAACGGACGAGGCGATTGTTCAGCCACGGTTGCTTCGCGAGACGCTCCGCTTCGAACTGGCGGATCTTGTCCGCGTGACGCAGCGTGAGACCGATGTCGTCGAAACCGTTCAGCAGGCAGTACTTGCGGAACGCCGCGACTTCGAACGGATATTCGGTGCCGCCGTCGGCCGTGCGCACGACTTGCGCTTCGAGGTCGATCGTCAGCTCGAAGCCGTTGAATGCGTACGTCTCGTTGAACAGATGATCGACCTGCTGTTCGGTCAGCACGATCGGCAGCACGCCGTTCTTGAAGCAGTTGTTGTAAAAGATGTCGGCGAAGCTCGGCGCGATCAGTGCGCGAAAGCCGTACTGCTGCAACGCCCAGGGCGCGTGTTCGCGCGAGCTGCCGCAACCGAAATTCTTGCGCGCGAGCAGCACCGAGGCGCCCTGATAGCGCGGCTGGTTCAGCACGAAGTCCGGGTTCAGCGGACGCTTCGAGTTGTCCTGACCCGGTTCGCCGTGGTCGAGGTAGCGCCATTCGTCGAACGCGTTCGGACCGAAGCCCGTGCGCTTGATCGACTTCAGGAACTGCTTCGGAATGATCGCGTCCGTGTCGACGTTCTCGCGATCGAGCGGCGCCACGACGCCGGTGTGTACGATGAATTTATCCATGACGCTTGCGCCTGTTCAGGACCGGGCGATGCGACCGGCGGTTGGACCCCCGCGCCGCATCGCCGGCAAAAATCAAAAACCGCTTATTTCTCAGCGTGATTGCTGATCGAATTGCCGAGGTGCGACATGTCCTGGCCGAATCCGTGCACCGTGTTGCATCCGGCGAGGCCGAGCAGAAGCCCGGCGAGCGTGCCGAGTGCGAAGCGGCGCAATAGAGTGATGCGATTCATGTTCTTCATCATGCGATTCATCCAAGCTTGCGAATGTCGACGAAATGCCCTTCGATGGCTGCAGCCGCGGCCATTGCGGGGCTCACCAGGTGCGTGCGCCCACCGGCGCCCTGACGACCTTCGAAGTTCCGGTTCGACGTGGACGCGCAGCGCTCGCCCGGCTCGAGCCGGTCGGCGTTCATCGCCAGACACATCGAGCAACCCGGTTCACGCCATTCGAACCCGGCCTCGGTAAAGACCTTGTCGAGGCCTTCACGCTCCGCCTGCGCCTTCACGAGCCCCGAACCCGGCACGACCATCGCCAGACGGATGTTCGGCGCGACGCGGCGGCCGAGCTTCTTCACGACGTAAGCCGCGGCGCGAATGTCTTCGATGCGCGCGTTGGTGCACGACCCGATGAAGATTTTATCCGGCTTGATCGACTCGATCGGCGCGTTCGGCTCGAGCGCCATGTACTTGAGCGCACGCTCCATCGCGTCGCGCTTGACCGGGTCCTTCTCGCGCTCCGGATCCGGCACGCGGCCGTCGACCGGCGTGACCATTTCCGGCGACGTGCCCCAAGTCACCTGCGGCACGATTTCGGCCGCGTTCAGCTCGACCACGCGATCGAAATGCGCGCCCTCGTCCGACTTGAACTGCTTCCAGTACTCGACCGCGTGATCCCACTCGACGCCCTGCGGCGAGAACGGACGGCCTTTCAGGTATTCGACCGTGGTGTCGTCGACGGCGACCATGCCGGCGCGCGCGCCCGCTTCGATCGCCATGTTGCAGACCGTCATTCGGCCTTCCATCGTCAGCGAACGGATCGTCGAGCCGCCGAATTCCATCGCGTAACCGGTGCCGCCCGCGGTGCCGATCTTGCCGATGATCGCGAGCACGATGTCCTTCGCGGTACAGCCGCGCGGCAATTGCCCCTCGACCTTCACGAGCATGTTCTTGCTCTTCTTCTGCAGCAGCGTTTGCGTGGCCAGCACGTGCTCGACTTCCGACGTGCCGATGCCATGCGCGAGCGCGCCGAACGCGCCGTGCGTGGACGTGTGCGAGTCGCCGCAGACGATCGTCATACCCGGCAGCGTAGCGCCCTGTTCCGGCCCGATGATGTGGACGATGCCCTGACGCTGGTCGTTCATCTTGAACTGCGTGATGCCGAAGGCGTCGCAGTTCGCGTCGAGCGTGTCGACCTGCAGCTTCGAGACCGGATCGGCGATGCCGTGGCTGCGGTCCGTGGTTGGCACGTTGTGGTCGGACACGGCCAGGTTCGCGCTGATGCGCCACACCGGACGGTGAGCCATTTTCAGGCCTTCGAACGCCTGCGGGCTGGTCACTTCATGCAGCAGGTGACGGTCGATGTAGAGAATCGCGGTGCCGTCGTCTTCCGTGTGGACCACGTGCGTGTTCCACAATTTGTCGTAGAGAGTCTGTGCCATGGTATGCGGGGTAGTAATGACTGCGGGCTGACTGTGTCGGTCGATTATGCCACGCGACGCACCGCGATGGGCTGCTTAAACAGCGAAAAAACCGATAAAAAACATGGAGTTGGCTGGTAGTGCCAATACCTGTATCGGTGTTACCCGGCAAGCATCGGCGAGCGGCGGCGCCAATGCGCCGCATGCACGACCCGCTGTGGCCGCAGAAACGGAAACGCCCCAACGGTAGACCCGTTGAGGCGTTTTATTTGCTCCGATTTCGCGCTTGTGCGCGGCACGAATGCCGCGGCCAGGCGCGCGTATCGCGGTCGATCAGCGCTTAGCGCTGTGCGATCGGCTTCGCTTGACGCAGCGTCTCGCCGACGAACAGCTGACGCGGACGACCAATCTTCTGCTCAGGATCAGCGATCATTTCGTTCCACTGCGCGATCCAGCCGACCGTACGCGCCATCGCGAAGATACACGTGAACATCGACGTCGGAATGCCCAGCGCGCGCTGCACGATACCCGAGTAGAAGTCGACGTTCGGGTACAGCTTGCGCGACACGAAGTATTCGTCTTCGAGCGCGATCTTTTCGAGTTCCATTGCGAGCTTGAACAGCGGGTCGTCGTGCAGGCCCAGCTCTTCGAGCACTTCGTGGCAGGTTTCGCGCATCAGCTTCGCGCGCGGATCATAGTTCTTGTACACGCGGTGACCGAAGCCCATCAGCTTCACGCCCGAGTTCTTGTCCTTCACCTGCTTGATGAACTCGGGAATGTTGTCGACCGAGCCGATTTCTTCCAGCATGTTCAGTGCGGCTTCGTTCGCACCGCCGTGCGCCGGGCCCCACAGACACGCGATACCCGCCGCGATACACGCGAACGGATTCGCACCCGACGAACCGGCGAGACGCACGGTCGACGTCGACGCGTTCTGCTCGTGGTCCGCGTGCAGGATCAGGATGCGGTCGAGCGCGCGCACCAGCACGTCGTTGACCACGTACTCTTCGCACGGATTCGAGAACATCATGCGCATGAAGTTTGCGCTGTACGACAGGTCGTTCTTCGGATATACGAACGGCTGGCCGATGCTGTACTTGTACGCCATTGCGACCAGCGTGGGCAACTTGGCGATCATGCGGATCGCCGACACTTCGCGGTGACGCGGGTTATTGATGTCGAGCGAGTCGTGGTAGAACGCCGACAGCGCGCCGACTGCGGCGACGAGAATCGCCATCGGGTGCGCGTCGCGGCGGAAGCCGCGGAAGAAGAACTGCATCTGCTCGTGCACCATCGTGTGCTTCGTGACGGTGCCGACGAATTCGGTCTTCTGCTTTTCGTTCGGCAGTTCGCCGTTCAGCAGCAGATAGCAGGTTTCGAGGAAGTCGGCGTTCTGCGCGAGGTTGTCGATCGCGTAGCCGCGGTAGAGCAGTTCGCCCTTGTCGCCGTCGATGTAGGTGATCGCCGAATTGCACGCCGCCGTCGACATGAAGCCCGGGTCGTACGTGAATTTGCCGGTCTGGCCGTACAGTTTGCGAATGTCGATTACATCCGGGCCAATCGTGCCCTTGTAAATCGGCATTTCAACGCTCGGCGAATTGTCGCTGAACGATAGCGTGGCTTTAACATCTGACGGGGTCATAGCACATCCTCAATCGAAGTATGGATACAGGGTTTCGATAATTGCACGCCTGGAACAACGGACTGGCGGCGCTCAAGCATTGCGCAGCAACTCCAGAACCCGGACCACGTCCGGGTCGGCTAGATCGCCTTCTGGTTCCTTGCGTGCGAGCAGCAAGTCCATCAGGTCGTTATCGCTCAGCTCGAGCAGGCGCGTGAGTGCGCCAACGTCGGCATCGCTGAGGTCATGCTCATATCGGCTGAAAAAACGCTCGAAAATCAGGTCGTTTTCCAGCAGGCCCCGCCGTGCGCGCCAGCGAAGACGCGCACGGCGGAGAGGGTCGGACTGATGCGATGTATCGGTCATGTCGGTACACCCCGCGCCGCCCCCAGGCGCGCTGACTGCCCGCTCGGGGACAGCCTGCGCCAGGGAGCGCGGGGCTCATTGATACTAGACAGCGCGGCGAACCATCAATTCCTTGATCTTGCCGATTGCCTTGGTCGGGTTCAGGCCCTTCGGGCAAACGTCGACGCAGTTCATGATCGTGTGGCAACGGAACAGACGATACGGGTCTTCCAGGTTATCGAGGCGCTCGCCGGTTGCCTGGTCGCGGCTGTCCGCGATGAAGCGGTAGGCTTGCAGCAGACCGGCCGGGCCGACGAACTTGTCCGGATTCCACCAGAAGCTCGGGCACGACGTCGAGCAGCTCGCGCACAGGATACATTCGTACAGGCCGTCGAGCTCGTCGCGTTCTTCCGGCGACTGCAGACGTTCCTTTTCCGGCGGCGGCGTATCGTTGATCAGGTACGGCTTGATCGAGTGATACTGGTTGAAGAACTGCGTGAAGTCGCAGATCAGGTCACGCACGACGGGCAGGCCCGGCAGCGGACGCAGCACGATCTTCTGCGGCAGGTCGTTCAGGTTCGTCAGGCACGCGAGGCCGTTCTTGCCGTTGATGTTCATTGCGTCCGAACCGCACACGCCTTCGCGGCACGAGCGACGGAACGACAGGGTTTCGTCGAGCGCCTTCAGCTTGACGAGCGCGTCGAGCAGCATGCGTTCGTGCGAGTCGATTTCGATCTCGTACGTTTGCATGCGCGGAGCGGCGTCCTTGTCCGGATCGTAGCGGTAAATTTCAAATGTACGCTTGGCCATTTCTCTGAATTCCTTTGACTTGTGCCTTAGAAGGTACGCGCTTTCGGCGGAACCGATTCGACGGTCAGCGGCTTCATGTGCACCGGCTTGTAGTCGAGGCGATCGCCTTCGCTGAACCACAACGTATGGCGCAGCCAGTTTTCGTCGTCGCGATGTTCGAAGTCGTTTTGCGCGTGCGCGCCACGGCTTTCCTTGCGCGCTTCGGCGGAGACCATCGTGGCGCGTGCCACTTCGATCAGGTTCGCCACTTCCAGCGCTTCGACGCGGGCCGTGTTGAACACCTTCGACTTATCCTTCAGATGGATGTTGTCGACGCGTGCGGCCACTTCGCGGATGGCTTCGACACCTTGGGCGAGCAGGGCCGAGGTACGGAACACGCCAGCGTGCTTCTGCATCGTGCCGCGGATGTCGTTCGCGACCGACTGGGCGTACTCGCCCGACGACGAGTTATCGAGCTTCGCCAGACGCGACAGCGCGAAGTCGGCTGCATCTGCCGGCAACGGCTTGTGTTCCTTCAGTTCCTTCACGTGCTTGACGATGTGATTGCCGGCAGCGCGGCCGAACACCACGAGGTCGAGCAGCGAGTTCGTGCCGAGACGGTTCGCACCGTGCACCGACACGCACGAGCATTCGCCCACTGCGTAGAAACCGTTGACGACTTCTTCGTGGCCCTTCGGCGTACCGACGACCTGACCGTTGATGTTCGTCGGAATACCGCCCATCTGGTAGTGGATGGTCGGCACGACCGGGATCGGCTCCTTGATGCAGTCGACGTTCGCGAACTTCAGCGCGATTTCGCGGATCGACGGCAGACGCTTCATGATCGTCTCGGCGCCGATGTGCGACAGGTCGAGCAGCACGTGATCCTTATTCGGACCCACGCCGCGGCCTTCCTTGATTTCCTGGTCCATCGAACGCGAAACGAAGTCGCGCGGCGCCAGGTCCTTCAGCGTCGGCGCGTAGCGTTCCATGAAACGCTCGCCGTTCGAGTTACGCAGAATACCGCCTTCGCCGCGCACGCCTTCGGTGATCAGCACGCCCGCGCCGGCCACGCCAGTGGGGTGGAATTGCCAGAATTCCATGTCCTGCAGCGCGATGCCCGACCGGGCCGCCATGCCGAGGCCGTCACCGGTGTTGATGAACGCGTTGGTCGATGCCGCGAAGATCCGGCCTGCGCCGCCCGTGGCGAACAGCGTGGTCTTGCCTTCGAGGATGTAGACGTCGCCGGTTTCCATTTCCAGCGCGGTTACGCCGAGCACGTCGCCGTCGGCGTCGCGGATCAGGTCCAGCGCCATCCATTCGACGAAGAATTGCGTCTTGGCAGCAACGTTCTGCTGGTACAGCGTGTGCAGCAGCGCGTGACCGGTACGGTCAGCCGCTGCGCAAGCGCGTTGCACCGGCTTTTCGCCGTAGTTCGCGGTGTGGCCGCCGAACGGGCGCTGATAGATCGTGCCGTCGGCGTTACGGTCGAACGGCATGCCGAAGTGTTCGAGTTCGTAGACGGCGTTCGGTGCTTCACGGCACATGAACTCGATCGCGTCCTGGTCGCCGAGCCAGTCGGAGCCCTTGATCGTGTCGTAGAAGTGATAGTGCCAGTTGTCTTCGCTCATGTTGCCGAGCGAAGCGCCGATGCCGCCCTGGGCAGCGACCGTATGCGAACGCGTCGGAAACACTTTGGACAGCACGCAGACCGACAGACCGGCGCGCGCCAGTTGCAGCGACGCGCGCATCCCCGAGCCGCCCGCGCCGACGATAACCACGTCAAACTTGCGACGCGGCAGAGAATTCTTGATTGCAACCATGCTTTTATACTCTCCAGAGAATCTGCGCAGCGTAGCCCGCACATGCGAGCAGCCAGAGGATCGTCAGCGCCTGCAGGACGAGACGCGTGCCAACGGGCTTCACGTAATCCATCCAGATGTCGCGCACACCCACCCACGCGTGGTAGAAGAGCGAGAGAAGCGTGACGAACGTGGCGAGCTTCATCCACTGCGTCGCGAAGATCGACGCCCAGCCGTCGTACGAGAAGTCGCGCGCGAGGAAGAACCACGCGAGCAGAATCACCGTGTACACCGCCATCACGACGGCGGTGACGCGTTGCGCGAGCCAGTCGCGCAGACCGTAGTGCGCGCCGACGACGAGACGCTTCGAACCGATTCGGTTATTGGCTGCCATTTTTTAGAATGCTCCGAACAGTTTTGCCGCGAATGCGATGGTGAGCAGCGACGACACGACTAACACGACGACAGAGGTCGACTTGCCCTTTTCCTTCGACACGGCATCATGATTCGTATCCATCACGAGGTGACGGATGCCGGCGCAGAAGTGGAACAGGAAAGCCCACGCGAGAACCAGCGTGATCAGCTTGACGATGATGTTGGAGAGGAAGCCCTTGAAGACTTCGAAGCTCAGTTCGGAAGTCAGGCTCTGATCGAAGAGGAACAGCAGGAAAGGAAGGAAAAGAAACAACAAGGCACCGCTCACGCGATGCAGAATCGACACGCGCCCCGCCAGCGGGAGACGGTATGCCGTCAATATTTGCCCAATACCGATGTTCCGGAATTCCGGCCTCGGTTTCTTTACCGCTTCTGCCATGCTAGACCCCTACTATGTAGTCACACTAATCCGCAATTTTAGCGCCTTTTTATATCGCGCTGCAGCGAAAACCACGCTAGGTCCTTTGCTGCGCGCGCTATGAAAGCGCCTTCCGATTGGCACGCGTGTGGGACGCCGCGCCTCGTTTCAGCCCGATTCAGCTCAGATCGTTCTGATAGTAATACCCGGTTGTGACATACCAACCTCGCCGGACTTCAACCGGCCGATCCCCATAGGTATAGGAGACGCGCTCGACCGAGAGCAGCGGAAAACCCGCCGGCACATGCAGCAGGTCCGCCACGGAAGGCTCCGCCGCGACCGCGCGGATTTTTTCCGTCGCGCGAATCATGCGAGTGCCGAATTCGGTCTCGAACATCGCGTAGAGGGGACCTTTGTACTCCGAAAGCCGCTCGAGCGTGAGCCCGCGGAACACGGCGCCTGGCAGCCAGATTTCGTCGAGCACGGTCACTTCGCCGTCGAACTGCAGCAAACGCTTGATCAGCACGACCGGATCGGCCGGCTTCAGATCGAGTTGCCGGGCAATTTCCGCCGATGCGCGCAGCCGACGGCATTCGAGCAGACGGCTCACGTGCGGATGCTCCGCGCCGTCGTCGGCGAGCAATCTCAGGAAACGGAACTGCGCGCGTTCTTCGTTGTGCGTCGCAACGAACGTGCCCTTGCCCTGACGGCGCACCAGCAGATTGTCGGCGGCCAGCTCGTCGATCGCCTTGCGCACCGTACCCTGACTCACCTTGAAACGCGCGGCCAGTTCGACTTCACTAGGAATGATCTCGCCCGGCTTCCATTCGCCGCTTTCGAGGCTCTGCGTAATCAAGCCCTTGATCTGCTGATACAAGGGGCTGAAGGTCGGCGACGCGGCAGCGGAAACAGCGGATACAGCTTCGCCCGCGGCCCCCTGGCCATTCGGGTTTACAGGATTCGCCGGGTTCGAATTCATGCGCGCATTTCATCATAAAGCGCCGGGGCACGTCTAGGGTTTTCCCGTCGATAGATGTGTCTTATATAAGACATAAGATACTGTTGACTTTGTCGGTTTCGACTCCTACACTCCTTGTCGAGCAAGGGTTTGCGGGATTTTGCGGCAGCTGTTTGATGCAGCGCCGCGACGCTCCGGCCGCCACTCTGCACCATGCCGTCCCCTACGCAGTCCAGGTTTCGATTCGCCGCCATCCGTTGCATTCGCGTGCTGTATCCGTGTTGCAGCCGCTGGCCCGACACTCGCCGAAACGCGCTGTTTGCAGGAGCCCGCACCGTGCAGATGCGACCCGGCGCGGCGTAAGCCCTGGGCCATCCCGTCCCGCTCGGTAGTACGGATTTCCGGCACGGCGGTCTTGCCGCAACGCGCCGCCCGGTCTCGGCACATTCCGAGCCCGCACGCGAACAGTGAATTCCGCCGTGTTTCATAACGCTTCGCTGAACGCGCATATAGAATGGCGTTTTCCCTAGCGTCTAACGCATCGTCCTGGAGATTTCTCAATGGCTAAGCCCGCAAAGCGCGTTGCCGTCACCGGCGCCGCAGGTCAAATCGCTTACTCCCTGCTGTTCCGCATCGCCAATGGCGACCTGCTCGGCAAGGACCAGCCGGTGATCCTGCAACTGCTCGATCTGCCGCAAGCGCAAGCCGCCGTCAAAGGCGTCGTGATGGAACTGGATGATTGCGCATTCCCGCTGCTGTCGGGCGTCGTGATCACGGACGACCCGAAGGTCGCGTTCAAGGACGCCGACATCGCCTTGCTCGTCGGCGCGCGTCCGCGTTCGAAGGGCATGGAGCGCAAGGATCTGCTGTCGGCCAACGCCGAAATCTTCACGGTTCAGGGCAAGGCGCTTAACGAAGTCGCCAGCCGCGACGTGAAGGTTCTGGTGGTCGGCAACCCGGCCAACACGAACGCGTACATCGCAATGAAGTCGGCGCCGGATCTGCCGAAGAAGAACTTCACCGCGATGCTGCGTCTGGACCACAACCGCGCGCTGTCGCAACTGGCCGCCAAGTCGGGCAAGCCGGTCGCGTCGATCGAAAAGCTCGCGGTGTGGGGCAACCACTCGCCGACCATGTACCCGGACTTCCGCGTCGCAACGGCTGAAGGTCAGGACCTGACCAAGCTGATCAACGACGAAGAATGGAACCGCAACACGTTCATCCCGACCGTCGGCAAGCGCGGCGCGGCGATCATCGAAGCGCGCGGCCTGTCGTCGGCGGCATCGGCGGCCAACGCTGCGATCGACCACGTGCGTGACTGGGTGCTCGGCACCAACGGCAAGTGGGTCACGATGGGCATCCCGTCGGACGGCTCGTACGGCATCCCTGAAGACATCATCTACGGCGTGCCCGTGACCTGCGAAAACGGCGAGTACAAGCGCGTCGAAGGTCTGGCAATCGACGCGTTCTCGCGCGAAAAGATGGACGGCACGCTGCAGGAACTGCTGGAAGAGCGCGACGGCGTTCAGCACCTGCTCGGCTAAGCATCTGATCTGATGCCGATGAACCGGAACTCCGAAGCGTCAGCGCGGCGGGTTCCGGTTTTTTTCGTGCGCATGGCGCTGCGATCGTCGCCATTCGCCTCTGATTCGAACGTGCTTTGCCGTCGCCCGACTGCGCTTGCGCAGAGCACACCCGAATCCGACATTCCTCATCCTCACCACACCCCACACGCCGAAGATGCGCGTTCTCACACCTGCCGAAGTGCTGTTTGAGGGCGAAGCGCCGCCCGCTGTGCTGCCTGCCTGCGACCACTACGCGGGAAGCGAAAAGCTGATGCTGAAGTCGCTCGCGTTACAGCAGCAACTCGGCCCGGTGTTCGATATCACGCTCGATTGCGAAGACGGCGCGCAGGTCGGCCGCGAGGCCGAGCACGCGGAACTGGTCGCATCGCTGCTGGGCAGCGAGCACGACCGCTTCGGCCGCGTCGGCGTACGCATCCATGACTTCGCTCACGCGCACTGGCGCGACGACGTGCGGCTGATTCTGCGCGCCGCAAAGCGGGCACCCGCCTACATCACGCTGCCGAAAGTCCGCAACGTCCACGATGCCGCCGAAATGATCGCGTTCATCGAGGCGACGCGGCGCGAACTCGGCATCGCGCAACCGGTGCCGGTGCAGTTGCTGGTCGAAACTCACGGCGCGCTCACGCGCGTGTTCGAACTGGCCGCGCTGCCAGGCGTCGAGGCGCTGAGCTTCGGCCTGATGGACTTCGTCTCCGCGCACGACGGCGCGATCCCCGATACCGCGATGCGCTCGCCGGGCCAATTCGATCATCCGCTCGTGCGGCGCGCGAAGCTCGAAATTTCGGCGGCCTGCCATGCGTACGGCAAGGTGCCGTCGCACAACGTCAGCACCGAAGTGCGCGACATGAGCGTGGTCGCGAACGACGCGCAGCGCGCCCGCAATGAATTCGGCTACACGCGCATGTGGAGCATTCATCCGGCGCAGATCGAGGCGATCGTCGCCGCGTTCGCGCCGCGCGACGAAGAAATCGCGACGGCCACCGAAATCCTGTTGGCCGCGCAGTCCGCGCATTGGGGCCCGACGCGTCACGGTGATACGCTGCACGACCGTGCGAGCTACCGCTATTACTGGTCGGTGCTGCGCCGCGCGCAGAGCACCGGCCGCGCTGTTCCGCAAGAAGCGGCGCCGCTCTTTGCGCAAGTTGGCGCTAACGGACAGTCAGTGGCATAAGCGACGCGTTTTTCAAACGGCGACGGCGATGAGCCGGCACACAGGAGAAGGCGGAACATGAGCGAGACGACGCAAGCCGCTGACGCAACAGGCGGCAACGAACCGCAAAGCGGCTTCAAACCGAAGAAATCCGTCGCGCTGTCGGGCGTGACCGCAGGCAACACCGCGCTGTGCACGGTCGGCAAGACCGGCAACGATCTGCACTATCGCGGCTACGACATTCTCGACATCGCCGAGGCTTGCGAATTCGAAGAGATCGCTTACCTGCTGGTCCACGGCAAGCTGCCCACGCAGGCCGAACTGACCGCCTACAAAACCAAGCTGAAGTCGATGCGCGGCCTGCCCGCCAACGTGAAGGCCGCGCTCGAATGGATTCCGGCCGCCGCGCATCCGATGGACGTGATGCGCACCGGCGTGTCGGTGCTCGGCACGGTGCTGCCCGAAAAGGACGATCACAACCTGCCCGGCGCGCGCGACATCGCCGACAAGCTGATGGCCTCGCTCGGCTCGATGCTGCTGTACTGGTATCACTACTCGCACAACGGCAAGCGCATCGAGGTCGAAACCGACGACGATTCGATCGGCGGCCATTTCCTGCATCTGCTGCATGGCGTCGAGCCGTCGAAGGCGTGGGTCGAGGCGATGCACGTGTCGCTGAACCTGTACGCGGAGCACGAGTTCAATGCGTCGACGTTCACGGGCCGCGTGATCGCGGGCACGGGCTCGGACATGTATTCGGCGATCACCGGCGCGATCGGCGCGCTGCGCGGCCCGAAGCACGGCGGCGCCAACGAAGCCGCGTTCGACATCCAGTCGCGCTACCAGACACCCGACGAAGCCGAAGCCGACATCCGCCGCCGCGTCGAGAACAAGGAAGTCGTGATCGGCTTCGGCCATCCGGTGTACACGATCTCGGACCCGCGCAACAAGGTCATCAAGGAAGTCGCGAAGAAGCTGTCGAAGGAAGCGGGCAACATGAAGCTGTTCTCGATCGCCGAGCGCCTCGAATCGGTGATGTGGGAAGCGAAGAAGATGTTCCCGAACCTCGACTGGTTCAGCGCGGTGTCTTATCACATGATGGGCGTGCCGACCGCGATGTTCACGCCGCTGTTCGTGATCTCGCGTACGGCCGGCTGGAGCGCGCACATCATCGAACAGCGCGTCGACAACAAGATCATCCGGCCGAGCGCGAACTACACCGGACCCGAGAATTTAAAGTACGTGCCGCTAAATAGGAGAAAATAGCGGTCGCTGTGCGCTCCACAGCGCGTGCAGTTCAACCCGCGCGGCCGCCGGACCGGTCGTCCGCGCACTGTTTAACTGATTTGATAGAAAGGTTTTCTCCATGAAAAAGCTGATGATCGCCGCCATGATTGGCGCCCTGTCTACGACGATGCTGACCGTCGCGACTGACGCCGCTGCTGCGGACACGGCCACCACCACCACGAAGAAGGCCGTCGCCAAGCGCCCGGAGCCGCGCCGCCTGGTCAAGCGCAAGGCCAATCCGGTGAAGGAAGCGAAGGTCGATCCGATTCCGGAAGGCGCGGAAAAGTGGTCGTGCAAGGACGGTCTGGCTTTCGAAATGAAAGGCGACATGAAGCGTGACCAGATCGTCACCGTTCACTGGGCGAACAAGAACTACAACCTGCCGCGCGAAGCGACCACCACGGGCGCTGACCGCTTCCACGACGCGGCATCCGGTATGGACCTCGTCGTGATCCCGACGAAGGCCATGCTGTTCCAGGACAAGGACAGCTCGCGTCTCGCCGACGAGTGCAAGACGGTCGCGATGGAACAGGGCGCGCCGGCTGCAACGCAATCGAACGCGATCAACAAGACCGGCAACTGATTTTCGCCGCCAGGGAAGCCCCCGATGTCCGCCCCGATCTCCAACGTACGACCCGCCCCGGACGCCGTCCTGGTCGATATCGTCGACTACGTGCTGAATTACCGGATCGACAGGGCGCTCGCGCTGGAAACCGCGCGTCATTGCCTGATCGACACGCTCGGTTGCGGACTCGAGGCGCTTACCTACCCGGCCTGCACCAAGCTGATGGGACCAATCGTGGCAGGCACGATCGTCCCCAACGGCGCGAAGGTGCCGGGCACGTCGTTCCAGCTGGACCCCGTTCAGGCCGCCTTCAACATCGGCGCGATGATCCGCTGGCTCGACTTCAACGACACCTGGCTCGCGGCCGAATGGGGTCATCCGTCCGATAACCTCGGCGGCATTCTCGCGACGGCCGACTGGCTCTCGCGTACCGCCATCGCAGCCGGCAAAGCGCCGCTGACGATGAAAGACGTCTTGATCGCGATGATCAAGGCGCACGAAATTCAAGGCTGCATCGCGCTCGAGAACTCGTTCAACAAGGTCGGGCTCGATCATGTGCTGCTCGTCAAGCTCGCGTCGACCGCGGTGGTCGGCCAGCTGATCGGCCTCACGCGCGAAGAGCTGATCAACGCGGTATCGCAGGCGCTCGTCGATGGGCAGGCGCTGCGCACCTACCGCCATGCGCCGAACACCGGTTCGCGCAAATCGTGGGCCGCCGGCGACGCCACCGCGCGCGCCGTGCGCCTCGCGCTGATCTCGAAGACCGGCGAGATGGGCTATCCGTCGGTGCTCAGCGCGAAAACGTGGGGCTTCTACGACGTGCTGTTCAATGGCAACGCGTTCCGGTTCCAGCGTCCGTACGGCTCGTACGTGATGGAAAACGTGCTGTTCAAGATTTCGTTTCCGGCCGAGTTCCACGCGCAAACCGCCGCGGAAGCCGCGCTCGCGCTGCATGCGCAGCTCTCGCGCCAAGGCCGGCGCGTCGAAGACATTCGCCGCGTGACGATCCGCACGCACGAAGCCGCGATTCGCATCATCGATAAAAAAGGCCCGCTGAACAATCCGGCCGACCGTGATCATTGCATCCAGTACATGATCGCGGTGCCGCTAATTTTCGGCCGTCTGACGGCCGCCGATTACGAAGACTCAGTGGCGCAGGACTCGCGTATCGATGCGTTGCGCGCGAAAATGGAATGCGTAGAAGATCCACAGTTCACGAAGGATTATCACGATCCGGAGAAGCGTTCGATCGCCAATGCACTGACGATCGAATTCAACGACGGGTCGAAGTTCGGGGAAGTCGTAGTCGAATACCCGATCGGTCATAAGCGCCGCCGCGAGGACGGTATTCCGTTGCTGGTCGAGAAGTTCAAGAACAACCTCGCCCGGCGCTTTCCGGTCAAGCAACAACTGGCGATTCTCGACGTATCGCTCGACCAGGCCAAGCTCGAAGCGACGCCGGTCAATGAATACGTCGATCTTTACGTCATCTAGGCTGAGTACTGTAGTTCCGCGATCCAAACCAAGGAAAACACCATGGCCCACAACCTCCACAAAACGCTCAAGGAATTCGACAGCGGTTCCGGCAAAGGCAAGTTCTACTCCCTGCCGCAACTCGGCAAGGCTCTGAACCTCAAAATCGACCGTCTGCCGGTCTCGATCCGTATCGTGCTGGAATCGGTGCTGCGCAACTACGACGGCAAGAAAATCGCCGAAGAACACGTCACGCAACTCGCGAACTGGAAGCCGAACGCGGCGCGCGTCGATGAAATTCCGTTCGTCGTGTCGCGCGTCGTGTTGCAGGACTTCACCGGCGTGCCACTGCTCGCCGACATCGCCGCGATGCGCGGCGTAGCGAAGGCCGTCGGCAAGAATCCGAAGTCGATCGAGCCGCTGGTGCCGGTGGACCTCGTCGTCGACCACTCGGTGCAGGTCGACCACTTCCGCGAGAAGAACGCGCTCGACCTGAACATGAAGCTGGAATTCCAGCGCAACAACGAGCGCTATCAGTTCATGAAGTGGGGCATGCAGGCGTTCGACACGTTCAAGGTCGTGCCGCCGGGCGTCGGCATCGTTCACCAGGTGAACCTCGAATATCTCGCGCGCGGCGTGCACAAGAAGGCCGACGGCGCGGACACCGTGTACTACCCGGACTCGCTGGTCGGCACGGACAGCCACACGACGATGATCAACGGCATCGGCGTGGTGGGCTGGGGCGTGGGCGGTATCGAAGCCGAAGCAGGCATGCTCGGCCAGCCGGTGTACTTCCTGACGCCGGATGTCGTCGGTGTGCACCTGAAGGGCAAGCTGATCGAAGGCGTGACCGCGACCGACCTCGTGCTGACCATCACCGAACTGCTGCGCAAGGAAAAGGTCGTCGGCAAGTTCGTCGAGTTCTTCGGCGAAGGCACGCGCTCGCTGTCGGTGCCGGACCGCGCGACGATCGGCAACATGGCGCCGGAATACGGCGCGACGATGGGCTTCTTCCCGGTCGACGAAAAGACCATCGAGTTCTTCCACGGCACGGGCCGCACGGAAGCGGAAATCTCCGCGTTCGAGAACTACTTCAAGGCGCAGGAGCTGTTCGGCATTCCGGCCGATGGCGACATCGATTACACGAAGGTCGTCACGCTGGATCTCGCCACGGTCGCGCCGTCGTTGGCAGGCCCGAAGCGTCCGCAGGACCGCATCGAGATCGGCCACGTGAAGTCGACCTTCACCGAGCTGTTCTCGAAGCCGGTCTCTGAAAACGGTTTCGCGAAAAAGGCCGCCGATCTCGACGCGAAATACACGACGAGCAACGGCGTCGACGTGAAGAACGGCGACGTGCTGATCGCCGCGATCACGTCGTGCACGAACACGTCGAACCCGAGCGTGCTGCTCGCCGCCGGTCTGCTCGCGAAGAAAGCTGTCGAGGCTGGCCTGACGGTTGCTCCGCACATCAAGACGTCGCTGGCTCCGGGATCGCGCATCGTCACCGAGTACCTGACGAAGACCGACCTGCTGAAGTACCTCGACAAGCTCGGCTTTGCGCTGGCCGCATACGGCTGCACGACCTGTATCGGTAACGCGGGCGACCTGACGCCGGAACTGAACGAAGCGATCACGAAGAACGACATCGTCGCGGCAGCGGTGCTGTCGGGCAACCGTAACTTCGAAGCGCGTATCCACCCGAACATCCGCGCGAACTTCCTCGCGTCGCCGCCGCTCGTCGTCGCGTACGCGATCGCCGGCAACATCACGCGCGACCTGATGACCGAGCCGGTCGGCAAGGGCAAGGGCGGCAAGGACATCTACCTCGGCGACATCTGGCCGACCAGCGACGAAGTCAACGCGCTGCTGAAGTACGCGATGGATGCCGACGCGTTCCGCAAGAACTACTCGCAGCTCACGAAGAAGGGCGACCTGTGGAGCAAGATCGAGGGCGAAGAAGGTCAGGTTTACGACTGGCCGAAGTCGACCTACATCGCCGAGCCGCCGTTCTTCGGCAAGGACTTCTCGATGACGCCGGCCTCCAGCATCGCGCCGGTCAAGGGCGCGCGCGCTCTGGGCATCTTCGGTGACTCGGTCACGACCGACCACATCAGCCCGGCAGGCTCGATCAAGGAAGACTCGCCGGCAGGCCGCTGGCTGAAGGAAAACGGCGTGCAGAAGGCCGACTTCAACAGCTACGGCTCGCGTCGCGGCAACCACGACGTGATGATGCGTGGCACGTTCGCGAACGTCCGTATCAAGAACCTGATGATCCCGGCAAAGGCGGACGGCACGCGCGTCGAAGGCGGCCTGACGATTCACCAGCCGAGCGGCGAACAGCTGTCGATCTACGACGCGGCGATGAAGTACATCGACGCCGACACGCCGACCATCGTGTTCGCGGGCGAAGAGTACGGCACGGGTTCGTCGCGCGACTGGGCGGCCAAGGGCACGCAGCTGCTGGGCGTGAAGGCCGTGGTCGCACGCAGCTTCGAGCGGATCCACCGTTCGAACCTCGTCGGCATGGGCGTTCTGCCGCTGCAGTTCAAGGGCTCGGATAGCGTACAGTCGCTCGGTATCACCGGAGAAGAAACGTACGACATCGAAGGCCTCGGCGACGACTTCAAGCCGCAACAGGAAGTCACGCTCGTGATCCACGGCAAGGACGGCGACAAGCGCGTTCCGGTGCTGCTGCGTATCGACACGCCGATCGAAGTCGACTACTACAAGCACGGCGGGATTCTGCCGTTCGTGCTGCGCTCGCTGCTGGCTGCTTGAGCCTCGCGGCAACGCATGTAGCCTCGCTGTTTTGCAGGGGCTGCGTCCTGTGGAGGGCGCAGCCGACTTTGGAGCCCGACCTCAGGTCGGGCTTTTTTTAGTTCTTCTCGGCGTGCCACGCAGGATGCGAAGGGGACTCGAACCTGACGCGGAGTTCGGCATCACGACAACATGCCGCGCGACAACCTGCCCAATTTCTTGTTCGCGGGAAATACCTTACATTTCCCTTGAGGCGGCAAACAGTTGAAGTAGTTGGAGTAGCCGCCGAGGGCGTCTTCGATCATGAGAAGACGTGTGTGGGATGCGTCTCACCCCCGGGCGTCAGCGCCGCGCTCGTGCACAGCGCACATATGACGGCCGCACGCCGTCCCCTGGCTGCGGCGCCCCGTGAGACGTGTCCTCCTGATGCAACGCAGGCTGAATGCTCAACTTCACCTTGGAGGGAATGCCTTTGAATACTGACTCTGACCACTGCTATGTAAGCCGCTCGCGGGGCTTCGGTAAGAGCCAGCGAGCATCCCGCAGGACTAAACGGTCCTGATAGACACGTCTGAAGACGTGTGCTGCATGAAACGCGCCGGTACGCAATGTCCGGCGCGTTTGTTTTTCTGGTGCCCAAGTCGACGGGAACGCACCTAGCCCGCGAAGGACGTGCAGGGTTCGGTGGGAGTGACCAACCGACAGGGATCAGTCGGAATGGCCAATCGACATGGGTCTGCCTCCGCCTTGGGCGAAGGCGACTTCCCACCGCCAT
Source organism: Paraburkholderia sp. BR10923 (assembly GCF_040948765.1). NCBI lineage: Bacteria > Pseudomonadati > Pseudomonadota > Betaproteobacteria > Burkholderiales > Burkholderiaceae > Paraburkholderia > Paraburkholderia sp. BR10923. The sequence continues at coordinate 411,122 of NZ_JBFPKO010000002.1, read as the reverse complement.
GTGTTCGCGCTTGTTCGATACGCCGCGGCAAAATCTGTCGGGTGACAAGCAACAGACCTGATCGCCCGCCACCATCACTTCAAGCCGAAATCGACTCGCGTCGTCGCACCCTTGTCCTTGATATCGTCGGCATTCATCTTCGGCGCGACGATAAACACGCGGCTGCTGTCGATCTTGCCCTCCAGGTACTGTTGCACGCTCTGTGCGCGCTGCTGCGCAAGCTGGCGCAGGCTTGCGTCGTCGATCGGCGCGTTGGCCGCGAGCGCGCTCTTCATGTCGTCGTCCGGCAGCGTTTTCGTCATGCCGATGAAGTTGCGCGGTTTCTTGAAGTCGGAGGACTTGTAGGCCTTGGTCAAATACTTTTCGTAGTCTTTCTGATCGACCGTGACCGTCGACGGATCGACGCTCTCGCCGTTACCCACCGCGTCCTTGATCTTCTGCCGCTTGACCATCTGATCCACGTACCGCGTGCGCAGCGCCGGCTCGTCGACCTTCGGATCGACGCGGCCGATCAGATCCATGCGGATTGACGGCTTGTCGGTAAGTGCCTTGACGATCGTGTCGAGTTTCTGCTTGTCGGCGTCGGTGAGCGTGGCCGAGCCGGCCTCGAATTCGACGTAGCCGAGGTCCTCGCCATTGCCGCCGAACGCATGCGCGATCAGCGAGAACGGCGCGGTCACCGCCTTCTCGAGCAGATTGAGCACCGCATGCCAGATTAGCCCGCCTATGCTGAACTCGGGGTTCGACAGCGAGCCCGACACCGGCAGGTTCACGTCGATCTCGCCACGCGAGTTCTTCAGCAGCGAGATTGCGAAACGCACCGGCAGCTTGGTCGCGGTGTCGTTGTCGATATGATCGCCGAACGTCAGCTGATCGATGAACAGGTGGTTGTTCGCGTTGAGCTGGTCGTTCGCAAGCTGATAGTGCAGATCGACGTTGAGCTTGCCCTTCGTGATTGGATAGCCCGCGTATTTCGCCGAATACGGCGTCAGGTTGGTCAGCTCGATGTCGTGCGCGGTCGCGGTCAGATCGAGCGCCGGTTTCGCGATCAGCGGATTGACGGTGCCGCGAATCGTCAGCGGACCGTTGGCCGCGAGTTTCGCGGCGACATCGACCGGTGCGGGCGTGGTCGTTTCCGTACCGAACGCGCCGATGGTGCCCTGAATGTCGACGAGGTTCGCCGTGTAGTTCGGCTTGACGAAGTTGTCGGTGTAGGTCACGCGGCCCTGTTGCAACACCAGTTGCCCGAAGTGCATCTTGAGCGGATTTTGTGGCGGCGTCGCGGCCGTGGCGGTGGCCGCAGGCGTGGTGGTTGCCTTGCCCGGCGCCGCAGCCGATGCTGCCGCGACCGCCGCCGGCGCCGACGCCGCGACCGCTTCGGACACCGCCTCGGGCGTCAGCGGAATCGGGTGCGAGCTGCTCTTGCTGCGCGTCAGCGACTGCGTCGTACCGCCCTCGTGCGCGACCACATCCTTCAAGTTCAGCTTGCCTTGCGCGTCGAGCAGCACGCGGCCATAGAACTTGGAGAACGTCACACGCCCCGCGTCGACCGCGGTCCCCCCGTGCTCGTCGTAATCGGCCTTCAGGTTCGTCAGCGCAAGCGAGCCCCAGCCCGCGAACGGGTCGGAGGTCGCCTTGTCGATCATGCGCACGGCGACGAGCGCCATGTCGCCGCGAAAGTTCGCCTTCAGCGACTTCGCCTGGCTGACCGAGAGATCGCCGTTCGCATTCAGCAGCGCGCTAGCGAGCGACGCGTTCAGCTTGCTGCCGAAGTACGGCTCGAACGCGGCCGCGTCGAGCTGATTCGCGTTGACCTTGACGGCCAGCTTGAGCGGCGTCGCCGTGACGTCGCCCTTTACGCCGAGCGTGCCCTTTCTGTTCAACGTCGCCTGCAGATCGACGGGCAGCGGTCGGCTCAGGTCGTCGCTGATCTGCTGCACCTTCAACTGCACCGGCGTGAAGCTCAGTTTGACCGGCTGTGCCGTCATGTTGTCGGTGAACTCGGCGGTCGCGTCTTTGAGCGTCAATTCGCCGATCTTGTAGCGCCATGCGGGGCCCTCGGCCTGCGCTTTTTTCGCCGCGTGAATCGCCGTGCGCTCCGTCGCCTGTTGATGCGACCCCGCGAGCGCGTTCAGATTGACGGTGCCGTCCTGCAGGCGCTGCGCGTCGACCGCGAGGCCGGTTGCGTCGACGCTCGTCACGTCGGCCGTGCGCGCCGCGACGTCGACCTGCTTGACCACCACGTTGCCCTGCGCGAGCGAGATCACCGGCGTCTTGTCGCCGCGCGCCGCGAGCTTCACCTTCTGCATGTCCAGCTTCGTGTCCGCAACCGTCAGCGCCATGGGCGACTTCGACCAGTTCGTGTCGATATTCGTCGTCGCGGACAACGCACCATCGAGCACCTGCGCGGACGTCGCGGTGTCGAGATACGGCTGCAGCGGCGGCAGCTTCAGCGACTTCAGATCGAGCTTCGCGCTCGCCGTCTTCGCTGCGAGGCCGACCGTGCCGTCGGCGGCGAGCGAACCGCCGCCGTCCTTCAGGTTCGTGTTCAGCGTGTAATGGGCGGGCGCCGACGCGAGCGTCGAGAAATCGGTCAGCGTGACCGCGAGATTTTGCAGACCGGCTTCGACCGGACGGGACGCGGCCTCGTCGTGTACGTTGACGGTGCCATCGTTGAGTGTGAAACGTTTGATCGCGACGTCGAACGGCGGGGCCGCTTTTTCGGCGGCGGCGGTTTTGGGCTTGGCATTCGTGTCCGCGGTTTCCTTTGCCGCCGGTTTTCCGGGCGCGGGCGCAAACATATGCTCGACGCTCAATACACCGTCCTTGTCGCGCGCGACGCTCGCGCTCGGCGCATCGATGCGGATATCGTCGAAGTGATAGACGCTCTTCAACGGCTCGAGCGATGCCGCCGCTACATGCACCGCGCGCGCGGCGAAAAACGGCGCCTTGCCCTGATCCTGGACGTCCACGTCGTTCAGGTCGACGGTGCCGGCCACGCGCAGCGACGGCGTGTCGTTCGCCATCACGAAGTTCAGCTTCAGGTCAGTGGACAGCTTGCCCGACTGCACGATCACCGGAAGCTTCGATGGCGCGTAGGACACCAGCTTCGGCACGTCGAGATCGTCGAAGCGCAGCGACACTTCCGACTCGCGCGACGCCGCGAACGGCTTGGTCCTGCCGTCGATCGCGAGCTGACTGTCGCCGTCGATGCGCGCACGCAGCAGCGGCTCGACGAAGATATCGGTCTTCGACGGCAGCGTCGCGATGAACGGGATGCCGAGCTTCCATTCATCGATCACGTGGCTCGTGCCGAGCACGCGGTCGTCGAACTTGACCTGGCCGTTTTCGACGCGAATGTTGGAGACGGAGAACTGCGTCGGTTTGCTGTTCGGTTTTGCCGGCTGGTTCGCGAACTTCTCGATCAGGTCGCTGAAATTGAAGTGCTGCGCATCGAGGCGAACGAGATGAAAGCGCGGCGAATCGACCTGCACTTCGTCGACGATCGGCGCGCCGCGAAACAGCGAACTCCACGACGGCTTCACGATGAGCCGCGAAATATCGACGAAGTCGCCCGCGCCGCCGCGCTCGCCGATATGCACGTTGTCGGCCTCGAAACGCAGCGTGTACGGATTGAGTGCAACGCGGCCGATCGACGCCGGCCGGTCGAGCTGCTTGCTCAGTTGCTGGCTCGCGATATGGCGAATCAGCGGCGGCGCCGCGAAAAAGCCGAGCAGGCCGATCACGACGACGAAGATCAACAGACCAACGAGAATTCGCCGCGTACGGTGCGACTGCGCGACTGCGCGCACAGTCTGAATGGAGGAGGCTAACGATGCTTTATTGAGGCTTGCCATGCTCGATGTGGAGGAATGCGGCGGCAAGCCCGCCGCGAAAAACACAAATCCCGCATGCGGCAGTATAAGTCTTGAATCAATGGTTAGACAGGAATGTCAGGCCCACCTTGACGATTCGTGCTGCTGACCGACCGGTTTTCTCGCGAAGAAAATTATCGCGCGCGTTAGATAACGACACCGGACGGCGCGCGGTTTGCCCGCGCGCCGTTCACGTCATTGCCGCACGACCGGCGGCGGCTGCCAGCTGCCGTCGGTGGCTTGCGGCTTCGGCGCATACAGGCGCAGCACCAGTTGCATGTCCGCGCGCGGTGCGGGCAGCCAGTTGCCGGTGCGGCTGCGCGTCGACGACACGACCACGTCGAGCGAACCGTCGCGATTGCGGCGCGCGCCATTGCGATCGCCAACCGCGAGCCGCGCCGGCGCGTTCTCGCTCAGCGCGCCATCCTTCGTGTACGCGGTGATGGTCCAGAATCCGCGCACCGGCGGCAACTGGTTCGCCGCGAAGTGGATCACGTAGCGATTCGCGCCGTTCAGCGTGTGACCGTCGCTGTCCTGCGTGACGACCGCGCGTACTTCGTCATCCTTCGTACCGATCCCCAACTCCGCGCTCGCCGCATACGCGCGCAATGCGTAGTCGGGACCATAGTTGCCGACGCCGTCGCCGAGCCAGCTCCAGCCGTTCGCGCTCAGCAGATTCGACGGCGGCGTCGCGACGCGCTCGCGACCATCGGCGAGACCGGCCGCGAGCACAGCGGATGACTTCGGCAGATTCACGGGATCGCCGGGCGTCACGCCGAGGTCGGAGAGGAATTTGAGCGCATGCGGATCGGCCGGTGTCGGCGGATTGTCAGGCAACGCGTCGGCAAGACGGCCGAAGAAGCCGCTCGCATCGAGCGCGGCGACCTGCTGCGCCGGCGTGCCGCTCGGGCCCGCGACGCCGCTTGCGTAACCGCGCGGCGGCACCGCCGGCTCGGCGTCGCCGACGAACACGCTCAGCGGCTCCAGACGGATCGCGCGCTGCAGCTTGCGCACCGCGTTCAGATCGCGCGCGCCGCTCGACTGGATGCGCACGCTGATCCAGGCGTTGCGGGTCGGCACCTCGACGCGCGTCGCGCCCTTCGGCAGCTCGCCCTTCCAGCCCGGTGCGACGAACGCGATCGTCTGCGCGCGCAGGCCCTTCGCCGTGCCCGTGCCCGCAGCGAACTGCGGTCCGGTCGACCACGCGACGTTGGTCCACATGTCGAGCACGCGTGCATCGACGTAACGGCCATGCGAATCAGGTAGCGCCAGGATCACCGGCTCGGCCGCAAGGTCGAGCCAGCCGGTCGAGTCGAGCGTGTCGAGGCTCGGCTGCGGCGGGTTGGTCGCACCGATCGGCGGCAGCGCCTGGGCGTGGCGCAGCGTGTTGAAAGGCGCCTGGCCCGGCTCGGTGCCGACCGCCGCATCGCGCGCGGCGCTCATCAGCACGAGCGGATAGCCGAATACGTACGAGTCGGCGACTTCGTCCTTGACCCAGCCGTTGCTTTGTTGCGTCGCGGTGGGGGTGGACGCGCAGCTGGCCAGCAGTGCGATACCCGCGAGCGATACGCAGGTTCGTTGCAGCAAAAACAGTTCTCGGAGATTTTTTATCATTCGTTCAGAGTGCGGAGCGTGCAGCCCTATAGGAGATGCCGGTGTGCAGCGCCACGTGCATGCGCGGTTCTCCCGAAACACTGCGCAGCGAGTCCGCGGATTGCGATTCCGACAACCTCGCGTTGTATCGTATCCTTGCTAGCCAGGCAAGCACAAAGCAGCGTCGTTGCCACATTATGTTCCCGCGCCAACGGCTCGCGCGAGCGCGCCACGCTTTTTTGATTCGCGAATCCGTCGATCCGCCGTCTCGCCGATTCGCCCTCACTCTTTCGTCGTCCTGCATTCGGAGCGTTTCAATGTACATGCCCGCCCATTTCGAAGAGAACCGTCCAGAGGTTCTTCACCGCCTGATCGCCGAGCACTCTTTCGGCGCGCTGATCACGCACGGCCCCAATGGGCTCGACGCGAATCATTTGCCGTTCGAGGCGCAGGCGGACGCGGCGGATTCGTCACGTCTGGTGCTGCGCGCGCACGTCGCGCGGGCGAACCCGGTCTGGCAGGAAGCCGCGACTCATCCCGAAGCGCTCGTGATCTTCCAGGGGCCGACCGCCTATATTTCGCCGAGCTGGTACCCGAGCAAACACGAAACGCACAAGCAGGTGCCGACCTACAACTATATGGTCGTGCATGCTCATGGCAGGATTGTGGTGCATGACGATGAATCGTTCGTGCGCGGCCTCGTCGCGCGACTCACGCGCAAGATGGAAGCCGGCGAGCCGGTGCCGTGGAAGATGGGCGACGCGCCGGCCGACTTCATCGCGCAGATGCTCGGCGCGATCGTCGGTATCGAGATCGAAGTGACGCGGCTCGTCGGCAAATGGAAGCTCGGCCAGAACAAGGCGGCCGAAGACCGGCGCGGCGCGGCGCAAACGCTGCTCGCGCGCGACGGCGATCAACAGAAAGCGGTGGGACAGGCGATGCTGGATGCGCCGCCGGCGTTTTGACGGAGGGCGCATAATCCGGCCTTGACCTTCCCGTCATGGGAAGGTCGATACTGGCTTCACCATGCGGCCCAATGCCGCCACGAGCCTTGCCTGCCATGACCGGACTTGCCAACCCGCAGCGCCCCGCCGACGCTGCCGCTTCCCCTTCCCCTTCACTCACGCGCGTCGTCGAACTCGACATCGGCGGGATGACTTGCGCGTCGTGCGCGAGCCGCGTCGAAAAAGCGCTGACCAGGCTGCCGGGGGTGGCGCGCGCATCGGTGAATCTCGCGACCGAGCGCGCCCGCGTGGAAAGCGACGCGACGCTCGCGCCTCAGCAACTGGCCGAGGCCGTGCGCAAGGCCGGATACGAAGCGACACCGGTCGCCAACGCCGATGTCGCCGAACAGACAATCGCGACGCTTGCCGCGACACCCGCCGACACGCCGCCGACCACTGAACTGGAGATCGGCGGCATGACCTGCGCAGCCTGCGCGTTGCGCGTCGAAAAGGCGCTCGCGAAGGTGCCTGGCGTCGCGCGCGCGTCGGTCAATCTGGCGACCGAAACCGCCACCGTTCATCCGCAAGGCACCGCATCCGCCGATGCCGCCGCGCTGGTCGCCGCCGTTAGAAAGGCCGGCTACGAAGCGACGCTGAGCGCGCCGCCCGCTGCTGTCGCTCCGGCCGAGACAATGGCGGCGACGGCCGCCTCGACTGGCGCCGTCAGCGACATCCTCGACACGACGCCTGCCCCGGCCGTCGACCGCAAGCAGGTTCAAATTCGCCGCGACCTCGCGAGCGTTGGCGCGTGCGCGTTGCTGACGCTGCCGCTCGTCGCGCCGATGTTCGGCGAATGGTTCGGCCTGCACGCGATGCTGCCGGCGTGGCCGCAGTTCGTGCTCGCGTCGATCGTGCAGTTCGTGTTCGGCGCGCGCTTCTATCGCGCCGCCTGGCGCGCGGTGCGCGCCGGCGCGGGCAACATGGATCTGCTGGTCGCGCTCGGCACATCGGCGGCGTACGGCATCAGCGTCTACGAACTCGCGGTGCATCCGGGCGACACGATGCATCTGTACTTCGAGGCATCGGCAGTCGTGATCACGCTGGTGCGCTTCGGCAAATGGCTCGAGGCGCGCGCGAAGCGCCAGACCACCGACGCGATCCGCGCGCTCAACGCGCTGCGCCCGGAGCGCGCGCGCATCCGCGACGGCGCGGGCGAGCGCGAGGTGCCGCTCGCGCAGGTGCGGGTCGGCAGCATCGTGATCGTGCGGCCGGGCGAGCGCGTGCCGGTCGACGGCGCGGTCCTCGAAGGCCGCACGCATATCGACGAAGCGCTGATCACCGGCGAAAGCCTGCCGGTGCCGAAGCAGACCGGCGACGCCGTCACGGCCGGCTCGATCAACGGCGAAGGCGCGCTCGTGGTGACGACCACCGCGATCGGCGCGGAGACGACGCTCGCGCGCATCATCCGGCTCGTCGAAAGCGCGCAGGCCGAGAAGGCGCCGATCCAGCGGCTGGTTGACCGCGTCAGCGAAATCTTCGTGCCGGCCATTCTCGCGCTCGCCGCTCTGACGCTGATCGGCTGGCTGCTTGCCGGCGCGGGCGCGGAAACCGCGATCCTGAACGCGGTCGCGGTGCTGGTGATCGCCTGCCCGTGCGCGCTCGGACTCGCGACACCCGCCGCGATCATGGCCGGCACCGGCGTCGCCGCGCGCCACGGCGTCCTGATCAAGGACGCGGAAGCGCTCGAAGTCGCGCATCGCGTGTCGATCGTCGCGTTCGATAAAACCGGCACGCTGACGCTCGGCCAGCCATCGGTGACGGCGTTCGAGCCGGTCGGCGGCGTGAGCCGCGACGAAGCGCTCGTGCTCGCGGCGGCGGTGCAGCGGCATAGCGATCATCCGCTGGCGCGGGCGGTGGTGCGCGCGTCCGAGGCTCAACTCGGGCAAATCGCTGGCGAAGCCGGCGGGCCAAGCGCCACCGCCGCTCGCGCAGTCGCCGGTCGGGGCGTCGAAGCCGACGTCGACGGCCGCACCCTCGCGCTCGGCAGCACGCGCTGGCTGCATGAGCTCGATATCGCGCTGCCGCCCGCGCTCAACGCGCGCGCGCAGGAACTCGAAGCGGCGGGCAACACGGTGTCGTGGCTGATGACGCGCGCGCCCGACTCGCCCGAAGCGCTCGCGCTGATCGCGTTCGGCGACACGGTGAAGCCGACCGCGCGCGCGGCCGTCGCGCGGCTCGCGCAAATGGGCATCCGCAGCGTGCTCGTGACCGGCGATAACCACGGCAGCGCGGCGAGCGTCGCGCGGGCGCTCGGCATCGACGAATTCCACGCCGAGGTGCTGCCCGACGACAAGGCCCGCGTGATCCGCGACCTGAAGATGCGCCACGCCGGCATCGTCGCGATGGCGGGCGACGGCATCAACGACGCGCCCGCACTCGCCGCCGCCGACATCGGCATCGCGATGGCAACCGGCACCGACGTCGCCATGCACGCCGCCGGCGTCACGCTGATGCGCGGCGACCCGGCGCTGGTCGCCGATGCGATCGACATCTCGCGCAGAACCTGGCGCAAGATCCAGCAGAACCTGTTCTGGGCATTCGTGTACAACCTGATCGGCATTCCGCTGGCCGCGTTCGGCTTGCTCAATCCGATGCTCGCGGGCGCGGCGATGGCGTTTTCGAGCGTCAGCGTCGTCACCAATGCGCTGCTGTTGCGGACTTGGCGCACAGCGCCCGGTCGCACCGTCGCTCAGGCGCGCCAAGCAGCATAGGAACACCCTTCCGGGCTTCCGTCTCGTCCTTTTTGGGGGCCCATTGCGGCCCCTTTCAGCCTGTTACGGCCGCCTTTCATACACCCTCAAGCCCGCCGTCTCCCGAGCCGTAAACAAGTCAATCGATGCCCGATCGCGGCCACGCCCGACGAGCATCGCCCAATCCCCATTTCACGCCTGCCCATGAACTCATTCTTCTCGCGCCGCGCCAGCGTCGGCGCACGGCTTGCCGTGCTCTCGTGCGTGCTGGTCGCGGTCATTTTCAGCACCTTCGCGTGGGCGCTCGCACGGGCCGCCGGCGACCAGGTGCGCGACCAGGTGCTCGCGCACATCGCCGACAAAGACCGCTCGATCGCCGCGATGATCGCGCTGTTCGACAAGGCGCTGTCGGCCGAGGTCGATCGATCGATGGCGCTATTCGCTAGCTTCCTGCCCACCGACTTCTCGCTCGACGACACGCAGAAGGTCGACATCGGCGGCACTGCGACGCCGACTTTCAAAGCCGGCGACAAGGTGCTGAACCTCGACTTCACGATTCCCGACCAGTTCCTCCAACGCAGCGGCGCGATCGCGACCATTTTTGCGCGCAGCGGCGACGACTTCGTGCGCGTGACCACGTCGCTGAAGAAGCAGGACGGCACCCGCGCGATCGGCACGCTGCTCGACCGCAAGGGGCCCGCCTATGCGCCGCTGCTCGCGAACCGCACGTACACCGGCCTCGCCCCGCTGTTCGGCAAGCGCATGATCACGCAGTACAAGCCGATCACCGACGCGAGCGGCCGAGTGATCGGCGCGCTGTTCGTCGGCGTCGACGTGGACAAGGAGATCCAGTCGGTCCAGGACGGCATCCGCGCGCTGAAAATCGGCGCGAGCGGCTATTACTTCGTGCTCGACGCGTCGAGCGGCGCGGAGCGCGGCAAGCTGCTCGTGCATCCGGCTGCCGCCGGCCAGAAAGCCGACGACGCGAACGCACCGTACCAGCGCATGCTCGACATGAAGCAGGGCGAGCTCGACTACCGCTCGGCCGACGCGACCCTCGGCGAGAGCGACGCGGGCGACAAGTTCGTGTCGTTCGTCACGGTGCCGGAGTGGCAGTGGCTCGTCGGCGGCGTCGCGCCGCGCGACGAAGTGATGGCCGACGTCGTGCGCACCCGCAACGCGTTCCTGCTGCTCGGCCTCGCGCTGGTCGGCCTGTTCGCGATCGTGTTCCTCATCGCGGTGCGGCGGCTCGTCAGCCGTCCGCTCGAGGAAGCCGCGCGTGCGTCCGAGCGTCTCGCCGCGGGCGATCTGAGCGTGCGCGTGACACACGGCCGCACGCGCGCCGACGAGATCGGCCGTCTGATGCAGGCGATCGACGGCATCGGCGAAGGGCTCGCGCGCATCGTCGCGCAGGTGCGCAACGCGTCGGCCGGCATGTCGGCGGGTACCGAGAAAATCGCCGCCGGCAGCGGCAACATCGCGATGCGCATCGCGACCCAGGCAAGCAGCCTCGAGGAAACTGCCGCGAGCATGGAGCAGATCACGTCGACCGTGCAGCAGAACGCCGATCACGCGACCGAAGCGAACACGCTCGTCACACAAGCCGCCGACGCCGCGCTCGAAGGCGGCCGGGCGGTCGAACGCGTGGTGTCGACGATGGGCGAGATCGGCCGCTCGTCGCAGAAAATCGCCGAGATCACGACGGTGATCGAGGGCATCGCCTTCCAGACCAACATCCTCGCGCTGAACGCGGCCGTCGAAGCGGCGCGCGCGGGCGAGCACGGCAAGGGCTTTGCGGTCGTCGCGTCGGAAGTGCGCGCGCTCGCGCAGCGCAGCGCGGCGGCAGTGAAGGAGATCGAGGGAGTGATCGCGGCGTCGGGCGCGAACGTCGACAGCGGTTTTCGGATTGCCGAAGAAGCGAGCGCGACGATGCAAGGCATCGTCACTCAGGTCGGTCAGGTCCGCGCGATCATGAGCGAGATCAACGTCGCGTCGCGCGAGCAGTCGGGCGGCATCGAGCAGGTCAACCGGGCGGTCACGCAGATCGGCGAGGCGACGCAGCAGAATGCGACGATCGTCGTCGATGCGGAAACCGCCGCGGCCGAATTGCGCGAGCAGGCTGCGCGGCTCGCGCAGCTGGTCAGCGTGTTCAAGCTGGAAGGCGAGCGCGGCTGACGGATCTGCGTACTGCGGGCGGCGGCGCACGGCGCCCGCCGCGCTCAGAACTCGACATCCAGTTCGTCGATCTCCTCGACCTCCTGCCGCGCCAGCGAGATCCACTCGCGCATTTCGGGCAGCGCCATGATGTGTTGCCCGTATTCGACGATATCCGGCTCGAGTTGCACGTCATAGGTCACGAAACGCGTGACCACCGGCGCGTACATCGCGTCCGCCGCGGTCCGCTCGCCGAACAGGAACGGACCGCCGTACTCCTTCAGGCATTCACGCCAGATCGTCACGATCCGCTCGATATCCGACTGCGCGCGCGCCCAGACCTTGAAGCCCGGGAAATGCGCCTTCAGGTTCATCGGCAGCGCCGAGCGCAACGACGCAAACCCCGAATGCATCTCGCCGCAGATCGAGCGGCAATGCGCGCGGGCGCGGATCTCATGCGGCAACAGCGCGGCTTGCGGCTTCAGCTCGTTCAGATATTCGGCAATCGCCAGCGTGTCCCAGACCTTGACGCCGTCGTGCACGAGGCATGGCACCAGAATCGACGGCGAGAGCAACAGTAGTTCGGCGCGCGTCGCGGGGTCGTCGATCGGCACGACGAGTTCCTCGAACGGCAAGCCGCTGAACTTCGTCAGCAGCCAGCCGCGCAGCGACCACGACGAATAGTTCCTGCTGCTAATCGTGAGCGTAGTATTTCCCATGCGTGTGTCCTCCAGATCGGGTATCGCGCCGCGCGTGCTTGCACCCATGCACGCCGCGGTGCGCGCGCGCACCAAAGCGCGGCAAGGCCGGCCCGTTTCGCCTACGCACGCAAGTGATATGCCGACGCACGCGAGACATGCCGCGACATACCGCGGCACACCGGGCGACGCGCGCCAGCGCCTGGCGCACCGCTTGCTTTTATTCGGGTTCCTGTTTTTCTGGCGCATTCGAGTGAAAGTATGAATCTGTTCGCCTATCCCGCCTATCAGGCCTGCGCCGACATGCTGCTGCCGCTGCGACACGGCGCGGCGCTGGCGAACCACTCGCTCGATGCGTGGCCGACATTCGCGGCTACGCCCCACGGACGCTCGCTGCGCGCGACCTGCGAACTGCTGATACTCGGCGGACTCACGCCGACGCGGCCACCGTTCGGCATCGACAGCGTCGTCACCGAAGGCGGGCCGGTCGCGGTGGTCGAGGAAGTCGTCGCGCGCACGCCGTTCTGCTCGCTGCTGCATTTTCGCAAGGGCGCCGTGCTTTCGACGCCGCAGCCGCGCGTGCTGATGGTTGCGCCGATGTCGGGACACTTCGCGACGCTGCTGCGCGCAACCGTGCGCACGATGCTGCCCGAGCACGACGTCTATATCACCGACTGGCACAATCCGCGCGACGTGCCGCTCGGCGAGGGCCGCTTCGGCTTCGACGAGTTCGTGCGCCACGTGATCGACTTCACCGCGACGATCGGGTCCGGCACGCATCTGCTGGCGGTCTGCCAACCGACCGTCGCGGCGCTCGCCGCCGTCGCGCTGATGGCCGCCGACGACCATCCCGCGCAGCCGGCCAGCATGACGCTGATGGCCGGCCCGATCGACACGCGCATCAATCCGACCCGTGTCAACGAACTGGCGAGGAGCCGGCCGATCGAGTGGTTCGAGCGCAACCTGATCAGCGCGGTGCCGTTCGGCTTTGCGGGCGCGCAGCGTCGCGTGTATCCGGGCTTCGTTCAGTTGGCCTCGTTCATGGCGATGAATCCGGGCCGCCACGCCGACTCGTTCGAAACGATGTACTACGAGCGCGGCAAGGGTGATCCGCAAAAAGCCGACACCATTCGCACGTTCTACGAAGAGTACTTCGCGACGATGGATCTGACGGCCGACTTCTATCTGGAAACCGTCGACACGGTCTTTCAGCAGCATGCGCTGCCGTTGCGCGCGCTCGAAGTCGAGGGGCGTCTGGTCGAGCCGTCGAAGATTCGCCGCACCGCATTGCTGACCGTGGAAGGCGAAAAGGACGATATCTGCGCGGTCGGTCAGACGCTCGCCGCGCAGGACATCTGCGATCGTCTGCGGCCGTACCTGAAGACGCATTACGTGCAGACGGGCGTCGGCCACTACGGCGTGTTCAGCGGACGTCGCTGGGAGCGGCATATTTATCCGCGCGTGCGGGCCGTGATTTACGACAACGAACCGCGCGCGGTGCTCGTCAGTTCACGCGCGCGTCCGATCCAGCCGGTGCCCGCGGCGACCGCGGCCGAAGTCACGGCGGCCGCGCCGGTCGCGGCCTCTGTTGTCGGAGTGGAGGTGGATGCGCCCGTAGGCGGGAGCGGGAGCGGCAACGGCGATTCCTCGGCCCAATCGTCCGGGCAGCCGTCACGCAAACCGCCGTCCGTGACGTCCTGAGCGTTCAGGCCGTTGGCCGGATCATCTGGAACATCTCGCCGATCTGCGCATAGTCGGCGCGATAGCCCGCGCGCATGATCGGCTGCGCGGCGTGCGTGTCGAACAGGCCGTCCTTCAGATAGGCCTCGTCGATATGCACGCCGACCACCTGGCCGAGCGACAGATAGTTGTCCATCGGCTTGCCGTCGACATCATGCAGACGCACGATCTCCAGCAGCTTGCATTCGAGCGCAGCGGGCGATTCGGCCACGTGCGGCACTGCCACGTTGCGGCCCGGCGCGGGCGTGAGCCCGGCCAGTGCGAACTCGTCGACGTGCGGCGCGACCGGCGCCGACGAGCGGTTCATCTGCTCGGCAAGCGGCCGGGTAGCGAGATTCCACACGAATTCACCGGTCGCCTCGATGTTGGCGAGGCTGTCCTTGCGGCCCTCGCTGCTGAAACCGATGATCGGCGGAAAGGTCGCGAACGCGCCGAAAAAGCTGTATGGCGCAAGGTTGAGCGCGCCTTGCGCATCGCGCGACGAAATCCAGCCGATCAGCCGTGGCGCGACGATCGCCTTGAAAGGATCGTGCGGCAGGCCGTGACCGGCGGCGGGATCGTAGAAGTAGTGAGACATGACTTGAGACTCGTGTGATGGTCAGCGCAAAAAGCGGCGCAGAAGCAGATCCGGAACGGCTACTTATACAGCACTAGCCGCGCCCGATCACGCGCTTGCGCCCCTCCTTGACCCGCGCGATCCGCGCTTCGTCCCAGTCGTGAAAACCCGCGCCGCTGCGCACGCCGACCCGCCCGGCGTCGACCTGCGCGCGCAGCAGATCGATCACGTCCTCGTCCTTCGCGAGTTGCGGCATCAGATGCGACGCGATGTCGACGAAGGTGTCGAGCCCGCCCATATCCGCGCTTTCGAACGGTCCGACGATGCCCCAGCGGCGTCCGAGCGAAGCCTTCATCACGCGATCGACGACTTCGGGCGTTGCCGCCCCCGAACGCACGATATGCAAGGCCTCGCGCAGCACCGCGAACTGCAGCCGATTGCCGACGAAGCCAGCAATCGCCTTCGCGAGCACGACCGGCTCCATGCCGATCGCGCTCATCAGCCCGGCGGTTTGCTGCACGACTTCGGGCGCGGTCTCGGTGCCCGGCACGACCTCGACGAGCGGAATCATGTGCGGCGGGTTCCAGAAATGCGCGATCACGAAGCGTTCCTTCGCGCGCAGCGGGGTGGCGAGCTGGTCGGGCGGGAAGCCGCTGGTGTTGCTCGCGAGGATCGCATCGTCGGCGAGCAGGCCGGTCAGTGTCGCGTAAAGGCGATGCTTGAGTTCGAGCACCTCGGGAATCGCCTCGATCACGAAGCGCGCTTGCGCGACCGCGGCGAGCTGCGCATGCGTTTCGATGCGCGCGAGCGCCGCCTGTTTGGCGGCCTCGTCGATCCGGCCCGCGTCGATCAGCTCGTCGAGCACCGCTTGCGCTTTCGGCGCGACGCTCGCGAGCCGGGCCGGATCGACGTCGTGAACGATCGTCCGGTATCCATGCAGCGCGGCCTGCGTCGCAATGCCGACACCCATCAGTCCGGTGCCCACCACCCCTATCGCCACATCCTGCGTCGTCTTGTCCACACGCACTCCCCGCCACCGTCGATCAAAGTCCCGAAGCATAGCGCAGCACGCTGCATTCCCCCGGTGGGACTTGCAAGCCCAAATGCGACGAAGCCGCTCTTTCCGTGGAGGGAAGACCGGCTTCGTGGACTCACGCCGCCCGTTGCGGCGCGGTCAGGTGCGCATTAGTAGCGCGGCGGCGGCGGGCGGTGATCGTCGTGATAGCCGTCTCGATGGTGCGGATCGTAGTCGCGCGGATGACGGCGCATCCAGTCGTCGTGCGCCCAGTAGCGGTGGCCGTCCCAATAACGATCGCCGTGCCAGCCGATGTTGACCGATACGCCCGCCGGCATCATGTGCGGTTGATCGTACACGACCGGCGCCGGGCGGTGCTCGACGATCACGCGGTCTTGCGCGAATGCGCTACCGGCCGCGACGAGCGCGCCGCCCGCGAGCAGCGTTGCGATCAGCGAGCGCGATGCCTTGCCAAAGGTTTTCATAATGACCTCCCGTCAAAGTGTTATTCCAGGCCAGCGTCCGTGTTTGCCCGGATCGTGCGATTCACTTCCGAACCAGACGCCGTACGCTTGAGACCCACTTTAGCGGCCCGCATCGCGTGAAGACGTTAGCACTTGTAAGCGTGCATTTCATAGTCGAAGGCGGATGACGGAAGCTCGATTTCGCTTTCTCACTGCATGGAACGAGGCTTACACGGCGGCTCTGTCGTTCTACCCGCCACACCAGCATGAAAGCCGGTTACATTCATTTCGGCCCCGAAATATTCCGCAAGCGCAATGGTGCATCGCGGTAAAACGCCACCAAAAACAAAAAGCCACGATTCGCATTTCGCGAATAGTGGCTCACTGAATAACGCACCCGAGGTGCGCGCCCCAGCGCGTCGTGTCGCGCTGAGGAAGGTACGGCTGGACTTAGTCCGTCAGTTTGATGCCGAACAGCGTGGACTGCGCGCGGCGCAGACGCTCCGCTTCGCGGGCACGCGCCGCATACGAATAGTCCGAATCCAGCGGCAGATGAGGCGACGCAAAGAGGTCGCTGATCTTTTGGAACAGTGCAAAGATGAAGCTCATGGCGACTCCCGGTTAGTGACTGCATTGCTAGGGTTTTCCCTTAGCCATGATTATAGGGGTTTTCCCTAGGAAAAAGCTAGTGCAATGCAGCAAAATTTCGGTGCGGTCGTTGTCGCGGTGTCACGGGGCCGGGAGGTGTTGCATCCCAACAACATCCCCCGATTCAACGACCGGGTGGGCGGCCGTGCTGAGCGCGAGCATGCCTCGCGTGTGTCGGCGTAGCGCTGGGCTGTAGGGGCGCGTTGGGAAGCGCCGCGGTGGGGGGCGTGACGGCGGCGGTCGCCGACGCCGCGTTCGCCGTCGCGGCCATCGCCGTATGCGCGTCGAGCAGGCTCACCATCGCCGCTTGCTGGTTCTGCATCATCTGTTCGATGCGCTGTTGCTGGGCCGTCGTCTCGTGCGTGAGGCGCATCAGCAGCAGCGTCTGCGCGATGCCGATCGCCACCGTCACCAGCAGTGCACCGACCACGATCGACAGCATCCATTTCACGCGCCGCGAATGATCGGTCGCGGCGCGGCGCTGATCGGCGATCACGCCATAGAGCGCATCGACCGTATCGGCGAACGCGGTGGCACGCGCGCGGTCGAGTTCCGGTTCCGAGCGTTGCGCGGTGGCAGCCGCGTCGGTGCGGCGCGCGTCACGCCAAGACGTGGCGAATCCGGTGTGGTTCTCTGCGGACGCGGGCCGGGGTGTCGTCAACGGCGCGGTGGTCGAGGACTTGTCGTCCTGTTTCGGCGTCACAGCCCCTGGCGAGGCGGACTGAGTACGCGTCACGGACTCGTTGGTGGACTTGCGCGCGCTACTGTCGTCGGTCGCGGCGGACGTTGCGGACGAGGCTGGAATCGCAGCCGCAGTCGCATCGCGCGATGCCGTCGCGGCTTTCGCAAAGGTCGCGGCGAAACGCTGCTGCGGCTTGCCCGCGCCCGCCGTCGCTGCCGACTCCGCTTCAGCCGCCTGACGCAATGCGGTCACGCTGCGCGCGACGGTCGCGGCGGCCATCGCCGAGCTCAGCGGCGCGGATGACTCACGCGAAGGGGGGGTGGGTTTGTCGTCGGTGTTTGCTTCGGCGTTCGGCGTTGCATCGTCGGAGGCGCCGTTCGCGGGCTTGCTTGCGGGCGCATCCGCCGCCGCCATCGCCGGTTCGACGTCAAACCCGCTCAACTGCTCGTTCACCGGCATCGGTACATCCACTTTCGCCGCACGCGGTGCGCGGCGCGCAGTCTTGTCGAGCGCCATGTGTTCATCGAATGCGCCGACCGCCTGCAGCACCACGTCCGGCAATTCGAACCCGTGCAGCGTGCCTTGGCGGACGTCGATGTTCATCGCTTCGAGCGTCGCGCGGGTGGGATCGTCGGGGAACAGGTCGAGCGTGCTGTCGTCGCGCGCGACGCCGCTCAGTTGCGCGAGGCGTTGCGCCGAGCGCGCCGCGCGCGCCAGCTTGTTTTCGGTTTCAGTGGAGACGGCGCCCTGCCGCTGCTTCTTCGAAGCGACGCGCCGGGGCCTGGACTGCGGGGATGCTGCGGAATCTGCCATAGAGGAAAAAGCGGTCGTCGCCAGGAACGGGCGCCGGATGCCGCTCGTCATTGCCGTTGGAATATTTAGAGCCAGCATTGTCGCATGGCGCTCCGCCCGCGCCGAAGCCATTCCCCGACGATTTGCGCGCTTTCGAGCCCCTCGCGCGTTTCACGACCTCACGTCGTCGCTGCGGAATTCCCGCACGAGCAATTGCCGAAGGCGCGCGCAGATCGACCCGTATCAGATCACCGAGCATCGTCGCTCCTCCTTATTTGAAATTGAGCGGCAGCGAAGGCTCAACGCACGTCACGCCTCGTAGGCGTCGAGCATTCCGGATGCTTGACTCGAGGTGTCAGCGCGAGGCGTTTGCTTTATGCTAGGCCGCAGACCACAGCGACCCGGCCGAGCGGACCCCTGAGCCGCCACCCTGAGCGCCGCCTCGATACACTGCGCACGTTACGCGCCCGAACCAACCGACCATGCCAAGCACGACCCCTCCCCCCGCTTCGACGACCACCGCCGCGAACGCGCTGCGCGAGCACTTCGCGAACGTGGTGCTGCCGATGTGGCGCGGGCCCGGCTTCAACCACGCGTTGCAGCTGCCCTACGAAGCGCTCGACGCCACCGGAGCCGAGCCTTTGCCCGCGCAACGCTATCGGGCGATGGCGTGCGCGCGGCAGTTGTTCACGTTTGCGCAAGCGGGCGACATGGAACACGCCCGCGTGCTGTTCGATTCGCTGACGCGCACCTTTCGGGACGCCAACCACGGCGGATGGGTTTATAGCGTCGACGCGCTCGGCGTGCCGCTCGACACGACGAAGGACCTCTACACGCACGCGTTCGTCGTGTTCGCTTGCGCGGAATACGCGCGGCGCTCCGCCAACGTCGACGCGCTGAAGCTCGTACACAGCACGACCGCGCTGATCCAGTCGAACTTCGCGGCCGACGGCGATCTGTTCAACGCCGCGCTGAACGTCGACTTTTCGAAAGTCACCGCCACGCCGCTGCAGAATCCGCTGATGCACCTGACCGAAGCGTGGCTCGCCGCCTGCCAGGCGACGCGCGATAACGTCTTCGGCGCCGCGTTGCGCCGCCTCGCTGGCGCGGTCGCGCGACACTTCGTGCATGCGCCGAGCGGCTGCATCGCCGAACTGCCGATCGGTGCGAGCGGCAACCGTCTGGAGCCGGGACATCAGTTCGAGTGGTACTGGCTGGTCAGGCAGGCGGGCGCGCTGTTCGACGGAACGGGGCTAACGGAAGCGCTGGCGCGCGCTTTCGCCTTCGCGCAGCAGCATGGTGTGGACCCGAACAACGGCGGGGTGTGTGCATCGCTCGACGAGGCTGGCAATGTCAGCGACGCGACTCAGCGGATCTGGGCGCAGACGGAATACCTGCGTGCGCTCGCCTCTCACGACGATCCGGCCGTGCGCGCGGCGCTGCCGCAACAGATCGCGCGTTTTCAGCGATGCTTTTTGCATGAACATGGCTGGTTCGAATGCAAGACGGCGAGCGGTGAAGTTGCGCGCGCCGACATGCCGTCAACCACGCCTTATCACTTGGCTACCGCCTATGCGGCGCTGCCCGTGGGTACCGAAGCGGGCGCGGAAACTTAGCCGAATTTGGACATCGATAAATGAAATTGAACGCTTGATCGTCTCAATAAAGAGCCGCATGCATGGACGACGATCCGCCGCCGGGTCGCGAGGAAATTAATGCCGCTGGTAAACCCTGGCGCGAAAAAAGTTCTCGCCAAACGTTCCCAAAGCGCGAAAAAACATCAAAACCGGGAATACCCGGATGCATGTTGATTGGCGTCTGTCATAAAGACGTGATACAACTCTTCCCTCGCGCTCGCTTTGCATTCGAGCAATGCGGTCGCGATGCAATACACAACATTTATTTGGATCAAAAATGGCAACAGGTACTGTTAAGTGGTTTAACGATGCAAAGGGCTTCGGCTTCATCACCCCGGACGACGGCGGCGAAGACCTGTTTGCACACTTCTCGGAAATCCAGGCATCGGGCTTCAAGTCCCTGCAGGAGAACCAGAAAGTGTCGTTCGAAGTCAAGCAAGGCCCGAAGGGCAAGCAGGCTGCAAACATCCAGTCGATCTAAGTACCTTCAGGTACTTTGAGACAGACTTGGGCGTCACGATAGGCCTCTAAAGGCCCCTGCGTCTAATGCAAATGGCTCGCTTTACGCGGGCCATTTTCTATTTCCGCGTCGCGTTTTCAAGCGTCGCTGCTTAAAGCGCATGCATTCCGGTTAATGCGAATTCAGCATTTACTGCGGACATTGGACTGCGCTGTTGCGTGCGCAACACACTTTCAGAAATTTCGAACACGGAAACGGCCTGTTTTAATTGCTCGGTCTGCTGATGCAGCGAAGCAGCCGCCGCTGCGGCCTGCTCGACGAGCGCCGCGTTTTGCTGCGTCATCTCGTCCATCTGCACGACCGCCTGGTTCACCTGCTCGATGCCGGTGCTCTGCTCGAGCGACGACGCGCTGATTCCGGCCATCATCTGCGTGACGCGCGAGATCGACGCCGACACATGGCTCATCGCTTCGCCGGCGCGCTCGACCAGCGCCGAGCCGCCCTGAATCTCCGCGACCGATTCGCTGATCAGCGTCTTGATTTCCTTCGCCGATTGCGCGCTGCGTTGCGCGAGGCCGCGCACTTCGCCGGCCACGACCGCGAAGCCGCGGCCCTGCTCTCCGGCACGCGCCGCCTCGACGGCGGCATTGAGCGCGAGGATGTTGGTCTGGAACGCGATACCGTCGATCACCGAAATGATCTCGGCGATTTTGTCCGAGCTCTGCGCGATGCCGCGCATCTTGTCGACCACCTGGTTGACGACTTCGCTGCCGCGCGACGTTGCATCGAGCGCGGTCTCGGCGAGCGCGTTGGCTTCGCGCGCGTGATCGGCGTTCTGGCGCACGGTCGCCGTCAGTTCTTCCATGCTCGACGCCGTTTCCTCGAGCGATGCCGCCTGGTTTTCGGTACGTGCGGACAGATCGGCGTTGCCGGTCGCGATTTCGTTGGCGCCGAGATGGATCGAGTCGGCCGATTCGCGCACGCTACTGACGGTGCGTGCGACGCTCGCCTGCATCGTCGCGAGGCCGGAGAACAGGCGGCCGATTTCGTTGCTGCCGCGCGCGGCGATCGGTTGATCGAGACGGCCTTGCGCGATGCGTTCGAAGTGGCGGCCCGCCTCCTCGAGCGGTGCCACGACGCCGCGGCGCAGCGCCGTATAGACGGCAAGCGTGCCGGCGACCAGCACGAGCAGAATCACCACGCTGACGATGCGAAACGCCGCCACGCGCGCATCGATCGAAGCTAGCGACGCGCGGCTCGCGGCGTCGCCGAATTGCTCGAAGTTGTGCACTTCCGCCAGATAGGCGTCCTGAAACGATTGCGTGGGTTGATCGAGGAAGGCCTGAATGTTGTTCGAGTCGAGATACTGCACGAGCTCAGCGAGCGCGCCGTGCAGCGTCTTGTAGCGTTCGGCGAGCGCGGTGGCGCGCGCGCTGTCTTCGTCGCTGGTCTTCTGGGCGCTCATGAAGCCCGCGAAAGACTGATCGGCGGCGGCGAGCTGTTCGCGAGCGTGCTGCACGATGTCCGTCGGCTCGGCGCCGCCGCGCACCATGCGCGTGCCGGCGCGCGACAGGTTGATGCGCGCGTCCATCAGGCGCTGCGTCGTCTGGTTGACCGCGTCGACCTGCTTCAGCGCGATGCTCGCCAGATCGCCGACGTCGTCGTGCGTGCGGGTCAGCGACCAGAAGCCCAACCCTACCGTGACGAGTTGGAAGACGCAGAACGCGGCCAGAACACATAGCAGGCCGGATGCGACCTTGATCTTGCTGAACATCGGGGACACCTGGGAACAAAGGATGACGGAGGCTACACCAGGGTTAACGGCAGCCCGATTAATGGCTTGAGGCCAAATCCCGCAAAAATCGCCCTACGTGCAGGTTTCATCGGCGATCGTCGCGATTGTGGTCGTTTTGCGCAACAATGCTCCGTTCATCGCGAGGAATCACCTTGCGCAGTGCAGCGGCACTTCCTAGAGTGGGTAGGGACCGCGTGGCGCTCGCCGTGCGGATGTACTGCTGCACCGATGCACCACCCCGACCCTGCACGAAGGAACCACGATGACCGACCTACTCGACCGGGCGCGCGGCGCACTGCATGCCCAGCCGTTCAGCATGCTGCTAGGCGCGGAGTTGATGCACGCCAGCAGCGAAGAGCTCACCCTGTGTCTGCCGATTCGCGATGAACTGCGGCAGCAGCATGGCTTCGTGCATGGCGGCGTCATCAGTTATCTCGCCGACAATGCGTTGACGTTCGCGGGCGCGCTGTCGCTGGGTCCGCGAGTCGTGACCGGTGAATACAAGATCAACTATCTGCGCCCGGCGGTGAAGGGCACGCTGATCGCGCGCGCCAGCGTCGTCTATGCGGGCCGGCATCAGGCGACCTGCCAGTGCAGCGTGTTCGTGATGGAGGGGAACCGGGAGAAGCTGGTGGCGGTTGCGCAGGGGACCGTGAATCGGATTGGGGAGAATGGAGAGCAGGAGGCGGGCAATTAAAGCCGCGCGGCATGAAAAAGGCCGCTCCTGCGCGTAACAGGAACGGCCTCGCATTTCACAGCGACAAGACAGGAAGAGAAAGCGCGTTACTCCGCCGCGTAAGTCTTCTGCGTCTGCTCGCCCAGCCCTTCGATACCCAGACGCACCGTCTGCCCCGGCTTCAGGAATACCGGGTTCGGCTTCACGCCCATGCCGACGCCCGGCGGCGTCCCGGTCGAGATCACGTCGCCCGGCTGCAGGCTCATGCACTGCGACACATACGACACCAGCTTCGCGACACTGAAGATCATCGTCTTCGTGCTGCCGTTCTGGTAGCGATGGCCGTCCACTTCCAGCCACAGGCTCAGGTTCTGCGGATCGGCGACTTCATCGCGCGTGACGACCCACGGGCCGATCGGGCCGAACGTGTCGAAGCCCTTGCCCTTGTCCCACGTGCCGCCGCGCTCGATCTGCCATTCGCGCTCCGACACGTCGTTGACGACGCAGTAGCCGGCCACGTGCTCGAGCGCGTTCGCTTCGTCAACGTACTTCGCCGCCTTGCCGATCACGACGCCGAGTTCCACTTCCCAGTCGGTCTTCTTCGAGCCGCGCGGGATTTCGATGTCGTCGTTCGGGCCGCTGATCGCGCTCGTCCACTTGTTGAAGATGACCGGTTCGGCCGGCACCGGCAGATTCGATTCCGCCGCGTGATCCGCGTAGTTCAGGCCGATGCAGATGAACTTGCCGATCTTGCCGACGCACGGGCCCACGCGCGGATTGCCTTCGACGAGCGGCAGCGTTGCCGGATCGAGCGCGCGCAGTTTGGCGAGGCTTTCATCGCCGAGCACAGCGCCGTCGATATCGCCCACCACCTTCGACAGATCGCGAATCTTGCCTTGCGCGTCCAGCAGGCCCGGCTTTTCCTGGCCCTTCGGCCCATAACGAAGCAGTTTCATCGTTGCACTTTCCTTTACGTTCAGTAGTGTTCGGTTCGTCAACCAATCAGAATCAGTTCGACCATCCGCCGTCGATCACATGGAGCTGGCCCGTCGTGAACGACGACTCGTCGGACGCGAGATACAGCGCGAGCGCGGCGATTTCCTCCGGCTTGCCGATGCGGCCCATCGGCTGACGCGCGACGAACGCGGCCTGCACCGCATCGACCGACGCGCCCTGCGCCTGCGCCTGCGCGGCGATCCGCTGTTCGAGCGACGGCGAGGACACCGTGCCCGGGCAAATCGCGTTACAGCGTACACCACGCGTGACGAAATCCGCGGCGACGGACTTCGTCAGCCCGACCACTGCGGCTTTCGACGCACCGTACGCGAAGCGGTTCGGCACGCCCTTCACGCTCGACGCCGCCGACGACATGTTGATGATCGAGCCGCCGCCCTTCTCCAACATGGCTGGCAAGAACGCGCGAATCATACGGTACATCGCCTTCGCGTTGAGGTCGAACGCGAAATCCCAGTCCTCCTCGCTGCATTCGAGGATATTGCCCGCATGCACGTAGCCCGCGCAGTTGAACAGCACGTCGATCGTGCCGACTTCCGCGGCGAGCGCCTTGATCGCCGCGCCGTCGAGCACGTCGAGCTTACGCGCCTCGACCGGCTTGCCAGCGAGTCCGTCGATGCGGATATCGGTGGCGATCACGCGCGCGCCTTCGCGCGCGAACAGTTCGGCGGTGGCGAGACCGATACCTTGTCCCGCCGCGGTGATCAGGGCCGTTTTGCCGGCCAGTCTTTGTGTCATCTACGACTCCAGTTGAATGGGCTGCTAACGAAATCAAAGCCGGTAAAACGCGGCGGCGTTCTCGCCGAACACGGCGTCGCGCTCGGCGTCGCTCAACGACGCGAGCAGCGTGGTCGCCACCGAATGCCACAGCAGATAGTCGCCGTTCAGTTCGAGCACGGGCCAGTCGCTGCCCCACATCAGCCGCGCCGGGCCGAAAGTGTTCAGCAGATGTTCGACGTAGGGCCGCAGCGTCTCTTCGGTCCAGCCGGGCGACGCCTCGGTCGCGAGACCAGACAGCTTGCAGTGCACCTGAGGGAATGCGGCGAGCCGGGCAATCGCATCGCGCCACACATCGTAGCCCGCCTGGCCGAAGCGGATCGGCGGCTTCGCGCCATGATCGACCACCATGCGCAACGCCGGAAAACGCTGCGCGAAAATCTCGACGTACTGCACGTGACGCGCGTAGATCAACGCATCGAACGCGAGGTCGTGCGCGATCAGTGCGTCGATCGCCGGCGTGAGGTCGGGGTTCGCGATCCAGCCGTCGTCGGGCAGGTCCTGCAGCATCGGCCGCACGCCCTTGAACTTCGGCTCGCGCGCGAGCGCCTCGATCAGATCGGGCGCGTTCGGCAACAGCAGCGGCACCCAGCCGACCACGCCCGCGATCGACGGCTCGTGCCGCGCGATGTCGAGCAGGTAGCGGGTTTCGTCGAGCGTCGGCGCGGCCTGCACGACCACGGTCCGCTCGATGCCGGCCTGTTCGCGCAACGGCTTCAGATCATCAGGCCCGAACGGCCGGTAGAGAATTTTCAGCTCCGGTGTCAGCCACTCGTAGTCGCCCCGCGCGGGGTCCCAGTAGTGCTGGTGAGCGTCGATCGGCATGGTCGGTTCAGTCCTCGGGCGCGGGCGCGCGCGGGTCGAGCAGGCCCGCGTCGCGCAATGCGGACCACAAGGCCGCGGGGATCGGCTGCTCGAACGACGCGACGTTCTCGCGCAATTCGTCGGCACTGCGCGCGCCGGTCAGCACGGTGGCGACCGCCGGATGCGCATACGGAAACTGCAACGCGGCAGCGGCGAGCGGCACATTGTGCGCGCGGCATACCGCCTCCAGACGCGCGACGCGCTCGATCACCTCGGGCGGCGCTGCGCCGTAATTGAATTTCAGATCGCCTTCGACGCCGCGCGCCAGAATGCCCGAATTGAACGCGCCGCCGAGCAGAATGCTGACGCCGCGCGCCTCGCAGGCGGGCAGCAGGTCATCGAGGGTGGTCTGCTCGAGCAGCGTATAACGCCCCGCGAGCAACGCGCAATCGATATCGCACTCGGCCATCGCGTCGAGAATCACCGCGCCTTCGTTGACACCGAGGCCGACCGCCTTGATCGCGCCGGTCGAACGCAGGCGCTCCAGCGCGCGGAAACCGCCGCCTTCGGTCAGTTGCCGCCAGTAGTGCGGATGCCGGTCGCCGTGCGTGACGCGGCCGATGTCATGCACGAGCAGGATGTCGATATCGACGATGCCGAGGCGCTGCTGGCTGTCCTCGAACGAACGCAGAATGCCGTCGTGCGTATAGTCGTAGATCGCTTCGAACGGCAGCGGATTCTGCCAGCCTTCGCGGTCGTCGAATGGCGACGTGCGCGGCACGAAGCGGCGGCCGACCTTGGTCGACAGCACATATTCGCCGCGCGGATAGTGGCGCAACGCGGCGCCGAGCCGATGCTCGGCCTTGGTGTTGCCGTAGTGCGGCGCAGTGTCGAAGTAGCGCACGCCCGCGTCCCAGGCGGCGGCGATGGTCGCATGGGCCTCCTCGTCGGACAGGTCGCGATACAGGCCGCCGAGCGGCGCCGTGCCGAGACATAGTCCGCTCACCTGCAACGAGCCGCGGCCGATCCGGCGCCGTTGCCCGATCCTGGATCCGATCGATGCCGACATGAGCGTGTCTCCCTATTTTGTGGTGTTTTTACCATGCGACGGGCCCAATGCGCAGCCAGAAAAGGCGCGCCTCGCTCACGCGTGCATTCATTCACCAATGAACGTATTATTCATATTCGAATTTTTCCAAGTCAAGAAAACTGCGCGACGCGATGCCCGGGGTTTTCCCTGGACAGCAGACATTCAGTTCGCGAAACGCTGCGCGCGCGCCAGATAATAAGAAATCCCGACGAGATCCCCTACCCTCACGATGGACGCCGAAGACAAAGACGACGACCGCTACCGCGCCCCCGCACTGGATAAAGGCCTCGACATTCTCGAGCTGCTGTCCGAGCAGAAGGAAGGACTCACGCGCGCCGAAATCACGCGCCAGCTGGGCCGCAATGCGAGCGAGATGTACCGGATGCTCGAACGCCTCGTCGCGCGTCAATACGTGGTGCGCTCGGCGGCCGGCGACCGCTACTCGCTGAGCCTGAAGCTGTTCGCGCTCGCGCACCGTCATCCGCCGATGAACCGGCTGATCGCCGAAGCGCTGCCGCTGATGCAGCGTTTCGCCGACGCGGCCGAACAGTCGTGCCACCTGGTCGTCTACGACCGCGGCAACCTGCTGGTGATCGCGCAGGTCGACGGACCGGGCTCCTGGGGCATGTCGGTGCGGCTCGGCTCGCGGGTCGGTCTGATCGACACCGGCTCGGGACGCGTGATGCTCGCGTTCCAGAGCGTCGAGCAGCGTCAGCAGATGCTTGCCGAGCACACCAAGGTGAAGGGCGAAGTGACGCTCGATCGCGACGCGCTGGAGGAGGCCTGCGAACGCATCCGCGCGGCGGGCTTCTGGCAGAAGGACAGCCAGCAGACCTTCGGCGTCACCGACGTGACGTTCCCGATCCTCGCGCCGTCCGGGCAGGCAATCGCGGTGCTCACCTGCCCGTATCTGCGGCGGATCGACGAGTACGTCGCGCCGACGCTCGAAGCGGCCACGACGCTGCTGCGCGACACGGTGCAGGCGCTGTCGATGTTCCGCGAGCAGGCCGCGTGATTGACGAGATGCGCGGCAAGTTGCGCGACGACGTTCGTGCGGCTGCACGCGCGCGCACTTGGTTTAGAATGGCGGCCCTTCCAAAATACCGCCGCATGACGGGCTCATGCGCGCGCATCGATTGAGCAATGGCCAAACTTCTGACCGATTCCGAATTCCAGCGTTTTTCCGAACTCCAGCAGAAGCAGTCGAGCTTCACGATCACCGCGGCAGAAGCCGACGAACTGCGCGACATCGTCGCTCACGCGCAGAAGCGCCGCGACGACCGCGCCGCCGCGATGCAAAGCATCGAGACTTTCATCCAGCAATTCGGCATCACGCCCGACGAGCTGTTTTCGCCCGAGCAGATCGGCGAAGCGGCGCGCACCTACGGCCTGATTCCGGCCGCGCGCAAGGAGCGCGTGCTGCCGCCGTCGCTGACGTTCAACGGCAAGCCGTACCAATGGACCACCCGCCCGCTGCCTGATGAAATTCGCGTGCCGCTGTTCGACGCGTTCAAGGGCGGCGAGTCGGTGAAATCGTTCATTTCGACGCTGAAGGACGCGAACCGCTGCGCCGCGACGATCGCGCGGCTCGAGCGCGAAACCGGCGCGGTGTATGCACAGGCATGGCTCGATGAGCTGTCGGTCACGCGCGCGCAAGTCGATGAGGCAGCGCAGAAGCTGGCGGCGTGAGGTGATGAAGCCGTGCGTTGAGCGGCTCGCGACGTAAGCCGCTCAAACCCCCGGCTGATTCTGCGCGGCGGACTTCGGCTCCGCCCCCGCCGTTTCGTCGAGCGCCATCCGGAAGCCGACCACGCCGGGGTCTTCG
Source organism: Paraburkholderia sp. BR10923 (assembly GCF_040948765.1). NCBI lineage: Bacteria > Pseudomonadati > Pseudomonadota > Betaproteobacteria > Burkholderiales > Burkholderiaceae > Paraburkholderia > Paraburkholderia sp. BR10923. The sequence goes on along the minus strand of NZ_JBFPKO010000002.1, from coordinate 383,133 downwards.
GTCCGCGTGATCGTGAAGCCGCTGGCCTTCGCCAGCGCGATCATCGCGGTGTTCTCGCGCAGCGCCTCACCGATCAGCCAGTGCGTATCGCGCGCCCGCGCGTACGCAATGATCCGCTGCATCAGCAACTGGCCGAGGCGGCGCCCCTTCTGGTCCGAGCGCACGGTCACCGCGAATTCGGCTGTCTCGTTGTCGGGATCGGCCACCGCGCGCACCACGCCGAGCGTCTGCGCGACGCCGTCTTCGTTCTCGACCGTCGCGATCAGCGCCATTTCCCGGTCGTAATCGATCTGCGTCATGCGCGCGAGTTGCGAGTGGTCGAACGCGCCGACCGCACCGAAAAAACGCAGCCGCAAATCTTCCGGCGTCATCGCGTTCACGAACTCGCGATGCGCGTTTTCGTCTTCCGGGCGAATCGGCCGTACCGTTATACGCATACCCTGCCAGTCGATCGTTTCCTCGAAGCGGCGCGGATACGGCACGATCGCGAGACGGCTGCGCTTCCCGCCGACCCGCAACACCGGATCGACCACCGTCACGCGGTCCCGGTAGACCCTCAGCTTCAACGAGAGGCCGACGATCTCGCGCACGTCGCAAACCGCTTGCGACAATGCCGTCAACGCGGCGAGCGTCGGCTCCGGCGCGACCAGCCTCGCGTATTGCGAACGGGTGACGATATCGCGCGCGAGCATCGGATTGAGCGGCGGCAGGCCGTACACGTGCAACCCGCTGGAAACGCCGTCGATCGGCGGCGCGGCGAAGCGGAACACGGGGCCGAAGTTGTCGTCGTCGTGCAGTTCAACGGCGACGTCGACGATGGGTTTTGTCGCGCTGTCGGCATCGGCGCACGGCGCAGCGGGGCCGGGCGCAGTGGCGCCCCCTTCTTCCACACCCTCCACCTGCAACCCGAATCGCGCCAGAAACCGCGCCGCCGCGTCCCCGGCGAGCTCGCTTTCGCCCGCCGCCAACGCTTCGCGAGCCTGCGCCTGGGCGGCGTCGATCGACTCGGGAATCTGCGCGGGCAGGCCTTCCGGCGTTTGCATCAGCAATTCGCGACCCAGCCGGTAATCGACCAGACGGGCGAACGCGCGCGCGAGCCGCTGCGGCGTCGTGTGCACCGGGATGCCCTGCGCATGCAGCGCGTCGCGCCTCGCCGCATCGACACCGCCGAAGAAGCATGCGAGCAGCCCGCGATACGCAAAGCGCTGATGCTCGATCAGCGCCTGCGCGACGTCGTCGACGGGCGCGCCATGCGTCGATGCGTGCACCACGACGGCGGTGCCGGTCTCGCGATACTCGCCGAGCAGCTTCAGCGCGGTGCCGAAGTGCTCAGGACGAGCGCCGTCGCCGAGCAGCAGCGGATTGCCGCCCACCGCGAGCGGCAGCGCTTCGCGCAGCGCGTCCGACGCCGCGGCAGGCCACGGCGCGAGCAGGCCGCCGGCGGCGCTGAATGCGTCGCGCGCGAGCGTCGCGAGACCCCGGTCGCTGGTAATCAGCGTCGCGGTGGCGCCCGCCGCCACACGGCCGACGCCGAGCGTTTCGATTTCGTCGAGCAGATCGTCGAGCGCGTCGACGCGCACGAGGCCCGCGCGCCGGAACGCCGCTGTATAGAGACCGTCGGCGGGATCGTCGCGGCCGGAGCGCAGCGCGAGCACCGGCTTGTTGCGCGCCGCCGCGCGCGCGGCCGACATGAACTTGCGCGCCGCCCGCACGCTGTCGAGTTCGACCAGGATCGCGCGGGTGCCGGGGTCGCTCGCGAGGTAATCGAGCACGTCGCCGGCATCGACGTCGGCCTCCGCTCCGAGCGCCACCGCGTGCGAAAAACCGAGCCCGCGCGCGCGTGCCCAGCCGAGCACCGCGTTGGTCAGCGCATTGGACTGCGACACCCAGGCGACGCCGCCCGCCTTGACCGTGCAAGACGGTGCGCCCAGATGCGCGCCGAGCGCCGGCGACACCACGCCGAGACTACCCGGCCCGACGATGCGCAACAGATGCGGCCGCGCCGCCGACAGCGCGTGCCGCAGTTCGAGCCGGTCTTCATCGCTGCGCGCCTCGCCGACGATGATCACGGCGCGCGTGCCCATGCCGCCGAGCTTGTGGATTAACGAGGGCCATGTCGCGGGCGGCGTGCAGATCACCGCGACGGTGGGCGCCTGCGGCAGATCGCTGACGTCGGAGATCACCGGATGGACGCCGAGCTTCGCGTGCTTCGGATTGACCGGCCACAGCGGGCCGTCGAAGCCGCCTTCGAGCACGCGCGCCCAGACCATCGCGCCGATGCTGCCCGGCCGCTCGGACGCGCCGATCACGGCGACGGATTTCGGGCGAAACAGGGCGTCGAGATTGCGAACGGTCACGGTCGCTCCATGCGGTTGGACAGGAATTGGAGCCGGCTTCGCGGCGGGGCGGGTGGTTCCGTCAGCATAGGCGAAGTCGCGCGCTGCCGCCGGGACGTCGTGGCGACCGAAAAGAAAAAAGCCGCGTCGATCGACGCGGCTTTTTAGCTTCGAAACCAGCGGACTCGCCGCTTTACATCGCCTTCCTGAACGGCGCCCCCGAGTGCTCGCGCAACTCGTTGAACACGATCTTCGGCCACGCCTTCTGCGCGACCTCGATCTCCGACACGTGCGAAGCCAGGTAGGTCGGCGCATCGGACGCATCGAGCGCGATGCGCGCCGAGTACGAGTCGGTGAAGCGGCGCAGCTCGGCCGGATCGTCGCAGGTCACCCAGCGTGACAGCCGGTAGCGCGCCGGCGCCATCCGCACGTCGACCTTGTATTCAGTCGACAGACGGTGCGACACCACTTCGAACTGCAGTTGCCCGACCGCGCCGAGAATCATCAGACCGCCCGCTTCGGGACGGAACACCTGGATCGCGCCTTCCTCGCCGAGCTGCTTCAGCGCTTCGCCGAGCTGCTTCGCGCGCATCGGATCGACCACTTCGACGGTCTGGAAAATTTCCGGCGCGAAGAACGGCAGGCCGACGAACTGAAGCTGCTCGCCTTCGGTCAGCGTATCGCCGAGACTGAGCGTGCCGTGATTCGGAATACCGATGATGTCGCCCGGATACGCCTCGCTCACCGTCTCGCGACGCTGCGACAGGAACGTGACCACGTTGTTCGCGCGGAACGTCTTGTTCGAGCGCGTGACCTTCACCGCCATGCCGCGCTCGAAACGTCCCGAACACACGCGGATGAACGCGACGCGGTCGCGGTGCGCGAGGTCCATGTTCGCCTGCACCTTGAACACGACGCCGGTGAACTTCGACTCTTCCGGCTGCACCGGACGCTGCACGGTCATACGCATCGACGGCGGCGGCGCGAGGTCGACCAGCGCGTCGAGAATTTCCTTCACGCCGAAGTTGTTGATCGCCGAGCCGAACAGCACCGGCGACTGCTGCCCGGCCAGAAACTGCTCACGGTCGAATTCGGGCGTCGCGCCGCTGATCAGATCGATCTCTTCCTTCGCACGTACCCACGCGTGGCCGAAACGGCGCTCGCCTTCCTCGTCGCTCAGTGCCTGCAGCGTTTCGACCGCGCCGCCGGCCGTATCCTGGCCGGCGCGGAACACCCGCACCTGATCGCGCTGGACGTCGTAGACGCCCTGAAAATCCTTGCCCATGCCGATCGGCCATGTGAACGGCACCGCCGCCACGCCGAGGTGCTGCTCGATTTCATCGAGCAGTTCGAGCGGCTCGCGCACTTCGCGGTCGAGCTTGTTGATGAACGTGACGATCGGCGTCTTGCGGCTGCGGCAGACTTCGAGCAGCTTCAGCGTCTGCGCTTCGACGCCGTTCGCGCCGTCGATCACCATCACGGCGGCGTCGACCGCGGTCAGCACGCGGTAGGTATCTTCGGAAAAGTCCTCGTGGCCCGGCGTGTCGAGCAGGTTGATCACGCAATCGCCGTACTCGAACTGCATCACCGAGCTCGCGACGGAAATGCCGCGTTGCTTTTCGATCTCCATCCAGTCGGACGTCGCGTAGCGGTTGCTCTTGCGGCCCTTCACCGTACCGGCGATCTGAATCGCGCCCGAAAACAGCAGCAGCTTTTCGGTGAGCGTGGTTTTACCCGCGTCCGGGTGGGAAATGACCGCGAACGTGCGGCGGCGTTTGAGTTCGGAGACTGACATCGGGTCTGGCGGTCACGGAAAGGGGTTCGGGCGGTTCCCGGCGGCTTTGGGCGGCCGGTATGCCGCGCGTGGCGCGGCGGCGTCGAGCTGCGAGAGTCGGGCGCGGGCCGGAATCGGCCGGCACTGGTTCGACAATGCGGGAATCGCTGGTGCAAAAACGGCGCAAGGTGCGAATGATACACGTCTGGCGCGACGGCCGGGGAAAGGGCCGCGGCACCGGACGGGGCGACCGCGCAAGCGTCCCGCGCCGCGCATGCCCGCGCGCAAAGGTGAGTGTTTTCGGGACTTGTGGCGGCGGATATGATTCGCGGCCAAAGGTGAGGATCGCGAAGCGCATGCACGCACCTGCCGCGGCGCACGCACCACAACCGCGATGTGCGGGAAAACCGCGGCAAAGCGTCGCAACGCTACGAACAGGCTCCGGCTCGACGCCTGGAAACGCCCGCCGGCAAAGGCTGGCGCGGGTTTGCGGCGAGCTGTGAGGAGCGGCGCGACACGATGATGATTCGCACCCGCGGCGGTGCGTCGCGCGACAAAGCCTGGCTCACCGAAGCATCCCGCGAGCTTCGAACGCATCGGTGAATCTCGCTGGACACGTTCAGGCGTCACGCAAAGGTGAGCGTTTTCGGGACCTTCGCAACGGTGCGGAACGAGTCAAACGACGCATCACTTCAGAGAACACGGACGCATCGGCATCCACGGCGAAATTCAACCTTCGATCAGAAACCGCTCGCGATTTTTCCCGACGAGCCAGGCCGGCGAGCGTCCACGGCCGCTCCAGGTTTCGCCGGTCTTCGGATTGCGGTACTTGGCGACTGCCGTCGCCGACGACTTGCGGCGCGGCTTCGACGCGGCGCTCGTGAAGCCGAGTTCTTCGGCGGTCAGATCGTATTCGGCAATCTTCTGCTTGATATCGGCGATAGCTTGCGCGACTTCCTTGTCGCGCGCGGCTGCGACTTCCTTGTGAAGTTTTTCGAGTTGCGCAGTCAACTGTTTGTAAGAGGCCATGCCGGTGTTCCCCCCTCGGTTGGACGCACTGCGATGAATCGCGATGAATGGTTAGCGGACACTATCAGACGAATAAATCACAGGATAGTGAATCACGCGGCCGAGCGCAGGCGCGAAGGCCGCGCTCAATCGTCGATCGCATCGTAGACGCGGCGTTCGAAGTCGATGGCCATCGGGAACGGGTCGATCGAGCGGCGCTGGATCAGCATCAGGCCGATCATGTTCTCGACCGGATCGGCGAACCAGCTCGTGCCGTACGCGCCGGGCCAACCGAACGAGCCGAGCGAGCGATAGCCTAGCGGCAATTGCTGCGCCGGATCATCGACGATCGACAGGCCGAGGCCGAAGCCCTGCCCCGCCCAGATCACGTGACCGAACGCAGGCAGGCGGCGCTGGTCGCGGCTCAGGAAATTGCTGCGCATCAGGTCGACCGAGCGATGCGACAGCAGCCGCGTGCCGCCGACGCGACCGCGCCCGAGCAGCAGTTGCGCGAATTGCAGATAGTCCTCGGCGGTCGAGACTAGCCCGCCGCCGCCGCTTTGAAAGCGCCGCGGATTGGCCCAGCGGCTCGCCGCCGCATGATCCTCGACCACGCGACGCCGCGTTCCCGGATCGATGTTGTACGCGGTGGCGAGGCGAGCAAGCTGCGCGTCGGGCACCCAGAACGCGGTGTCGCGCATGCCGAGCGGCTCGAAAATGCGCGTGCGGAAAAACTCGCCGAGCGGCATGCCGCTCACGCGTTCGATCAGCACGCCGAGCACGTCGGTCGCCACGCCGTAGTGCCAGCGCGAGCCGGGCTGGAACATCAGCGGCAGTGCGGCGATGCGCGCGAGGCACGCGCTGTTGTTGCCGCTGGCCTCGAAGCCGTTGAAAGCCGCTGAGTAGGCTTCGGCGAGCGGACCGGTTGCCGTGAAGTGATACGCGAAGCCCGCGCGATGCGTGAGCAGGTCGAGCACCGTAATCGGCGCGAGAATCGGATCGGTCTGGTCGAGCGGGCCGCTCGGATCACGCAGCACGCGCGGCGCCGCAAGTTCGGGCAGCCACCGCGAAACGGGCGCATCGAGCGCGAGGCGGTCTTCCTCGATCAGCATCATGATCGCGGCACTCGTCACCGGCTTCGTCATCGAAGCGATGCGAAACAGCGTGTCGCGCTCCATCGGCAATTGCGCGGCTTCGTCGCGTAGGCCTATCGGTTCGAAGTAGCCGAGTTCGCCGCGCCGCCATACGAGCGCCACCACCCCCGCCACTTCGCCGCGCTCCACGTAGCCCTGCATCGTGGTCGTCACCCTCGCGAGCCGGGTCGCGGCAAGCCCTGCTATCTGCATGTTCGTCCTGTGTCGGTAAAAGAAGGCGCGCGCGCCCATGTCACTTTGGCGATCAACCGATAGATATAACCGGTCCGGTGAAAGCGCACACGACGGCTTTCCTGATTGCCGATTCCGATTGGCGGACTTAGTGACGACACTCAGGCTTTCTGCCGTTTTTCCAATGCGCAAAGCGCGGCATCGAGGCGTTTGACACGGGTTGCCTGCGCCGGCACGATAACCGCGCCGGAAACGTGCTGGAGGCGGTTTCGCCAGTAAGACAACGGAATACGGTCTTCTGCGGAAATATGGGAAATTATCTGTTCGAGATGCTCGATATCTTTTTCGAGTTGCTGATGATTCATTGCTTTCCCCGGATTCTATTGAATTAGTGTTGAAGCAAAAAAATCGAAAGCATAAGTCGCGTTGGCCCGCGCGACCCGAACTAATGCCCGCCAGCAGCGGGAAAACCTTCCTCTTCATTTTCTGCGCCGGAAAAAAACGGCAGTTTCTTCTCGCCGGGGTTAAATTCCCAACGGTTTAAAAAGAATACTGCTGTCAAATTTCACGTTCCGTTGCCTGCCGCACTGAACTTCGTTGGACACCCCGAAGGAAAAGATAAGTCGTTGTCGGGGCGCAAAGGATAATCGGTGTACGGCGACTCAACGTTGTAAAAAAGCCGCGTGCGGCGTACTTAACTCAATTCGCATGCTAATCGCGGATCGGACCCACATTAGGCATGAATTTATGACAGCCATGTGGTAACCGCAAGCGTATCGGGACTTGGCAGGGAATCACCTGGAACAGGTGAAAAGACCAATGCCGCCTGCGAATGAAACTGCCGCGCGCGCCGGCGTTGCACCGGCGCGGCTAAAGGTGCTTACTTCGCGGTCGCGCGGCACGCGTAGATCAGGCTCAGCGTGCCGCCCTGGCTCGACTGCCGCACGACGTCGAACGCGCCATTGCAACTGGCGGCCGCCTGTTGCGAGCACGAGTCGGAACCGACCGGGCATTGCACGAGCGTGGTTAAGCGGCCGTCCGGCAGGAACAGCGGCGCGCTGCTGCTACACCCGCCAAGCGCGACGATCGCGCCGACGGCCAGCATGATGCTCGAGCGGCGCGCGAAGAAGGAAAGGCGTTTCATGGAGACCCCGGTCACGTCTTGTTTTTCGATCCCGCGATTGTGCCACGCTGCCCTCGTGCTGCGTCAGTTCGCGCCGCGCGGCCGAGCGGGCGCGGCGCGTCAGACGTCGATGCCGTGCGCGGCGATCTTCTTGTACAGCGTCGCGCGGCCCATGCCGATCTGTTTCGCAGTGTCGATCACGCGGCCGCCGTTCGCGCGCAACGCGTCGCACAGAAAGCGCTTTTCGAAGGCGGCCATCGCGTCGCTCCACGAAGTGGGTTCCGCGGCGGCCGCAACGTCCACGCTGGCAGCCGCGACAGACGGGGTCCGCGTCGACGCCGTCGCGCCACCCTGCCCCGAGCCGATGAACGGCGCAAGCACGCGCGCATCGATGCGTTCGCTGTCGGACAGCATCACGGCGCGCTCCAACGTGTTGCGCAGCTCGCGCACGTTGCCGGGCCAGTCGTACGCGCACAGCAGACGCAACGCGTCGTCGTGTAATTCGAAGTGGCTGCCGCCGCCCGCCTGCGCGGCCAGATCCTCGAGCATCGCGTAGGCGAGCGCCTCGATGTCGGATGGACGCTCACGCAGCGCGGGCGCGAGGATCGTCAGCACGTTGAGCCGGTAGTACAGATCCGCGCGAAAACGTCCGGCCGCGACGAGCGCGGGTAGATCGGCCGAGGTCGCCGCGATGATCCGCACATCCGCGCGCACGACGCGGTTCGAGCCGAGCGGCTCGAACTCCTTGTCCTGCAGCACGCGCAGCAGCTTGCCCTGCAATGGCAGCGGCATATCGCCGATCTCGTCGAGAAACAGCGTGCCGCCGTTGGCGAGCTCGAACTTGCCGACCCGCCCCTTGCGATCGGCGCCGGTGTACGCGCCGGGTGCGGCGCCGAAGAATTCGACTTCGAGCAGCGTGTCGGGAATCGCCGCGACGTTGACGCTGACGAGCGGCTTATGCGCGCGCGCCGAGCCGCCGTGAATCGCATGCGCGAGCAGTTCCTTGCCGGTGCCGGTTTCGCCGAGCAGCAGCACCGGCGCTTCGAGTTGCGCCGCGCGCCGCGCCTGGCGTTTCACTTCGAGCGACGCCGCGCTCGTGCCGACGAAGCTGCCGAATGTATAGCGCGCGCGGCGCGCCTGCGCGAGCGACTGGCGCGTCGCGATCAGTTCCTGCTGCAGCCGCGAGTACTGCGAAAACAGCGGCGACAGCGCTTTCAGCTCGTCGAACAGCGCGAAGCCGACCGCGCCGATCGTCGCGCCGGCATCGTCCTTCAGCGGCAGACGCGTGACGACGAGCGGCTCGCGATCGGTCTCCATGATGTCGAGCAGGATCGGCTTGCCAGTGTTGACGACTTCGCGCATCAGACTGTTCGGGATCACCGCTTCGCAATCGCGGCCGATCGCATGTTGCGGGTCCGAAAAGCCGAAGCGCGCCGCATACCGTTTATTGATCCAGACAACGCGCGCTTGCCCGTCTACGATGAAGGTGCCTTCACTGAAGTTTTCGAACGTGCGAAACAGCGATTCCATCGCCCGACGCAGCACGTCGTCGTAGGCGGCGGGCAGGCCCGTCCAGTCGGTCATCATGCTGTCGTTGTCTCCGCTTATCGTTTTGTTTGCAATCAATCTCAATTGCTAGACAAATTTATCTCCAAACAGAGACAGGCGACAGGCCTTATGCATCGTGACTTACCCTGGTTTCAAGTGATCTTAGCTGGATTGAAGTCCCGTTTCGGAGACACCCGGGTACAATCCGCCAACGATGCCTCGGGCCACCGCTGCCCGCCCGCGCCAGGCGCCGCAGCGCTTCAGCGGACAAACGCCGGGCATGGCATGGAATCTGCATCTCGACCGCGCCGCGCCGTCGCTTGATCAGGACGGCAAAAAAGGTAGAACAACCAGGCTATGGAGACTCAATGACCTTTCTCATCGTTATCGCCGCGCTGGCGTTTCTGATGTTGGCCGCGTATCGCGGCTACAGCGTAATCCTGTTCGCGCCGATCGCGGCGCTCGCCGCCGTCCTGCTCACCGAGCCCGCCGCCGTCGCGCCGGTCTTCACGAGTATTTTCATGGACAAGATGGTCGGCTTCGTGAAGCTGTACTTCCCCGTGTTCCTACTCGGCGCCGTGTTCGGCAAGGTGATCGAGCTGTCGGGCTTCTCCGAGTCGATCGTCGCGGCCGCGATCCGCTATATCGGTCGCTCGCGCGCGAACGCGGTGATCGTCGCGGTGTGCGCGTTGCTCACCTATGGCGGCGTGTCGCTGTTCGTCGTCGTGTTCGCGGTCTATCCGTTCGCGGCCGAGCTGTATCGCCAGAGCAACATTCCGAAGCGGCTGATGCCCGGCGCGATCGCGCTCGGCGCGTTCTCGTTCACGATGGACTCGCTGCCCGGCACGCCGCAGATCCAGAACATCATCCCGACGACGTTCTTCAAGACCACCTCGTGGGCCGCGCCGACGCTCGGCGTGCTCGGCTCGCTGTTCATCATCGTGGTCGGTCTGACGTATCTGGAATGGCGCCGCCGCGGCGCGATGGCGACCGGCGAGGGTTACGGCACCGAACTCGTCAACGAGCCGGAGCGCGTCGAATCGAAAGAACTGCCGCATCCGCTGCTGGCGATCGCGCCGCTCATCGTGGTCGGCGTCGCGAACTTCTTGCTGACGCGCTGGATTCCGACCTGGTACGGCCCGTCCTTCACGGTCACGCCGGAGATCCTGCCGGGCCTGCATGCACCGGTCGAAACGAACGTCAAGGCTCTGGTGGGGATTTGGGCCGTGCTGGGCGCGCTGCTGCTCGGCATCATCATGGTCATCGTGACGGCGTTCGGCCGCGTCAGCCACCGCTTTGCGGTCGGCACCAAGGCAGCGGTGGGGGGAGCGCTGCTGGCGTCGCTCAATACCGCGTCGGAATATGGCTTCGGCGGTGTGATCGCGGCGCTGCCGGGCTTTCTCGTCGTCAGCAATGCGCTGAAAAGCATTCCGAATCCGCTCGTCAATGCAGCGGTGTCGGTCAGCACGCTGGCGGGTATCACGGGTTCGGCATCGGGCGGTATGAGCATTGCGCTCGCCGCGATGTCCGATACGTTCATCAAGGGCGCGCAGGCCGCGAATATTCCGCTCGAAGTACTGCATCGGGTGGTCGCGATGGCGAGCGGCGGCATGGATACGCTGCCGCACAACGGCGCGGTGATTACGCTGCTCGCGGTGACGGGTCTCACGCACCGGCAGTCGTATCGCGACATCTTCGCGGTCACGGTGATCAAGACGCTCGCGGTGTTCTTCGTGATCCTGGTGTATTACACGACCGGCCTCGTGTGAACGTCGAACCGGAAAGCAGCACTTTGATCTGATAGATCCGCATTAGTCCCACCTCGACAGACCGCCGACGAAGCACGAGGATGGAGGCGTCAGCGCCCAATGTTGCAAGGGCAGGCTGACCCGAGTAACAACGGCGTTTAACGGCCCGTCCTATCCGGACGGGCTATTTTTTTCAGTGCGCGATTCGTGCGCGAAAGGTGAGGAAATCCGGGCGCGACGCCAACCACAGCGAGAGTGCCGCCGGACGCCGCCTAGCCCGCGCCCGCGTCACCCGCATGACAAAACCCGAACGCAAGCCGCGCCGCCGAGGGGCATGAAAAATGCAGCCGTCGCAACGAGGAGTCGCGTTAAACTGGTTGCTCGCTCCGCAACCGCGAATGCGCGAAAACCCGGGCGAGATCGAAACAGAAGCAGACGCAACACGGCACGACGACGCGGCAGACGGCACGCCATCCGCCCCGTACAATGGCTCCATCACCAACGCAACAAGGACAACTTCGATGCGCATTACCGGGTCCTCCGGGTCAATGGCCCTGCTCACCGAATACGACGACGCAACGGCGCGCGAACTTCGCTCGCTGCGCCTCGAATCGACCGAAGACGGCAAAGGCATCCTGCTGATCGAGGTCGATGAGCGCAAGCCGGGCATACATCGTGAAGTGCGCTACGAAATCACGCCCGCGGAGCTGATCGCCGCGATCCGCGCGCATGGCGCCGAGTTGCCGGGCGAGCAGCACAACCATCGTCAGTGAAGCAGGCGCGCGGCGTGTTACCGTCGCGTGACTCGTCAGCCTCCCCGCGCCGGTGGCGTCGCGCTTCGACGCGGCAGCGCGGAATTGTTCGCATGGGGCGCGCCCGCGTGCGTCGCCGTGCTTCCGCTTGTTGCGCTCGAACCGCCAATCCCCGCTTTCCTACGGGTTTTTGCAAGCGCTTTCGCGCGTCTCGTCGAGCCTGCTTACCCGGCCTTCTACCACTTGTCACACGCGGTTGCCACGCTTGTGTAGCGGGGCATGTGGCCTTATATGCAGACCTGACTGCAGCCACAAGACGGGCCGATTTCCAGGTCGGTTGCACGTCTTGAAAATACGTCCATAATCCTTGCATTCCCCTTTGCGTTCCTTACCGCGCTGCGCCCGCAAGGGCCGCGGATATTAAACCGATGCTACATGACCTCGTCGCGCAATATGGACCGGCGCTCGTCTTCGCAAACGTGCTAGCCGCCGCGCTCGGGCTGCCGGTGCCAGCCATGCCGTCGCTCGTGCTGTTCGGCGCGATGGCCGCGATGCACCCCGGCTCGGTCGGCACGCAGTTGCTGCCGGTCCTCGTGCTGTCAATCTTCGCGACGCTGATCGGTGACAGCGCGTGGTACGTCGCGGGCCGCATCTACGGCGGCAATACGCTGAAGACGATCTGCCGGCTGTCGCTGTCGCGTGACACCTGTGTGAAAAAGACCGAGCGCTTCTTCGGCCGCTGGGGCGTGCGCGTGCTCGCGGTCGCGAAGTTCGTGCCGGGACTGTCGATCGTATCGATCCCGATGGCCGGCGCGATGGGCACGCGCTACCGCACCTTCCTCACCTACGACGGCGTCGGCGCCGCGCTGTGGTCCGGCACCGGGCTGATCATCGGCGCGCTGTTCGCGCGGCAGATCGACATGCTGTTCGCGATCGCCGGGCGGCTCGGGCGCACGGCGGCGCTGGTCGTGGTCGCGTTGCTGGTGCTGTACGCGGCGTACCGGTGGATCCGCCGCCGCCAGTTGATCGCGAAGCTCGCGTCCGCGCGCATCGAGGTCGACGAACTCGCGAAGCTGTACAAGGCTAATCAGGCACCGGTCGTGTTCGACATCCGTTCGCAGGAGAAGCGCAAGCTCGATCCGTTCGTGATTCCAGGCGCGCAATTCGCCGACGAACGGCAACTCGACGGCATCGTCGCCAGCTATCCACGCGATCAGAAGCTCGTGATCTACTGCTCCTGCCCGAACGAGATTTCCGCGGCATGGATGGCCAAGCAACTCACCGAAGCCGGTTTTTCCGACGTGCTGCCGCTGCGCGGCGGCATGGAAGCCTGGCGCGACTCGGGCAAGCCGGTCGACTCGCTGCCCGAAATGCCGCCGCCAGAAGTCACCGTCGACGATATCGCGCCCAAAGCCGTCTAGTAGAAATCAGCGGCGGCATCGTCCGCCTGACGCGCGCGGCACGGCTCGTCCCGGCGTGTGAGCGCGCATTGCGTTGCCTCGCGTTCAATCGTGCTATGAACATCGAAGGAGCGGTTCAATGCTTTCGACTCAGGACGTTTCGACTCAAGAAGTGGAAGGACAGCAGGGAGTCGTCGCCGACGCGCCGTTTTCTTCGCTGTCGACGCGTTTGCATCAGATGTTTCCGGAGCTCACTTGCGCCGAGATCGACCGGCTGCGCCGCTTCGGCGAGATCGGTCGCTGGAAGTCCGGCGAGTTGCTGTTCGAGACCGGCCACACCGGCCCCGGCATGTTCGTGCTGCTCGAAGGGCGCGTGAAGGTCTATCAGCGTGACGGCATCGGCCGCGAGCACGTGATCAGCGAGCGCGGCGCCGGGCATTTCCTGGCCGAGGTCGGGCAACTGTCGGGCAAGCCCTCGCTGGTGAACGGCCTCGCGACCAGCGCCGTCGAAGCGCTGCTGATTCCGCCCGACCGGCTGCGCGCGCTGATCGTCGCCGAAGCGGAACTCGGCGAGCGCATTATGCGCGCGCTGATTCTGCGGCGCGTGTCGCTGATCGAAAAGGGCGCGGGCGGCCCGATCCTCGTCGGCAACAGCAATGACCCGCGGCTCGTGATGCTGCAAGGCTTCCTGTCGCGCAACGGCCATCCGCATTCGGTGATCGACGAACGCGACGAAGACGCGCTGCGGCTGATCGAGCAGTTCGCCGCGCAGCGCGAGGACCTGCCGCTCGTGATCTGCCCGGACGGCACGGTGCTGCGTCATCCGAGCATGCCGGAGCTTGCCACTCGCTTAGGTCTGCTGCCCGATCTCGACGACACCTACGTGTACGACGTCGCGATCGTCGGCGCGGGACCGGCCGGACTCGCCGCCGCGGTGTACGCGGCCTCCGAAGGGCTGTCGGTGATCGTGCTCGACAGCCGCGCACCGGGCGGCCAGGCGGGCGCGAGCTCGCGCATCGAAAACTACCTCGGCTTTCCGACCGGCATCTCGGGCCAGGCGCTTGCCGGCCGCGCGTTCGTGCAGGCGCAGAAGTTCGGCGCGCACGTTGCAATTCCGGTCAGCGTGCAGGCGCTGCATTGCGGGCAGACACCTTATCGGCTCGAAACGAAATGCGGCGGTCACATCAGCGCGCGGGCGATCGTGATCGCGAGCGGCGCCGTGTACCGGCGACCTGCGCTCGACGGGCTCGAGCGCTTCGACGGACGCGGCGTCTACTACTGGGCGTCGCCGGTCGAGGCGAAGCTGTGCAAGCGCCAGGAGGTCGTGCTGGTGGGCGGCGGCAATTCGGCCGGCCAGGCGATCGTCTATCTGGCGACGCACGCGGCCAAGGTTCACGTGCTGATCCGCCGCAGCGGTTTCGAGGCGACGATGTCGCGCTATCTGATCGACCGCATCCGCTCGCTGCCGAACGTGTACGTGCATCCGAATTCGGAAGTGGGCCGGCTCGAGGGCGATGAGGACGGGCTCGTGTCGGTCGCGCTGAAGCGGCCGCTGCCCGACGGCGTCGATCACTTCGACACGCGGCATCTGTTTCTCTTCACCGGCGCGGACCCGAACACCGAATGGCTGCGCACCTGCGGCGTGCAGCTCGACGCGAAAGGCTTCGTGCTGACCGGCATCAGCGCGGACGGCTCGGCCACCGCGTGCGATCTCGGGACTACGGTCGAAGGGGTCTATGCGATCGGCGATGCGCGCGCCGGGTCGACGAAACGCGTGGCCGCGGCGGTCGGCGAAGGCGCGGCCGTAGTCGCGCAGATTCACCAGTTGCTGGCACACATGAGCGGGGAAGAGGTGGCGCTCGGTGCGTGAGTCTCGGTGCGGTCTTTAGCGCATCGTCTTTACCGCATCCGTCTTCAGTGCAACGCGGCCCACGCGAGCGACACCGAGAACACGCCGAGCACGATCGACGCGCCGCGCTGCACCCTCGCCGGTTCGAGCCAACCGAGTCGGCCTCTGCCGAGCGCTGCGCCGAACGCGATCCACGCGAGTGCGATCGGCGCGGCGAGGCACGCGAACATCGCCATCGTGAGCAGATAAGCGGGCAAGTGCATGAACGCGGCGGCCGGAAAGATCGTGCCGCCGAACAGCAGCCCTTTCGGATTGAGCAAGGTCGCGACGAACAGCGCGCGCACGTTGCCAGCGCGTTGCGTCGAGCCGGGCAGTGCCACCGCCGCGCGCCACATATCGAGCGCAAGCCACGCGATATACACGCTCGCGGCCACGCGCAGCAGCGACGGCAGCCACGGCCACGCCTGCGCCGCGTGCGCGAAGAAGCGTCCCCACGCGGAGATCGACACCAGATAGCCCGCCAGTTCGGCGGCGATCAGCGGCAGCGCGCGGCGCAAACCGGCGCGCAAACCGGCCGCCGCCAGTAGCGTGTTGGTGGGGCCGGGCGTCACCAGTACCACGATGATGCCGGTGGCCAGCAACGCGATCTCGGTCGCAGAGAGCATAAAAAAGCGCACGGTGAGTTACACAGTGCGCCTTTGTAGCACAGACAGCCCGACGGCTGCGCCGAAGCGGACCCGTCGGTTCAGCGGTCCGCTCAGCGCATCGCTCAGCGCTCCAGCTTCGCGCGCAGCTCGCGCGCGGCCTCCAGCAGTCCTTCATACCCCGAACGCGCGTGCTCCGGCAGATCGGGATCACCGACCAGCGCGCCGAGCGTTTCGATCAGACTGTACACAATGCCTTTCGCCGCGCCCGACGCAATGCCACCTGACGACATCTGCTGATCGACGTGACTGAGCGCCGCGTCGAGCTGCTCGATCTCCGGACGATCGTCGGAGGGCGGCTTGGGAGGAACGTCTTGCGTCATGATCGAACACCACTCCTTTAAGTGCATCGGTAAAGTTGTTATATACCGATCGTGCGCCGCCGTCTATTCGTGTTCGGCGCGACGGCGATCCACGTTAAGGCGTCCAGCGATACATCAGCAGCTTCGCGCGCGCGTCGTCTTCGACCAGCACCACGTACTCGCCGTTATCGCGCTGCACCGCGCTGATGCCGAGATACACGTCGACCCAGCCGCTCGTGCCGCCGACGCTCGCGCCCGGCGTCATGTAACCGACCGCCGTGCCGTTGCGCGCGTCGTAGACGTCGATGCGATCGGTGTACAGCTCGGCGACGAAGATATAGTTGCCCGCCACCGCGACGCCGACCGTGGTGGTCTGCGGATCGCTTTGCGTGTTCCACGGCAGCGAGACCGTGTAAGTCAGGGTCGGCGTGCCGCTGTTCCAGTTGTCGTAGCGCGCCAGCATCGGGCCCGCTTCCTTCCAGTGCGTCGGGTCCCACGGAATCGCGCTCGTGAAACCCGACAGATACATCGTGTCGGTCGCTGCGACGTAGACGAGCCGCGCGAGCCGCGTGAACGGCGCGGGCATCGCGAACAGCTTCGCACTCGCGTACGTGTAGATCGGATTGCCGGCGGAGTCGAGACCTTGCAGCGGCATCTCGCGCACGCCGCTCAATGGCGTGGCGAGCCACACGTTGCCGGGATCGTCGACCCACCAGAAGCCGTTGCCGACCGTGCTGCCGGTCGACGGATTGCCGCTGATCTCGCTCGCGTCGACGGTGCCATTGCCATTGCTATCGCGCCACAACCATTCGCCGTAAGCTGGTTGCGCGGCGGGCCAACTGCCCGGCAGCGGATTCTGCGCGAGCATCCCCGACGGAATCGCGATCTCACCATGCGCGGCATCGAAGCGATAGACGTTCAGGTAGTGCGCGCCCGGATCGAGCGTATAGAGAAAACGCTGGCCTTTGAATCTGCGCACCATCGGTTCGCCGCGCACGCCGCGCGGCTGGTGAAACGCGGGGTCGTCGGGGTAATCGAAGCGATCGAGCGTGAACGCCGCATATGACCATTCGTGGCCGACCGGCTGCCGGTAATCGAGCGTGAAGCGCTTCGAGCCCGTGTAGATCGAAGCGGGTGTGGCCGGATCGAACGCGCCGCTATCGACGAAGCTCAGGCCGTAGAGCCGCCAGTTGAGCACGCGCGTGCCGTACACGTAACTCTCCAGCACCGCGCCTTGCCCGACCGATGCCGAGCCCAGCGCGCGCGGTCCTTCGCCGTTTTGCGCGACGTACAGATTGCCGGCCGCATCGACGCCGATGCCGGTGATGCCGTTGAAACGCGTGTCACCGGGCACGCCGCGCACCGGATGGAAGATGCCATTGCGCGTGCCGATCGACGTGCCGCCGTGCATCTGGCCGCCCGCGCCTTTGTTGAACACGAGAATCTGCTGCGAAACGCCGTTGTCGGCGACCAGCAGCTGGCCGGATGGCGTGACCGTGAGGTCGGTCGGCACGGTGCCGGAGGGCAGCGCCAATGGACCGGCGAGCGCGGTGCCGTCGGCGCGGTAGTGCAGGACGCTCAGGCTGCCTGTGCCGAAGCCGCTGATGATCCACAGCGTCGAGTCGGTGTCGATCGCGATGCGCGCGGGCGATGCGACGCTCCACGATCGCAGCGGCTGCATGGATTGCGCGTCGTACACGACGATCCGGTTGCCGTACGTGTCGGCCACATAGACCTCGCTGTCTGTCGCGGCGAGGCCGCGAATGCCCGCGTCGATGCCGGTCTTCACCGTTTGTACCGCGACGAAACTGTTCTTCGTCGCGTTCGCGCTATTGCCGATGCCGCCGGAAAACGGCGCGCCGTCCGCGAGATTCGCGAGCGTGCGTCGCGTGATGCCGTACCAGGTCTGATTCGCCGGCGGATAGTCGGCGCCGACCAGCGCATTGCTTTCGTTGCCGATCGACATCGCCGCGTACAGGTACGTGTGATTCACCGCCACCGCGTCGCCGCCGGCCGCGCCCCAGCCGTGCGTCGAACCGGCGACCGCGAGCTTGTCGCCCGCGCGATAGGCGGCGATTTCGCTGCCGCTTTCGTCCCACGGCGCATTCGTATAAACGGTGCCATTGGCATCGACGCTAATGGCCTGAATATCCTGCTGCATCCATTTGCCGTCGCCAAATCCGAAACTATTACCGATCCATGAAGTCGTGTAATTCAATTGGGATTGGGCGGAGACATTCGGGGAAATCAGGCTATGGATTAGAACCACGGCCAGGCCAAGACGGGGCAAAAGCTTCACGGCGGTCGATCCTTGCTAGGCGCGAAGCACGCACGGTAAGGCAGACCGGCGTGCTTCGCCTGTACGCGCATCGTTGCCGGCAGAGTCACGATGCGCGTACATCAGAGTTGGCGTTTTATCCTCGCACATAAAAATAGCAAACTTATTGATCAAAAATGATAATTGAATGCCGCCACATCCCATTCCATTCCATTTGCATCGATTTACGTTTCCAACAAAATCTTTACTTCACGAATCCGGTAAAAACCGGTTCCCGTAAAAGCTCACCGGCCGGAGATTCAGGCGCTTTTTCTGCTCCTGCAAATCCTCACCTCGAGCGCGATGCGCATCAGGTTCGCGCCGCCCGGCGACGCACGAAGATCCGTCGCGTCAGATCGAAAGCGACCAGATTGCCGGCCAGCACGAGCAGCAGACCAACCACCGCGAGCACTGACCAGCGGTAACCCTCGAACAGCGTGGACGCCGCGAGCGCGACGATCGGAAACAGCACCGTGCAGTAGGCGGCGCGCTCCGGGCCCATGCGGCCGACCAGCATCAGGTACGCCGTAAAGCCGATCACCGAGCCGAACACCGCGAGATACGCGAGCGCGCCAAGATAGCGCGCCGACGGTTCAACCGCGAACGAATAGCCGGCGAACAGACTACCGAGCGTCAGGACAGCCGCGCCGATCAGCATCGCCCAGCTATTCGTCGCGAACGGATGCAGGCCCATCGACTGCATGCGGCTCGACAGCAGGTTGCCGGCCGAGAAGCACAGCGTGCCGAGAAACGCGACGCCGAGTCCGAGCCACGCGGTGTGATCGCCGAGATGCCCGGCCATCTGCTGCATGAACAGACAGACGATGCCGACGAGCCCGAGCAATGCGCCCGCAATCGCACTCGGCTGCAGCGGCCTGCCCATGAACAGCCGTCCGTTGATCGAGTTCAGCAGCGGCGCGGTCGAGAACACCACCGCGACGAGCCCGCTCGGCACGATCTGTTCGGCGTAGTAGAAGCACAGGAAATTCAGGCAGAACAGCGCGAGGCCCTGCGCGGCGAGGTAGCGCCAGGCGCCGAGCGGCGGCCAGATCGGCCGGCGCATGATGCGCAGCAGCGCGAACAGCAGCAGCGCGGCGATCCAGAAACGCCATGCAATCGATACCGGCGGCGGTACCGCGCCGAGTTGCCATTTGATCGCGATCCACGTGGTGCCCCAGATCAGCACGGTGACGGCATAAAGCAAAAGATTCATGGTCGGGCCTCGGACTGCAATGAAAGGCTGCCATAACGCGCAGCATTGACGATAGTTCGACTATGCAACCGCGCCGCCGCCCGCAATTGTCCAAAATTGCGCACTTTTTCGTGGCAATGAGCGGCCAGACTGGCCGCGCCGTATACTGGCCGCTCAACCCTACGCATCACCGGAAAACCTCCGCTCGCCGCCGTGACCACCAGCCCGTCCGCCCCCGTGATAGCCGCCGCCGGCATGCCTTTTGGCCTGCAGTCGGTCTGTCACACGCTCGCCAGTGCGAATGCGCATCTGGACCGCTTCGCGTGGCTCGGCGACGGACTCGCGATCGCGCTATGGACCCGCGACACGAAGGAAGCCGAGACCATCTACGAGCGGCCCGGCCATCACACGCTGTCGTGCTATCTGGACGGCGGCTATCGCACCGAGCGCCAGAAAATGCCGGGCCACTACGGCGCGCCGTCGCGGCTGTGCGCACTGCCCGGAGATCACGAATCGCGCTGGTGGGTGCGCGGCCATATGCACTTCATGCACCTGTACTTCCTGCCCGAGCACTTCACGCGACGCGCGGTACAGGAGCTCGACCGCGAGCCGCGCGAATTGACGCTCGCCGATCGGACCTATTTCGAAGACCCGGGCATTGCGAGTCTGTGCCAGGCGCTCGTCGACGAGGAGTGGGAAAGTCCCGACGGCCTGCTGCGCACCAACGAGACCGCGCACGAAGTGCTGAGCCTGCTGTTGCACGGACAAGG
Source organism: Paraburkholderia sp. BR10923 (assembly GCF_040948765.1). Classification (NCBI taxonomy): domain Bacteria; kingdom Pseudomonadati; phylum Pseudomonadota; class Betaproteobacteria; order Burkholderiales; family Burkholderiaceae; genus Paraburkholderia; species Paraburkholderia sp. BR10923. Next base: position 362,985 of record NZ_JBFPKO010000002.1, on the reverse strand, counting down.
CGTGCGGCGCGCGAACGTGGCGCTGAAGGGCGGGCTGTCGGCCGCGACGCGGCGCCGCCTGCGCGACTATATCGACAGTCGTCTCGCGCAGCCGTTGACGCTCGGTGAGTTGTCCGGTGTCGCGGCGCTGTCGGAGTTTCATCTCGCGCGGATGTTTCGCGAGTCGTTCGGGTTGCCGCCGGCCGCCTGGATCGCGCGGCAACGGCTCGATCGCGCGCGCACGCTGCTGCGCACGACGACGTTGCCGCTTGCGCAGATCGCCTCGCAATGCGGCTATGCGAACGCGAGTCACTTTAGCCACCGGTTTCGCGAGGCTGTCGGGGTGACGCCGAGCGGGTTCCGGCAGGCTATCGGGGTTTGAGTCTCGCGCTCGAGTTTCGCTTTCCGGTTAGCTCCGCGTCATTGCAGCGCCATCGCCAGCACGCGCGCGACGTGGATCGCGTCGACGCCCGCGCCATCGTGAATCTGATGCCGGCAGCTGGTGCCATCGGCGACCATCACCGTGGCGGCGTCGAGCTTGCGCACCGCGGGTAGCAGCGACAACTCCGCCATCGCCTGCGAGGTCGCGTAATGCTCCGCTTCATAGCCGAAGCTGCCGGCCATACCGCAGCACGACGATTCGACCGTCGATACCTTAAATTCGGGAATCCACTTCAGCACGGTCTGCACCGGCGTGAATGCATCGAACGCCTTCTGATGGCAGTGGCCGTGCACGAGCGCCTGCCGCATTGGCAGCGGTTTCAATTTGAGCTCCAAACGTCCGGCCTTTTCTTCGCGCACGAGGAATTCCTCGAATAGAAACGCGTGCTGCGCGAGGCGCTGCGCTTCGTCGCCGAAACCGTACTGCAGGAATTCGTCGCGCAACGACAGCAGACACGATGGCTCCAGCCCTACCACCGGCACGCCGCGTTCGACGAACGGCCTGAAGAGTTCGAGCATGCGCCGCGCTTCCTGTTTCGCTTCATCGACGAGACCCGCCGCGAGAAACGTGCGGCCGCAACACACGGGACGCTCGCCCGGGCGTGCGTTGAAGTGGACCCTGTAGCCCGCGGCTTCGAGCACCTGTTGTGCGGCACGCGCGTTGTCGGGTTCGAGGTGGTTGTTGAAGGTGTCGACGAACAGCAAAACTTCTTTCAGCGTGGACGCTTGCTCAGTGTCGCGTGCAGGCCTCGCCGACACCGCATCGGCGAGAAACGCCCTCTTGAACCGCGGCAGACTTCGCTCGGTCGCAAATCCGAGCGAACGCTTGAACCACGCCGACAACACCGGAACGTTGTCCGCGAGCGCCATCAATCCCGGCATGCGGCTCGCCGCGCCGGCGTAGCGCGGCATGAACGCGACGAGTCGGTCGCGCAGCCGCAACCCATGCGTCTTGGCGCGCGCCGCCCGCGCCTCGATCTTGAACTTCGCCATGTCGACGCCAGTCGGGCAATCGCGCTTGCAACCCTTGCACGACACGCACAGGTCGAGCGTTTCCTTCACGTCATCGCTCGCGAGTCCGCTTTCGCCGAGCTGGCCCGAAATCGCGAGCCGCAACGTGTTGGCCCGCCCGCGAGTCAGATGCTGCTCGTCCTTCGTCACACGATAACTCGGGCACATCGTGCCCGCGTCGAACTTGCGACAGTGGCCGTTGTTGTTGCACATCTCGACCGCTTTCGCGAGGCCGCCGCTCAGATCGTCGCCGCTGCCCGGCGCACTTTCTTCTCCCGTCAGCGGATCGCGCTTCACGTTCCACGTCGACCAGTCGAGCATCGTTTCGATGCGCTGTTCGCGATAGCCGGGCGCAAAGCGGAAATTGCGCGCGTCGTCCATCTTCGGCGGACGCACGATCTTGTCGGGATTGAAGCGATTGTCTGGATCGAACAGCGCCTTGATCTCGCTGAACGCCTCGTTAAGCCGTGGCCCGTATTGCCACGTGACCCATTCGCCACGGCACAGACCGTCGCCATGCTCGCCGGAATACGCGCCCTTGTACTCGCGCACGAGCGCGGCCGCTTCCTCGGCGATCGCGCGCATCTTCGTCGCGCCGTCGCGGCGCATGTCGAGAATCGGCCGCACATGCAGCGTGCCGACGCTCGCATGCGCGTACCAGGTGCCTTCGGTGCCGTGGCGATGAAACACGTCGGTCAGGCGGCTCGTGTAGTCGGCCAGATGTTCGAGCGGCACCGCGCAGTCTTCGATGAAGGACACCGGCTTGCCGTCGCCCTTCATGCTCATCATGATGTTGAGCCCGGCCTTGCGCACTTCCCACAGCGCTTTCTGCGCACTCGCGTCCGGCATCTCGACGACCGAATCGGGCAGGCCCAGCTCGCCCATCAACTCGGTGAGCTGCTTCAGCGACGCTAGCTGCGCGTCGCGATCCTCGCCCGCGAACTCGACGAGCAGAATCGCCTGCGGCTCACCGACCAGCGCCTTCTCGATCACCGGACGAAACGCGGGATTGCTCAACGCGAGATCGATCATCGTGCGATCGACCAGTTCGACCGCGACCGGCTTCAGCTTGACGATGTGCTGCGTGAGCGCCATCGATTGCCGGAAGGTCGGAAAGTTGACCACGCCAAGCGCCTTGTGCGCGGGCAGCGCCGCGAGCTTCAGCGTGATCTGCCGGCTGAACGCGAGCGTGCCCTCCGAGCCGACCAGCAGATGGGCGAGGTTCGCGCTGCCGTCATCGGTATAGGCGCGCGGGTTCTGGCAGTCGAACAGATCGATGTTGTAGCCCGCCACGCGGCGCAGTACCTTCGGCACGCGTGCGACGATTTCATCGCGCTCGCGCTGCGCGATCCGGGTGACGCCCGCGACGATCTGCTGCAAGCGCTCGCCTTGCGGCGTCTCGCGCAGCGACGCGAAGCGCGCTTCGCTGCCGTCGGCGAGAATCGCGTCGATCGCGTCGACGTTGTGCACCATGTTGCCGTATTCGATCGAGCGCGAGCCGCACGAGTTGTTGCCCGCCATGCCGCCGATCGTGCATTGCGCGGAAGTCGAAACATCGACCGGGAACCACAGTCCATGCGGCTTCAGCCACGCATTCAGATGATCGAGCACGACGCCGGGCTCGACCGTCACGGTGCGCGCGTCGGCATCGAACGCGACGATGTTGTTGAGCCACTTGCTCGTATCGACCACCAGCGCTTCGCCGACCGTCTGCCCGCACTGGCTCGTGCCCGCGCCGCGCGCGAGCAGCGGTACTTTCTCGCTGCGCGCAATCTCGAGCGCGACGCGCAGGTCGTCCTGATCGCGCGGTACCACGACGCCGACCGGCGTGATCTGATAGATCGACGCGTCGGTCGCGTAGCGGCCGCGGCTCGCGAGATCGAACAGCACGTCGCCGCGCAGCGCTTTGCGCAGATGCTGCGCGAGCGGACTCGTGGCGCGCGCGGCGGAAGGGACCAGATGGATCGGCTTGACGAGCAAGCCCGCAGTGGGATTCGTCATTTCATCGGCCTATGAGGAGCGCGCGTGAGCCGCGCGGCTCGAATTACCTAGTACAGCGTCAGATGCACCGGCGCGAGTCCTTCGATATGCCCGCCCACGTTGCCTGCCTCGCGCGGAAAGAACATGCCGGTGTACGAACCGGCGGTGATCACCATCTCCGGGGTCACCGCGATGCCGCGCGCACTCGCGTGATTGACGAGCCACGTCAACAGCCGCCGCGGATCGCCGGCCGGATTCGCGGGCGTCGTTGCGACGACATTGCGTCCGTTGAACTCGAAACTCAGCGACGGCGCGACGTACGGAAAGTCCTCCCGATACCGCGCGAATTCACCGACGATCAGCGCGCCGTGATTCTGCAGATCCGCGAGCTGCGCGAGTTTGTCGATGGCGGGCCACTCCGCATAGCGGCTCGCGACGATCTCGATGGTCGCGCCGATCGAGCCGATGCCCGCGAGCACTTCGTCTTCGCTGTACGGCGTCGCGGACGGCTCGAAGCGCCGGCCGAAGCGGAACGCGACCTCGAGTTCGAGCCCGAGCGGCGCGAAACCTTCGCGCGACAGACGCGCGCCATCGGCGTGCAGATCGGTGTCGGGCAATGGCGCGCCTTGAATCGGTCCGCTCGCCGATTTCGCGCCGATCTTCCAGCCGCCGATTCGCGCGCCGCACGCGCTCAGGATTTCGTGCTGGATTGCGTAGGCCGCGTCGGCATCGGAGGGCTGCTGTTCCGGCTGCAACGTATCGAGCAACATACGACTGCGACGCGCATCGGCAAGAAGCTGGCTCAGTGACGAAGTCATGTTTTACGCGCCTAACCGGGTGGAAACCTGCGCCTTCTCCGACGCGCTGAGTTCGAAGCGGCTCTCCGGCTGCATGCGGAACGCAAGCACGACGCCGATGCCCATTAGCAACATGCTGCCGACGAACGGCAGATCCCAGTTGCCGAAATGGTCGATCAGGAAGCCGCCCATCACCGGCGAGATGATCGCGGCGAGCGCCGAGCCCGTGTTCATCATGCCGCTCGCGGTGCCGGAGAATTCCGGCGCGATATCCATCGGGATCGCCCACATCGGGCCGATCGTCATCTCGGCGAAAAAGAAGCCCGACGCGAGACAGGCGATCGACAGCGTCAGGTCATGCGTGAACATCAACGGAATCAGCGACAGCAGGCAGAACAGCATGCACACCGACACCATCCAGCTGCGCGCGCGTTTGAGGCTGCCGGTACGCTTGAAAATCGCATCGGTGACGAGGCCGCCGAGCGTATCGCCGATCACGCCGGCGAAGAACACGACCGACGCGAAGATCGCCGACTTCTGCAACTGCAGATGATGGTTATGCAGGAAGTACAGCGGAATCCAGCTCAGGAACAGCCACAGCGTCCAGCCGTAGCAGAAGTAGACGATCGTGACCGGCGTCATGCGACGAAACAGCTTGCCCCACGGCAGGCCTGCGACTTTCGGCTTCACCGCGGGCAGCACCGCGAGTTCCTCGGGCGTGATGCGCGGATGATCTTTCGGATGCTCGGTGAACGTGATCGCCCACAGGGCGACCCACACCAGGCTCAGCGCGCCGCAGATATAGAACGATTCGCGCCAGCCCCACGTGGTCATCACGAGCACGATGAGGGCCGGCGCGACCGCATTGCCGACTCGCGACGCCGCGTGCGTGATGCCCTGCGCGAAGCCGCGTTTTTCTTTCGCGACCCAGCGCGACATCGCCGATGTTGCCGCCGGGAACGTCGCGCCTTCGCCGAAACCGAGCACGAGCCGCGCGGCGAGCAACGAAGCGAGGCCGCCCGCGAGGCCCGTGAACACCGTCGCGAGACCCCAGATCGCACCGCAAAACAGCAGCGTGCGTCGTGCGCCGAAACGATCGCTGACCCAGCCGCCGATCACCTGAAACAGCAGATACGGATACGCGAAAGCCGAGAACACGAGGCCGACCTGCGTATGCGTGAGATTGAATTCCTTGCCGAAACCCGCGGCCGCGGTGCTGACGTTCACGCGATCGAGGTACGTGATGAAGTACATGATGCACAGCATCACTAGAACGATACTGGTCGCACTGGTCAAACGAAACCGTTTCATCGTCTCTCTCTCTCCGTGGCATGTGTCGACGGCGCGCCTGAAGTGGCGCGCTGCGTCGTCGCCCGTCGGCCGCGACAGCCGTTATGGACGCATTGCATGTGGTTGTGGCCGCGTTCTGCGCGCGGCTCGATGAGAAATGCGCTCCCTGGTGTTGCGGGCTGTTTCCTGCTGCTGGCGCTTATGCCGCGGCCTTCAACCCCCGCGTCTTCGGTGCCTGGCTCAGCCACTCCATCGCGGCCGGCATGCCGCTTTGCTTGATCGGCACGCCAGCAAGCCGCAGACCCATTTCGCAGCCGGCCAGGGTCGCGAGCAGCGTCAAGTCGTTGCAATCGCCGAGATGACCGATGCGGAACATGCGGCCTTTCATCTTGCCGAGGCCCGTGCCGAGCGACATGTCGAAGCGCTCGTAGATCAGCTTGCGCACCGCGTCGGCATCGACGCCGTCGGGCATCATCACGCCCGTCAGCACCGGGCTATAAACGGCGGGATCGGCGCACTGGATTTCGAGCCCCCACGCACGCACCGCGCGGCGAGTCGCTTCGGCGAGCCGCTCGTGACGCGCGAACACGTTGTCGAGCCCTTCGCCGAGAATCATCTCGATCGCTTCGTGCAGGCCGTACAGCAGGTTCGTGTTCGGCGTGTACGGCCAGTAGCCGGTCTTGTTCATTTCGACGATTTCCGACCAGTCCCAGAAGCTGCGCGGCAGCTTCGCGTGCTGGTTGGCGGCCATCGCCTTCGGCGAGATCGCGTTGAAGCTGATGCCCGGCGGCAGCATCAAGCCCTTTTGCGAGCCCGACACGGTCACGTCGACGCCCCATTCGTCGTGGCGGTAATCGGCACACGCGAGACCGGAGATCGTATCGACGAGCAGCAGCGCCGGATGACCCGCGGCGTCGATCGCGCGACGCACGGCGGCGATGTTGGACGTGACGCCGGTCGAGGTTTCGTTGTGCACGACGCAGACCGCCTTGATCGCATGCTGCGGGTCGGCGCGCAGGCGCTCTTCGATCATCTGCGGCTGCACGCCGCGCCGCCAGCCTTCGATGCCTGGCAGACCCAGGAACTCGGGCTTCAGGCCGAGCTTCTCGGCCATCTTTTTCCATAGCGTCGCGAAGTGGCCGGTCTCGAACATCAGCACGTGATCGCCGGGGCTCAGCGTATTCGACAGCGCGGCTTCCCATGCGCCCGTGCCGGACGCCGGATAGATGACGACCGGCTGCTGCGTCTTGAAGATCTCCTTGATGCCGTCGAGCACCTTGAGACCCAGTTCGCCAAACTCGGGGCCGCGGTGGTCGATGGTCGGATAGCTCATCGCGCGGAGGATGCGATCGGGCACCGGACTCGGCCCCGGAATCTGCAGGAAGTGACGGCCAGCGGGATGAAAATCTAGCTTCAGCATCGGGCTCCTCCAATTTGAATTTTGCATTCAAAAAACTGTATCAGAAGAATCGTGACGCTCCCAAGACGAAATATGCTCGTTGAGGCCCGTGTTTACCCGCGTTTGCGCTTGATTAACTAATCGATATGGTTCCGATAAAATCCCACATCATGTAACACTTAGGATTTTTGTATGCAAAATTCGGATGTCGACGCGGGTGTGACCGCTGCCCCGCTGATGCCGAAGGTCGAGCGTCAGCGCCTGCATGACACGGTGGTGGAGCACATCCGCCGCTTTATCGTCGAGGGGGTGCTGGAGCCCGGCAAGAAACTGAACGAGCGCGAGTTGTGCGAAACGCTCGGCATTTCGCGCACACCGCTGCGCGAGGCGCTGAAGGTGCTGGCCGCCGAGGGTTTGATCGAGATTTCGCCGAATCGGGGCGCGTCGGTGTCGAAAATGTCGGAGGCGGAAGTGCGCGAAACCTTCGAATTGATGAGCGGCCTCGAAGCGTTTTCGGGCGAACTCGCAGCCGAACGCATCACGGCGGCCGAACTCGCCGAAATCAAGGCCCTGCATTACGCGATGCTCGCGTGCCGCGCGCAGAACGATCTGCCGGGCTACTACAGCCGCAACCAGGCGATTCACGACAAGATCAACGAAGCGGCGAGGAATTCAGCGCTGCGACAGACCTATGTGTCGGTCAACCGGCGGCTGCAGGCGCTGCGCTTTCGCTCGAACTATCAGACGCCGAAGTGGGACCGAGCGATTCACGATCACGATGAAATGCTGAAGGCGCTCGAGGCTCGCGACGGCAAGAAGCTCAGCGCGATTTTGCGTCAACATCTGCTCGATAAGCGGGATGCGGTTTTGCAGGTGCCGGTGCAGGAGGAAGTGGTCGCTTCGGCCTCCGTGTTGAAGGCGTGATGCGGCCAACCGATGCCGAGTCCCGCTCCTCGTCACCCCATCGGCAAACAAAACTTGTCCACCTAAATTGTTGGCAAACCTGTGGACAACCTTCGCACAGCGAGCTTAAGTGCTTGAAGCGTGAGAACTATCCGCGCGCGGTGCACGCGTAGGCAGCGAGCGTCGCTACGGAGTCCGTGATAGCGGAGAGCGGGCTTGGCAAGGATGCCGTATCAGTCGGACCAACCTCGAAGACCAGTTGTCCACATAATTTGGGAACAAGCTTGTGGACAACCTGCGCACAGGCCTGCCAAGTGATTGATGCGGCAGGCCTATCGCTCGCGGATGCGGGAGCGGGCAGCGGCGCGGCACGTCGTGTGATGCAAGCGAACGACCGCGCTGTCCACATCGATTTCACTGCGTCGTTTCACGGCTGCGCAGCGACTCCGGCAGCCCATACAGCACGATCAGCGCGCATACCACGCTCATCGTGCCGATCACATACAGCGCCGGCGTCGTGCTGCCGGTCAGATCCTTCACACGGCCCACCATCACCGGGCTCACGATCCCGCCGAGTTGCCCGAGCGTGTTGATCAACGCGATACCGCCCGCGGCGCCCGCGCCCGTCAGCAGCTTGGGCGGCAGCGCCCAGAATGCCGGAATCGATGCGACCACGCCCGCGCCCATCACCGCAAGCGCGACCACCAGCAGGGCGGTCTGCTTGTCGAAGTAGCCCGCGGCGAAGAAGCCGAGCGCCGACATCAACAGCAGCCCGAACACGAACTTGCGCCGCTCGCCGCTCGCGTCCGACAGGCGCCCGACCACCACCATGCAGATCGCGCCGCACACATAAGGCACCGCCGTCAGCAGGCCGACTACAGTGGGATTCTTCGTGCCCGCCACGTGAATCAGATGCGGTGCCCAGAAATTCAGACCGTACGACGCGATCTGAATCAGGAAGTAGACGAGCCCGAGGGTCAGGAAGCCCGGCGTTTTCAGCGCGCCCAGCAGCGAATGGCCGGTCGGCGCCGGGCGGCTTTGCTGCGCGATCTGCCCGGCGAGCAAGCTCTTCTCCGCCGAGGACAGCCAGCCTGCATCGTCGATGCGATCCTTCAGCAGCTTCAGCACCAGCAAACCGAGCACCACACACGGCAAGCCGCCGAGCAGGAACAGCCAGTGCCAGCCCGGCATGCCGAGCACGCCGTCCATATGGCCGATCACGAGCCCAGCGAGCGGCGCACCGACCAGCCCCGAAAACGCCGAGGCGAGAAACAGCATCGACGTGATGCGGCCGCGATATTCGGTCGGAAACCACAGCGTCAGGTAGTACAGCACGCCGGGCGCGAAGCCCGCTTCCATCGCGCCGATCACGAAGCGCAGCCCGTAGAACTGCCATTCGTTGTTGACGAACACCATCGCCGCGGTCGCGAGTCCCCACGAAATCATGATCCGCGCGATCCAGCGTCGCGCGCCCACCTTGTACAGGAAAAGGTTGCTCGGCACCTCGAACAGCACGTAGCCGATCACGAACAGACTCGCGCCGAGACCGTACGCGGTATCGGACAAGCCCAGATCGCTTTGCAGCTGAAACTTTGCGAAGCTGATATTGATGCGGTCGAAGAACGCGAACAGATAGCAGATCATGATGAGCGGCATCAGCCGCCACGCAACTTTGCGGACGATCGCCGCGAGATCGTCCGCGCCATGTTCGCGGGTACTGCCCGCCGCTACGCCCAGGTCGCTCATGCTTGTCTCCAATGCCGGATTCGGCGGTGCCGTCCGGTCGTTTGATCGGTTGAGGGGTTGTTTGTCGGGGTTCGGTTCAGATCTGTCGAACGTAGTCGGGCACCGGATGCAAATCGCAATTGCGGCCTGCTTTGGCGACTTGCCCCGGCACGTCGTGGCCGAGCAATGCAGGCAAGCCGCGCGACAGCGCGAGCAGCTTCGGCAGGTCGATCCCGGTCGGGATGCCCATTTCGTCGCACAGGTTCACGAGGTCTTCGGTGCAGATGTTGCCCGACGCGCCCGGCGCGAACGGGCAGCCGCCGAGGCCGCCGAGCGCCGCATCGAAGCGGCGCGCGCCGGTTTCATATGCGGCGAGCACGTTGGCGAGACCGAGGCCGCGCGTGTCATGGAAGTGCAGCGTGAGCGCCGTGGCCGGCAGCGTTTCGAGCACGCGCGCGACGAGCCGCGCGACCTGGCGCGGATTCGCCATGCCGGTCGTATCCGCGAGCGTGATGCCCTCGATGCCCATCTCGCGATATGCGTCGACGATGCCGATCACACGGTCTTCGTCGATGCGCCCTTCGAACGGACAGCCGAACGCGATCGCCACGGTCGCATTGAGCCGCACGCCCGCGGCCAGCGCTCGACGCACGATGTCGTCGAACGCCGTGAGCGACGACTCGCAGCTCATGCGCATGTTCGCGCGGTTATGCGTCTGACTCGCGGACATTACGAGGTTCAGTTCGTCGGCGCGCGCGGACAACGCGCGCTCGGCGCCTTTCAGGTTTGGCACCAGCGCGACATAGATCACGCCGGGTTGCCGCTCGATCCGCTGGAACACCGCCTCGCCGTCGCGCAACGCCGGAATCGCCTTCGGCGACACGAACGAGCCCGCTTCGATACGCGTGAATCCGCAGGTGGATAGCCCGTCGATCAGCGCGATCTTGTCGGCGGTTTCAACCCAGGTGGGTTCGATCTGCAGGCCATCGCGCGGGGCGACTTCCTGCACGATCAGCTGGTCGAATGACGCGGCCTCGCGCGTGGAAAAGATCGAGGAATTCATTGCACCGCTCCCTCGCGACGGAGACGCTCGATGTCTTCGCTCGCGAATCCAAGTTCGCTGAGCACGCTGCCGGTGTGCTCGCCGAGCGTCGGCCCTTGCCAGCGCACTTCGCCCGGCGTGTCCGACAGCTTGGGCACGATGCCCGGCATCTTCACCGACGCGCCGCCCGGCAATTGCGCCTGCAGCAACATGTCGCGCGCCTGGTAGTGCGGATCGGCGACGATGTCGGCCACCGAATAGATGCGGCCCGCCGGCACTTCGGCGCGTTCGAGCGCGGCCAGCACGTCTTCGGTCGCGTGATGCGAGGTCCACTCGGTGATCGCCTGATCGAGCAGCGCGACCTGCTTCACGCGGCCGTCGTTGTGCGCGAGCGCGGGATCGTCGGCGAGATCGGGGCGGCCGATCAGATGCATCAGGCGCTTGAAGATCGGATCGCTGTTGCCGGCGATCACGACATAGCCGTCGTCCTCGGTGCGATAGGTGTTCGAAGGGGCGATGCCCGGCAGCGCGCCGCCGCTGCGCTCGCGCACATGGCCGAGCAGGTCGTATTCGGGCACGAGGCTTTCCATCAGATTGAACACGCTCTCGACGAGCGACACATCGACTACCTGCCCTTCGCCCTGGCCGGTCTTCACGCGCAGCAGCGACATCAGCGCGCCGATCACGCCGTGCAGCGACGCGAGCGAATCGCCGAGACTCACGCCGACGCGCGCCGGTGCGCCGTCGACTTCACCGGTCGTGTATCGGATGCCGCCCATCGCCTCGCCGATCGCACCGAAGCCCGGACGGTCACGATACGGGCCGGACTGACCGTAGCCGGAAATGCGCACCATCGTCAGTCTCCGGTTCAGCGCGTGCAGCACGTCCCAGCCGAGGCCGAGCTTTTCGAGCGCACCGGGACGCAGATTTTCGATGATGACGTCGGCATCGGCGGCGAGGCGCTTGACGACCTCGACGCCATCGGCCGATTTCAGATTCACGCAGACGGACTTCTTGTTGCGCGACTGCAGATACCACCACAGCGACGTGCCTTCATGCAGCTTGCGCCATTTGCGAAGGGGATCGCCAGTTTCGGGCGCTTCGATCTTGATCACGTCGGCGCCGAATTCGGCCATCAGTCGCGCGGCGAACGGCGCGGCAATGAGCGTGCCGATCTCGACGACACGAATACCCTTTAGTGGTCCATCCATGTTGCTGTCTCCGAACTCGTTTCGTATTGGAAGACAGCTTAGAAGCGGCGTGGTGGCGGCGTCCAACCGCAATTCGCCAACGACCGTTCGCGAACGGCGAACGCTCAGCGGCGGCCGCGGGACCTGCGCGGTGTTTCGGTGGTGATGGAAGCGGGTTCGGGTTGAGCGTCCGCTGCCGTTTCGCGCGCTTCGACCGTGCGCAGATGATCGAACAGCAGCCGGCTCACCGGCGACAACGCATCGACGTCGCGCACGACGAGCACGAGGCTGCGCTCGGCCCAGTCGTCGTCGAGCGGCATGCCGACGAGACCGAGCGGGCGGCCCATCAGCTGATATACCTTTTGCGGCAGCACGCCGACGCCCATGCCCGCCTGCACCATCCGGCAAACCGCATCGAAGCCCGGCACGTGGATGCGCAACCGCAGCGGCTTGCCGGCCTGGCGCGCCGCTTGGTGCGTGCGCGCGTTGATCGAGCTTGCCGAATGCAGGCCGACGTGATCGCCATCGAGCGTTTCGGTGAACGCGATGCTCGTGCGTGCCGCGAGCGGATGATCATCGCGCATCACGATCACGAGCGAATCGCGCCGGTAGTGCTCGACGTGCAGCTCGCGCGTGTCGGCGTCGCCGGAACAGATGCCGAGATCGGCGAGGCTTTCGTCGATGGCTTTGACGACGCCGCCGCTCGGCCGCTCCTCGAGATCGACCTTCACGCGTTCGTGCAGCGACTGGAACGCGCGCAGATCTTCGGGCAGAAATTCGACGATCGCCGACAGGTTCGCCATCATCCGCACGTAGCCGAGCACGCCGCTAGCATGGCCGGCCAGTTCGATGCCGATGCTCTCGATGTCGCGCAGCACCCGGCGCGCGTGATGCAGCAACGTTTCGCCGGCCGGCGTCAGCGTCATGCCGCGCGCGTTGCGCTGAAATAGCGACGCGCCGACCGCCTGTTCGAGTTCGACCAGCCGCTTGCTGGCGGCGGACACCGCGATCGCCTCGCGCTCGGCGGCACGCGTGAGCGTGCCCTCTTCGAACACGGCGAGGAAGAGCTGCAGCGTCGTGAGATCGAGCTTGCGGAGAAGGTTTTTGATGGCCATGGGGCGGCGGCGCAGAAGTGCGATGCGCCTATTTTGACGCGAGTTGCTCGAAAGCAGCGCCGCGGCGCTGAAGACGATCGCCTACGATTGCGGCTTCGGCACCGCCGACCGCATGCGCTTCGTGTTTGCGAAGCGGCTTGGCGTGACGCCGATGCAGTATCGCGAGCGCTTTCGGTCGGCCTGAATACGGCGTGAGAAAATCGACGATTCTGCAAGACAACGATCACAAGGAACGACATGACCTCATCTTCTCCGATCCGCGCGATCGTCACCGGCCATACGCGCGGCCTGGGCGCGGCGCTCGCCGAGCAACTGCTCGCGCGCAACGTCACAGTGCTGGGTCTGTCGCGCTCGCGCAATGCGGCGCTAAAGGCGCGCTTTGCCGCGCAGCTCGAAGAGATCGAGCTGCCCCTCGCCGAGCCAGCACGCGTCGCACAATGGATCGCTACCGACGCGCTGAGCAACTTCGTGCGCGGCGCGCAGACGGTGCTGCTGATCAACAATGCGGGCACGGTGGAACCGATCGGGCCCATCGAAGGTCAGGACGCGGCGAACGTCGCGGACGCGGTGAGCCTGAACGTCGCGACGCCGCTGATGCTCGCGAGCGCGCTCGCCGCTGCGGCCGTCGACGCAACCGACCGGCGCATCGTGCACATTTCGAGCGGCGCGGCGCGCAACGCGTATCCGGGCTGGAGCATCTACTGCGCGACCAAGGCCGCGCTCGATCATCACGCGCGCGCCGTCGCGCTCGATGCGACTTGCGCGCTGCGCATCTGCAGCCTCGCGCCGGGTGTGATCGATACGGACATGCAGGCGCAAATTCGCGGTAGCGGCGAAGAGCAATTCCCGATGCGCCAGCGCTTCGAAGACCTGAAGCGCAACGGCCAACTGTCGACGCCCGAGCAATCCGCGGAGCGATTGATCGACTACGCGCTTAGCGATGCTTTCGGGCAGACGCCGGTCGCGGACATTCGCGAGATCGCGAAACCGGCCTGAACGGGTGATCGCGGGCGAGTGCTGCCGCTCCCGAAAAGCCTCACCTTTGGCACGGAGTGGCGGTGAATCGGCGTCTGGAAGCGTCGTCAGTGCTCCCGAAAATCCTCACCTTTGCGGTGAAATGAGGGCTCGCGGGGGCATTTCAGCGCGCGCGGCGTGGCTCTTACACACTGCTCCCGAAAATCCTCACCATTGATCGAACGCAGTCGGTTCGCGTCGCCGATGCGGGCCGCGTAAGCGGCAGATCGCCTGGACATTCAACGACTTACGTTACACAGCCGCCGAGCGGCCAACGCGATGGATGCAATGATTGGCGACTGCGTGAGACGCGTTTTGACTCCCGAATCTCCTCACCTATGGCTGATAGGCAAAATACGTGCACTGCCGCACGCTGCTTGCCGCACGGCTTATTTCGCTTTTGGCACGGCCGGTTAGTTGCAAAAGAGCCGCCGCCGCGCGACTCCCGAAGGTTCTCACCTTTCGCGTGCCGCACCCGCCACGATCATTCGATCAGGCACAACCAGTAACCGACGTGAGCCATCGCCGGCTTCCTGCGAGACGGCCTCACCGCATTGCGCTTCCGACCGGAACCATGCTTCTCAAGAAGCCATTCGCAACTTATCGCACCGTCGAGGCGACTCCCGAATACCCTCACCTTTAGTTTTGAAGTGCGCGTACAGGTGCGCATATTCTCACCTCGGCCGCTCCCGAATCTTCTCACCTATCGATATCGACGCCTGCGCCGCAGAATATAATCGGAGCCGACGGTCGATTACTCGTCGCGAGGCGGCAGTGCGTTGCGTCGCCTCTTCCACGCTGGCAACACGCGGCTCGAACGGCAGTTCCTGGCAAACCGGCAAAGGAGGAAGAATGAAAACAAACGGCGCGAGAAGAATCCTCGGCGCAATGGTCGCGATGGCCATCGCGACTTGCGCGACCTATGCGAACGCACAGACGCGCGAGATGCCGAACGATGCGTCGATGCAAAGCCAGCCGGCCCCAGCGGCCTCGAACCGGCACGCTAACCGGTCCGACAGCGCGATCGTTCGCGACGTCCGCCGCGCTTTCACGCGCACCACGAACCTCAATTCGGCGAACATCCGTGTCGAATCGCGCCACGCCATCGTCACGCTGAGCGGCACGGTTCCGCGGGAATCGCAAATCGGGCGAGCCGGCAACGCGGCGCGATCGGTTCGCGGCGTCAGAAGCGTGCATAACCGGCTGACGGTGCGACGGCGCGCCAATCAGTAAGCCTGTGTGGCGGCATCGGCCGGATGGATCGATGCCGCCTGTTCGACCTTCCCCCTCTATCGGCGTCGATCCGCACGTCGTTCACAATGCGCGGCGTTGCGCGCCGCACATTTTCTCCGCTCTGCTCGAGAAACAGGTTGACCTCGGCGGAAACCGAACCCTAGAATTCAAGAATCATCACCAATGGGGCTCACGCCTTGGACACCTGCAGTAGCCGACTTTCGAACAGTTTCGCTGCCTGACCGGCAGGACGTCCGCGCTCTCTTCATCAGCCGCCGTCTTGCCAGCAGGCAGACGGTGCGCGCCACAGTCTTTTCCCGTGCACCTAACGTAACGTCGTCTCCGCATGACAGGAACGCCGCGTTCAAACGCGTCCCTGCGCTGATACGGCGTCGCATCGCGAGCCTCGTGCTTGCGGTCGCGTTCGCGCGCGCGTTGTCAGTCAACGCAGTCAGTTCAACGCAATGCGCGCGAACGCGTGGATAAACACGTGTGTAGCAACGTGCTTAGCGAACGTATCAATCGCTCATACACGCTACACGCCAGCAAGGAGCCGCCATGCCTGGCAGTGACAGTTATCCCTTATGCCGCTTCCCTGTTCTATTAACTGAGGAAAGCGAGTAGACCTCTACCGCCGCGCCCGGACATACGCGGCCTCCGTGTCTGCTGGCTTTCCACCAGCGCGTCGAAACCGGCGCACGGAGATACCCAATGCAATTCGGCCTCCTTCTTTCGAAGTTCCCGCGCGTACAGGAATCGCGCGCGTTTTACGACGCTCTGCTCGTGCTGCACCCGCGCGAATCGCGTCCGTTCATCGCCTTCTGCCGTCGCGTGATGTCGCGCGTGGCATAGCGTTTCGCGACCCGACCTCCGACAACTACAACCGGGAGAGAACGACATGTCTACTCCGACGAACATTTCCTCCGCGCGCAGCGCCGTGCTCGATTCGGCACACGTAGGCGATATCAAGGGCGCGCTCGGCACGATCGCTCACCATGACATCGCACCGCGCACCAGCTGGTGGGCGCGCGTGCGCACGCTGCTCGCGATCCTCGGCCCCGGTCTGATCGTGATGGTCGGCGACAACGACGCGGGCGCATTCGGCACCTACACGCAGGCCGGCCAGAACTACGGCACCACGTTGCTGTGGACCATGCTGTTGCTGGTGCCGGTGCTGTTCGTCAATCAGGAGATGGTGTTGCGGCTCGGCGCGGTCACGGGCGTGGGCCACGCGCGGCTCATTTTCGAGCGCTTCGGCAAGTTCTGGGGCGCGTTCAGCGTCGTCGATCTGTTCCTGCTGAACGCGCTGACCATCGTGACGGAATTCATCGGCATCACGTTCGTGCTCGACTTCTTCGGCGTCTCGAAGATCGCGGGCGTGTGCATCGCCGCCGCGCTGACGATGGCCGCCGTCAGCACCGGCGACTTCCGCCGCTTCGAGCGCTTCGCGGTCGCGCTGTGCGTGTTGAGCCTGCTGCTCGTGCCGGTGCTCGTGTCGATTCATCCGCCGGTCGGCCAGATCGCGCGCGACTTCTTCATTCCGAACTGGCCCGCGCATTCGAAGCTGTCCGACGTGATGCTGCTCGTGATCGGCATCGTCGGTACGACGGTCGCTCCCTGGCAGCTGTTCTTCCAGCAGAGCTATGTGGTCGACAAGCGCATCACGCCGCGCTTCATGAACTACGAAAAAGCCGACCTGTGGATCGGCATCGTGTTCGTGCTGATCGGTGCAGTCGCGATGATCTCGTTCAGCGCGGCGCTGTTCGACGGCCGGCCCGGCTTCGGCAACTTCACGGACGCGGGCGGTGTGATCGCCGGTCTGGAGAGATACGCGGGACGGACCTCGGCGGTGCTGTTCGCGATCGCGCTGTTCGACGCCTGCGTGATCGGCGCGGCGGCCGTGTCGCTATCGACCGCCTATGCGATCGGCGACGTGTTCAAGATCCGTCATTCGCTGCACCGTAGCGTGTCGGACGCGAAGGGCTTCTACGTCGTGTACTTCGCGATCGTCGCAGCCGCCGCGGTATTGGTGCTGATTCCGGGCAGCCCGCTGGGTCTGCTGACCGAAGCGGTGCAAACGCTCGCCGGCGTGCTGCTGCCGAGCGCGACCGTGTTCCTGCTGCTGCTGTGCAACGACCGCGCGGTGCTCGGTCCGTGGACCAACTCGAAGAAGCTCAATCTGTTTACCGGCTCAGTGATCTGGGTGCTCGTGATGCTGTCGATCATCCTGACCGCGTCGGTGATCTATCCGGACATCGCCGCGGAAACGATCATCGAAGTACTGGCGGGTGGCACGTTGCTCGCGGTCGTCGGGTATGCGGCGAGCATCGGGCTTCGCAAACTGCGCGGCGAATCCGCCGCAGCCGAGCCGGCTTCGGTCTATACGAAAGAAGCGCGCAACACATGGCGCATGCCGCCGCTCGACGAACTGCCGCCGCCGCGCCTGACGCTCGCCAAACGCGTATGGATGGGCGTGCTGCGGGGCTATCTGCTGCTCGCGATCGCGCTCGTGATCGTCAAGGTCGTGCAAATGGCGCTGCTGAAGTAGTGCGAAAGGTGAGGAGTTCCAGGAGGTCCGGGCAATGGTGAGGTTTTACGGGAGCCACGTCCGGAGCGACAATGCAAACGCTGCCGGAGCCTGAGCCGGCCGGCAGCGCTTCGAACAACTCATTGAACTCATTGCCCCTTCCACGCGCGGGACCCGGTGAAAATCCCGGTCGAAGTAAATCAGACTGTCGCCATCGGCGCGCACGCGAATCTGCGTGGTCTCCATGAAGATGACCGAGTGCGAGCCGACTTCCTTCGCTTCGACGATCTTCCCCTGCAAGCTCGCTAGCGCGCCGCGCAGCACCGGCACATCGTTTTCGCCCTGATCCCATACGGGCAGCTTGAAGCGATCCTCCATCGAAAGACCGGTCATGCCCGCAAAATGTGCCCGGCGTGCCCGGAATCACATCCGGACGACATGGCTGCACGATATGAGCGGCGATAAACGCGGTCATATTGGGCCCAAAATGGTCATATGAGCGGCGTGCATGGGCCAGGGCCGCATCGGGCGACTCGCGAACGGTGAGGAGTTCCAGGAGGTGGCGCTACGGTGAGGATTTACGGGAGCGGCGGGCGTGATTTGCGACGGCTCGCGCCGTGTGCGTCGGAATGGCGATGGAGAGGAGACGCGTCGAAGCGCGCGAAACGCGCTTCGCTGGCTTCAGCATTGTGGTGAATAGCGGCGTTTCGGAGCAGCCAGCGCGGAGCGTGTCGGCGTTCAGTGCGAGAAAAGTACGCTGGAATGCAGGGCTAAAAGTCGAAGCGAGCCTGCTAAGGTGAGATCTTCCAGGGGTGGTGAGGATTTCCAGGAGTCAGGAGAACGACGCGGGTTCGCAAAGGTGAGGAATTCCAGGAGATCAACCCCGCATTCGAGGCTTCATACTCGCGGCAATTGCTCGGTCCGGGTGAAGCGGGAGCCTTTTGCTCCCGAAAAACCTCACCTTAGGGCCATCGCCCTCATTGCTTCCGGCTCCTATCGCAGCACAAAAAAGATGCGACCTGTCCGCGGTGACAGCGGCTGGCCATTCCCAGACCGACCTTTCCGAACTGCGTGAAATCATGCGGGGAAGCTGCGCTCGGCCGCCTCGTGGCTGTACACCGGGAAGTCAGGCATCATCCAACCATGTGAGATGCCCCGCATTTATTGCTGTGTCATTCGTGACTTCTTTTTCCGTCTTGCCACGCTCGACCCTGAGGATTGCCGGTAGCAACACGCTGTTCTTCGCCGCCGTCACTTCAGCGAGAATCGATATCGCGATTTCGGGTGGCGTGCGGCTACCGATATAGATTCCGGCCGGACCGCGCAATCGTGCAAGCTGTGCGTCGCTCAGATCGAACTCTTTAAGCCGCTCTCGCCGCGCAGCATTGTTGCGCCGCGAGCCAAGCGCGCCGACGTAAAACGCGGGTGTCTTCAGCGCTTCCATCAGCGCGAGATCATCGAGCTTTGGATCGTGCGTAAGTGTAATCATCGCACTGCGTTCGTCGAGTTTCATATCCAGGACCGTATCGTCGGGCATCGTGCGCACGAGCGTCGTGCCGGGCACATCCCATGTGTGCACGTACTCCTCGCGCGGGTCGCACACCACCACCTGATAATCGAGTCCTATCGCGACCTGGCATAAGTAACGCGAGAGCTGCCCCGCGCCAATAACGAGCATACGGTAGCGGGGCCCGTGAATCGTCGTCAGACGCGTCTCGTTGAAGTACACGCCATCAGTCGTGCTCGCTGGACCAAGTGTGACAGCACCGGTTGCCATGTCTAGCGTGCGCGCCACCAGTTCGCCGCGACTGAGCGCTTCGTGCAGGGTCTGCATGCCGCTTTGCTGCGTAATCGGCTCAAGCACGAGCTGCATCGTCCCTCCGCAAGGCAACCCGAAGCGACGCGCCTCTTCGGCGCTCACGCCATATTCAACCACTTCCGGTGTCCTTTGCGCGACGCCGCACCGACGCACCTGGTCGATGAGGTCATCTTCGATGCAGCCGCCCGAAATAGAGCCCACCACTTGACCATCGTCGCGCAGGACAAGCATCGCCCCCTCCGGGCGAGGCGACGAACCCCAAGTCTTCACCACCGTCACGAGCAGCATGCGGTGGCCTGCATCGAGCCAGCGCATCGTAGCTTCCAGCACCTCAAAATCGACACTGTTCATGCTCACATTTTCCTTCGGTACGTGGTCAAACACCGTCATGCACGCGCGCCTACTGACTGCCGAACGGCTTTTTGACCGTCAGCCTGTTGGTCACGGACGTCACGCCAGGAACTCCTTTCGTGATCTCCGTGGCCTCGCCGACCTGGGAGGCATCCGCCACCGTCCCGTCGAGCGTCACCACGCCACGCTTCACGACCACGCTGATGTTGCCGGCGTTGATCTCCTTGTGCTGCGCGATCGCTGCATAGACCCTGCGGCGCAGCGCAAAATTGTCTTTCGGGTTGATCGGCGCGGTCATGCCCCCGGAAGCTTCGGTCACGGTGCCTTTCGACACGCTACGCGCTTCGCTCTCGCTGGCCTGCGCCCAGACGTGCATGGATGTTGATCCGACCAGTATCCCAACAGCGATCTTTAGTGCCCTGCTTGTCTTCATCGAATGCTCCAGTTCGGCCGGCGTGAAATCAGAACGCGTGGCGGATGCCGAGCATCGCCGCGGTGCTTGAAGTACCCTCGGGAACCGGCGCGCCATAGGCGATCGTCTGGCTCATCTTGCCCCGGTTATTGACATGGCCAATCTGTACATAGGCGATGGTGGTCCTGGACAAACTGTATTCGGCACCCACCGCGTACGAATCCGATTGATTGGATGAAACGTTGCGATCCTTGAGGTAATAGAAGCCCGAGGTGACCTTGAGGGAAGGCGTGAACTTGTAGCCGAGCCCCCCGGAAATCATCTCGAAGTCGTTCTGACCACTGTTCGCCGGATTCCTGCCGATGCTGTATGACGTCGACACTGACAGATCGTGGAACGTGTACATCGCGCCGAAATAGTAGAAACGGTTGTTATTGAGCCCCGTGGGTGGCGCCGTGATGATCCCGCCGGTGGCCGTCGTCGTGAACGGATTGGTGTCGTGGCCGTTATAGTAGACAGCCGAGAGGTTCAGACCGTAGTTCGAATACCGGAGCACTGCCGACTCGCGCGTGCCGCCCTGGAATTGACCAGCGACACCACCCGGCGCGTATTCGAGACCAAGCGATATACCGTGAAACTTCGGCGACTGATAAACAATCGCGTTGGAGTCGTACAACGCACCGATCGCTCCGTTTGTACTGGTGCCTTGCCAGCCTGCAGCCTGATTCATGCCAAGCCACGCGGTGAGGATACTGCCGAAGAATTGAGCACTCCGTACGTCAGTGTCGGCCATCGCAAATATCATCGGCACGAACTGACGGCCCGCGTCGATCGAGCCGAAAGGACCGGAGACGCCCAACGTCGATTGCTGGCTGAAGATTGCGGCGGAGCCTGGCGTGTCGGACAGCCCGAACCTTCCATTGGTGCTGGTAAATGCTCCCTGGAGCCTGAAGTTGACCTTGTAGCCGCCTCCGATGTCTTCGGTACCCTTGAGCCCCCAGAAACTGGTGAAAATCCCCGCGTCCTTGAGTTCGTACACGTGCCCGAGATTCACTTTCGACTGGAAATTAGGCGCATTCGCGCTTTGATACAGCAATCCGGTGTCGATGGCGCCATACAGCGTCACAGATGATTGCGCGTGTGCCGTGACCGCCCAAGCAACGAGCGTCGACGCGACGATCACTTTCAAATTCATGTTGTCTTATATGGACGCCTCCCGGTTTGTCAGGTGATATTTGGTGTGCGGCGGACAGGATGAGGATGCAGACTTATATCCCGCCTGTGACGCGGATGGCGGTCCGCTGGCCCTGATGGAATCTGCCGGGGAAGGGCTCAACTCCTCTGTGCCCTCGAAGGACAAGATTCAGGTTTGCTTTCCCGCGGTCCTACCTGTTTTGCCATCACATGTATCTCAACCTGCGCAACCTATTAGCGACCAGTCTCCTTAGTGAGTTGATGTTCTATGTGGCATGCGCCACGTAGTCGGGTTGATACGTACGAGCGTGGGCAAGTAGCGCCCAGATCGTGCGTGCCATCTTGTTGGCCAGTGCGACGACCGCTACGTTGAAGGGTCGTCGGGCGAGCGAACGTTGCAGCGAGTCGCTCAGGTGCTTCGAATGGGTGAGCACTGAGCGTGCGCCGTGGATCAGTAAGGTTCGCAAGTAGACATCGCCTCGTTTGGTGATGCGCAGGAGCTTCACGCGGCCTCCCGTGCCGCTTTGTCGGGGCACCAGGCCCAGGAATGCGGCGACCTCGCGCCCCGAGCGAAAACATGCTGGCGTTTTTTCAGCCAGTTTCCGGGCCAAAAAATATAGCGGCCAGTCCGATTCCGAATACGGTTGCGAGAGCGATTCCCACCACACGAAATCCCAGATTTGCCGACGCAGACGACACGATCAACGGTCCAAGCGCGGTGAACAGACGTGCCATATTCCAGGCGAAGCCCTGGCCCGTGGCGCGAACATGGAGCGGATAAAGCTCCGTCAGGTACAGCGCGACTATCCCAAACCCGCCCAATCCGAAAAAGCCGAACCCAAGCATCGCGACATAAAACGTCCCCAGTGTTTTCGCACCGCCAAAAAGTGCAACGCCTGCAATCCAGGCGCCTGCGCAAAACACCGCATAGACGGCCCGTCTGGAGATACGCGGTATTAAAGTGACGAGGAGCAGAATCGAAGCGAATCCAAGTACCGCGCCGACGTTGGTCGCCATGAACGCGATGCCGGTCTGCCTGGTGAATTCCGGGTTGCCGGCGGATGGGAAGAACTCTCTCAGCAATGCGGGAAATAGGATGGATGCCCCCCAGCTACCGATCATCATTGCCGAGGCGATGAGCGTGCCCACCACGGTCCGACGACGCAATTGACGGCCGAATATCTCGGAAATCGAGCCCATTCTCGGACCTGCGTGACGAATTTCGGCCGCACGCGACTGCTCCCAACTAGCCGATTCCGGTGTGATGAACCGCAGGCCCAGGCTCGCGATTGCCGGTACCGCCCCCACGCCGAGCACCCAACGCCATCCAGCACCTGACAGAAGGATCGCAATCGCGGACGCGGCAATCAGCCCTACCACATTGGCAACCTGCATGACCTGGACAGCCTTCGCCCTGTGTTTTTCCGGCCAGGTCTCCACGACAAGCGCGGCGCCAGCGGCCCATTCACCCCCTATTCCAAAACCCGCCAGCATCTGAAACGCGAGGAGTTGATGCCAGTCCTGCGCCAAGGCACCGGCCGCCGTGAATACCGAGTAGATCAGCATCGTGCCGAGCATGACTCGAGCTCGCCCAAATCGGTCGGCCAGGACGCCAAACAGAATGCCGCCGATGCCCCAGCAAACCAGTTTCGCGCCGACAATGAGCGCTCCGATCTGCAGGGCGCTGCCTTGTGAAGGCCCGAGCAGGTCGTGAAGGGCCGGCACCATGATCATGGTGAAAAGGTAGAGATCCATCGCATCGAACATCCACCCTATAAACGCGGACGCAAGGACAATCCAGGCTGCCTTGCCCACGACAGAAGCACCGAAATTGCTCCTACGGTCTGTCGACTCGAACGTAGTCGAGTTCGTCTCCATCTGCTCATCTCCTTCGTTGTACTGCTTATAATTATCGAAGCACTCGCCCGCACTTCGATGCCATCGTGTGCCGTGCATCGCAAGGCTCAGTAGAAGCTGCTGCCTTTTTCCAACCGGGCCAAATTGAACAGAAAAATCAACGAAGAGAACTATGATGAATGCGCGCTGGCAAACCACTGCCTGCATTTTGCAACCACCGTTGCCCACACCAGGCCGAGCACGGAAATCTCGTTCGTTGAGCCCGCAGTGTTGTCGCTGCGTCTTGCCGCCACGGGTTCTCTTTCTCCAGTGGACGTTGAGGCGAACGCGTCCGCGCCGGCTAAGGACGCCGCTATTGCAGCCGGACGATCCGCGAGTTTTTTCAGCAAATTTTCAGCGAATTGACGGACCATCTGTTCCGATACGGCGTTGATGATTCCAACCCCGCGGCCATACTGCGCCACCTGCCCCGCCATCTTCACAGTGGTGTGGACGTCGACCTGAGTGCCGGCGACGTCACCGAGTCGCGATAGAGAAAACGTGGTCACCGTAGTGGCCGATCCGCGGTTTTTGGTCTCCTGCCAGGCGGCCTCAACGGTCGCCGTATACGCGTCGCCCAACGGAGCGCTCAAGGTAACCATGCCCGAGAATTCCATCGCGATTGGACCCAGCTTGATGCGAATCAGCCCCTTATACGAATCCTTGCCGAGTGTGTCGGTCAGCGTCGCCCCGGGAAAGCAGGACACGACCAGCGGCACGTCGAGTAGTGCCTTCCAGGTGTTCTCGATAGTCGAGTCGACCGAAAAGCGATTTACGATTTCCATACTTCCCCACCTTCGTCCGTGTATTTCTCAAACAACCCTAATAAGACTTCCGCGTAAGCATCGGGCGTATCGACACATGAGAGGTGCGCGGCAGCGCCCAGCGTTCGTTCCTTCGCGCCCCGGATTCCCTGTGCCAACTTCGCCGATACGGCTCTGGGTATGCTCATGTCGAGTTCGGCGCTCAGCACGAGCGTCGGCACCTCGATGTCGCGCAAAAGTCCGGACACGTCATCCGTGCAAATGGCGCGCAAGATTTCCAGATAATCCGTTGAAGCCATAGCCGCAATCTGCTGGGCGAGTCGTTCCCGCTTCGGATACGCGGTGTTCCTGTGGAGGGTCTGCTCCACGTACATGCGCGCAAAAAGATGCATAGGCAGTTTTTTCAGCATCCCTTCGGCTGCGGCGAGCCGCTTTTCCACCGCGGGTCCCGAAACGCCCGCGTAAGCGCTCGACAAGACCATCACAGCAACGCGTCGACCCAACTTCGAGGCAACGCGTACCGCAGTCAGTCCCCCCATCGAGATACCCACCAGGCCAAAACAATCGAGACCAATGGCCTCCGCCACTGCGACGACGTCGTTGGCGACCGCGTCCGCATTCCACGCGCTTCGCTTCGTCGAGTCGCCATGACCTCGGGCATCTATTGCAACGACTCTATATTTCGCGGTGAGTGCGGGCAGAACGTCGTCCCACAGCGCGCTCGATGTGCCGAGACTATGCAGCAAAACGACCGCGGGCCCATTGCCGACGTCAATATAGGCAATGCGTTCGCCGTCGACGGTCAGAGACCGCTTCTCGTGGGACGGCACGAACGGCGCTGTCACGTCGAGGCGTGCCGCAATCGATTCCGCCAGAACGTCGGCAGCAAGCGTGGCAAGCTTTGGCGAATGCAGACCGGGCGACTCGCGCAGGAAAGTCTTGACTCCGCGTAATGCCTGCGGAGCCCGGCTGTTCATGAAGGCAATGAAATCGTCCAGCGCTTTGTCCAGTTCCCAAGGAGCGACCATTTCGCCGATGAGCCCAAAGTCCAAGGCGGTCGCTGCGTCGATGGGCTGGCCCGTTAGAACCAGCCGCGAAATCGCTTTGACATGGACACGCGCGACGAGAACGGACATCAGCAGTGCAGGAGCAAACTGCTTCGCGAGTTCATCGGCCTCGAACTGGCTGCGCATTTCGGCGACCGCATAGTCGCTCGCTGCAACGATTGCGCAACCCATACCCGAAGCGAGCCCTTTGACGAAGCAGGCAACAGGTACCGCACTCGAACGGATTGCCTCGTAGAGTGCGAGAATGGGCGCCGCACCCCGTGCCTTGATTGCGGGGCGTGGATCTTCCGTTGGGGAAAGCGCCGGCGGTGGCGATGCGGCCCGCCCTCCACAGAAGTTCTCGCCCTCCCCGGACAAAACAATGGCCACGGTGCTCTCGGGAGGATCGCTGATCACCTGCGTGAGCGCTCCCATCATCGAGTCATCTAACTCGTTTTTGCCGTCAGCACTGCTCAGGGTGATATGCAGAACATTACCCTTCATCTTCAGCAGAAGATTTTCATGCATGCCGATCTCCTCGTTCATCGTGATTTCACGCCGGGTGATGGCATGCCCGGTACAAACTGCCGAACAACCCCCTGATTCTGAAGTGTCCTCAATGCCTCGGCATCAAGGCCGATGTACTCCCGGAGTACGATGCTCGTGTGCTCCCCCAGATGGGGCGGGTAACTCGCATCGGTACGCCCCGGATCATCAAACTTGATTGGATTGCCGGGCACGCGCACATAAGATCCCGCTCGACTGCGAAGCTCGACGATCATGTCTCGATGCGCGACCTGAGAGGCATTCAGTGCTTTATCGACTGTTTTGACCAGTGCGGCCGGAATTGAGGCCGAATTCAGCGAATCGAGCCAACTCTGCGCCGGTTCGTCACGGAAGCGCGCCTCCAGTATTTCCCATAGCGCCACCTTGTTCACGAGCCGTGTGGCCGAATCCTTGAATCGCGGGTCGTGTACAAGGTGTGGCAAACCAATGGCCTTGCACAGGTCCGCCCACATGCGTTCCGTGTTGGCGGTCACGACCAGTGAAACACCGTCGCCACATTCGAAAGCGCGGTAGGTCGGTATCGAATCGTGGCCTCGTCCCTGCGGTTCCGGTACTTCGCCAGACATCAGGTAATAGGCACCTTGATAACAAAGCATCGCGATTTGCGCGTCGAGCATCGACACATCGACGAACCGTCCTGCGCCAGAAGTCTGGCGCTCGACCAGCGCAGCGAGAATTCCCATCACGCCGTACATGCCGGCCGCCAGGTCGCCAATCGGAATGCCGGCGCGAACGGGCGCACTGCCGGGTTCCCCGGTCAGACTCATGCCCCCCGACATCGCCTGCACGATCATGTCATAAGCGGGTAGATCCCTGTCCGGACCCGTCTGTCCGAACCCGCTGATACTGCAATAGACGAGCCGTGGATTACGCGCGCGAAGCTCCGCCTCACCAAGTCCGAGTCGCTCCATCACCCCCGGGCGATTGTTTTCTACAAGAACATCGAAATGCGCGGCCAGCTCCCGAACGAGTTCGGCTCCCTTCTCCGTCTTGAGGTCGATGACAACACTCTTCTTGTTGCGATTGACCGCGAGATAGTAGGCGCTGTCCCCCTCGACGAAATGGGGCGGCACGCCGCGCGCGAGCTCGCCCCCCGGCGGCTCGATTTTGACGATCTCAGCGCCGAGATCACCGAGGATTTGCGTTCCGAAGGGGCCCGACAGGAACTGCGTGAGGTCTAAAACCCTCACACCGCTCAGCGGACCAGTTTTTCCAGAGTCCATATCGTTATCCCAGCAAGTTCTTCGTTCAAGGTGTGTCGAGGGCGGCGTCGCTGTACGCGCCGGCGGCATGCAGACGATCAAAGATCATTTCAGGCAGCACAGGTGTTTCGTCAAAGCGAATCGACCATCGGCTCAGCGCATCCTCGATGGCACTGACGATCGCAGCGGAGGCAGGAATCGTCCCGCCCTCCCCGGCCCCTTTGACGCCGAGAGGGTTGTTCGGTGACGGAGAAACAAGATGCGCCATCTCTATGCGGGATGGCATGTCGAGTGCGGTAGGCAGCAGAAATTCGGCGAAATTCGTCGCAAGCGGCTGGGCATTCTCGTCGTAGCCGTGGCGCTCGAGCAGCGTATTTCCGATCCCATGGGAAATCGCGCCAATCACCTGCCCCTCGACGAGCATTGGGTTGATAACGGTCCCGCAATCGTGTGCAACGCCATAGCGCAAGACCTTTACGTAGCCAGTCCCGATATCCACCTCGACTTCCGCGAATGCCGTTCCGTTGGCATAGACGCTGGCTCTCGGGGAGAAATAATGGGTGACCGTCATGCCTGCATCCAGTCCGTCAGGTAGCGTGAACCCAGCTATCCCATACGAAATTCGTGCGATTTGCCCGAGCGGCAACGCCTTGTCCGGCTGGCCTCGCACGCGTGCGGCGCCACGCACGATCTCGATCTGATCCAGAGGTACACGCAGGGCGTGTGCGGCGAGCCCCCTGATTTTTCCGGCGAGCTTGCCGCATGCGATGTGAACGGCATTGCCGGCGTTGACGGTGATCCGGCTCGCGAATGTCCCGATGCCCATGGCGAGCCTGCTCGTATCGCCGACGACTACCGTAATGGCATCCATCTCGACACCGAGCTGATCGGCAGCGATCTGGGCAAAGATGGTTTTCATTCCTTGCCCTTGCGCGCCGGCACCACCGACGTCCAGGTGTATGCGTCCGTCGTTTTGCAACGTGACTTCCGCCCCTTCATAGGGACCGAGGCCGCAACCCTCGACATAGTTGGCAAAGCCAATCCCGAGGTACCGTTGCTGCGCGTGCGCGCCCTCCTGACGGGCGCGAAACGCATCCAGACCGGCAAGCTCGACTGCCTTTTCCTGAGTCTGCGGATAGTCGCCGGAGTCATACACCATCGGCGAACCGTCGCGGAATATCAGGCCAGTTTTGTACGGCAGCTGGTCCGGCTGTACGAAATTGCGGCGTCGAATTTCCAGACGGGCGAGGCCGAGCTGGTCGGCTGCCGCATCGAGCATCCGCTCCATCGCGAATACCGCTTTTGGCCGCCCCGCGCCGCGCACCGGCGTGGTGGGCACCATGTTCGTGCTCGCCACTTTCAGCTTCACGTCGAATGCCGGGACGACGTACGGACCCAGCGACGAGGTCACCGCGATGATCGGCACAACAATGCCCCAAGGCACGTACGCACCGTTATCGTGGACCACGGAGCCGCGCACGCCGAGGATCTTTCCGTCCTTGTCGAGCGCCATCTCGAGATCCCACAATTGATCGCGCTCCTGGGTAATGCACAGGAAGTGCTCGCGCCGATCTTCGGTCCACTTGACCGGCACACCCAGCTTGAGTGCCGCCGAGGCCACGACCAACTCTTCCGGATAGGCAATGCCCTTGGGACCGAAAGCCCCCCCGACATCCGGCATGATGACCCGGATTTTCGCTTCGTCGTAGCCGAGCGCTTGCGCAAGAAGACGTCTCTCGAGGTGCGGTGCCTGGCCCGAATTCCAGACGGTCAACTCGCCGGTAGCGCCATCGAGCCGCGCGAGGGTTGCGCGGCACTCCATCGGGTGCGCAGTCCCGCGATGATGGAATATCTCGCGCTTGACCACGTGCGCGGCGCGCGCGAAGGCCGAGTCGACATCGCCGAAAGCAAACGGCATGTCGAGGAGGAGATTGGTCGGAACGTCGCTGTGAGCCCGTGGCGCATCCGGATCGAATATCTTCGTGATGTCGCTTGCGACCGGCAGTACCTCGTAGTCGATCTGCACCAGGTTGGCGGCGTCTTCGGCGATGTACCGGCTTTCTGCAAGAACAACGGCAATCGCCTCGCCGACGTAGCACACCTCGTCCGAGGCCAACGGCGACCACATGCGCGGCTCCGTCAGCATGTGAGTGGGTGCCAGGACCGGCAATGGCCGCCGATGTGCTTCATCCAGATCAGCGAATGTCCAGACATGCCGTACGCCCGGTACGGCCTCTGCTGCTTGCGTATCGACGTGTTTGATGCGGGCGTGCGCGTGAGACGATCGCACGAAACAGCAATGCAATGTTCCGGGAAGGTGGATATCGTCGACGAATTGCCCCTCGCCTTTGAGCAGCGCAGGGTCTTCGGTGCGTTTGACGGGTTTGCCGACATAGCGCGCACCCACGGTTGAATCCGACGGGGAATCGCTTTCTATCGAGTGTGCGGTAACCACGCCGAAAACGGGATCGGGCTCGCCGCGCATTCGGGCGGCCGCGAGCAGCGCCGCTTCGACGATGGCTTGGTAGCCCGTGCAACGGCAGATGTTCCCGCTGATCGCATCGCGAACTTCGACCTCGGACGGGCCGGGGTTGGTTCGCAAAAACTCCGTTAGTGTGGTCAACATGCCTGGGGTGCAGTATCCGCACTGCAATGCATGGCGATCCTGAAACGCCTGCTGCAGGATGCCGAGCGAGCCGTCGGTATTCGCGAGCCCCTCCACGGTTGTG
This sequence comes from Paraburkholderia sp. BR10923, assembly GCF_040948765.1. Lineage (NCBI taxonomy): Bacteria > Pseudomonadati > Pseudomonadota > Betaproteobacteria > Burkholderiales > Burkholderiaceae > Paraburkholderia > Paraburkholderia sp. BR10923. Next base: position 333,359 of record NZ_JBFPKO010000002.1, on the reverse strand, counting down.
ACTTTCCGCCCGTCGACCTGCCCACAAAGCTGGAGGCAGGAGCGCATGGAACGTCCATCCACCAGTACCGTGCATGCCCCGCAAACACCATGCTCGCAGCCGTAATGCGTGCCTGTCTTGCCAAGCTGGTGACGAAGAAAATCGCCGAGCGTCACTCTGGGGTCGATGTCGCAGGTCGTTGCCTGTCCGTTCAGTTCGAAGGCAATCTTTCTCTGTTCGACGAATTCGATTCTCTGATCCATGATGCCCTCAGCTTGCGTTCAATGCGCGAGCGAACGCGCGCCCAAGCGCACGCTCGGTCACGGTCCACGCGAGACGTTTCCGATATGCGGCACTGGCGCTCGTGTCGCTAAGAGCGTCAATCCAGCTTGCCCTGCTGGCTGCTGCCTTTGCCAGACGGGCGCTGGGCTGCTGTCCATGGAGGACGTCGTCAAGCTGCAGACGACAAGGTTTGCTTCCCATCCCGCACAGGACCGCATCAGCGCGCCTGATCGCATGATTCACGTCGACCGACACCATGGCCGCGGCGCCGACGATTGCAAAGTCCCCATGCCTGCGCGCGAATTCTTCGAACGCATATCCGTGCGGCTCATTCCAGATACGAAGGCGAATCTGCGTCACCATTTCGTCCGGCTCGATTGAAGTAGTCATGAAGCCGCACGCGAATTCATGAAATGGGATGCGCCGCTCTCCGCTGGGTCCCACGGCGACGATCGTCGCATTGAAGATTTCGGCAAGAGCCGGCTGCTCCGAGGCCGGATCAAGATTGCAAACGCTTCCGACAAAAGTGCCCCGATTGCGCGTCTGAATATGGCCGACCAATCGATAGGCCTCCACCATCAGTGGTGCGTATTGCTGAATCAAAGAAGATTGCTCGATATCCCGCTGGCGAACCAGTGCACCGATGCATACCTCGTCACCTTCCAGCGTTATGCCGTTGAGGCCAGGTATCGCGTTCACGTCGACCAGGTGGTCCACATAGGCGTAGCGCATGGCCAGCATCGGCATCAGAGTCTGACCGCCAGCGATGATGCGTGCGTTGTCGAGCGTGGAAAGTAGCTCAACGGCACGCGCCACGCTTTCCGGACGGTGCCAGGTAAAGGGTGCTGATTTCACTTTTCACCTTCCAAGAATGTGTATCGCGCACGCACCGTGATCGAAGCCGTAGGTGCCTCCGCCGGTGATGTGCGCCAGCCCGATTCGTGGGCCACCCCGGCTGTCTCGTGCAATCTGTCTCGCACCGCAGCGCCCCTGCAACTGGCGAGTCAATTCGACAATCTGCGCGATTCCCGAGGCTCCAAGAGGATGCCCTCTGCAAAGCAATCCGCCGGACGGATTAAACGGAATGCGGCCGTCAATGGACGTTTGCCCATCTCGGATCAAGCGAGCCCCGTCTCCGTGGGCGGCAAAACCCAGTGCTTCGTAGTAAAGCAGTTCGGCGATGGTGAACGCGTCGTGACACTCGACGACATCGATGTCAGAAGGGCCGATACCGCAGGACTCGTACGTTTCACTCGCGCAACGAACCGTCACCTCCGGCGTGGTCATGTCTCGCCCGCCCTGCATATAGCGGCCCGAGGTCAGATGGGACGCAAGTATCGTCACGGCGCCTTGCCGGTTCGCCACCGGAAGGTCGGAGGCCGCAAGCACCACCGCCGCTGCGCCGTCGCCGAGCGGGCAGCACTGATGCAAAGTCAGCGGCGAGGCCACCTGTCGGCTGCCGAGCACTTCATCCAACGAGATGGTGCTGCGGATCTGTGCATAGGGGTTGAGCGCACCATTCGCCCTGGCCTTGACAGCGATCTGCGCGAGATCTCTGGGCGATAGATCGTATTCGTGCATATATCGCTGTGCGCGCATGGCGTACAGCGCCGGCATCGTCAGACCATTAGCCGCTTCGACATCCTCATCGCCAAGGTCAAGTGGCCCGCCCCCGAGTCGCGTCAGTTGTTCTGCTCCAACGACGACTGCACAATCCACCGCACCCGCGGCAATCGCGAGGCAGGCTTGCCGGAATGCGCTCGCTGACGACGAGCAGGCGTTTTCGAAATTCGCCGCTTCGATGCCGGTCAGCCCCGTCTCACGTCCGATACGTTGGGCAGCCAACGGACCGCCGGATACCGTACCGCAATAAATAGCGCCGATGCGTCGTCGATCGATTCCGGCTTCATCAAGAGCCTCGACGACCGCTGGCGCTGCGAGCTGGGAAAGCGTCACTTCCGGGAAACGACCAAAACGGATCATGCCAGTGCCCACGACGCTCACATTTCGCAAACCCTTCGCCATGCTCATGAATTAACCTGCTGGGATAGCCCGCCGGGTGCGGTAAAGAAGTAAGTGAATTGGCTTGCCTGCTTGTTTGCCGGCACCACACACAACTCAAGCTGCTGCCCGATCTCGACTGTGTGAGGCGCTACTTCAATGCGCGCAAACATCCGCAAACCATCGCAGAGGTCCACGTAACCAACGACGTACGGCACGGTGACACCCTTCGGACCGGTATGAACGACGCTGTAGCTGTATAAGTTGCCGAACGTCTGCAGCGGCGATGCAACGAAGCTTTGACTGCCGCACTCGGGGCATGTAGTCAGGACCGGATAGAGCAGCGCCCCGCAATCCGCACACTTCGCCCCCATCAGCGACCACTTGTCCTCTCCGCGCACCACTGCGGCTGTGCCTATTCGCTTGAAACCAGTCACCTTTGATCCCTCACTCATGCCCTGCATACTGTAGTGTCATTTACACTATAGTCTATGCAGTCAATTGAAGCTGAAAAGATGGGTAAACCCTGGATTCGCCCGCTTGGGCATTTGCCTCGCGGCTGGCGGATTCCACCGACCGCGGGCAGAATGGAACCGAAAACTTTGGATGCTTACCTGGATGGTTCAAAACGTGGGAACGACACAAACGCAACGAAAGGGGACCATCGCGACGACTGGCAATCGCCCGGCGCAAGGACTGCAGGCGTATCAGCAGCGTGTCAGCCAGGAAAAACGCAGGCTGATCCTGGAGGTCGCAATCGGGGCGTTTCTGGCGAACGGATACGACACGACGACGATGGACTCCATCGGCGACGGCGCGGGCGTTTCATATGCGACCCTGTACAAGCACTTTCCCGGCAAGGAGATCCTCTTCAGCGAAGCGATGGACCACCTCTTCCATCAGCTGTTCGCACGCTGGAAGGATCACACCGTGCCGCCGGAGCTCGAGACGGGCTTGCGTGAGATTGCCCGCGCATACAACGAGCTTGTTTCTGATCCCAACATGATTGCCGCAATGCGGCTCGTCATTGCACAAGTGCAATGCTTTCCCGACATCGGACTTCGCCTCCAGCGCGCGAAAGATCTGTTCAGCGATGTGACAGATGCCTGGTTGACAAAGCGGGTGGAAGAAGGCTGGCTGGCGATCGGCGACGTGCAACTTGCCCGCGCCGAATTTATAGGAATGTTGGGCGAATCGCTTTATTTTCCCCGTCTGATGCAGATTGACTACGCGATCCGCAACGATGATGTTGAAAGAATCATCGGTAGCGCAGTCTCCACATTCCTGTCGCGCTATCGCTCGCGCTGAATGACGCGCCGCGCCCCTTGGCACCACGTGCGCCGTATCCCAGAGCCTCTCGCCCTCTTCGGACTACACGCCCGCGTTCGTTGCCGGTTCGAATAAATCGGCGGCCTCATGCGATCGGTCAACGCCTGCGGCGACGTCGCATGAGATGCATCTCCTCACGCCAATTCGCGCGTACCACACATTTCGCTGCAGCCGCTGGAGCCAAGGTGAGCCTTTTCGGGAGATACTAATTTTTCCATCCTCTTAGCTCCTGGAAATCCTCACCGTCCCGAACTCCTTCACCGTCCTTGACACCCACATGCAGGTTTTGTTGGGAGCGCGTGAGCCAGATTCATCACCGGCCACCGGACATGCGTTCAATTCGCCACTTCGTGCTGCGCCGCTGGCACCTGAAAGCGCTCAGCTTATTTCTCAACTCTTTTTTTGCCTCCTGGAAGTCCTCACTATCCTGGAACAGCTCACCTATCCGCGAAGATTTTGAGACGGTGAACGGATGCCAGTTCAGCAGTTCACCGAAGTGAGTTTCGGACATATCTCCCGTTGACCCAACCGAAATGGAGACGAACGTGCAGTCGGGTTGAGCTCCCTAACGTCACGTACGAATCACCTCGGGAGATCTATGCGACAAGCAAGGTCGCAACTTCGTTGTCCGATTTAGGTGATTTCCCAAAGTCGCAACCTTTTTGACAACGCACAACTCCGTCAGAACTTCACCTTCACCTGAAAACCAATCGTAAAGGGCAGATTATCCGAAGGAATCGGCGGAATGACGATGAAGTTCGCGCCGACGCGCTTGTATTCGAGCATCACGATCGGCGCGACCACCGGGCCGATCGTATGATTGCTGCCGAGACCCCAGTTGCCGTAGTTATAGCCGGAGATGATCCCGCCGATCGCCGCGATCCGCACGATGCCCCAATGCGCGAACTCGGGCGCCCACACGGCGCCGCCATAGTAGGACGGCCGACGCAGCGAATTGCGAAAGCCGCCGGCCGTCAGCGCCCACTGGTTGTTCAGCCAACATTCGACGCCCAGCCCGGGGTTGAATTGCTCGAAGTGCGTATCGGGATCGGGATTGATGTGATACGAGCCGAGCATCGCGTCGACCCATACACCGCCGTCACACCAGCTCGCGTGTGCCGTGGAGACCGCCGCGAAGCTTGCGAAAAGCGCCACCGCGGCGCGCCGGATATTCTTGTTCATCTGCCTGAAGTGCATTTCTTCTCCGTCACCGGTCGAGCGCCGGTGTCATCGTGTTCTGGCGATCCGCGTGCCGCCCGACGCGCACTGTACCTGAAGCCGCGCGCTCGATGTTGAGGACTCGCTCGGCCCGGGCGGGCATGCGACGTGCCCCGCACCCGCAACCGCCAGGATAAAGGAGAACCGATGGCGTCCTGATGAACACGCGGTGAAGAAGTTCGCGGCGCGCAGCGGGCGCGCCCTCGGCGATGAACGTGGTTGGGAACGTCTACAGACCGAGATCGGACAGGCCGGGGTGATCGTCGGGCCGCCGGCCGAGCGGCCAGCGATACAAGCGGTCGGCTTCGCGGATCGGCAGGTCATTGATGCTTGCGTGACGACGCGCCATCAGACCGTGCTCGTTGAACTCCCAGTTCTCGTTGCCGTACGAGCGGAACCAGTTGTTCGAATCGTCGTGCCATTCGTACGCGAAGCGCACCGCGATGCGGTTGTCGGTGAACGACCACAGCTCCTTGATCAGCCGATAGTCGAGCTCCTTCGCCCACTTGCGGCGCAGAAATCCGACGATCTCCGCGCGGCCATGCACGAATTCGGCGCGGTTGCGCCACATGCTATCCGTCGTGTACGCGAGCGAGACGCGCTCGGGTTCGCGCGTGTTCCACGCGTCTTCCGCGGCGCGCACTTTCTGGATCGCGGTGTCGCGCGTGAACGGCGGCAGCGGCGGGCGGGTTTCGATCGTATCGGCCATGATGGTTCCTCAGTCAGGTCGTGCGGTGCGCCGGGATGGCGGCCGTTTGATGGCAGCGGGTTTCGCTGCCGCGTCGAGCAAGGTCTTGCCGACGGTCTGCGCGTCGAGCGCCGTAGCGGCTTCGCCGCTGACGAGCGCCACCGCGATCGCGCCGTCGAGCAGGACGAGCCATTGCCGCGCGAGCGGCGCCGCGCGACGCGCATCGATTTGCGCTTGCGCCGCGAACGCGTCGCATTCGGCGCGCACGAAATCGAGCAGACGGGCCTTGTGTTTGCGCGCGACGACGCGGATCGGATCGTCGGCCGATTCGATTTCGCCGGCCGCGTTCAGAAACGCGCAGCCATGAAAATCAGCCGATGCGAACCACTCGCGCAGCACGTCGAACATGCCGAGCAGGCGTTTGCGCGCATTCTTACCGTACCGTTGCGTGCTGGCGATAAACCAGTTCATCCAGCGCTCGTCGCGCCGTTCGAGCGCGGCCGCGATCAGCGCGTCTTTCGATTCGAAATGCGTGTAGAAGCTTTTGCGCGCGGTGCCGGACTGCCGCACGATCGCATCGACGCCGGTTGCGTGGATGCCGCCGGCGTAAATGAGCGCCTCCGCGGCATCGAGCAGGCGGTCGCGCGCGGTGCCGGGCTGGGCCGCGTCGTTTTGGGCAGTCGGATTCGTATCGTGTGTCATCGACAAAAAGGTAGAACGATCATTCTCTCTCGTCAAGTTTTTCTTCGAGCTTCCGCGCGATGGGTACGCTTGCTGCTATCTTGATGGAGATCGCTTGACACCGCTCAACCGGAATCGCTCCGATGAAAACATCCCCCGTTCGCACCGCATGGCTACGCGCGCTGCTCGGCGCAACGCTGCTGGGCGCGATGGCCTGCACGCCGATCCAGGTGCTCACGCATTCGGTCAGTCAGAACGAGGCGCGCGTGCCGCCCGGACACTACGACATCGATCAGGACCATACGAGCATCACGTTCGATATCGATCACTTGAAATACACGCGCTTTACGATGCGTTTCAATCGCAAGCAGGGAAAACTCGACTGGAACGACGGCGGCCTCGACCGCAGTACGGCGTCGGTCGCGATCGACGCCGCAAGCATCGACACGAACGTGCCGCTGCTCGACAAGATGGTGAAAAGCGACAGCATGCTCGATGTCGCGCGTTATCCGCAGATCCGCTTCGCGAGCACGCGTTTCGAGCGCACCGGCGAAGCGCGCGGCACGCTGAGCGGCGACCTGACGATCCGCGGCGTCACGCAACCGGTCACGCTCGACGTCACGTTCAACGGCTTCGCGCCCGATCCGCTGACGAAGAAAGACACGCTCGGCTTTTCCGCCGACGGTCATTTCAGCCGCGCGAAGTTCGGTCTGACGACCTGGTATCCGGCCGTCGGCGACGATATTCACGTGCGCATCCAGGCCGAATTCGTGAAAACGCCCGCAGGCGCGTGAGCGCGCTGCGGGCGTTGGCGTTCAGACAGTGAGATGCCGACTCAGGCAGCGGTCCAGTCGAGAATCACCTTGCCGCTTTCGCCGGAAAGCATCGTCGCGAAGGCTTCCTGATAGTCGTCGACCTTGAAATGGTGCGTGAGGATCGGTGACAGATCGAGGCCGCTTTGCAGCATCGCGACCATCTTGTACCAGGTCTCGAACATCTCGCGCCCATAAATGCCCTTGATTTCGAGGCCTTTGAAGATCACCTGAGTCCAGTCGATCGCGGTTTGCGCGGGCGGAATGCCGAGCAGCGCAATCTTGCCGCCGTGGTTCATCGCTTGGAGCATGTCCGTAAACGCGCTCGGCACGCCCGACATTTCGAGGCCGACGTCGAAGCCCTCGGCCATGTGCAGATCGTGCATCACGTCGCGCAACGATTCGCGCGACACGTTCACCGCGCGCGTCGCGCCCATCTTGCGCGCGAGGTCGAGGCGATAGTCGTTGACGTCGGTGATCACGACGTTGCGCGCGCCGACGTGCTTCGCGATGGCGACCGCCATGATGCCGATCGGCCCCGCGCCGGTAATCAGCACGTCCTCGCCGACGAGGTTGAACGACAGCGCCGTATGCGTCGCGTTGCCGAACGGATCGAAGATCGCGGCCAGATCGTCGGAGATTTCGGGCGGAATCTTGAACGCGTTGAAGGCCGGAATCACCAGGTATTCGGCGAACGCGCCCTCGCGATTCACACCGACGCCGATCGTGTTACGGCACAAATGACGGCGGCCCGCCCGACAGTTGCGGCAGAAACCGCAGGTGATGTGTCCTTCGCCCGACACGCGATCGCCGATCGCAAAGCCGCGCACTTCCTGCCCCATCTCGACGATTTCGCCGACGTATTCATGGCCGACGTGCATCGGCACCGGAATCGTCTTTTGCGCCCAGTCGTCCCACTTCCAGATATGAATGTCGGTGCCGCAAATCGCGGTGCGCGTGATGCGGATCATCACGTCGTTGTGCCCGACTTCGGGCTTCTTCACGTCGGTCAGCGTGAGGCCCGGCCCCCGTTCGAGTTTTGCCAATGCTTTCATCTGCTTCTCCGTTCCAATCACGCGGCGACTATGCCTGGATCACGCCAAGCTCGCGGCCGACGCGCGCGAACGCGTCGACGGCGCGATCGATCTGCTCCGGCGTATGCGCGGCGCTCATCTGCGTGCGGATGCGCGCGCGGCCACGCGGCACTACCGGAAACGAAAAACCGATCACGTAGACGCCTTGCTTGAGCAGCGCATCGGCCATTTTTCCGGCGAGTTGCGCGTCGCCGAGCATCACCGGAATGATCGGATGTTCGCCCGGCACGAGCGTGAAGCCGAGCGCGCTCATCGCGTCGCGAAAATGTGCGCCGTTTTCGCGCACCCGTGCGCGCAATTGCGCGCCTTCATCACTGGCGAGCAATTCGAGTACCTTGAGCGATGCCGCTGCGATGCTCGGCGTCAGCGTGTTCGAAAACAGGTACGGGCGCGAGCGCTGCCGCAGCAGCTCGATGATCTCCTTGCGCGCCGCGACATAGCCGCCCGATGCGCCGCCGAGCGCCTTGCCGAGCGTGCCGGTAATGATGTCGATGCGCGACAGCACTCCGCAATGCTCGGGCGTGCCGCGGCCGTGTTCGCCGATGAAGCCGACCGCGTGCGAATCGTCGACCATCACCAGCGCGCCGTACCGGTCGGCCAGATCGCAGATGCCGGCGAGGTTAGCGATGATGCCGTCCATCGAGAACACGCCGTCGGTCGCGATCAGCTTGAAGCGCGCGCGCGCCGCATCGGCCTCCTGCAGACGCGCTTCGAGATCGGCGAGGTCGTTGTTCCTGTAGCGAAAGCGCTTCGCCTTCGACAGCCGCACGCCGTCGATGATGCTCGCGTGATTCAGCTCGTCGCTGATGATCGCGTCGTTTTCGTCGAGCAGCGTTTCGAACAGGCCGCCGTTCGCGTCAAAGCAGCTCGAATAGAGAATGCAGTCGTCGGTTTGCAGGAACGCGGCGAGCGCCGCCTCGAGTTGCTTGTGCACGGTTTGCGTGCCGCAGATGAAGCGCACCGACGCCATGCCGAAGCCGTCGTTATCGAGGCCCTGCTTGGCGGCTTCGATCAGCCGGGGGTCGTCGGCGAGACCAAGATAGTTGTTCGCGCAGAAGTTCAGCACATCGCTGCCGTCGGCGAGACGCACGTCGGCCGACTGCGGGCTCGCGATCACGCGCTCGCTCTTGTAGAAGCCGTCGGCGCGGATCTGGTCGAGGGTGCCGCGCAGATGGGCAAGGTATTGGTCACGCATGAACGGGACTCCTGAGGGTGACGGCGCCCGCGTTCGCTTGGGCGCGGGAAGGGCGGCCTGTTATAGTCGGTTGTCAGCTTTATCGGATTTTTTCGTTTTTCCGAACTAAAATCCGATATATCGAACAACTCTAAACGATGGGTCAGGAAATGGCAAGTTCGGGTACACGCCGCGCCGCGGCCACTGCGGCGTCCACCTCCGCTAGCGCGGCATTGCTGCCGAATGCGGCGATTGCGGCGCCGCCGCGCGTCGGCGAGCAGATTCAGCGGCTGCGCGCCGAGCGGCGCATGACGCTCGACGATCTGTCGCGAGCGGCCGGCGTGTCGAAATCGATGCTGTCGGAAATCGAGCGCGACAAGGCCAATCCGACGATCGCGGTTGCCTGGCGGCTGACCAACGCGCTCGGCGTGAGCCTCGATTCGTTGTTTGCGCCGCCGAAGTCGCCCGAGGCGATCGCCGTTTCGGGACCGCACGATATTCCTACGCTAAGCGGTCATGAAGCGAAATACCAGTTGCGTGTGTGGGGCCCCATCGAGCTGGCCGGCAAGTTCGAGTGGTACGAGCTGACGCTGCAGCCTGGCGGGGCACTGGTGTCGAACGCGCACGAGCCCGGCACGCGCGAGCATTTGACCGTGCTGCACGGTTCGATCGAAATCGAGGCGGCCGGCGCGACGAAGCGGCTCAAGGTCGCGGACACTGCGCGCTACGTCGCGGATGAACCGCACGCGATCCGCAACGTCGGCAAGAGCGAGGCGAAGGCGCTGCTAGTGGTGATTCACGGCTAGGCCGTTCGGCCAGGTTGCGCCTGATACTGTATGTTTGTACAGTATCAGGTGTCGATTGGAGCCGAGAATGAACAACCTGAAAACCGACCCTACCGATCAAACGCTCGCCGCGCTGCGCTACCAGACCGCCGCGCGCGATCTCGAACATATCGTGCGCAGCATCGCCGCGCGCTACATCGTCAAGCAGGTGCCGCTCACGTGGCGTCTGCTCCATGCCATCGAAGCCGAGGCGCTGGCCGATCTCGGTTTCGCCAGCCGGCACGACGCGCTGATGCTCGGGCTGTTCCAGCGCCCGTCCGATCTGCCTTATCCCGAAACCGATGACAGCGTGGATTTCGGCACGTCCAATGCTTTGCCCGCCGTTTTTGCGTTTGCCGTCAATGCGTACGAGGAAGCCGCGCGCTGCGCGGCGCTGCCACGGCCGGTCGATGCGCCTTTGAAGCGCGCCCGGGCATGGGGCGGCTGATGGCGGCGCCATGTCGGGATGGCTCGGATTGTCATCCGTTCCTCGAAGTCGGCCGTGCTGCGGTGAGCGCCTACAATACGCGGACTGAACGGAGCAACTAACAGAAGGATGCCCATGTCACCTCCCCATCTGTCCGACCCCGTTCCCCGTCCCGCGCCCTCTACCGATCTGTTCGATCAGCAACGCGAAGACTGGCGTCGCGACCCGCAGGTCGCGTTCGATGCGTGGCTCGCGAAGCAGCATTTCCGTCGCTCTTCGGCGTTGGTCTATCAGGCGCAGTGGGGGCAGTTTCTCGATTGGCTCGGCGCGCGGCAACAAAGCCTCGCGACGGTCGACACGCCCGCGATCGCCGAATTCGTCGCCGGCCTCGAGATCCGCAAAACGCAACGGGTCCGCTATTTACGGCTTATCGAGCGGGTGCTCGATCACGTGCGCGAGATCGAATCGGCGTCGACCAACCCGGCGCGTTTCATTGCTCAGGATGGGCAAGCCGCGTGGCGCAATGCTCGCGACAACGAGCCGACCGGGTTTCTCACGCATGCGGAACGCACAGCGTTGATCGCGCGATTGTTCGCGCCGTTGCCGGCGTTGTCGACCGCACAGCGCTGGAGAGAGCGACGCGATCGCGCGCTGATCGCCGTGTTTCTGGGTGGAGGACTGAAGACGGGCGAAGCGGGAGCGCTTACGGTTAGTTGCGTGAGAGAGGGCTCGCCGTGGGTCACGATCGAGTCGCCGAATCCGGTGCTGACGCGGCGCACACGGCTCGCGCCGTTCGCAACGGCGATTCTCGACGCCTGGCTCGCCGAACGTCGGCTAACGGAGTTGGCCGGCAATCTCGTGTTTCCCGCGTCGCCGTCCGGCAGGCCGATGCACAAGGCCACGATGCTGCGCGCGGTGGATGCACTCGTCGACGCAGCGGGAATTGCCGCATCGCGCCAATCGCGCGCGAGTCCGCAGACCTTGCGCAACACGTTTGCGGCAGACCTTTTCGAAAGCGGAGTCGAGGCCGAACAGGTCGGTCAATGGCTCGGCTTCGTGCAGGCGGTGTCCGCGAACCGGCTGTACCGCGCGTGGCAAACGTGGATTGATCAGCAGGATTCGCCCGCGACAGAGGAGCCCGATCCGGCGGCGGCGCCGTTGGCCGAGCCCCGGCGTGACGGGCGTTTGACGAGGCAAACGGGAGCCGGCGAGCCCTGAAAAACCTCACCTTTACGCTCCCGAATTTCCTCACCTTTGACGGTTTTTCCGTTGGATTGGCCGTTTCTGGTTAACGGATCGTGTGCACGGAGCGGGACGACGGCGCGGTGGACGCATCGTTCGACAGAAACTGGTTCACCGCCGCGAGCCGCGATTCGCCGAGTCCGGAGGAGTGCTCGCATTCCGGGCACAACAATTCGAAACGGTGATCGACCTGCGACAGCTCCGGTTCACCTTCCTCGCATTTCGGGCATCGCGCGGGCAGCGTCACGTGGCCGTCGGCCGCGGTGCCGATCATGCTCAACTCTTTGCTCGTGAGCCGCCCCTCGGTGACCAGCGAGCAAAGCAGCACGGCGATGGCCGGATCGATGCCCTGCTGGCCACGCAGGGCGGCGACTTCTTTGGTCAGCGCATCGACTTCGTCCGACTGCTCGCGCAGCTGCGCGTCGAGCCGGTCGCCGCGCGCCTTGGCGGCGGCAATCTGCTGAATGAACTCGAATTCCTTGCGGCTCGCGTCGCGCACGCCTGACTGATACGTCGCGGCCATGCTGCGCAGCGAATCGAGTTCGACCAGCATCGGCTTGACCCGCCGCTCCGCTTCGGCGACCGCATCCTTGATCTGCTGCGCATAGTGCTCGGTGCTTTGCCGCAATTCGACGTGCAACGCGTCGATCCGGTCGCGCAACGCCGCATTGGTGGCCTGTTCGTTTTCGAGCCGTTGCCGCAGCGCCTCGTTTTCCTGGTCGAGCCGGCGCGTGGTTGCCTGCATACCTTCGAGGTGAACGCTGCCGTGCGTAGTCGCGCTCGATAACTGAGCTTCGAGCGCGCGAACCCGCTCCCACGCGGCTTCGGCGCGCGCTTCGCTGCGCCTGATAGAGTCGTCGGCCGCATCCCGACGAATTTCGGCGTCGCGTACGCGAAGTTCGGCGGCGCTGATCTGCGCGCGGATCTCTTCACGTTCGGCATCGAGCGACGCTTTGGCCTGCACGACCGCTTCTTCGAATAGCGCGCCCAGCAGTTCGCCGGCGCGATCTTCAAGTGCCTTCGGTATTGCGCCTGCTCCCACTTTGACCCGCGAAACGTTGCGGATGCGCTCCCAGAAATGATCGATGTCTTTCGGGATGTCGCTCGCGCTGCCGATTTGCGTGAGATCGCGCACGGCCGCCATCGATGGCCGGATGCCGAGATCGAAAAAGAGCCGTTTGCATGCATGCAGTGAAAGATCCTGGCGGCGCACGCCCTGCGCACGCATCGATTCAAGCTCATTGCGAATGGCTTGCCGCTCCTGATCCAGATTCATGTTTACCTCGATGTGGCTCGAATTGGATGGATCATAACAATTTACGTAGTGTTTGCTACCGATTTATGAGTGGCGGACGGATTGCCGTATACAGGCGGAGTTTTGCAGGCAAATCGCGATAGTAAACACGTCCGCGCCTTTTGTTATCGTGAAACAAAACGAAGAATAGCCAATAAGCCATTGTATTAGAAGCGCTTTGTTAGATTCTCCCGGGATCGCGCACTGTTTCACGATTGATCACCGGTGGCTGTGGGTTGTAAGACCCGTGTCTCACGGGACTCGCGGGTCCAAGGCTTGAGAGTAATAAAAGTAAACACCTTTGAACCCTTGTTAAAAACGTTAACGCCACGTCAAACCCTTGTCTGGCGGGGCTTTCAGCCCGGCAAGGTGAAGCTTTGCGGGAGACTTGGTGAGGGTCTGCGGGAAACTCGAGTGATGAGGTTCGGGGAACTCGGTGAGCGGGTCCGGGATAGAACGTGAGCGGGTTCAGGAAACGCCGTATACGTGGGGTTCGGGCAGAGGTGAGGTTTTGCGGGACCTCATGACCGCGAAGCGCCCGACAGCCCTCAAAAGTACCCATTCGGTTCGGGGGCCACCAAGGTGAGGGTTTTCGGGACGCTCGCGAGCGTGGTTTTTCGGGGCTTTTTTAGGGTGGTTAACCCCTTAGGTGAGCGCTGGCGGGAGAGAACATGAAACGAAGGTGAGATTTTTCGGGGCCCGGTGGCCAATTTTGCTTTCTTTTTGAGCATCCAGACCGCTGAGGTGAGGTTTTACGGGAGCGAAGATGAATTGTCACGCGTCGACGACCCAAAAGACCGCCTGGCTGGAATCGCTCGCGATTGGAAAGGTGAGGGGATTCGGGCGCCGGCTGATGAGGCGGATCCGCGAGCTGGTTTAGCCGGCGATTTTGCCAAAGGTGAGGCTTTTCGGGACACCCTGGCTTTGATTGCGAGCGTTAAGGTGAGGAAATTCGGGACCCAAATGGAGGCTGCGGGCCGGAGATGCCCGGCTGATGGCAATTGGCGGGAGTAGGTATACCTGGTCTCTGATCGCAAAGGTGAGGCTTTTCGGGGGGTCTGTGGAAGGCGATGAAAAGTGCTGCGGTGCGAAAAAGCCGGCTTAAGGTGAGATTTTACGGGGACACCCCCGGTTCGAACATTCGGTGGAATTGGCGCAAGCTATTGAAATTATGGAAATTTTTCCTTTCCGACACCAAAGGTGAGGGTTTTCAGGAGTTCTCAGGACAGGGACGTTTGGACCTCCAGCAGCCTCAAAGGTGAGGCTTTTCAGGAGATCACATTTGGGAAATGCGGTACTGGCGCGACACAAACACGTGTCGTGTTGTCCCGTTCGGCGGTGCTGCGGTGAGAGTTTTCGGGAGCACCGGAGTGGTGAGGATTTGCCTACGGCTCGTCTCCCCTTCTACGGCAGTTCGGTCGAAGCTCGAAGTCGCAAACGATGGTTAACGGGGGCGGGTGTCTCGGCGGTGCCGGTTGAGTCGTCAGTAGAGGCGCCGCGCAGTCGAACGTTGCTCGCCCCCGTCGCGCCGCGGGTCCGATACCGTGCGTGAATTCCATTTATTGATGCGGAGTTTGCGTCGCCCGGCAGCACGCGAGAATCGACGAAACCGTCGCGAGGCCGCACGACGAAGTCCCACCGGCTCCAGACACCGTCCGTTTACACGACGTCCCGAAAAATCCGCGAAAATTTTTGAGGTGAGAAGATTCGGGATCAGGTGCTCCCCCTTCCGGTACGCAGCGAAACGGGCTGGATTCGCAAACGCCGCGACCGGCAAGGAGAGCCCGATCCTCGTGGCGCGCGGGCGAGGTGAGGGTTTTCGGGACTTGCTCGAGGTGAGGTGCGCTTCGTAAACTCGCTTCACCGGCAATGGTGAGATGCGCGCTATAGACGCGTATCACCACAGCCGGTATGCTCTCGCGAAATCCCCTCCCTCACCTCGACGCATGGCCACGAAGCGCGCGAAAAAGACCGATGTTGTCAGCCCGAGCTCGGCTGAGCTGCGCAAAGCCGTCGAGGCAATTGCGATCCAGCCCAAGAGCGGCAAGATCACGTTGCTCACGCGCAAGCTCTTTAACGTTCTGCTCGCGGTGGCCCAGCAAGCGGATGAATCGGGCGACACCTATCGGGCGCTGCTGTCCGACATCGTCGCTAATTCCGCGTTCGATTCCAATGACACCGCGCTCGTCAAGGAGCACCTGCGGCGCATGGTGTCGGTGCAGGTCGAGTGGAGCACCGGCACCTCGAGTCAGAAGCCCGGCCGCAAATGGGGTATTTCGACGCTGATCGCGGACGCGGAAATTCTCGAAGATCCGACCACGCGTCGCGTCTGGGTCGAGTTTTCGTTTGCGCCGAAGATCAAGAAGAAGCTGCTCGATCCGGTTCAGTATGCGCGGCTAAGCCTGCAGTTCCAGAGCCAGCTGCGCAGCAGCGCGGGCCTCGCGCTCTACGAGATCTGCGTGCGCTACCTGACCAACCCGAGCCATCTGACGATGCGCGAGACCTGGGAATGGTGGCGGCCGATTCTGTCGGGCACGCCCGATACCGAAGCCGGCGACGAGGCGAAGCGCGAGTACAAGTATTTCAAGCGCGACTACCTGCGCCCGGCCATCGCCGAAGTCAACGCGGTCACGAACATTTTCGTCGAACTGATCGAGCATCGCGAGGGTCGGCGCGTCGCCGAAATCCAGTTCCGCGTGACCGAGCGCAAGCAGCCGATGCTCGCGCTCGACGAACATCCGAACGTGTTCGACAGCACGCTGGTCGACCGGATGGTGAAGATCGGCATTCCGCTGAAGGAAGCGCAGACGCTTTACGCGGACAGCGAAGAGAACCGGATCCGCGCCGCGTTGCAGATGACCGAGCAGCGGATGCGCAGCACGTCGCTGCCGCCGGTGCGTAGCGCGCCGGCGCTGTTCAAGGATGCGTTGAAGAAGGGCTATGCGCCGCCGGTCGAGGCGCTGCCGGCTGGTGGCGGCACCAGCAAGGCCATGGCATCGCCGGCCGACGATCTGAAGGCGCGTCTGCTCGGCGAATACTCGGCTTACCGTCGCAAGCAGGCCTACGAGTTGTACAACGAACAGGGGGAGTCGGAGCGCGATATCGCACGGCAATCGTTCGAGGAAGAAGAATTGCCGGGGCTCGGCACGCACATGCGCGACGACTGGCGGCGTCGCGGGCTCGATTCGAAGATCGTGGAAACGGCGTTCTTCGACTGGCTCGCGCGCAGGACCTGGGGCGAACCCACCGACGGCGATCTGCTCGCCTTCACCCTTAACCAGTCGCGCGCGGCCTGATGGGTCGATAACGGCCTTTGAAAGACAAGGGGCGGTGCAAGCGCACCGCCCCTCATGTTTTACTTCAGCATCTTCTCAATCTGCCGCAGGATGTCGTCACGCTTTTCACGCGTGAGGCCTTTCAGGCGCAACTCGAGTCGGTCGTCCCCATATGATTTCAGATCGCCGACCGACACACCACCAAGCTTGATTTCCAGACGTTGCGCATAGCGCTGCCGGCCCGCCGGTTTGGTGCTTTCCTGCGCGGTCGCGCGCCCCTTGACGATGTCGGCGACCTGGCGTGTGCTCAGATCGTCGGAAAGGATCCGGTTGATCAGTCGCAGCGTCGCGTCCGCGCCGCGAGCCGTGTGATAGCGGCCGACCTGGTATGCCATGTTCGAGCCGAAGCGGTCAGGGCGCGCGACCATCTCCTGCATCACGGTTTCCGGCAGCTTGGCGATGGACAGCGCGACTGCGACCGTCGATTCGTCGAGCCCGAGATGTTCGGCCAGTTCCTTCTGGCTCTGGAAATGCCGCTCGTCGAGAAAGCGTCGCCACACGATTGCGTTGTCGAACACGGTCTGCGAGTCGCGCTGCACGTTGAGGTCGTAGCCGAGCTTGTAGCTTTGGATGCCGATTGGCAGATCGATGACGATCGCTTTCACCGACTCCTTGTTCGCTTCTTTCAGCGCGCGCACGCGTCGGCCGCCGTCACTGACGAAGTAGGTGCCAGGGTTGTCGTAGTCGGGAATGACGTGAATCGCCTGTTGCTGCCCCTGCTTCGCCAGATTGACGGCAAGCTCGGCAATCGACGACTTCACATAGAAGTACCGTGGATTGAACGGGCTTGGCTTGATGGTCTTGAGCGCCAGTTCGATGATCTGGCCGGGACGATAGCCGTGCTCGAGCCGCCATGCGCGGTAGGCCGCCGATTCGTTGTCCGGATCAGGGATCTCGGCGTCCTGCAGACGCGACGGCACGACGGCCGGAATCGGACGCCCGGCGATCGCGGAGTTTTTCGCGTCATTTTTAACCAGGCCGTCGATCGCATTCAGACGGTCGAGTGCGGTGCGCTTTTCACTGCTAGTCGTGTCAGGACGTGCTTGAAAGCCTTTGGCGAATTGGGACGGTTTCATTCAGGGTCCTTTATGCGCATAAATTCACGGGAGCAAGGCGGCGATCTCGTTGGCGCACGCCCGTACTTCGAGCGCGGCGAGCTTCGCGCCGCGGTCGTTCATCTGAAGCACCGTTTGCCCCAACGCCATTGCCTGCTTGTAGGCTTCGCGCGTGGGAATCTGGGTCTTGAGGAGAGGGAAGCCGAGTTCTTCGAGCGCGCGCTTCAGCTCGCGCGTCAGCATCCGTTTCTCTTCTGTCTTATTGAGCAGGAACACGGCACGCAGGTCTTCGTTCATGACCTGCGCCTGCTGAACGAGCTTGACGAGGCCGATACTCGACCAGTAATCGGCGGGGGACGACGAAGTTGGGATCACCGCGACGCTCGCTGCAAGCAGGACGACGCCGGAGACTTTTTCGGTGATGGAGGGCGGGCAGTCGACGACGATGATGTCGTAGTCCGCCACGAACTTCTTGATCTCGCGATGGATCTGGCTGCCTGCTTCGGACAGGTTGACGACGGCGAATGGAATACCAACGTCGCCGTCGGAGGCGCTGGCCCAGTGGATCAGAGTGTTTTGGCCATCCGCGTCGACGACGAGAACGCGTTTGCCTTTCTCGTGAAATGCAGCGCCGAGATGCATCGCGATGGTGCTCTTCCCGACCCCGCCCTTCTGCTGTGTTACCGCGATGATTTCTGCCGCCAAATTTCACCTCCTCTTTTTAGACGCAAATGGATTTTACCTGGTTGAATTGCTATTTCAAATCATTTGAGTAAGGGAAATTCGGAAATAGGCCATTCGGCAAAGGGTTTATGCGCATAAAGAGGCATCAGCAGTTGCCCCGGGATCTTGTGGGGTGTCAGGGCAGGAATGGACTGAGGCTTAAGCGTTGCTGATCGCTATCTCTCGGAGGGGACGGGACGAGAGGAATGAGTGCTCGCGTGCTGCGTACCCAGTCGTCGGCAACTAGTCGCGATTCGCGAGCTGATCTCGCGGAGAAAAGGAGTGCCCACATCCTGGCGACCCAAGGCAGGCCAGACTTTATGCGCATAAAGTTCGCGCGGCAATTGACCCGGTGGAGCATTCGCCATCGAGTCGTCCGAGGCGGCTCCTTCGCCGTCGCGGCAGCAAGCGGCAAACGTGGGGGCGGCGCTTCATCAGCAAGTGAATATAGGTTGTAGAGGGTATTGCGCCCGCGCAAGCAAATCGCAGGCTCGATGAGAACTGACGCTGCGAGCATTAAACGATACCGGCTCACCTCGGAAGGCAGCATCGGTTTATGCGCATAAACCGACCCACCCTACCGATCGTTCAAACAACGCGCATGCCGGGCAATCATCCCGCGCCACGCCATCAAGTCACCCGCTAAAATTCCCGAACCCTTCTAACCGTCACAGCAACCTTCAACGGCGCAAGCCCTCAACCCAGCCATGATCACCATCTACCACAACCCGCGCTGCTCCAAATCGCGCGCTGCCTGCGAACTCGTCGCGAACACCTACAACTCCGCAAACGAACCGACGGAAATCGTCGAATATCTGAAGAAGCCGCTGACCGTCGCGGAGCTCAAGAATCTCAATGCTCAACTCGGCTGTGCGGTCCGCGAAATGATCCGCGACACTGAGGCCGAATATAAAGAATTCAATCTCGCCGACCCGTCGCTGACGGACGCCCAGCTCTATGAAGCATTGGCGAAGCATCCGATTCTTTTGCAACGACCTATCGTCGTGAGAAACGGGCGTGGCGTCATCGGCCGCCCACCCGAAAATGTCGCCGCGCTTTTCGACTGATCGCGCGACCGTCGAAGTCAACCGATCTGCGCGATGCGACCTCGAACCGCTGCGCTAGGCTTTGCCCGACAGCGCGGCATCCTTGGTCACGATCTTCGTCGGGATCAGGCGCAGTTCGGTGAACGTGTCCGCAATGCGTTGTTGTTCCGCAAGCACGTTCGCGTCGACGGGCTTATAGATATGCGCGTAATGCCGCAAGCCTGATTCGATCACGCTAGCGTCGAGCCCTTGAATCGGCGCGAGTTGTGCGGCGGCCTCGCTGTAATGGCCGCGCACCCACTCCCCTTCCTTGCCGACTTCATCGATCACGATCGCAAGAACGTCGCCGTTATGTTGCGCGAAGGGTCGCGCGCTCAGAAAGAACTGGTGGTGACTGACGATACCTTCCGCATCGGCAAGCAGCCGCGCGTTCGTCTGCCTTTTGGCGGCTTCGAGAAACGGATCCCAGATAGCCCACGCATCGACCGCACCGCGCTCGAAGGCCGCGCGTGCATCGGCAGGCGGCAAATACACGGGTTGGATCTCGCTGAACTTCACGCCGTTTTTTTGCAACGCGGCGACGAGAAACCAGTGCACATCCGAGCCCTTGTTCAGCGCAATCTTCTTTCCCTTCAGATCGGCCAAGCTTCTGATCGGCGCGTCCGGATGCACGAGGATGCCTTCGGCGTGCGGGGTCGGAATTTCATACGCGGTATAAACGAAATTGGCGCCCGCGGCTTGCGCGAACACGGGCGGCGCTTCGCCCACATAGCCGAAGTCGATCGCGCCGACGTTCAGCCCTTCCAGCAGTTGCGGCCCAGCCGGAAACTCGGTCCATTTGACCGTGATGCCGAGTGGCGCAAGGCGCTTTTCGAGCGTGCCGTGCGCCTTCAGCAATACCAGGGTGCTCGCGGCTTTCTGATATCCGATGCGAAGTTCTTTTGCATGTTCATCGGCGGCAAATGCGGTAGTGGAGAAGACCGGCAACGCGGCGGCGGCCAGCGTTGCGCCTACGCCGGCGAGAAACGTACGGCGCGTCAGCAGCGGATCACGGTGCATGAGAATACTCGTCGAAAGAGAATTTAACGGACACCAAGGCTGGTCCGATTGGCTCCGACGATAATTCGTCCGTCCGCCTGGACGAACCGATAAATTCGCATAAGCAAATCATTCGGCACTAGCGAAGCATTGCGTAACGCCGAAGGTCCGACCCACCCCCTCCCGCTACAATCGACCGGCATTACAGCGGCGTCGGCCAGCGACTCGCGCGGCAAGTCACTCCCGCCGAACGCGCCCGACGCGACGATTTGCACCTACGAATGCAGGTTCTGTGAGGTCTGCCCGCTGACGAGGCTGCGCAACGTGTGTCCGAATTGCGGCGGCAATTTCGCGCATCGCCCGATTCGCACTCGCGCGCAACTCGCGAAACATCCCGCGCGTGCCGATGCGCATACCGTCGGAATCGATGAAGCGTCGCATGCCCGCTTTTTCGAACGCTATTGCGACGCGCCGCCCGGTGAGCGCTGAACCGCGAGGTGGCAAAGCGGCAAATCACTCCTCGCCGCTCACCGCTCCATCGGCGCTCGCGACTCCGCTCGCCACATGCGCGGCGACCCGCAGCAGGCGGATCTGTTTGCGATAGTTCCGGCACCCGCTGCAGGTCGGCAGATGCAGGCGGATCGCGAGCCATTCGCCAGTCGACAGCGAGCGGTCGAGCGCGTCGGATAGCAGCCGCGTGATGTCCTTACACTTCCCCATTCGCGTCCTCGCTGGATAGGCCCTTTTCGCTCAGGCACGCGCGCAGCCGCAGCCGCGCGCGATAGATCAGCACGCTGCAATGATTCGCGTTGATCTGCAGTTCGGCACAGATCGCCGCGATGTCGAGGTCGAGAAACTCCCGCATCATGAACACGCGTCCGATGTGCTCGGGCAAATGCTCGAGGCACATTTCGAACAGCGTCCAGAACTGCTGCTGGCGCAGTGCGGTTTCGGGTGTCGGCCATGGACGCGGTTTCGTCTCGCGCGACCAGTGGCCGTTGTCCTTGAAAAGCTCGCGATCGAGTAACGCCTCGCCGTCGAGTTCGGCTTCGAGCGACGACAGATTGACCGTGCGCTGGCGCGCACGCAGCGTGTCGACGAGCTTGTGGCGCAAGATGCCGAATACCCAGGTCTTGTGCTCCGACTGCGCGGAAAAACGCGCTGCCTGAGTCCACGCGGCGGTCAGCGCTTCCTGCACGGCGTCCTCGGCGGCCGCGGCATCGCGCAATTGCAGACGGGCGAAGCGGACGAGGTCGCGCCGCAATTGCGCGAGATAGATGGGATCGTCGAGCGACGGGCCGCCTGGCTGCGTCACGGCGTGCTCCGTCGCTGTACTGTCGGCTGCGCGTGTTGCGCTGAAACGTCGTGATTCATGAGCGGATGGTCGTCCTCGCGCGATTTGCGGATGTGTGCGCCATTCTCCCCCACGTTCCTGCCCTAACGAATCGGTATTGAACATATATCCCTTGGCAATCGATGGCCCGAGGAGCTTGGTCGCGCGGCGCGGCGGCTTATGACACCGGAAATTAATTGTTGCAAGAAATGATATTTCGGCCTGCGCGCGAGAAGGTTTTTGAATCGCCGCATCGGTCACTCAACGCGTCGCGGTCAATCACCGGTTCCATGCGCTCAGGCAATAACGATTATTTCAATTTATAAAAAAATGTCTTTTCATCTTCGCTGTTTGTGGACGCGGACCCGCTCGCTATTCTTCACGCCATCGATCGCATGAGATCGCGCAACCATACGCAAAACGAGGACCGGACCATGAAACGCATTTTCTCCGCCCTGATCGCTTCGGCCGCACTGTTCGCAGCTGCTTCGGGCATCGCTCACGCCGACGCTCCGGCTTCGGCCTGCAACGGCCCGAAGTCGTACTGCAATGTATTTTTCGGCAACTGATCGGCACGTCGACATACGCAGCAAGCAAGCAAAAGAAAAGGGCGCCGGCAACGGCGCCCTTTTTTTGCATTCAGCGCTCAGCCCTAGCGGCTCGGTGCCTTCCCTCCCCCATCGAGTCCGGCGCCCGTACGCCACACCTGTTTGCCTTGCTCCGACAGCTCACCGCAGCTATGCGTGGCGTCGGCTTCGACGCCGTCGACGGCCATCTTGCCGCCCGCCGGCTCCTGCGCGCGCTGCCGCGCTTTCTTGCGTGCGGCAACCGCTTCGTCGTGGGATTTTCCTGCGTAGTCGAGACTCATTATCCGGTCCTCCAGAAGGTCGATGGTGTCCATTTGCCTCAGATCGCCCTGGCCCGAAGGCATGCTTGATTGACAAGGCAAAACTTCTACTTATCCACAAGGTTATTCAGCGATTCTGTGGATAACTTTTCGAGCGGCGAGGTTATCCACCGAAAGATGCCGCAAGAACCCTTCCCGATCCGCTATCGCCTCGCCAAATCCGCCAGTGTCCAGGCGTTTCACGCGGCTTTTGCCTATCATGAACAGTCCTACTCCCTGCGCGTCGAGCGCACTAACTGAGGAAGCGAACATGGCCTATCACATTGCAGTGGTCGTCGGCAGCCTGCGGCGGGATTCGTTCAATCGCCAACTGGCTCAGGCGGTGATTTCTCTCGCTCCAGCCGATTTCACCTTCGAATACATCGATATCGGCTCCCTGCCGCTGTACTCGCAGGACTACGACGCCGACTATCCGGAAGCCGGCAAGAAGCTCAAGGAGCGCGTGCAAGCCGCGGACGGTCTGCTGTTCGTGACGCCCGAATACAACCGCTCGATGCCGGGCGTGCTGAAAAACGCGCTCGACTGGGGCTCGCGGCCGTGGGGCACGAATTCGTGGGGCAACAAGCCCGGCGCGGTGATCGGCACCTCGGTCGGCGCCACCGGTACGGCGCTCGCGCAACAGCATCTGCGCAACGTGCTCGCCTATCTCGACGTCGCGACGATGGGGCAGCCCGAAGTATTCATCAAGCACGATCCGTCGGTGATCAACGAAAAAGGCGAGATCGTCAACGACGGCACGCGCAAGTTCCTTCAATCGTTCATGGACCGCTACGTCACGTGGATCAAGCGGCATGGGGCGGTGGCGTAATCGAGACTTAGCGGCGCCGACCGCGCCCTGACCGTCCACTGAAGCAACGAGGACACGGCGCGCGCCGCGCGAGGCGGCCGCGCCCGTTTCGCCCGCCGCATCACCTACACGTGGTGATGCCCGGTCACCCGCTCCCACCCATGACGCACCGCGAGCTTGAAGCGCTCCCACGTGCTCTCCGGCGACGTGGTTTCCCAATGGCGGCGAGCTTCGGGCTCGATCTCTTCCCACGGACGATCGCGAAAGCGCGCGTCGCGACCGATCTCCGCGCCGTAGCGATAGGCCGGCACGTAGTCTTCGTAGCGCGCGTTCGCGGCTGCGTACTGCTCGTCATAGTGCGTGCGGAAGTCTTCTTCGTACTCCAGATATTCGTTCGGCATCTGCGCGCCGGGTCCGGTGCCCGGCTGTCCGCCTTCCGGGACGACGTCGGACGGCTGGGGCTGCATCACCGCGCCCGAACCCGGCACGGAGCCGGCGGCGATGGCGCTGCGTCCCACATCGCCGGTGAGAGGATCGGCGATGGGTTCGTTGACCGGATCGCTCATCGGCCGTTCGCTGACCGGCGGCGGCGTGAACGGCTCGGCGGCCGCGCCGATGTCCGGCGGCGGCATGGCGGTCAGTGGATCGGGGCGCGGAGTCGCAGGAGGAGGCATGGTGTCGGGCGCGGTCGTCCCTGTTGCCGAAGTGGCGCCCGTCGCGCCGGCGATTCCAGTCGATTCGCCGACGCCCGCCGCACCCGTTGCGCCGCTGCTCGAACTCGCACCCGCCCCCGGTGTTGCCGTGGTGTCCCGCATGCCCGGCGTCGCGCCCGCCTCGGTCGTTACGCTCGAGGTACGCGGCGTGCCCGGCATCACCGCGCCGATGCCCAGCTCATCGAGCACCGAGTGGTCGCGGTTGGAGGCGACCGGGGCGTCCGCTTCGGGCAGGCGGTCGCCGATATCGGTCGCGCCGAGCCGCACGAGCGTGTTGCGCGCCAGTTCCGCATGCGACTGGCTCGCGGCATGAACGCACACGAGCACCGCCCCACGCCGCATCGCCTCGGCATAACGGGCGGTGTCCGACGGACGCGGCCCGGTCGAGAACAGGCTGGCGAGAAAGCGCTCGATATTCGCGAGCACGCCCGCGTTGGCGACTTCGCTGGTGGCCGAGCCAACCGATGGTTCGGCGTTCGCCTGCAACTCGATCTTCTCGCGCGCAAAACCGGTCTGCACGAGCGTGTCGCGGGCGGTTTCGGCCTGCACGTAAGTGTCGAATAAACCAATCACGAGATGTTGCATGGTTGTCTCCCGACATGTTCTGCTGGAACGGGCGGCGCCCGAGGCGCCGTCCCCTTGCCGTCTTTGGGCACGCAACGATCATGCCCCCGCACCGACGCGCGGCGGCGCTGCGTCCCGTGCGCGCCCGCGATGCCCCCCGCGCTACGCATCACGCGGGCTCGCGACCAAGAAGGCGCGGCGTGCGAGCGCCGCGCTTTTTACAAGGCCTGGTAAATGACGCCGGGACGACGCGGACGTCAGGTATCGGCCGGATCCGTGGCGGTATCGGCGCTCGTCTGCACGGTGTTGTGCTGGATCGTTTCGAGCAGCTGTTCGAGCAGTCCGATATCGAATGGTTTGGACAGCACGCGCACGTTCACGTGCCGCGCGCGGTCGAGCTCTTCCGCATAGCCGGTGACGAGAATGACCGGCAGCGGCGGGTCGAATCCGAGCACCGCTTCGGCCAGATCGATGCCGTTCATCTTCCCCGGCATGTGAATGTCCGACAGCACCAGATCGAACGGCAGCGGCTCGCCGGTGTCCGCGCGCTTCGCGCGGGCGTCGTCGAGCACGCGCAGCGCCGTGTCGGCGTTGAACACGCAGCTCACCTGGTGGCCCATCATCTGCAACAGCGCCTCGGTGCCGGCGGCGACTTCTTCGTTGTCCTCGACGAGCAGCACGCGCAGACCGTGCGGCGCGTCGCTTGCGGGCGCGAGCGCTTCGGCGGGTCCAGCCGTCTGCGGCTCGGTCGACGCGCGCGGCAGATAGAGCCGCACCGCGGTCCCCGCGCCGATCGCACTGTCGATTGCCGCGAGCCCGCCCGAGCCCTCGCAGAATGCAAAGACCTGCGGCAACCCGAGCCCCGTGCCCATGCCTTTGGACTTGGTCGTGTAAAGCGGCTCGAACGCGTGCGCGAGCACGTCGGGCGCCATGCCGGCGCCGGTGTCCTCGAGCGACAGCTGCACGAACTCGCCGGTCAGCGGAAAGCCGTCCTCGTGGCGGAACACGACGTTGCTCGCGCGCGCGGTGAAGCGCCCGCCGTTGGCCATCGCGTCGCGCGCATTGACGGCGACGTTGATCAGCGCGAGCTCGAGCTCGGCAACATCCACACGCACCGGCCAGGTGTCGACGCCGCTATCGATCACGAGCGACACCTTCGCGCCGAGCGACGCCCGCAGCAGCTCGCGGCACGACGGCAGCCAGCGTTGGAGCGACAGCGTCTCGGTGCGCAGCGGCTGCTTGCGCGCGACGCCGAGTAGCTGCCGCGTCAGCGACTGGCCGCTCTTCAACGCGCGCTCCATCGCCGACAGTTCGCGCTCCAGTCCGCCGACGCCGCGCCGTCGCACGATCTGCACGTTGGCCGACAGGATCATCAGCAGGTTGTTGAAGTCGTGCGCGACGCTGCCGACCAACGTGCCGAGCGCTTCCATCTTGCGCGACTGGCGGTACGCGGATTCGATCGAGCGGCGCATCGATGCCTCGGCCTGCCAGCGCTGCCACGCTTCCTCTTCGGCGCCGAGGCGGCGCAGCGACAGCCAGATCACGGACCACAGCGCGATCGACGGCGTGAACATCGACAGGATCAGCACGCTCAGGTGTCTGTACCAGGCGGCCCAGATCGCCGACGCGCGATAGCCGCACAGCACGTAGACCGGATACGAGCCGACGTGCCGGAATGCGACGATCAGGTTGCCGTCGGCGAAGCTCGAGTGCATCCGCACGACGCCGGAGCGCTGCCCGTGCGAAACCGCTTCGGCGAACGGCGAATCCGGTGCGAGCGCGGTCGGCTCGCGGGGGCCGCGCGGGTAATGCGCGAGGACCGCGCCGTCGGTGCGCACGAGACTCATGATGATCGGCGTGTCGTCGCTGTTGCCGAGCAACTCGCGATAGAACGCATCGAAATAGCTGGGCCGCAGCGCGATCGACACCGTTCCCGCGAACGAACCGTTGAATTGCTGGCGCGCGACGCCCATGTTGAACACCTGCTCGCCGCTGACGTGCCCCGTCATCACTTTCGACACGCGTTCGATCACGCTGCCGTCGCGGATGCCGACGAAATCGTCGCGCTGGCCGACCGAAATTTCCGGCGCCGGATACAGGCGGCTGCTCATCGACACCGAAGCCACCTGCGGATAGCCGCCGCCCATCGTGCGCAACTTGTCGTGAATCGTGTGTTCGCGCGCGCGGATGCCGTCGTCGTCGAGGCCCTCGGTCAGATCGACGATGCGCGAGTTCAGCGTCTCGTTCATGTCGAACACCTTCAATGCGTGTTCTTCGGCGATCCGCACCGTACGCAGCGCCAGCTCGGTCGCATCGGCCTCGCGCGAGCGCAGATCGCTGAATGCCATCGCCGCGACGTAGACGAACGGCAGCACGATCGCCGCGACCAGCAGCGCGATCAGTGTGATGCGACGTACCTGGAAGTTCTGTTCCGGTACGGCGGGAAACGACGCGTCGTCCTGCTCGCGGGAAGGACGACCCGAAAGGCGGCCCGCTCGCACGGAGTCGACCTGGTCTGATGTCATTGTCGTTGACGCGAAAAGTCGTTCGAATCTGGCAGCCCCGTATCGGGCCATTGCCGGCACCATGCCGCCTTCAGAACAAGCATAGACGGAGCGCGGAAAAACTTGCCGCAAAGCGTCGGGGACGCGCGTCCACCGTACCGGCCGTTCTTTAAGAGCGGTTTTAAAACAGCGACGAATCGGGAAGCGCAAACGTACACAAAAGGATAAACTTAAAAGATTGCCGGTCCTGACGATAAAACTATTTCTCAAATTAACCTAGTCTGGAAACAGATCGTTACCGTCGGCGATTTCGGCGAGTTGCTTTTGCGCGGCTTTGCTTCGACAATCCTCGCCACGATAAAAGGCCGTTGCCGCCTCTGTGCGCCGGATCGTCGAGGTCCGCCAAAACGCGTCCTGCTGCATTTAGCACCCCTCTCGCCATAGGCAATTGCAATTCGACAGGCGCCACTGTACCTGGTCGCGCATCGGTCGGCATCACGTGAAGGCGTGCTGTCCTCCGCTGTCGGGACGAACAAAACGCAAACGACCAGGCGCGGAAAGCGCGCAAACGAACGAGCCGATTCCTTTATCCGCCCGCCTAAAAAACCGCCCGACCCGCCGTTGCCATGCTGCCCATTGTGATCGCCGACGATTCGCTGCTCGCCCGCAAGTTGCTCACGAAGGCACTGCCGCCCGACTGGACTGTCGACGTGTCCTACGCGACGAACGGGCGCGAGGCGCTCGCGCTCTATCGCGACGGCAAGGCCTCGGTGATGTTCCTCGATCTGACGATGCCGGACATGACCGGCTACCAGGTCCTCGAGGCGTTGCAGCACGAGGACCTCAATACCTTCGTGATCGTCGTTTCCGCCGACGTGCAGCCGCTCGCCCAGGAGCGCGTGCGCGAGCTCGGCGCGATCGCGTTCATCGCCAAGCCGGTGACGCCGGAGGCGGTCCTGCCCATCCTCAAGGAGTACGGCTTGTATGTCTGAGCCCGCCTTCACCGAAGACCAGCGCGACGCGCTACAGGAAATCGCCAACCTTGCGATGGGCCGGGCCGCGACGCGGCTCGCGGGACTGCTCGATTCGTTTATCGAGCTGTCGGTGCCGCGCGTGAAGATGGTCGCGGTGAGCGATGCGGCGCGCACGCTGCGCGAGATGACCCACATCGACGACACGGTCAGCGCGGTGCGTCAGGGCTTTCGCTCGGATATCAAGGGCGAGGTGCTGGTGATCTGTCGCAGCGACAGCATCGCGCAGCTGTGTTCGCTGGTCAGCGACCCGTACGCGCGTTCGAGCTACGAGGCGATCGGCGAGCGCGAACTGATGCTCGACGTCGCGAACCTGCTGTCGGGCGCGTGCGTGTCGTCGATACTCGACCAGCTCGGCCGCACGCCGGTGTTTTCCGCGCCGGGCGTGCTCGGCGACACGCTGACGCTCGACGAAGTGTTCCAGCCCGGCGTGCTGCAATGGCAGGTGGCGCTGCTCGTCGAAGTGAACTTCGCGCTCGAACATCAGAGTTTTCGCGCGCATCTCGTGATGCTGATGGCCGAAGACTCAATCCGTCACATGAACGAAGCGCTCGATGCGCTGCTGTCCAGTCTATGAATGTCCCAGTGGAATCGTTGAGCGACCTCGTGGTCGAGCGGGTCGGTTTTGGTATCTTCGTGCTCGATCGCGAACTGAACGTGCTGATGTGGAATCGCTTCATGCAGGACCATAGCGGCCTGTCGGCGGAGCAGGTGGTCGGCCGCTCGATCTACCAGAACTTTCCGGAGCTGCCGCGCGTGTGGCTGTCGCGCAAGATCGAAAGCGTATTCCAGCTCGGCAGCTTCGCGTTCAGCTCGTGGGAGCAGCGCCCCTATCTGTTCAAGTTCGATCACGACCGGCCGATCACCGGCGGGGTCGACTTCATGCAGCAGGACTGCACGTTCATGCCGCTGATGCGCGGCCGCGAAGTGGTGGCCGTGTGCGTGACGATCTCCGACGTGACGCATGTGAGCATCGTGCAGCGCGAGCGCGAGGAGGCGGTTGCGAAGCTGCAGGAGTATGCGAATCGCGACGGGCTGACCGGCATCGCGAACCGGCGCTTTTTCGAAGCGCGGCTGCGCGACGAGTTCACGCGCTGGCAGCGCTACGGTGGCGACATGTCGATGCTGCTGTTCGATCTCGATCACTTCAAGCGGATCAACGACCAGTTCGGTCACGGCGTCGGCGATACGGTGCTGCGCGTGATGGCGCAGCGTGTGGCCGGTGTGGTGCGCGCGCAGGATACGTTCGGGCGCTTCGGCGGCGAGGAGTTCGCGCTGCTGCTGCCGTGCACACCGCTCGACGACGCGATGCTGGTGGCGGAGAAGATCCGTCGCGTGATCGAGGAAACGCCGGTCGAGCTGATCGGCACCAGCGTGCCGGTCACCGCGAGCCTCGGCGGCGCGTCGGCGCGCGAGGGCGTACCCGCGTACGACGTGCTGATCAACGAGGCCGACGCGGCGCTCTACAGAGCAAAGCGCCAGGGCCGCAACTGCGCGGTCGCGTTCCGGCTCGCGGGGGCCTGATTCGCTAGCGAGGGCGGTGCGGTTCCAGCTCGCCG
The DNA here is from genome assembly GCF_040948765.1 of Paraburkholderia sp. BR10923. Lineage (NCBI taxonomy): Bacteria > Pseudomonadati > Pseudomonadota > Betaproteobacteria > Burkholderiales > Burkholderiaceae > Paraburkholderia > Paraburkholderia sp. BR10923. Next base: position 303,719 of record NZ_JBFPKO010000002.1, on the reverse strand, counting down.
CGCCCGGCGGCCTTTCTTTGCGTCCTCATTGGCCGCCCAATCTGCGGTCACCGGCAAAGATTGCTATACTTTTCGCCGTTTCCGGCCGCCCAGCCGGATGTTTCGCGCGTGTCCGCGCGCGCGGGCACACTGCCTTGCGGGTCGGCATAAAAACCTCTTTGAACGCCTTTCAGCGGGCGCCTCCAGCGGAGATCGTCTTGGCTGTTTCCAATCTCGTCGTGGACGATACTGAAATCGACGCGGCTGCCGCCACGTCCGGCAGCTCGTTTTATCTCGCGATGCGCATCTTGCCGGCGGCCCAGCGCGATGCGATGTACCAGGTCTACGCGTTCTGCCGCGCCGTCGACGACATCGCCGACAGCAGCCTGCCGCGAGCCGAGCGTGCGGCCGGGCTCGAGCAATGGCGCGCGGACATCGACGCGTGCTACGCCGGCCAGCCGCGGGCGTCGCTGCGCGCGCTGACGCGGCACATTCACACGTTTCATCTGCAACGCGAGGATTTTCACGCGATGATCGACGGCATGGCGATGGACGCCGCCGCCGACATCTGCGCGCCCGACGACACCACGCTCGACCTGTATTGCGACCGCGTCGCGAGCGCGGCCGGCCGTCTGTCGGTGAGGATATTCGGGATGCGTGAGGAGCCGGGCCGGCTGCTCGCGCACCATCTGGGCCGCGCGCTGCAGCTCACCAACATCCTGCGCGATATCGACGAAGACGCGGACATCAACCGCTGCTATCTGCCGCGCGAGCTGCTCGCGCGCGAAGGCATCGCGGCCACGAACCCGCGGCAGATCGCCGACGACCCGACGCTGCCGCTCGTTTGCGCGACGCTCGCCGAGCGCGCGAAGCAGCACTTCGCCGAATCCGATGCGATCATGGATCGCGAGCCGCGCGCTCAAGTGCGTGCGCCGCGCATCATGTCGGGCGTCTATCGCGTGCTGCTCGAGCGTACGCTGGAGCGCGGCTTCGACGTTCCGCGCACGAAGGTCAGCAAGCCGAAGCTGCGCCTGCTGTGGATCGTCGCGCGTTACGCGCTTTTCTGAGCTGATGCCGAAGCTCGTCCACGTGGTCGGCGCGGGCGTGGCCGGGCTCGCCGCCGCTGTGCAGTTGCAGCGGCGCGGCGCGCGGGTCGTGCTGCACGAAGCGCAGGATTACGCGGGCGGCCGCTGCCGTTCGTACTACGACTCGAGGCTCGGTGCGACGCTCGACAGCGGCAATCACATCGTGCTGTCGGCCAATGCCGCGACGCTGAACTACGTGCGTGCGATCGGCGCCGCCGACGAACTGGTCGGCCCCGCGCAGCCCGAGTATCCGTTCGTCGATCTGGCCACGCGTTCGCGCTGGAGCGTGCGTCTGTCGCCGGGGCGTTTGCCGTGGTGGATTTTCGATGCGCATGCGCGCGTGCCGAACACGGTACCGACCGATTACCTGTCGCTCGTGCCGCTGCTGTTCGCGAAGCCCGGCCGCAGCGTCGCGCAGACGATGCGCTGTGACGGTCCGCTATGGGACCGGCTGCTGCGGCCGCTGCTGCATGTGCTGCTGAACCTGGAGCCGCGCGACGCGTCGGCCGAGCTGACCGGCGCGCTCGTGCGCGAAACGCTGTTCGCGGGCGGGCTCGCGTGCCGGCCGCTCGTTGCGCGTAATGGTCTTGGCAGTGCGTTCGTCGATCCGGCGCTGCGGCTCCTGCAGCACGGCGGCGCGACGATCCGGCTCGGTTCGCGTCTGCGCGACATCGCGCTCGCGGCCGACCCGGCGCGTGTGCAGGCGCTGCATTTCGCCGATGAGAGCATCACGCTCGGCGCCAACGAGGCGGTGATTCTGGCGCTGCCGCCCGAAGCCGCAGCGGCGCTGGTGCCGGGGCTGCGTGCGCCGACGCGTTTCGCGGCCGCGCTGAGCGTGCATTTCGCGGTCGAGCCGCCGGTCGGTTTGCCGCAGATCAGCGCGCTGCTGAACGGAACGGCCGAATGGTTGTTTGCGTTCGACGACCGCCTGTCGGTGACGCTCAACGGTGACGAGCGGCTCTTCGACATGCCGCACGACGCGCTCGCGGCGACCGTCTGGGCCGAGGTCGCAGCGGCGGTGAAACTGCCGCTCGCGCCGCTACCGCGCTGGCAGGTCGTGATCGAACCGCGCGCGATGTTTGCCGCGCTGCCCGAGCAGGAGACGCTGCGACCGGGCACGCGCACTCGCTGGAACAATTTGCTGCTCGCAGGCGACTGGACGTCCACCGGCCTGCCCGCGATGCTCGAAGGTGCCATCCGCTCCGGCCAGAAGGCCGCGGATACACTGCTGAATCAACAGATGGAACGCCGATGAACGACTTATCTCAAACCCAGCCGCTCGACGCGGTGCTGCCCGAAGCCGCCGATGCGGCGCCGAACCTGGCCGAAGCTGCCGTGGTTGCCAACGCGCCCGCCGTGGCGGACGCATTGGCAACCGCAACGCCGTCGGCCATGCAAACTGCCGGCGCGAGCCCGCTCGACGCGTCGATCACGCGCGCGACCGATGCGATCCTGGCCGCGCAGCAGCCGGACGGCCATTGGATCTACGAACTCGAAGCCGACGCGACGATTCCGGCCGAATACGTGCTGCTGGTGCACTACCTCGGCGAGACGCCGAACCTCGAACTCGAACAGAAGATCGCGCGCTATCTGCGCCGCATCCAGTTGCCGAATGGCGGCTGGCCGCTCTTCACCGATGGCGCGCTCGACATCAGCGCGAGCGTGAAGGCGTACTTCGCGCTGAAGATGATCGGCGACCCGGTCGACGCCGAGCACATGGTGCGCGCGCGCGACGCGATCCTTGCGCACGGCGGCGCGGAACACGCGAACGTGTTCACGCGAATTCTGCTCGCCCTCTTCGGCGTGGTGTCGTGGCGCGCGGTGCCGATGATGCCGGTCGAGATCATGCTGCTGCCGATGTGGTTCCCGTTCCACCTGTCGAAGGTGTCGTACTGGGCGCGCACGGTGATCGTGCCGCTGCTCGTGCTCAACGCGAAGCGGCCGCTCGCGCGTAACCCGCGCAAGGTGCGCATCGACGAGCTGTTCCGCGGCGCGCCCGTGAACACCGGCATGAACGAGCGCGCACCGCATCAGCACGCGGGCTGGTTCGGCTTTTTCCGCTGTGTCGATACGGTGTTGCGCGCGGTCGACGGCCTGTTGCCGAAGGCGAGCCGCGAACGCGCGATCCGCGCGGCGGTCGCGTTCGTCGACGAACGGCTGAACGGCGAGGACGGCCTCGGCGCGATCTTCCCGGCGATGGCCAACTCGGTGATGATGTACGACGTGCTCGGCTATCCGGCCGATCATCCGAACCGCGCGATCGCTCGCAAGTCGCTCGACAAGCTGCTCGTCATCAAGGAAGACGAAGCGTATTGCCAGCCGTGTCTGTCGCCGGTGTGGGATACGTCGCTCGCCGCGCACGCTTTGCTTGAAACCGGCGAGGCACGTGCCGAACAGGCAGCCGAACGCGGGCTCGCGTGGCTGCGTCCGCTGCAGATTCTCGACGTGCACGGCGACTGGATTTCGCGCCGTCCGAACGTGCGGCCGGGCGGCTGGGCGTTCCAGTACAACAACGCGCATTACCCGGACGTCGACGATACGGCGGTGGTCGTGATGGCGATGCATCGTTCGGCTGCGCTCACGAAGTCCGATGTCGATCGTGAAGCGATTGCCCGCGCGCGCGAATGGGTAGTCGGCATGCAAAGCAGCGAAGGCGGTTGGGGTGCATTCGAGCCGGAAAACACCCAGTACTACCTGAACAACATTCCGTTCTCGGATCACGCCGCGCTGCTCGATCCGCCGACCGCGGACGTGTCGGGCCGCTGTCTGTCGATGTTCGCGCAGATAGGAGAGTTGCCGCAAAACAGCGAGCCGGCGCAGCGCGCGTTCGACTACATGCTGCAGGAGCAGGAGTCGGACGGCAGCTGGTACGGCCGCTGGGGCCTGAACTACATCTACGGCACATGGACCGCGTTGTGCTCGCTGAACGCGGCGGGCATGTCGCACGACGACCCGCGCATGCGGCGCGCGGTGCAATGGCTCGTGTCGATCCAGAACGAGGACGGCGGTTGGGGCGAGGGCGGCGAGAGCTACAAGCTCGACTATCGCGGCTACGAGCGCGCGCCGAGCACCGCGTCGCAGACCGCCTGGGCGCTGCTCGGACTGATGGCGGCGGGCGAGGTCGATCACGACGCGGTGGCGCGTGGGATCGACTATCTGCAGCGTGAGCAGCGCGAGCATGGGCTGTGGGACGAAACGCGCTTTACCGCGACGGGCTTTCCGCGCGTGTTTTATCTGCGCTACCACGGCTATCGCAAGTTCTTCCCGTTGTGGGCGCTCGCGCGCTTCCGTCATCTGAAGCGCAATGGGCTCACGCGCGTCACGGTCGGGATGTGACGGATGTCCGTGTCGATGACGCCGTCCGTCGGAACGGGCGATAGCCGTTTGCCGGTGATCGTCGTGACGGGCATGGCGTTCGAGGCGCGCATCGCACGCGGCGACGGCAGCGAGCGCGTCGAGGTCGTGTACGCGGCACGGGCCGATCTGCTCGAGCGCGCGCTAAGCGCGGCGGTCGCTCGCGGCGCGGCGGGGATTGTCAGTTTCGGCACGGCGGGCGGACTCGCGCCGGATCTGGAACCGGGGACGCTGATCGTCGCGGATGCGGTGCATGGACCGTTTGGACGCATCGACACGGATCGGCAGTGGTCGGAGCGGATTGCCGCCGCGGTAACTGACGTCAGGACCGCCGAAGGGCTCGCGGGACGTGTGCGCCGTGGCGCGACGGCGGCGGTCGCCGCGCCGCTGATCACCGCCGAAGACAAACGCGCGCTGTACGAATCGACCGGCGCGCTAGCGGTGGACATGGAATCGCACATCGCGGGGGCGACCGCTGCCGCTCGCGGTCTGCCGTTCGCCGTGTGTCGAGCGGTCGTCGATCCGGCCTGGCGCACGCTGCCGCCGGCCGCGACGGCGGGTTTGCGCGACGACGGCACCACCGCGCTCGGGCCGATTTTGCGCGAATTGCTGCGGCAGCCATCGCAACTGGGTGCGCTGCTGCGACTCGCCGGCGATGCGCGCGCCGCGCGGACTACGCTGGTCCAGACGCGGAAGGCGTTGGGGAAGGGCGGCGCGCTGCGGTTCACGGGCGTCGCCGGTTGAGCGACGGGGGAGGGTGGTTAGTTATCCCGATCGCGTCCGGGGCAGGCAGCAAGTCGCTAGCGTGTGCGTGAGCCGCCCCTGGAGCGGCGACTCGGGTCTTCGCCTAAGTCTCTTAGGCGGTTGCGCAGCCGCTGGTTGTCCGCGAGAAGCCCCGCAATTGCCAGTATGAACAGCAGCACCACAAACCACTGGCCGCTGTAGTGAATCAGCGCCCATGCGAGCGCCGCACAGGCAATGGCGGCGAGCAGAAGCGCCGCTTATCGACGATCCAATTCATAACAGTTCAGTTCGGTGGAGCCCCAGGGAGGCGTAGTGTCGGCGCGCCGGCCTATTTGTCAGCGCTTCGGATGGCGATCGCAGATTCAATGGCTTGGGTGTCCCATGTTCCGAGTCGCACGGCTTCTGCCAGCATGCCTAGGGTCAGCGGCACGAGGTCCGGTTTGCGATGCCGCGTTGAGAAAAGACCGATCAATGTTGAAAGGAGCTTTTGCCCTTCCGGGCCGAAGTAGCGCCTGTATGGAAAGCCGTCCGCCCGCACGTTGAACGTGAGAGCCCACCTGTCGATAAAGTCGACACCATCAAGTCCGGTTACCCCCAGGTCCCGTTCAAGCCTGGTAGATGGGGTCAACTTCAGTGGGCCACCAAAGATTGGCCTTCCTAGTTCTTCGCGAGTGAAAGCCTCAAGGCGTTCCCAGATATCCGTGTCAATCACAGCAGCCTGTCCTCGGGTAGCACCAGCCGGTTATAGGTCGTCACGGTGCGACGCATAATCTGTATCGCGTCCGCAGCGAGAAAAAACTCCCCAATTACTGGGACCATACGGCCGACGAATGCACCAAGATTCCGTGTGAAAGCAATCCGAACTCCTTTCAGCCCGACCGATGTAATCATCGGCAAGCGCACAGCGACCCTGAACGGGAGAACCTTGCGAGCGGCGAGGGATGCAACAGACGTTCCCACAGTCGCGCCCGCTAGCTTGCCCGACACCGGTATATCCGCCTGTCCTAAAAGTACCACTGCGGCGGCTGTCAGGTCGCTTATCCCGAATTGTTTAGCCGTTTCGTCCGGCGCTACGTACGTGAACAAATCTACGGCCCGAATATTTTTGTGTATGCCGAATGAATACCGGTTATCGCTCACTGCGTTCTCCCGTTTATAAAACGAGAAAATTCTAGCCGATGAATGCTCGTTTTTATTTTGGGATAGCCTCTTTGATCATAGAAATGGTGGGTCTAATTGTAAATTATGGTCAAATTAAATTTGACTAATCGACATGATCAGCGCGTCGCGATAAATATCAGGCGATGTTTGACGGTCAGACATTAATATCTGACTTTCGAAAAATACACCGCATATCCGGGGCAGACCTACGATCCATCAAACCTGCATACAAAATATTCCGGCACGGCTGACAATGATTAAATTTATTTTGCGTGTTTTTGCGTCACTGGCGGTTGCCTTGACATTTGAGCCGGGTGTCGCCACCGCAGCGACTCCGGGTACACCAGAAGCCGCTGTGAAGGCGTTTTACAGCTGGTATTTGCAGCAGCGGGGCAGCGTTTATCAATTGACGGATAGCCGCATTTACAACTATGTGGCAAAACAAACGGCCGATAATCTGCGGGATGACTATCGTCACAAACGCTTGCCTGGCGGCGCGGACTACTTCACGCGGGTGCAAGACCTCGATCCACAAATATGGCTCAAAACGATGACTTTGCACCCGGCGATCGCGCTCGGCGAGACGGCGGTAATCCCGGTGACGTTCGGCTTAGAGGAAAAGCAGGATCTCGTCGTGTTCGTCGCAAAGGAAAACGGACACTGGCGGATAACCAAGGTAGAGGACACCACCGGCTACCAAGGATTCCACCAGTATGACCCGATGGATTAGGGAGCACCTTCCTGACCTTACCTGATCTGATCTGCCCGCTCGCTCTCGAGCGGGCTTTTTCTGACCGTCGCAACCAGCGCCAGTCCTTTAAGAGAACCGCCGACTATCAGCACGATTAATTATGCAATCTTTGAAATACTAGGGGAAAACCCCTACCTTCGGTACAATGCTAGGTGTTAACCCTAGGTTCAGGCGCATGACGCGCCGCCCGGGGAGCCTCGAACACGGAGTACCAAATGAATTTCCACACAAGAAAATGGGTAAAGCCCGAAGACCTGAATCCCAACGGGACGTTGTTCGGCGGCAGCCTGCTGCGCTGGATCGACGAAGAAGCCGCGATCTACGCGATCTCTCAGCTGGACAACCAGCGGGTCGTGACCAAGTTCATGTCAGAGATCAACTTCGTCAGCTCGGCGCGCCAGGGCGACATCATCGAACTGGGCATGACCGCGACGCATTTCGGCCGCACGTCGATCACGCTGCGCTGCGAAGTGCGCAACAAGATCACGCGCAAGAGCATTCTGACGGTCGAGAAGATGGTGTTCGTCAATCTCGATGAAAACGGCGACCCGGCGCCGCACGGCCGCACGCGTATCCGTTATGCGGACGAGCAGTTCGCTCACTATCGCGCGAACTCCAAGCCGGTGCCGCAACCGGCACCAGTCGCTGCGGTCGAGGAAGATCGGGGCGCGGCGCGCAGCGAGGTCGAGAGCCTGCACTGAGCGGGCTGTAGTAAAGCCCGCGGGTTTTGTCGGGCGACGGTTGGCTGCACTTCCCCGCGGGGCGCCCAACGAGGGCGCCCCGTTGTGCTTTAGAGCGCTATTGCGGGGACGACGCCCGCACAGCAGGCGCAGGCGGCATTGCACCCGCGCCACTGTCCCCCGGAGCGGCGTAGTTCGGCAGATCCCCGCCAGGCGCTTTGGTCGCGCCGCCAGAAGCCCCATTGGGCGCCGGTGCGGACTCACCCGGATCGTTGTAATTCGGCAGCGCGCCGGGCGCGCCCTTGGCCGCGCCACCCGCTCCCGAAGCCCCATTCGGCGTTTCGCCCACATCGCCCGGATCGGAGTAATTCGGCACGCCGCCCGCCGGCGCGCCTGCCGCGGGGGCGGCAGCGGGGCCGGTATCGCCGTGATCGTCGTACTCCGGCAGCGGCGCGGGGTTATTGCTCGTGCCGCGCAGACGCGCAAGGCGCTGCTGCACATAGGCATCACGCACGAACGAGTATTTGTCGAGCGCAGCCTGCTCCAGAAGGCTGGTCGCGCCGAGCAGATCCGACCGCGTGCTGACGAACTGCAGCACGTACAGCGGATTGCGGGTCGCCGGTTCGACATAGTTCAGCGGATTGAACTTCACATCGACGACGAGCCCCATGCTGTCGCGCACCGTGCTTGGCCCGAACAGCGGCAGCACCAGATACGGACCTGACGGAATGCCCCAATGCCCGAGCGTCAGACCGAAGTCCTGATGATGCTTGGGCAGGCCGGCCGGCGTCGCCCAGTCGAGCAGGCCGCCGATACCAAACACCGAGTTGAACGCGAACCGCATGATGTCTTCGGTCGCGTCGGTGATCTTCAGTTGCAGCAGCGCGTTCGCTGCGTTGGTGAGATCGCCGAGGTTCGAGAAGAAATTGCTGACGGCGGTGCGCAGCGGCTGCGGCGTCACCTTCTGATAGCCCTTCGCGACCGGCACGGCGATATAGCGATCGACTCCGTCGTTGAAAGTGAAGATCGCCCGGTTCACTGGCTCGAACGGATCGCCCGGCTTGCGGTCCGGGGCGGTCGCGCAGCCCGAAATGAGACCCGCGGCGGTGAGCGCCAGCGCGGCGTTACGCAGCTTCATGCTTATATTCCTTTTTGCTTCCCGCGACGTTGACGCGGCTTGCCCATCAGCACCGGCTGGAAAACCACCGCGCCGATCAGCGTGCAGAACAACGAAAGCGCGAGCAGCCTCCCCATGCTGGACGTGCCCGGATGGTGCGACAGCCACAGGCTACCAAACGCGGTGGCCGTTGTGGCGGCGCTGAACAGCACCGCATGCGTGAGGCTCGACTGCAACAGGCCGGTCTGGCCGTGGCGCCACGCCATCACGAAGTAAATCTTGAACGCGACACCGACGCCGAGCATCAGCGGCAGCGCGATGATGTTCGCGAAGTTCAGCGGCATGCCGAACACCACGCACAACTCGAGCGTGACCAACGCGGAGACCAGCAGCGGCACCAGCGTGCGCAGCACGTCGCCGATCCGGCGCAGCGCGATCCACAGCAGCACCGCGATCGACAGCAGCGCATAGACGGCCGCCTGCAAGAACGCCTTGATGATCGTGTTGGCCGAATGGATGATCGAGATCGGTCCGCCGATCGCGCCCGGCTCGGCCTGCTTCACCGCGCGCGCGAAGCGCGCGAGCATCTGGTCGTCGTTCGGATCGACGCCGGGCAGCACCTTCGGCGCGATATCGACGAGCGCGTGGCCGCCCTTGCCGATCCACATCGCGGTGATGCCGGGAGGCAGCGTCTCCTGAGTGATTTCGGTCGGCTGCAGAAGGTTCTCCAGCTGCTTCAACGCAATGCGCAGCGTGTCGGACATCGCGACCTCGGCGCGCTCGCGCGTGGCGGCGTCGGCGGCCGCGAGCTTTTGCAAGGTCGCCGATAGATGCTGCGCCTCCGCCGCGCCCGCTCCCGGGTGGTCCTCGGCGGCAAGCGACAACTGATTCGCCGCGCGTTTCAAGGCGGCAACGCGCACCGCGTCGGTGGCCTGCGGCGCGGGCTGCTGTTGCAGCGCCGGCAGCAGCTGCTGCGCTGCGCTCGCAATCAGCATCATCTTCTGCTGCTGCTCGGCCGGCACGAAGGTGCTCAGCGTGTTGACGCGGCCCACTTCCGGCAGCTTGCGCAGTCGCTCGGCCATCGCATCGGCGTCGGCAAGCGACGGCGCCAGCGCCTGCACGTTGTTGACAGCGGCTTCGGGCGAATCCTTCAAAGACAGCAACGTCGCCATCGACTCCGTATGCGGGTCCTTCAGATGCAGCGGATTGAAGTCGAAACGCAGGTGCGCGAGCAGCGGCGTCGCGCCGATCACGACAAGCAGCGTGCCGATCAGCACGGGCTTGCGATTGCGATCGAGGAAGTCGTCGACGGGTTCTAGCTGCTTGAAACCCGGCGAGGCGACTTCACCCGGCGGATTGAAAAGCTTCAGCAGCGCCGGCAGCAGCGTCATGTTGGTGAAGTACGCGACGAACATGCCGACGCCCGCAATCTGCCCAAGCTCCGACACGCCGCGATACGCGGTCGGCAGGAACGAGAAGAAGCTCAGCGCGACTGCCACGGCCGCGAGCGTGAGCGGCACGCCGATGCTGTGCGCGGTGTGCATCAGCGCGGCCGATAGCCGGTCGTCGCGGTTGCGCTCCTCGCGATACTTGACGCCGAACTGCACGCCGAAATCGACGCCGAGCCCGACGAACAGCACCATGAACGCGACCGAAATCATGTTCAGCGCACCGACCATCAACAGGCCGAGCGCGGCCGTGATCGCGAGGCCGACGAACAGCGTGATGAACACGGCCGCGATCATGCGGCCCGAGCGCAGCGCGAGCCACAGAATGATCAGCACGACGATGAAAGTGCCGATGCCGTTCAGCACGGCGCCGTCCTGCACCGACGCGAACTCCTCGTCGGCGAGCGGCTGTTCGCCGGTCAGGCGGATCGTCGCGCCGTAGCGCTCCTGTAGATGCAGCGACACCGCGGTCGCGCGAATTGCTCTCGATGCGCTTGCGCCCGGCTCCAGCGCATCGTAGTTGACGACCGGCTGCACGACCACGAACGAACGCGCCGGATCGGTGGCGGCGCTCTTATCGACGAGCGCGCGCCATGAGAACGCGGCGGGCTGGCCGGCCAGCACGCGATCGAGCGTGTTCGCGCTTTGCGCAAGCAGCCGGCTCATGTCGGAGAGTTTGACCTGGCCGAGTTGCAGCGGCAGCAGCAAGCTCGTGGTCAGCGTGCCGGCGAGACCGGTCAGGCTCGGATCATGCGCAAGCTGATTGACGAGCGGGCGCGACTGCACGAGTTGCGAGGTGGTGGACATCACCTCGTCGGTGGACGGAAACAGCAGGCCGTTGTGTTCGAAGAACGGGCCCCCGGAAGGCTGCGAGACCGACGTGAACTCTTTAGGATCGGCTCTGAGCGCGGCGGTCAGCGCGTTGGCGGCGGCGTCGGCGAATTCGGGCGCGCGCGCCTCGACCACCACCAGCATGGTGTTGCCGCGGTCGGGGAAGGCTGCGTCGATCGCATTCTGGGCTGCCGCCCATTGCTTGTTGGTCTCGACGAGACGGCTGATGTCCGTGTTGATCCTGAAGTTATGCGCGACGTATATGCCGCTCAGGACAGCGAGCACGATCGACAGCGCGATGATCCTGAGCGGATGACGCACCGAGTACGCGACGAGACGGACGATGTATGGCTTCAGCATGTAGGCGGACGTGGCCTTATCACGGATGTTGTTTTTGACGAAGGTGCATAAGTATACAGAGCCCGGGCAAGCAAGCCCGACTTCGCTAGCAAGTACGACTCCTGACAGCTTCGCCAGGATGGGAACGTAATCCCCGCTATACTGGTCTACCCTCTTTAGCCGCGGGGGCTGCGGCCCGCCGGCGCTACTTCTTTCGAGTCATGACAAGCGTATGAAACGACATCTGACTGCTTTTGTGGCTGCGGCCGTGGTATCCACGGCGGCGTTTGCGCAGAGCGCACCCGACGCGGTGGTAAAAAGTGCAGTCCAGGGCACGGTGACTGCAATGAAGGCTGACCCGCAGGCGCGCGGCGGCGACATGGCGAAGATCACCCAGGTCGTCCAGACGCACTTCCTGCCCGCCACCGACTTCCAGCGCACCACGCGTATCGCGGTCGGCAAGCCGTGGGCGACCGCGACGCCGGAACAGCAGAAGCAACTGTACGAGCAGTTTACGCTGCTGCTGACGCGTACCTACGCCGCGTCGCTATCGCAATTGCGCGACCAGGAAGTGAAGTTCCAGTTTGCGCCGGTCAGCGCGCCCGCCGGCGCGACCGACATCGTCGTGCAATCACACGTGATCAGCACCGGCGGCGACGATGCAATCGACTACCGGCTCACCAAGGGGCCGTCGGGCTGGAAGATCTACGACATCAACATGATGGGCGCGTGGCTGATCCAGGTGTATCAGACGCAGTTCGCCGATCAGATCGCCAAAGGCGGCATCGACGGGCTGATCAAATTCCTGACCGAGCATAATGCGCGCGGCGCATAAGCGGGTCGGTCGGCAGAAGCGTTAACCGGTAAAAGAAAAGCGCGGTGGCCTTGATTGGCCACTGCGCTTTTTTCATGCTCGATAGGAGGCGCCCGGGCGCCTCCTGTGCAACGCGTCAGTGCGTGGCCGTCGCGGTCTCCACCTTCTTGCCCTTGCCGGCGCGCGTGATTTCTTCGAGCTTGATCTCGACGTGACGCGAGAACACGTACTCGGCGGGACGCTGCTTATCCAGCGGGATGTCCTGCGCGAACGCGCCCGTGGTCTTCGGACCGCGCATGCTGACCTTCAGCGCCTTCAGCGGATGCGCGACCGTGTCCATCACGGCCGTCGCTTCGAAGCCGCAGTGGACCATACAGTCGGCGCACTTCTCGTAGTTGCCGGTGCCGTACTTGTCCCAGTCCGTGGTTTCCATCAGTTCCTTGAAGGTCTTCACGTAGCCTTCGCCGACCAGATAGCACGGCTTTTGCCAGCCGAACACGGTACGCGCCGGGTTGCCCCACGGCGTGCATTCGTAGGTCTGGTTGCCCGCGAGGAAATCGAGGAACATCGCCGACTGGCTGAACGACCAGTTCTTGCCGTTGTTGCCGCGCTTGAAGATCTCGCGGAACAGCTGCTTGGTCTTGTCGCGATTCAGGAAGTGCTGCTGATCGGGCGCGCGCTCATACGCATAACCCGGCGACACCGTGATGCCGTCGACGCCCATCGGGCCCAGCGTGTCGAAGAAGTTCGCCACACGCTCCGGCTCTGCGTCGTTGAACAGCGTGCAGTTGATGTTCACGCGGAAGCCGCGGCGTTTCGCTTCGCGGATCGCGGCGACGGCCTTCTCGTACACCCCTTCCTGCGACACCGAGTGATCGTGCGCTTCCTTGTCGCCGTCGAGGTGGACCGACCACACGAAGTACGGATTCGGCTCGTAGTCGTCCATCTTCTTTTCCATCAGCAGCGCGTTCGTGCACAGATACACGAACTTCTTGCGCGCCATGATGCCTTTGACGATCTGCGGCATTTCCTTGTGCAGCAGCGGCTCGCCGCCGGCGATGGAGACGACCGGCGCACCGCATTCGTCGACTGCCTGAAGGCATTCTTCGAGCGACAGACGCTGGTTCAGGATCGGATCCGGATAGTCGATCTTGCCGCAGCCATTGCAGGCGAGATTGCAGCGAAACAGCGGCTCCAGCATCAGGGCGAGCGGATAGCGTTTGTTGCCGGAGAGATGCTGGCGCATGATATATGCGCCGACGCGGACTTTCTGTAGCAGCGGAATAGACAAGGCGTCCTCCTTAAACTTCGCGTGCAGCGAGAGGTTGCATCAGCTTCGATGGCAACTTGAATTCGACTTTTTCTTCACGGCCCGCCATCGTCGTGACATCGACGGGTCCCAATGCGCGCAGCGCATCGATTACGTTTTCGACCATTTCTTCGGGTGCCGACGCGCCGGCCGTGATGCCGACCGTGTGCACGTTGGCGAACCATTCCGGCTTCACTTCGGAGCCGTCGGCGACGAGGTAGCTCGCCACGCCGCTCTCACTGCCGATTTCGCGCAGCCGGTTCGAGTTCGAGCTGTTGGTTGCGCCGACCACCAGCAGCACATCGACCTCCTTGCTCAGTTCGCGCACCGCCGCCTGGCGGTTCTGCGTTGCATAACAGATGTCGCGCGTGTCGGGACCGACGATGTCGGTAAAGCGGCGCAGCAGCGCGTCGATGATGCCGCGCGTGTCGTCGACCGACAGCGTGGTTTGCGTCACGTAGGCGAGCGGCGTATCGACCGGCAACTCGAGTTTCGCGACTTCTGCCTCGCTCTGCACCAGCAGCACCGTGCCGGGGATCTGGCCGATCGTGCCTTCCACTTCGGGATGGCCGGCGTGGCCGATCAGGATCAGCGTGCGGCCGGCGGCCACGTACTGGCGACCCTGCACATGCACCTTGGTCACGAGCGGGCAGGTGGCGTCGAGCACGTCGAGGCCGCGCGCTTCGGCATCACGTTCGACGGTTTGCGCAACCCCATGCGCGCTGAATATTGCGACGGCACCTTGCGGCACTTCATCGAGTTCCTCGACGAAACGCGCGCCCTTCTGGCGCAGATTGTCGACCACATGACGGTTATGGACAATCTCATGGCGGACATACACGGGAGCGCCGTGTTGCTGTAACGCACGATCGACGATTTCGATTGCGCGGACAACGCCCGCACAAAAGCCGCGCGGCTGGGCAAGGATGACTCGCATAAGTTGGCGAACTCCGACTAACGCGGGTTTCGAAGAAGTCGTGAAGCTGACTTTATCGCCGCGCTCATCATGATTAGTTGACGTCTTGAGCCCCGGCGACCGGCCGGTACAGCAAAACCAAACGCGCATTCTAACGCTATCGGGGCCGCTTTGCTTTCTGGTGCGGCCCGCGTGTTGGGCGCTTGCCGCATCCGCTGGGCCTTGCGGAGGAGCGGGGCTACGGAGCGTTACAACGATGTAAGGAGCCAGCGCCAGATCGCCCCGTTATGCGCCCGGCCATGACCGCACACTGCACCGTCACCGCGGAACCCTTAAACTACCGATCCTTGCTGCGCGGACATCGCGCTGTATTACAGAATGGTTTCGAGGCTCGCTGGATGGACGTCGATCAACACGAAAACTTTCCGATCGCGAGCGTGTTGCTGCCGAAGGCGCTACGCGCGCCTGTCGGTATTATCTATCAGGTCGTGCGCACCGCGGCCGATATCTCCGCCGAAGGTCAGTGGAACGCCGCCGAGCGGCACGCCCGTCTGGCCGATTTCCGCGCCGGGCTCGACGCGATCGCGCAACGGCGCGCCGCGCCCGTGCATGCGCTGCTGTTCGGCGAGCTCGCTGGCGTGATCGCGCAATACGAGCTGCCGCTCGAACCGTTCTACGATCTGCTCGACGGCTGCGCGCAGGACATCGATACGAATCGCTATGCGGATCGCGCCGCGCTCGTCGACTATTGCCGTCGTTCGGCGCATCCGGTCGGGCATCTGCTGCTGCATCTGGTCGGCGCGGCGACGCCGGACAATCTCGCCGACGCCGACGCGATCTGCACGGGGTCGCAGCTGATCAGCTTCTGGCTCGACGTCGCCGCCGACTGGCAACGACAGCACGTGTATCTGCCGCAAGCCGATCTGCGGCGCTTCGGCGTGACCGAGGCGCAGATTGCCGAGGGGGTCGTCGATGACGCGTGGCGCGCGCTGATGGCCCACGAAATCGCGTTCGTGCGTGCCACGCTGATCAGCGGCGCGCCGCTCGCGCTGCGCATGCCGGGGCGGCTCGGCATCGAGCTGAGCGGCGCGGTGCATGCCGGACTGCGGTATCTCGAGCGCATCGAGCGCGCGGACTACGATGTGTTCCGCAAGCGCCCGGTGCTCAATCTGTTCGACTGGTGCGTGGTGGCGGCACGCACCCTGACAATGCAACTATCCAGGCGCGTCGGCATGGCGGCGCGCTCAATCGAGGGTAATGCTTAATGGCGGCGGTCCTGTTCATTCTTTCGTGTGTTTCCCTGCTGATCTGGTGCGTGCTGCTGTTCGCGCGCGGCGGCTTCTGGCGCGCGCGCGCCGCCGCGCCGCTGACCATCGCGGCGCGCGAAGCATGGCCGGCCGTCGCGGCCGTCGTACCGGCGCGCAATGAAGTCGATGTGATCGCCGAGGCGGTGACGTCGCTGCTCAAGCAGGACTATCCGGGCGCGTTCCACGTGATCGTCGTCGACGATCACAGCACCGACGGCACCGCCGACGCCGCGCGTGCCGCCGCGCTGCAGCTGCAATGTCCGGAGCGCCTCACCGTGCTGAGCGCTAAGCCGTTGCCGCCGGGCTGGTCCGGCAAGGTGTGGGCGCAGTCACAGGGCATCGAGGCGGCGCGCACGCTCGATCTGCCGGCCGAGTTCCTGTTGCTGACCGATGCCGACATCGGCCACCCCGCCGAGGCGTTGACGCAGCTCGTCGCGCGCGCGAATGCCGAAAAGCGCGACCTCGTCTCGCTGATGGTCAGGCTGCGCTGCGATTCGTTCTGGGAAAAAGCGCTGATTCCGGCCTTCGTGTTCTTCTTCGCGAAGCTGTATCCGTTCGCGTGGGTCAACAATCCGCGCAACCGTACGGCGGCCGCGGCGGGCGGCTGCATGCTGGTGCGCCGCGCGGCGCTCGAGGAGGCGGGCGGCATCGAGTCGATCCGTGGCGAACTGATCGACGATTGCAGTCTCGCCGCGCGCATCAAGCATCGCGGCACCGGGCGTCATCCGATCCGCCTCGACGTGGCGGCGAAGAGCGTGTCGCTGCGTCCGTACGATAGCTGGCGCGACATCTGGAACATGATCGCCCGTACCGCGTTCACGCAGTTGCGCTATTCGCCGCTGCTGCTCGCGGGCACGCTGGTGGGAATGGCGATCATCTATCTGTTGCCGCCGCTCGCGGCGTTGATTCTCGGGCCGCTCGGCTGGC
The DNA here is from genome assembly GCF_040948765.1 of Paraburkholderia sp. BR10923. NCBI lineage: Bacteria > Pseudomonadati > Pseudomonadota > Betaproteobacteria > Burkholderiales > Burkholderiaceae > Paraburkholderia > Paraburkholderia sp. BR10923. The sequence continues at coordinate 286,957 of NZ_JBFPKO010000002.1, read as the reverse complement.
CGGCCTGGATCGCGTGGGCGGCGATGTGCTGCGCGTATGCGCCGATGCTGGTCTACTACCGGCGCTCGCCGCTGTGGGCGCCGTTTCTGCCGCTCGTGGCGCTGTTCTATGTCGGCGCAACGTTCGCGTCGGCGGTGCGTTACTGGCGTGGCAAGGGTGGACAGTGGAAGGCGCGCGTGCAGGCGCCGACGCAGGAGCGGTGAATTCGTTTGGCGCAGGCCAATGATGCTCCCGCCAGAATGCAGACGTAAAAAAAGCGGCTCCTGGCCGCTTTTTTTTTTACGTCACGCGCTTCTCGTCACGCGTTCGTCAGCATCATGTACATCTGGATCACGACGTCCGGCGAGAATGTGAACGGCACCCAGCCGTGGCCGGTGTGGCGCATCACGAGCAAACGGTCGCCGCTCGACTGCTTCTGCACGGCCATCATCGGATTCTTCGTCGACACGAATTGCCAGCCCGGCGGGATGCCCTGCGGCTGCTCCGGCGTCATCGACGCGCGCGCGTTCGACAGTTCCTCGATCAGCCGGCTGATCTGCTCGGGGCGCAGCGCGACGGTCTGGTTGCCGATCGTCATCGTGATTTCGTCACGCGCCGGGCGGTTGATTTCGAGCGTCGGCTGTAATTGCGGGGCGGCCGGCTTATCGATCGCTGCGGCGTTTGCTGCGGGGCTCGCGGGCTGTTCCGCTGCCGCTTGCGCCGCTGTGTCGTGCGCGGCATGCTCCGCCGCTGCGGGCGAGGCCGCCGCGTCAGCGTTTGTCTCGGGAGTGTTCTCGGCCTGCGTGGCCACGACAGCCTGAATGAGCTGATCGACGCCCATTTCCAGCGCGCCGAGCTGTTCGTGAAGATTCATGCGAGGTTTCTCAGGTAGGACCCGCGATTTTACCCGCTGCACGCGGGCTTGGACCCGTCGCCGGCGCGGGACTTGTAACAAATTGCTTACCGCTGTCGCTTACCGGTGTCGCTTACCGCTTCAGATACCCCGCCTGCCGGAACCATTCGAGCGCATCGCCGAGACCCTCGCGATAAGGCCGCGCGCGATACCCCAGCTCGCGTTCCGCCTTCGCCGACGTGAAATACATCTTGTTCTTCGACATCTTCAATCCGTCGACGGTGACGAACGGTTCGCGCTTCGTGAACTTGGCGACCGCTTCCGCGCCCATCGCGAGCGGATACAAAGGCCAGCGCGGCAGGCTCAGTGTGGGTGCCTTGCGGCCCGTCAACGCCGCGATGTCGGCGAGCATCTGCTGCAGCGGCAGATTTTCGCCGCCGAGAATATAGCGCTCGCCGATCTTGCCGCGTTCGAGCGCGAAGAAATGGCCGGCGGCGACATCGTCGACGTGCACGAGGTTCAGCCCCGTATCGACGAATGCGGGAATCTTGCCGAGCGCCGCCTCCAGGATGATGCGGCCGGTCGGCGTCGGCTTCACGTCGCGCGGGCCGATCGGCGTCGACGGATTGACGATTACCGCGGGCAGGCCGTTCTCGGCGATCATGCGCTCGACCGCGCGCTCGGCGAGCACCTTGCTGCGCTTGTAGACGCCGATCGCCTGGTCGGCGCGAAGCGGCGAGGTTTCGTCGGCGGACTGGCCGGAGCTCGTCACCTTCAGCGTCGCAACGCTGCTCGTGTACACGATGCGTTCCACGCCTTCCTTCAACGCCGCGCGCATCGTCGCCTCGGTGCCTTCGAGGTTCGCGCGCTCGATCTCGCCGGGGTCCGGCGCCCACAGCCGATAATCGGCGGCCACGTGCAGCAGATAGCGCACGCCGCGCAGCGCGTTGCGCATCGATGCTTCGTCGCGCATGTCGCCGACGACGATTTCCGCATCGAGCGATTCGACGTTCTTGCGCGGACTCGTCGCGCGCACCAGCACGCGCACACGAAAGCCTTTGCTCTGCGCAATGCGCGCCACCGACGAGCCGACGAAGCCGGACGCGCCGGTCACGAGCACGAAATCGCGATTCTGTTCGGTCATTGTGTTTCCATTTCCTGCGTGACGGTCGACGGATTGTACGTGTCGCGCGCGGGGATGGGTGTTGTCGAGCACGCTCGCCGCGACACGACTAGAATGCCGGCTTGAAAGACTGTCAGGCATTAAAAGGAGGTAGCGGCATGGCCCCGGATCTGGATGAGCGGATCGAAACGTATTACGCGCGGGTGCGCGGCACCGTGCAGGGCGTTGGCTTTCGGCTGGCGACGGTGCGCCAGGCGCACGCCCTTGGCATCAAGGGATGGGTCGCGAATCTCGACGACGGTTCGGTCGAAGCGATGTTGCAGGGACCGGCCAATCAGATCGACCGGATGCTCTCGTGGCTGCGTCACGGACCGCCGGCGGCGCGCGTGACCGAGGTGAGCGGCGAGGAGCGCGCAACCGACAAGCGGTACGAGCGCTTCGAGCAGCATTGAGTTCGAGCTAAGCGGGTTAAAAAAGCGGCGCGCCGTCCAGAGGAGGGCGCGCCGCTTTTTCGTTGATGCCTTGATCGGCCGCGGTTCACCGCGTGCTCAGCGCTTAGCGCGCCACCAGCAAACTCTCAGCGAATCCCCACTCATCCTCGATCCATTGATGGCTGCACACGAAGCCGGCGTCATCGGCGATCGCGGGCAATTCGTCCGCGCGATACTTGTGGCTGCTTTCGGTCCAGATCGTCTCGCCTTCCTTCAGCGACACCGTCAGCTTTGCGGCGCGCACGTGAGCGGTGATATCGCGCTTCGCGCGCAGATGCATCTCGATGCTGCGCGCGTCCGGATTGAAGCGCGCGACGTGCTCGAACTCATCGAGCGGAAAGTCGCCGTCGAGTTCGCGGTTGATGCGCGCGAGCAGGTTCAGATTGAACGACGCGGTCACGCCGACCGCGTCGTCGTACGCGGCGACCAGCACGGGGGTCGGTTTGATCAGATCGGTGCCGAGCAGCAGCGCGTCGCCGGGCGCGAGCATGTTGCGGATGTCGCGCAGAAAACGCGTGGCCGCGAGCCGGCCGAAGTTGCCGATCGTGCTGCCGAGAAACAGCACCAGCAAGCGGTCGCCGGGCGCGCGCTGCCGGCTCACCTCGGCGAGACCAGCCAGATAGTCACGCTCATAGCCGACGATCGAAATCCGCTCGATGTCGCCGAGTTCGCGCCGGCACAACTGCAAGGCACTGCGCGAAATTTCAATCGGGCAGTAAGAAGTGGGGCGCTTTTTACACAGCGCCTCGAGAATGCGCCGCGTTTTGCGGCCGCTGCCGCTGCCGAGTTCGGCGACCGTCACGTCATGCGGCAAATGCTCGACGATGTCGGCCGCGTGCTTCGTGAGCAGCCGTTCTTCGGCGCGCGTGACGCCGTATTCGGGCAATACGGTAATCACTTCAAAAAGTGCGGAGCCGACTTCGTCGTACAGATACTTCGACGGCAGCTCTTTTTGCGGCGTGTGGGTGAGGCCGGCGTGTACGGCGGCGGCGAAGGCGCGGCGCAGTTCGGAAGGCGAGTTGCTGAGCGATAGGGCTGGCTGGGTCATGCTGGCTCCAGTAGTCACATTCGATGAGCGGGATTGCTGCCGGGTGGTGGCATGCGCGGTGAAACGCGGTTGACGCGTGCCGTGGGCGAGATGCGCGGACGTCGGTTCATGGCGGCCTCCAAGACTACGCTCGGAGTTGCATTCGCCGACCCGGCTCGTGGGTGCTGCTGGTTTCGTCCCGCTGTGGCCGTCGTTGTCGTGGGTGATGCGGCCACAGCGTGCAAAACTTGGTAGCAAGATTCGCGCACGGCGCTGACGAACGTAAATGGGTTCGTCGGCCGCGCGCATGAAGTTATGTTCTAGTGCATTGACGCGCAATGCGCACGACCAATTGCAGCCGATTGACGAAAAAGCGCAGGCCCATCGGCGACTAACCCGTCTAGAATGCCCGTTTTCCGGCTTTTTTGCAGAGCCGCTTCAGAACAACAATGCAGCGTCGGCCGCTTTGCCCGCATGCCTGCCTGCTCACGAGACATCATATTCATGACGACAACGAACGTCGCGAGCCTGGGTCGCGCGCCACAAGCCCAAGCGTCACACCGATTCCGGACCGCGTAATGACCCACAACGACTTCAGGCGCGGGATCGCATTGTCGGTCGGTGCGTCGGCGATGTTCGCATTGCTGTCCGCTTACGCGACGCTGCTGAAACCGCTTTCGGGCCTCGACATCTTCGCGTGGCGCATCGTGTGGACCGTGCCCGGCGCGCTGCTGCTCGTCGCGCTGCGCAAGCGTCTGCCGATTCTGCGCGCGCTGGTTGTCCGAATGATGAAGCAGCCGAAGCTCGGCATCGCGATGAGCGTGACCGCGGGCTTGCTCGGCGTGCAGCTCTGGCTGTTTCTGTGGGCGCCGCTGCATGGGCGCATGCTCGAAGTGTCGCTCGGTTATTTCCTGCTGCCGCTCGTGATGGTGCTGGTCGGGCGCTTCCACTATCACGAGCGGCTCGACGCGTTGCAGTGGCTCGCGGTCGCCTGCGCTGCGGTTGGCGTCGCGCACGAGCTGTGGGTGACCGGCGCGTTTTCGTGGCCGACGCTCGTCGTTGCGCTCGGCTATCCGCCTTATTTCATGCTGCGCCGTCAGATCAATCACGATTCGCTCGCGATGTTCACCGTCGAAATGGCCTTGCTGCTGCCGGTGGCGATCGTGTTCATTCTCGTCGGCGGTTCGCTGCAAGCGATCGCCGGACGCGCGGAAATGTGGTTTCTGCTGTTGCCGGGCCTCGGCGCGTTGAGCACGCTCGCGCTCGCTTCGTATCTGAAGGCGAGCCGCCTGCTGCCGGTCGCGTTGTTCGGCATCCTCGGCTACGTCGAGCCGGTGCTGCTCGTGTTCATATCGATCACGCTGCTGCGCGAAACGCTGAGCGTCGCACAACTCGCGACCTATGTGCCGATCTGGATCGCCGTTGCGCTGACCGCGCTGCACAGCGTGCGCTTCGTGCGGTTTGCGTAGAGCTGAACGGCGACGCCCGCTCAGCGATGCGCTTCGGTCCGCTGTGGATTGATGCGCGTCGGGCCTACCTGCGCCTCGATCGCGTCGCGCAGTTCGGGACGCCAGCCGACACCGAACAGCGCTTCGGCGAGCACGAATAGCGGGCCGATCAACAGGCCGATCACGTCGTCGACGAAGGCCGGCTTGCGATGTTCGTACGCGACGTGACCGACGAACTGGAACCCCCAGCCGATCACGAAGAGGCCAATGCCGGTCGCGAGCCACACGAGCGTCGTTTGCGCGGCGATCCACTCGCCGAACCCGACACAAAGCGCCGAGATGCAGGCCATCAGCACGCCGAGCGGCACGTCGAGCGCGAGGTAATAGATGGTCGCCGCCACGAACAACAGCCACGCTGGCGACAACGTGATCGGGAACATCCCGGCATCGAACGAAGGGCGGCTCAGCAACACCGCGAGCGCGAGCACGATCATCGGAATGCCGATGAAGTGCGTGGCGATATTGCGCCGGTCGCGGTGGTAGGCCGCGTATTGCGTGAGTTGCTGCGTCAGTGTTCTCATCAGTGCCGCTCCTGTGTCAACGTCAGCATAATCGCGCGCAGCGGATTTTCAAACCATCGGGTAGCCGGCGATCAGCGACGATCGCCCGCGGATGCTGTCCATGGTTTGTACGGTGCTCGTCGAGCGCGTTTAACGCGCGCCCGAGTGACCTGCGCGACGTTTCAATGCGCCGATCGTCGCGGCGGGCAACGTGGTGAGCAGCGTGTGCAACGTGAAGTCGAGGTCTTCGCGCGCGATGTCGAGTTGCACGCGGACTTCTCCGCGCACGGTTTCCGTGTTGATGACATAGACGCCGAGCGGCGAATGAAGCAGTGCGCGCAGGTGAGGGCGCGGCAGCGTCACGAGTAGAAGCGAGCGCGCCGACGGAAACGGAATGACGTTGCTGTGTTGAACCTGCTTGCTGGCAGGTTGCGCAGAGAGCGTGTCGAGCGATTGCGTGAGAGCCATGTGATGCGGCGTTCGTGTAACGCGATGGTGAATTGGAACAATTCGAGCGTAATCGCCCGCGGGTAAAGACGGTGCAAAAATTCGCGGGTCTGTCGACAAAAAGATACGACACGGCATGGCACACGGCGTAAAAAAAGGCGAGTCATAAGACTCGCCCTCCCTGAACGGCACGGCCCGGCTTCGATCAGCTTCTATTTGAACAGCACCTGGATGGCCGGTCAGCGCCGAAACCGATCACGTGTTATTGCGTTTTGGTCGTGTCGGCTTGTGCGCCGTCGGCTTTCGCCGGGGCAGTGCTGGCCTCTTTCGCACTCTCCGTTTTAGTCTTCGCGGCGCTCGTTTCGACGGCATGTTTGCCCGTGGACTTGTGGGCCTTCTTCGTATGGGCGGAAGTCTTTTTCACGTGCTTTTGCGTGGCGGCTTCGGCGGGCGCTTTCGCTGCGGCCGCGCTGTCGTCCGTCGCACCGGCTTGTACCGCGGTGCTTGCTTTCAGACTCGCCTGGCCGGCAGTCGGCAGTTGCGTGGCTTGCGCGGGTTGCGCAGGTTGTGCGGCGGACGGTGCGGACGTTTGAGCAAATGCGGTCGACACGAGCAGTGCGGAAGCAACAGCGGCGAAAAGCGTCTTCATGATGTGACTCCTGGTTGAATCGGTGGATTCGTTTGTCGCGGCTGAATTATTTCAGCGCTGCCGGTTTAACGTAGGGCGGAATACAGGAGTTGACGCTGCGCTGGTGACAAAACGTAAGTAGTGCGTCAGCGCGGATACATCTTGCGGCTCACAAAGCGAATCCACGGAAACTCGCCACGCTCAATGAAGACGCGACCGCGGTCTTGCCGAGCAATTGCGCTAAAGCCTCCGGCGAGACCGCCGGGCTAAACAGGAAACCCTGGGCCACCGTGCATCCGTGGCGGACCAGAAACTCGCGCTGGACCTCGAGCTCGACCCCTTCCGCGACCACATCGAAGCTCAGCGTTTCAGCAATCGCGATGATCGCAAGCGACAGCGCTTCGAGCTCCTTGTCTCTGCCGATTTCGCAAACGAAGGCGCGATCGATCTTGATGCGATCGACGCTAAAGCGTTTCAGATAGCTGAGGCTCGAATAACCGGTGCCGAAGTCGTCGATAGCGATGGAAACACCGAGTCCGCGCAGCTCGCGAAAAGCCCGTTGCGCTTCTTCCGCGTTGCGCATCAGCGTGCCTTCGGTGACTTCGAGTTCCAGTAGTTCGGCGGGCCAGTTGGCGTCCTCGAGTGCCGAGCGCACCACGCCGGGGAGGTCCGCCCGTTCGAGTTGAAGTGGCGAAACATTGACCGAGATGCGCACCGGGGGAAGCCCCGAGTGCACCCACGCGCTCGCCTGCAGGCACGCCTGCCGCAATACCCAGGTGCCGATGCTCTGAATCAGACCGGTTTCTTCGGCAAGCGGGATGAAGACGGCCGGCGACACCTCACCGAGTTCGTCGTCGTGCCACCGCAACAGCGCCTCGGCACCGACGATGCATCCGGTTTTCATGTCGATCTGCGGCTGATACGCCAGATACAACTCATTGGCTTTCGCCGCGCGCCGCAGTCGCGTCGTGAGCCGCAACTTCTCGGCGGCCGCCCGGCTCAACTCCGGCTCGTAGAATTGATAGCCGTTTCGCCCGCGCGATTTCGCCACGTACAGCGCGGCATCGGCATTGCGCGTGAGCAATTCCGGCTTCGCGCCGTCTTGTGGAAACGTACTGACGCCAATGCTTGCTTCGAGATAAAGCTCGTGCTCGCCGATGCCATACGGCTCGCTCATCTCATGAATCAGCGAGTCCAGCATTTCGGTGAGTTGCGTCGCGTCGGCTCGTTCCGCGACGATGACGAATTCATCGCCCCCGTAGCGCGCGACGAAATCCGTCGCGCGCAGCAGGCGCTGAAGCCTTCGCGCCACGGCTTGCAGCAGCAAATCGCCGATGCGGTGTCCGAGCGAATCGTTGACGTCCTTGAAACGGTCGAGATCGAGGAACAGGACGGAAACGTTCTGGCCTGTCGCTTGCGCGCGCACCAGCGACTCCGAGAGATGTTCGCCGAGCAGCACGCGGTTCGGCAGCTCGGTCAGGGCATCGTATCTGGCTTGATGCTCGAGTCTTTTGAGCGAGCGGCGAAGATGCGCTCCAATGCGGCCGTTCCAGTGAATCAGCGAAAGCAGCAACAAGGCCGAAGCGACGCCGCAGCCCAACAGCATGCGCGTAAACCACTTCCCGTCCAGCGAGGATTTGCTGACGACTGAAGCGACCTTGGCATCGGCCGCGAGTCGTACGTCGACTACCCGTTCGAGGACGCTATAGAAATAGGCGTCGATTTCCTCGAGTCGGGGGTCGCCCACTGCCACGCTGCCGGGATGCTCCGCGATCATGCGCGCAAGACCGAAGCTCTGCTCGCTGAGTCTGCCGATCATGTCGTCCAGGTCCGACAGCCGCGATATGCATTCCTGATTCTCGCTGCAGCTCTCGCGCGCGTCGCGCGTCAACGCGAGCAGTTCCAGCATCGGAAAGCTATAGGCCGCGCGGTTGTATAGCGGCACTGTGGCTATCGAGGTGTAGAGCGTCGCATGCTCGTCGAGCATGACATGCTGAACCTGGTCGAGGTCGTGGCGCAGCCGACCGGAAGCCTGGATCGTCCGAAGCGAACTGTCCTGCTCGCTGCTCTGGCGGATTGCGAGGAAGGTACTCGTCGCAATGACAGCGAGAATGGCAAGCACGGCTATGACAGTACCGGCTTTGCGCGTTGCTTCCTGTCCCAAGGCGCTTCCTTTCCGTCAACCCGGCGCGGGCGAAAACCGGCCCGCCCGGATAGTGAATGTTCAGGTGGCTGCATGACTTGCCTTAGGGCGCTGGGGATCTACCCGGGAATGGCGCGCTATGGCTCTGCTTATCCGCCTATCGATCGGCAAATTCCACGCGGTTGCGACCGCTTCGCTTGGCGCGGTACAGAGCCGCATCGGCGAGACCGTATGCGGTGTCGAAACAGGTTCCGACTGCGTTGATGCTGACGCCAAAGCTGGCCGTGATGCGGCGCTCGACCGGCGGAACGACCAGCGAGTCACTGATGGCTTCTCGCATGCGCTCGGCAAGAATGGCGCCACTGGCCGGTTCATGACCGGGCAGCAGCACCGTGAACTCCTCACCGCCCACTCGCCCGATGAAGCCTTGTTCCCCCACGATTCCGCGCAGACAATCGACGACCCCCGAAATGACCGCGTCTCCAGTGGGGTGGCCGTAGTCGTCGTTGATCCGCTTGAATTCGTCGATGTCGAGGATGATCATCACCGCGCTGCTGGTGCGCAAGACCTTGGTGGTCCGCTCGATCACGGCGCTGCGGTTCAGTACGCCCGTCAACGCGTCGTGCGAGGCGCGATACGCCAACTGCTGAGCCAGCACCTGCATCTCGCGTTCAGCCCGGTCGCTGCGGCCGATCAGGCGCCGTGTTTCGCGCATCAGGCGCTGGAAGTGCTCGATCAGTTCGCCCAGCGACTGGCGATACTCCGCGGCATCCGCATCGATGATCGAATGCATCGCGCGGGCCTTTGCCAGCGCCGTGCTCTCGTTCTGGAACAGATCGGGTGCGCCGCCCGAGGACACGTCACGGGAAGAGGTCGAACGCACCTTATTTTCCTTGCTGCGCGATGGGGCGATCGGTGAACTCGATCGCGCGGAAATCGGCCTTCAGTTCTTCACCGAATTCGGCAATGGTCTCGTCTTCCTCGTCGCGATACCAGTTCATCGACACGCGGCTTCCCGATTCCGCCGCCTGATCGAGCGCGTCGAAGATGCTGAACAGCATCTTGGTGCTCGAGCTGTTGAAGTACGTCAACGCGACGTCGATGGTGATTTCGGCCCCGGTGTTCGCTGCGAGGTACTTGCGCATCTGCTCGATGATCGGCGCGTAAAAAGCGGCTGCATTTTCCGGGTAGGACTCACCCTTGATCGACAACGCGTGTTGGTCGAAGCGAAAGTCGACTTCGGGCGACGTCGTCGTCGCGGGGATGTGTAGGTTTTCCATTGTTCTTGTGCCTTCCTGCTCAGATGATGGCCATGAGGCAAAACAGCGTGGTGCCGGGTTCGTCGGCACGCGGATGAAAAGCGAATTCAAGCGGCGCGCTCGCATCGCGCGCCATCGTCAGGAAGCCAAGGCCGGCGCCCTTGCTGTCCTTCGGCGCGTCGGCGCGCAATGTCACCTTGTACGCCTGCTTGATTTCTTCGAGCGACATGCTGCGCAGAGGCTCCAGCCTGTTGCGCAGGCCCTCGACCTCGGCGGTCGCGATGGGATTGACGCACAACATCACGTGATGCTCGCCGTGCCTGGAGATGCACACCGCGCCCTCGCGTATCGCGCCCGTCCCTTCGCCGCCTGGCTCCAGCGCGTTCGACGAGTAATGAACGATGTTCTGTGCCAGCTCGATAAAAGACGAGAAGAGTTTGCGGCGGGTCGGACCGCTGACGCCGGCGACTTCGAGTTGCAGTTTCACGACTTCGCCCATCGACGCGACGATGTTATGGGAGAAGTAGCCCTTGTGATAGAAGAGCACATTGCGCCGCTGCGCGAGTTCGAAAAAGGCGCTGTCTTGTTCTAGTAGTTGAGACATTCTGGGAATTCACTAAATGCGGGCACAGAAAAGCGTGACGTCGTCACGGCGCGGTTGATTGCCTTGCCATTGCGCGAGCGCGAGCCGGACGCGCTCGCAAATCGTCGCTGGGGTTTCGGCGCGGTTTTCGAGGATCAGGTCGAGCGCGCGGCGCCGGCCGAAAGAAATGTTGCGCGGGCCGCCGATCTGATCGGCGAGGCCGTCGGTATAGATGAACAGCAGGCTACCCGCCGTGACCGGAATCGAGCGCAAGCTCCACGCATAGTCGGCGCGACTGTCCACGTAACCGACGCCCATGCGGTCGGCGCTGATCGTCTCGAACTCCGCGGCATCGGGTGACAGGATATGCAGCGCGATCCTCGCGCCGGCAAAACGCAGCATGCTCTCCGTCGCATCGAACCAGAAGAGTGCCGTGTCCAGGCCGTCGTTGGATTGGGTTCCTTCGTCGGCACTGTTCACTTGCCCCAGCAAGGCCTTGACGTTGCGATTGACGGCCGCCAGCAGCGCGGCGGGGTCGCGCGGCCCGATCTGTTCGAGCGCCTTCGACAACGACGCCGAAGCAAGCAAGGTCATGAAGGCGCCGGGAACGCCATGTCCGGTGCAATCGGCAACAGCGCCGAACCAGCCGGTCGGAAAGGCCGCGAAATGATAGAAGTCGCCGCCGACTACGTCGCGAGGTTCCCAGACCATCGCCGCGTCGCGCAGCTTCATCGACAGCGTCTCGCTGGAAGCGCGCAACATGGCGCGCTGGATCACGCTGGCGTACTCGATACTCTGCATGATCTGGCGGTTCTTCTCCGCCTGCATTTCCGCGACCGCGCTGATCAGTTGCAGACCACTGCCGAGACCTGAGAAGAGTCCGTCGCGTGTCACGATGAAACCATCGACCAGTGCTTTTTCTCCGGCCTCGACGGTCCTGAACGTCAGCGCTTCGATGCTCACGTCGGCATCGACGATGAGCGGGTCCTTGTCCATGAACGCGATGCAACTCTTCTTGTCGTAAAGCTCGCGATGGAACGGCTTGCTCATCTGCGACATGAAGATGTCGCGGTTGATCAGGCCGATGGGACGGTGCTCATTGATGACAGCGAGGCTCTGCATGTCGCGACGCGCCGAGAAGATCTCCATGACCACGGAGTTGGGGTCTTCAACGTCTACGGATGGAACTTCGTGGCACAAGTCTCCGGCTGTGCGCGGATTCCCCTGTGCGGAAGAACGGCGAAATCTCGAGAACGCTGGATGCATGGCGACGCCAGTCGATGTATGAGGAAACCTCGCACGCTAAGGTTTCTCCATGTACTTTATGTGACAGAGCGAAGGCGATCCGCTCGATTGGCGCGAGATTAGAAAACGAGTGGTCACGCAAAGGTTTGCGTGACCGGCATCAGTAAAACTCGCGGGCTGCGAGGTTGCGCAAATGCAACGCTGAAGGTCCACTTATTCAAATGGATTCTGCACGACACCCGGCTTGGCATCCGGCTCGTCCTGCACCTTCGCCGGCAAATCCTTCTGCGCCTGAAGACTCGCGACGATTGCATCGAGCGCTTCCTTCAGCGCGAGCGCCGCCTTCAGGCCGCGTTGATCGCGCGTCAATTCGAGCGTGCCGTTCAGCACGACACGCGTCGTGCCGTTGCTGAGCGTGAGCGCATCGCCCTGAATATTGAGCACGTCGTCATCGTTCGAATAGGGCTTAAACACCTTTTAGTCCTCCTGGCCGCTGGTCCTTCAGGTTATCCGGAATGCCCGGAAAGCGGATGCCCGACATTGCTTCGAGCTCGTGAATCGTGCGCATGTCGTAGCGGTTGGTCGCTACATTATCAACCACGACTGCGAATGCCAGTTGACGCGACGGCACATAGACGACCTTGTACAACTGAGTCGGCACGAACACGCGCGTCGGTCCGATCGTCTGCAATTGCTGTCCGGTGAACAGCGGTCCGGTGACGACGTACGTGTCGTCGTAGGCTAGTGCGATCTTGCGCACCGCGGTTTCGATGCGTGCCCACAATCGTTGGTTGTTCTGACGGTCTTGCGGCACGATGTTCGCGAGCGAGAACGATTGCGCCATCGCCTCATTGTTCCAGCGATTGCCCGCCGGACTCATATGGCCGCGATCGAAGCCGCTGCGTTTGTAGTCGGCGAGGGTCGCGCCTTCGCCTTCGGGCAGACGCGCGTCTTCGAAGAACTTGTTGGTACGCACCATGTCCTTCGCTTCTTCGATGTGCTCGCGTGTCAGATGCTCGGCCGACCACAGCGGACCGTGCGTGATACCCGAATGCAGCACCGCGAAATCGCTATAGCAAAGCATGCGCGTTTTGGGCGCCATCTTCTGATTGGTGAGGACGGGCCATTGCGCATTCGGCGTGAAACTGGTGCAGGAGGGCGCCGCGCCCGCATGGGCGGCGACGGCGAGGAACAGACAGGCAAGCCACTTCTTCATGTGTCGGTGGTTCGATGAAAGGGGACGCAAGTATAGCGTCGCGGCCCGCATCGAGCGACCGCACCATGCGAATCAAAGAAAGGGGATGGGAAACAGAAGAGGCGGCGTGCGCCGCACAAAAAAGTGGGCCGCTTTGCAGCGACCCGAATGCGTGGACTTCCGACTCTACTCACGCAATCTTAAGAAGGTCTTAAGACCTGCGTTCTCGCGGTACGTTATGTTCGTTTGCGCACGAACAGATTTACGCGCTCGAGCAGTGCTCGCGGAACGAGCCGGAAGTTTCGACCGGAAAAGAGGCAGCGCGGCGAAGCGCGCCGGAGATTAATTACCGAACACGCTGTTTTCAGCGCGAGTTTTTTGACGATCCACCGCCTGCAAACGCCAGAAGCCGCTAGTCGCCTTGCGGGTTCGCAGCGCGGTCCATGCTGCGGCGCCTTGCGCGGCGCTCACTCGTTCCTTGCGATCGACGTGCAGACCGCGCAACGTACAGAGCGGCGCGTCGGCGCTCGGTGCGCACAGCGTGGTCACGCCGTTCTCGTCGCGCAGTTCACCCCAAGGGGGCAAGTCGATCCCTTGATGCGCTTCTCTCGACCACCGATGTTCATCAGTATCGAGCCAGAGCACAGCGTAATCATGGCTTACGGTGGGATCGGAACCGTTGATCAGGATGGTCAGTCGCATAGCAGTTCCGTTCATAATTTGCGAAGGGCTTTACCAGTCTAGGCGGCGCGGCGCTTTATGCAAGACAAAGGCATGATTTGCGAATGGAAAAATAATTCGCCAAACCGTGAGGCGAGGTACGATGCATGCTCGAAGCGGCGCGCCGTACGCGATATGCATGCTGGAATGAGCACATGCACACCGCGAGGCGCGGCAAATCAACGCAGCCGACAGGCGTCAAGCGAGATCGAGCGAAGCGGTCAGATCGCCGAGCGGCGCGAGTCCGTTGCTGGCGAATGCCTTGTCGCGCGCGACCACGCCATCGAGCGGAGCGAGTCCATGCACACGACTAATAAAACGCAGAATTGAGTTCGTGTCGTACACCGTGTGATCGACGTAACCCTTCTTCGCGAGCGGCGAGATCACCAGCGCGGGAACGCGCGAACCCGGCCCCCAGCGATCCCCGATCGGCGGCGCGACGTGATCCCACCAACCGCCGTTCTCGTCGACGGTGACGATCACGACCGTGTTCTGCCATTGTGGCCCGCGCTGAATATGCTCGATCAGCGTCGCGATGTGACGGTCGCCCGAGGCGACGTCGGCATAGCCCGCGTGCATGTTCAGGTCGCCCTGCGGTTTGTAGAACGTGACGGTCGGCAAACGTCCCGCGTCGATGTCGGCGATCAGGCGATTGGTCGACGCGTCGTTGCCCATCCCGCCGTCGCGCAGATACCGGCGGCGCGCGGCCGTGCCCGGCGCGTAATTGGCGAAGTAGTTAAACGGCTGATGGTGATACTGAAAGTCGGGCATCGATCCCGTATCGCGATGATCGAGCGCGAATTGCCATGCGCCGCTGTACCACGCCCAGTCGATGCCCTTGGCGGTCAGCCGGTCGCCGATCGTCGCGTAATTCTGCGGCGGCATCACGCGCGGGTCCGACGGATCAGCAAATGCCGGGTCGCCGCCTTCGGCCGGACGCACGCTGCTCGGCTGATACGGCGGAGCCATCGTGTTGACTGCGTAGCCGTCGGCGGTGAAAGCGCCATCATTGACGAACTTTGGCGGACCGTCGAGCGCCGACGCGGGCGAATTGGGCGCGAGCTTCAAACGGGTGCCGGTCGGATCGTCGCCTTCCACGACCGACACCATCTTCCTCGCCGGGCTGCTGTGGATGTCCGGGTAGTACGGCGCCTGCGCCGAGATCAGGAAGATGTGATTCAGCCATGAACCGCCGAAAGCGGCCATGAAGAAGTTGTCGCACAGCGTGTACTGCTGCGCCAGATTCCAGAGACGCAGTGAGTCGGCGGAATTGCGGTAGTGCCCCATCACGAGGCCGCCCGAATCGCCCCACGCGGCGAACTGGTTGTTGCGCCCCGCGTTGATCTGCATCTGGTTCTGATAGAACCGATGGATCAGATCGCGGGTGATCACGCCGGTCGGCAGCGGCGCGCCGTGCGCATCGACGATCTGGAACGGCCGGTTGCGCAGATGATCGAGATCCTTTTCGCCAATCATGTAGCGCTTGCCGTCCACTTCCTGCGCCTGCGGCACCAGCCCGCCCCAGATCGCCGGCAGCCGCGGCAACGGCGTCTTGCCATCGCGGTCGAGCTGGACGTACTGCTCGGCGGTGACCGCGTTGAGCGGATGCTGGACACCTGGATAGTTGCCGTACAGGTTCGCGAAGCTGCGGTTCTCCGCGTAAATCACCACGATGTTCTTCACCTGATCGTGCAGCGCAGCGTCGAGCCGCAAGTCGGCGGCGCTGCGCGGCGGGCCGTTGCCCGCGAGTGCCTCGCCCGTTTTGCAGCCGGGCAGCGCGAGGCCGAGGCCGACCGCCGCGAGACCGGTCAGGACGCGCCGGCGTTCGGGATCGTCGGGGGCGTCGTTGGTGTTGTCGATTGAATCGGGGTTGTCCAGTTTCGGCGGCATGTGAGGATCGTGGTCGGTCATCGGTGAGTTCCGAAGGAGACGTGACGGTCGCTTCGGCGCCGCTGGAGGCGGCGCGCGCGACACCGGTTATGGGTCCGCCGAGGCCGGCAGGCCTCGCGGCTTTACGGCAGCCGACGCTTCACGCGCCAGCTGTGATGCGTGGCATCGACAGCCAATAGTAGCCAGTGCCGTGCGTCGATCGGATGACGCTTTTGCGTCGCGTAACGGTCGACGGTCAATTCGAGTTCGTCATGCGCGCGCCGATGATAGGTGGCGTGCGCGCCGGAGCCATCCGCGAACTCGACGCGCGCCTCGGCGAGGTTCGGCGCGCCGGCCGGTTCGGGAAGTTCGGCGATGCGCACCGCGCAGCCCGGATAAAGATGCGAGTCGGCAACCTGAATCTGGATCGCGTTGGGCATGACGTGGCCTCCTACGCTTGGGCGGCGCGAGCGCGCGGCTGGGACACACCGCGCCGCTGGACCGGATCAAAGCATAGCACCGCGTGGCCGAATCGCCGCATGCTTCGCGCTATCGTCCTGAATTGAATCGCATGAACCGCATAGCGCGACGCGATCGGACTCGGCACGCATCCGCTGAGCCGCGATCAGGCGTCAAAGCGTTTTCCGATAAACCACGAAGCCGGACTTGTCCGCGACCTTGTCATAGAGCTGCATCGCGGTGCGGTTCGTCTCGTGCGTCTGCCAGTAGACGCGTTGCGCGCCGTCGGCTTGTGCCCGCGCATAGACGGCCTCGATCAGCGCACGGCCGACACCCTTGCCGCGCTCGCTATCGAGCGTGTATAGGTCCTGCAGATAGCAGATCGGTCCCGCCATCGTCGTATGGCGGTGATACAGAAAATGCACGATGCCCTGCAATTGCCCGGCGCGTTCGGCGACGAACGCATGCATCGGCTCGTAGCCATCGAAAAAGCGATTCCAGGTGATTTGCGTGATCTCGCGCGGCAACGCGGTCTCGCCCGAGCGGCCATAAAACGCGTTGTAGGCGTCCCATAGCGGCAGCCATGCATCGAAATCGTCGCGGGTGACGGCGCGAATCTGCAGCGGGGCGGACATGTGGGCGGCTCCTGTGGAAAGCTGTGGAACCGCCAGCATAGAAAATTTGCGACGTGATTGTTAGCTCCACCATGAACGACAAATCTGGAGCCACGACGCTTGCGGCAGTGCGGTGAGCCGATGCATCACCGCCTGCAGCGAGTCAGTGCTTGCGAGGATGCTTCTGGCGAAGCTCGTTGCGGACCTTCTTCGCGGCGAACAGCGGCACGTAGTCGAACACGCGCGCCTCGCTCCGGAATTCGGCGAGCGTATCGGCGTACATGCGGGACACCGTTTCGGTCGGCGTGTCGGTTTCTTCGGCGATGCTGCGGACTATTTCGTCTACATTCGGCTCGGGCTGCGACATGGACGCTCTCCGGTTAGTGTGCGGCGGACTGGATGGACGGTACGCGCACGGCAGGAGTCCATTACAGGATGCGATTCGCGAGCACGCCAATTAAATCGGCCTATCGTCCGACCGATTTCACAGAGATTTTCTTCTTGCGCTGCGGCAATCGACCATGCGGTGAGGGCGCGCGCAAAATCAACCGGTACGGCGGTGGTGAATACCCGGGAAACGTGCAGGGGTAAGGAGCGGCGTCTCTACTTCTCCATCTTCTGCGCTACGTGCGCGATCCGGTCGCGCACGACGCCGATCGCCTGCTTCAGCGCGTAAACGTCCTGAAAGTAGCGGTACGGAATCCGGATCTGGCTAGCGTTCGCGTCGATGTTTTCAATCTCGTCACTCCATTGCGCGACCTGCGCGCGAGTCGGCTCGGCGTTCTTCCATACTTCGTCCTCGAGCGCCTTGATCGCGCGGTACCACACGAACAGGCGTTTCTTCATACGCGCTTCGAGCATGCTCGGCAGCGCCTGGGCGAGGCCGATCAGCAGCGCAAGGAACGGCACCAGAATCAGCAGCCGTCGCTCGATCAGACTCGCGAGCCAGAACGGCAGGTAGCGATACAGAAACGGCCGGCCCGATTTGAAGTAGCGCACGCTTTCGTCGGAGATCGGGAATTCTTCAGTGTTCAGGTTCGGGAACGTGCCGAGCGGCGTGAAGTAGTCCTCGCCGCCGTGCACCGTGCGCGCCGCGTCGAGCAGCAGATAGACGAGCGCCGGATGCAGCGTGTCTTTCGACACCAGCAGCGCCGTCGCCGCGAGCAGCGTGACGTCGCTGCGCGGCAGATCGTCGGCGACGCTCGTCGAGGCACGCGGCAATACGATCTTCGACAGCGACGGGAATTTTTGCGCCAGTGCATCGGCCTGCGCGAAGCTCATCAGCTTCAGGTTGCTGGTCAGCAGCGTGTGCTGCATGTCGGCGTCGGGCCGGCCGATGAAGAACGCCGCATCGATCTGACCGCTTTCGAGCCCTTCGTATGCGGCGTTCGCGTCCATCTCCAGCAGCGTCGAGTTCTGGCTCGTGACGCCGCTGTAGCCGAGCAGCACCTGGGAGACGTTGAGCAGCCCGCTGCCCGGCACGCCTATCGAAATGCGCTTGCCGCGCAGTTGCGACAGCCGGTCGATCGTCGCGTCGCCGCGATAGAACACCCAGATCGGCTCGTACGACACGGCGGCGATGGTTTGCAGATTGTCGGTGTCTTTCGGACTGGTCGTGCCCGACTGGATGAAGCCGACCTGATAGGCGCTGTCCGGGTCAGCGAGGCGCTGGTAGTTTTCGACCGAACCCGACGAGCTGCGGATGTCGAGCTTGATGCCTTCGCGCTTGAGCAGCGGCGCGTAGCGATCGGCAAAGCCGCGATAAATGCCGCCGTCTGCGCCGGAAGTGATGACGATCGTGCGCTGGAACGCGGGCTCGAGAATCAGCGCGACCATCCAGCCGAACGCGGCGACCAGCACGATCGCGCCGATGATCAGAAGACGCCGGCGCCGCCGTGTCATCGGGGTTCTCGGGCTGCGGTACGGCGCGGGGTCTGGTCTCGGCATCGTTACCCGGTTTGGTCAGGTCCGGCCTTGGTGAGTAAAGGAGTGGGATCGGGGTTTGGTTCCTCAACTTTACGATATCGGGGAGTTTTATTCGATAGCCAGTGATGTGCAGTGAAAAGAGGCGGGTCTGTTAGAGACTGTGGGGATCGCGATTTTCGTGCTACAGATTCCAGTCGTACAGGCCGTTCCGGCGTACGAACACGCGCGTCGTTCGTTCAGTCAGAGGGAGTTGCGGTGTTGGAGGCACCTTCTATCCCATTAGCAGGGCGCAGCCCATATGCAAGCACGCGTAGCCGTCGCAGCGGTTACTGTTCAGCCTGCGATGTGGCATTAGCCAATGCTTTACACAGTGAACTCATGCCTTTTGGGCAAGATCTGGTAGAGAGCGTAGCGATCTTTGCAAGGTCGTCAGTATCAAGCGTTGAGTTAATGTGACGCAGCACGAACGATTCTAGTGGCGGATCGAGCTTGATTTGTGCATCGAGTTCCGGCAGTGCTTTCCAGTGGTCAATCAGCAATCGCGCGATTGCCTCAGAATAGCCTTCAGCAATCCCACCATCGTCGCAGTGACCATACTGACTGAATGCGCTATTTACCTGAGCCCAGCTATCGAGTTGATCCACCATCGCGTCCGCCGCAAAAGCATCTTTTTCCGGGCAAATTTTGCCGTATGCCAACGGCATCCACGCAGCAATAGCAGCAGCTACAAGCAGCGCCGCCATTTTGCGGTTATCCCAGTCCATTTAACGAGAGGTGCAGTGAACAGCAAAGGGTTTGCTGGTGGCTTCGCAGGTCCGAGCACCAACAGCATGAATCACAAAAGTGCTGTTAGTGCCGTGATAGCGGCATACCAGATAGGGGTCGACGCCCGTTAAATCCCACTGGTCAGATGTTTTTCCTGGCTCAGGAATAAGGTCCGCCTCCTCCTCTGGAGGGCCATCGAACAGGGATGCGTTATCCAGAACATGATGTTGCCCTCCCGCAGAAAGAACGCTTGGGCATTTGAATCGGATCCGTGTTGGCGACGCACACGCGGCGCTTGTTGCCACGAGGCAAACTGCCAGGAAGAGCGCCTTATTCGACAACATAATATCGGCTGCCATCATTAACAGGCGTTCCATGGCCGCGACGGAAATGGATAGTACGCCGATGCGGAGGTTGTTTGGTATGGCCATTCCACTGGTCAATTACAGTGATTCCATCCAGTGTTTGCCCGAGATAAATTGCCGCATGGCTGGTTCCGTTCGTGTGATTTCCATAGCGTCCATTGCTGTCGAATGTGGCTATTACGGTTCCTTTGGCGATGAGGAAATTGCCTTGGACTCGGTCTCCCCTTTTCCATAAGGAAGACGGCGGAATACTCACAACAGCATGAACGAGTGTAACGCACTGGCCATTCCCGATCAGATGCCCTTGGTTGATCAGGTCATCTGCCTTTTCCGTATCAGCGACATAGCGCATCTTTTCTACTTCTCCTCAGCCAGTGAAAGGGGATAAGACTCAGCACACACTATCGAGGCAACCGTGCAAAAACAAGCAGTACTCAGTTTTCAGATAATGCCGATCTGCTGATAAGGCCGTCCAGATTGTGATTCAGCTGCTCGCGAGCCAGAAACAGCCTCCTTCTCAATGTGTTGCAATGTGTCGAGTAGCTCCGCGACGAGTTAACCGCTCCGCAGCACTACCCAACCACCCCCACCTCACCCCCCAACTCCCGCGCAATAAACTCGACAAACGCGCGAATCCGATTCGACATCTGCTGCCGCGGCGAATACACCGCGAAGATGTCCGCATTCGGCGTGTCGTGATCAGGCAGCAACTGAACGAGCGACCCCTCCGCCAGATACTGCCGGATGTCCCATTCCGCGCGCATCAGGATGCCGTGTCCTTCGAGCGCCCATTTGACGGCGATCTCGCCGTCGTTGGTGGTCAGCGTTCCCTTGATGCGCACCGCCTCGGTCTTGCGCGCGGCGCCGCGTCCCGACGTCAGCCGCCACACGCCATACGCTTCGTCTCCCTGCCGAATGCCGATGCAGTTGTGGCGCGTCAGATCGTGCGCCGTGAGCGGCGTGCCGTGCGCCGCGAGATACGACGGCGCCGCGCACAGCAGACGCCGGTTCGGCGCAAGCCGGCGTGCGACTACGCGCGTATCGGGCGGCTCGCCGAAGCGGATGCAGACGTCGAAGCTGTCGTCGGTGAGCGGCGGGGGCGTGACCGACAACTGCAGTTGAACCGACACTTGCGGATACCGCGCGACGAAGCGCGAAATCGCCGGTCCGATATGGCTGCGCCCGAAGCCGAGCGTCGCGTTTACGCGCAGCAAACCCTTCGGTGTCTTCTTCGCCGAGCCGAGCAGTTCGGCCAGCTCGTCGATCTCGTCGAGAATCCGCCGCGCGCGTTCGAGGTATAGCTCGCCTTCGGGCGTCAGCATCATGCGGCGCGTCGTGCGGTTCACGAGCGCGACGCCCGCGCGCTGTTCCATCTGCGTGAGGCGCTTGCTGACGGCGGCCGCGGTCAGCCCGAGTTCGCGCGCGGCCGCGCTGAGACTGCCGCTCGCGGCGAGCGTCGAGAAAAAGCTCAGATCCGCTGGCTGCACGGTGTCGCGCATCGTCGTTTCCACGCCTTCGCATTTGTGAATGCAAGTTAAAGATGCTTTGAGTTTAGCACCGGTTTTTACCCATGCGACCGCGCTAGAGTCCACTCACGCCATTCACCAAGCACAGGACGCAGACATGAAGACCTATCGCATCGCAACCATTCCAGGCGACGGCATCGGCAAGGAGGTCGTGCCGGCCGGCGCGCAGGTGCTCGAAGCGCTCGCGAAGACCACGCGCGCCTTCACGTTCGAGTTCGAGAACTTCGATTGGGGCGGCGACTACTATCGCCAGCACGGCCTGATGATGCCGGCCAACGGGCTAGATGCGATCCGCAACAAGGATGCGATCCTGTTCGGCTCGGCGGGCGACAAGGACATTCCCGACCATGTCACGCTGTGGGGTCTGCGTCTGAAGATCTGCCAGGGCTTCGATCAATACGCGAACGTGCGCCCGACACGCATCCTGCCCGGCATCGACGCGCCGCTGAAGTACTGCAAGCCCGAAGACCTGAACTGGGTCATCGTTCGCGAAAACTCGGAGGGGGAATACTCGGGTGTTGGTGGCCGCGTGCATCAGGGCCATCCGATCGAAGCCGCGACCGACGTGTCGATCATGACGCGCGCCGGCGTCGAGCGCATCATGCGCTTCGCGTTCCGGCTCGCGCAGTCGCGTCCGCGCAAGCTGTTGACCGTGATCACGAAGAGCAACGCGCAGCGTCACGCGATGGTGATGTGGGACGAGATCGCGCTGCAGATTTCGAAGGAGTTTCCGGACGTCACGTGGGACAAGGAACTCGTCGACGCGGCGACCGCGCGCATGGTCAATCGTCCTGCCACGCTCGACACGATCGTCGCCACCAATCTGCACGCCGATATTCTCAGCGACCTCGCAGCCGCGCTCGCGGGCAGCCTCGGCATCGCGCCGACCGGCAACATCGATCCGGAGCGCCGCTATCCGTCGATGTTCGAGCCGATCCACGGCTCCGCGTTCGACATTATGGGCAAGGGGCTCGCGAATCCGGTCGGCACGTTCTGGTCGGTCGTGATGCTGCTCGAACACCTCGGCGAATTCGCCGCGGCCAGGCGTGTGATGCAGGCCGTCGAAGCGGTCACCGCGAACAGGTCGCTGCATACCCGCGACCTCGGCGGCACGGCCACGACCGCGCAGGTGACGGCGGCCGTATGCGCGTTCATCGAGCAGGCGGCGACGCCCGCGGAGAACGCGGCTTGAACGCCGGCTTCGCTTGAATTGACCGGCACCAAGCGGGAACCGCGCGCAACTCAGGCGCACGGTCTACGCCCCGGCCACCACGTGGCCGGCACCCAACCTTGACTCGACTAGCTCGGCCCAACGTCGGCCGGCGCGAGGCTCGCGCGCGGTCCACTGCCGCGCGCAGCAGGAGGAGACAATGACTTCGGAACTCGAAAGCCGGGTGTCCCGCAAGCTGATGCTGCGGATCATCCCGTTCGTCATGCTGTTGTACTTCGTGAGCTTTCTCGATCGCGTGAATGTGGGCTTCGCCGCGTTGTCGATGAACAAGGCGATCGGTCTTTCGCCGACCGCGTTCGGCCTCGGCGGCGGCCTCTTCTTTATCGGCTATTTTCTATTCGAAGTACCGTCGAACCTGATCCTGCACAAGGTCGGCGCGCGCCGCTGGATTGCTCGCGTGATGGTGTCGTGGGGGCTCGTGTCGCTCGCGTCCGCGTTCGTCGTCGGGCCGAACAGCTTCTACGCGCTGCGCTTCATTCTCGGCGTCGCGGAAGCGGGGTTCTTTCCCGGCATCATCCTGTATCTGAGCCTGTGGTTTCCGACCCGGCAGCGCGCGGTCGCGGCGGCGTGGTTCATGGCCGCCGCACCGATTTCGACCGCGATCGGCTCGCCGATTTCCGGCGCGATCATGAAACTGCCGCCGATCGCCGGACTCGCCGACTGGCAGATGCTCTACATACTCGAAGCCTTGCCGGCGATCATCCTCGGCTTCGGCGTGCTCAAGTATCTGACCGACAAGCCCGCGCAAGCCGAGTGGCTGCAGCCCGAGGAGCGCGACTGGCTGATCGCGAAGCTGAAGCTCGAAGCCGACGCGCGGCACGCCCATGCAGGCCACACGGCCGGCGCGCTCAGCGCGTTGCGCGATCCGCGCGTGCTCGCGCTCGCGCTGATCTACTTCGGCACCTCGGCGGGACTTTATACGCTCGGCTTGTGGGCGCCGCTGATCATCCGCCAATATGGTTTCGGCACGTTCGAAACCGGGCTGCTTGCCGGTGTGCCGAGCGTGCTCGCGGTGATCGCGATGGTGCTCTGGGCGAAGCACTCGGATCGTACCGACGAACGTACTTGGCACGTCGTGATTCCGTGCGCGCTTGCGTGCGTAGGCTTCGTGTTCGCCGGCAATGCGAGCACCGCGTTGATGATCGTGCTTGCGCTCGTCGTCGTGAACGTCGGCATCAGCGCCGCGAAGGCGCCGCTGTGGGCGATGCCGAGCATGTTCCTGTCGGGCGCCGGGGCGGCCGCGGGGATTGCGATGATCAACTCGATCGGCAACCTCGGCGGCTTCGTCGGGCCGTTTGCGATCGGCTGGCTCAAGAACGTGACGGGTGGCTATACGGCGGGGCTTTATGTGGTCGGCGCGACGTTGGCGGTGTCGGCGGTCGTGACGCTGATGCTGAGCCGCCAGACCAGGCATGCGCCGGTCGCGGTGGGCGAGCGGCAAGGGCACTGAGCGAAACATCGATGATACGGGAGAGCCGCCGGCTGAAAGGCCGGCGGCGAACGTGAACTCATCCGATGCGTTAGCACTCGACTACCGGAACCCGTAGACCAGAACCTTCTTCCCTTCAAAGTGTTCCTGCACACCTTGCACGCAATTCATCGGACAGCTGTAGTCGGGAGTCGACGAGGCTGTCGGGACACTCGCCCGATAGACCACGGATTCGATCTGCGTCCCGTCCGAAGTGATCACGATGTTCAGGTCAGTCTCGACGCCAGCCGCCACAGGTCCTCCGGTAATGTAGCGGACCGACATCGTTCCGGTGCAATCGGAGTTCACCGTGTAGGTGCCGGTCTGGTGAGGATTGAAGGTAGTCGAGCCGGCTTTCGGCACGCCGTTGATGTTCCCAACGTCAGTGCGTGTGAAACCACCGTTGCCGTCGAACGTCACCAGGGCGACGTCATCGTAAATCAACGGGCTCGTGAACGGATGCAGCGTGTTCGTCGAATCGAGCAATCCAAGAATCTCTCCGTGACCGATGAACCCATAGGGTCCCTTTAGCGTTGCCTTGGAGCAAAGGCCCCCGCGACCACCGTCGCCATCACCGTCGCCATCACCCCTGCCGCCGGCCTGCGCGGTGCCGCTCAGCGACAGAATTGCAACGGCTACCGCCGTCCAAACGCTTATATGCCGGGTCTTCATCTTCATCTCCTTGTTAGCAAATCAGGCGCATGAAATCGCGGCGTGCAACAGCCGTTCGGCTGCCGGGATCGGGGCCTGGATCAATCAAACGAAAATAGTCGATATGAAATGGCCGCAGCGATGCCTGGTCGCCGTCGGTTGAAGGACCAGAGGTGGGGCCAAAGTGGTGAATGACGAAACGTTTTCGCCGGGCAGTCGTGTTTCGCCCGGTGTCGGCGGATACGTGCGGAAAGGATGCACGAAAGTCCGCGCAATGGTGACTTCGTGAGTCAGCCACGCTTTAAAGTCGCATGGCGAAAACCAGTGTAATCCACGCTATTTGCGCAGACCTGATGAATATCGGACAAAAGGAAGGCACAATCAGATCGCGCGCCGCGAAGGATTGCGCTTTCTTTGGGGTTCCGCGTGGCTAATGTGCAACGTCGTCACGCCCGGCAAAAGAGCGTGCGCGACAACGAGACGACAGAGCGAGCTGATTGAAAGCTTGAGCGGCCGCTTCATGTTCCTGGCGGAACTTTTTGGGCGATCACCGCCACTGCTGCGGCCTCAACGGGACAGCACGCGGTCGCGTTCATCTGGAGTCCCTACACGCTGGTTTTCGCTGCTGTGCTGTTCGTCGTGCTGGTGTGCGTTGCGGCGCTCACGGATAGAGGCGCGTTGTTCAGCGTCAACCGCGCGATGAGTTTCGGGCGGCGTCTTTACGTGTGGTGGTCGTGCGCGTGGCGTCAGTGGCTCGCGAGTACGCTGCTTTTCATCGTCGCCGTGGTGGCGTTTCACTTTCTGGTGCCGCGCGCGGCGGTGCCGCTGATGAGATTCTCCGAGCATGTGATTACGGCTGATGTCGCGAGGAGTTCGCCGGCATGGTCGATGGTGATTGCGGCGATGCCGGCGATCGTCGCGCTCGCGATCTACCTGCTGGTGAGTCTGCCGATCGCCGGATATATGGTGCGCAGCGGCCTGGCCGCGCATGGTTTCGCCGGTCCCGAACGTTTCGGCTTCTGGCGCGCGGTGTCGCTCGGGCTCACGACGTATCTCTGGTCGGTGCCTGGTAGCCTCGCGATTGCCGATATCCGGTGCATGCGCAACGGCCCGCTCGAAGCGGGCCGTCTTCCATTGCCGCTGCCCACATGGGCAGCGCTCGCCAAACGTCAATGATGCGCGTAGACCGAGGCGAGGGCGGCAACGTCCTGTTGCTGCGACAGAGCCGGGACCTTAACCGCGCCAGCTCCGGCCGCCGACGACCCGTTCGCCGCCCCGCCATATGCCGACGCCGCCGCGCCGTTCAGCGCGCTCACGCGTGCCTCGGCGGCCTGGATATCCTGCGGATAGGTGTTGTAATCCGCAGCCGGGTTGTAACCCGCCTTTTCGAGTTGGACCAGTTCCGCGCGAACCTGGGCACGCGTAACCGGCGCGTTGGACTGCGCGAACGAAACGACGGGGACAGCGACAACAGCGGCAACGATCAGCGACTTGACGAGTTTCATGGCATCCACCTGAGAGCAATTGAGTTGGTTCAGACCACGGTTGCGTGGCCCGTGCATCCAGTCGCGTCGACGTCCGCTTTGCTTTGCGGCACCGCCGACTGGCATGGACATATTTGAACCCCCTCATGTATCCCGTCTGTTTCCGCGAACCCCGACTTTTGCAACGGTGTTTGTCGGTCAGCCCGGTGGATACATAACGATACGAAACTCGTCGAAATCACCGCGCGCCGTTACTGGCCGCGAGTTCGGCGGGTCGAGGAAGCGCGTGCGCAACACCATCTTGACCAGGGCAATCCTTGCTAGCAAGAGCAACAAAGTTCACATATCGTTCCTCACACAGCAACGGAGCCACAGGCTAACGGGGATGTGATGCGCGAAATCAATCAGCAGCGGCTGCGCTATTTCCATGAGGTGCTCGGGCACGGCACGATCCGCGGTGCCGCGGACAGCCTCAACACGTCGCCCTCGGTGATCACGCGGCAGATCAAGCTGCTCGAAGACGAACTGGGCGTGCAGCTGTTCGAGCGGCAGGCGCGCGGCGTCCGGCCCACCGAGGCCGCCGCGCATCTGCTGGAGTTCTGGCGCGGCTATCGCGCGCAGCAGGAGAAGTTCGAGGATCAGCTGCACGCGTTGCGCGGCTTGCAGCAAGGCCGCGTCGATCTGGCCGTCAGCGAGGGTTACGTGGATGCGCTGATTGCCGAGGTCATCACGCCGTTCTGTGTGCAATACCCGAAGGTCGATATCGGCCTCACCGTGCTGCCGGTCGACGACGTGCTCGACGCAGTTGCGGAAAGCCGCGCCCATATCGGGCTCGCGTTCAATCCGCCGCCGCATCCGCGCGTCGAATATCGCGCGAGTTCCGCGCAGCCCGTGGTGTTGCTGGTGCGGCGCGACCATCCTCTCGCGCGGCGTGGCAAGCCCGCCACGATCGACGATCTGCTCGCGTGGCCGCTGGCGTTGATGCCGAGCACGTTCGGCATCGGGCACCTCGCAACGATGCTCGCGTTCGTCGAACACGTTGAGATCCGCGCGACGCTCACCACCAATTCGCTAACGGCACTCAAGCGGTTTGTCGCCGATGAAAACTTTGCGACGCTGATCGGAGAGTTCGCGGCCTCGCGCGAGATTCAGGCTGGCGAGCTGGCGACCGTGCCGATCGACCACGCGCTGTTTTTAGGCACGAAGGCGCGCGTGCTGGTGAAATCCGGGCGGCCGCTCGTCGCGGCTGCGCACGAACTGCTCGCGTGGATCTTGCAGCGCATGACGATGTTTGGGGGCGGCGCGCAAAGGTGAATCGGGTTGATTCACTGCGACCGCGCGCAATAGGCCCCCACCTGCCGCCTGCGCACCACCATCAACGAACAGACCCCGATGGACGCCACGATATTCACGGCCGGATAAAACGCCACGGCCACACTCCATTTCGGCAGCGCGAGAATCGCGAGCGCGTACTTAAGAACGCATAGCGCAAAGTACAAAAGACTCTCACTCCACGGATCGAGGATGGTCTTGCGCACCGTCGGCCCGAGGCCGACGAGTTCGATCAGCGTGACAAGACAGATCGACCAAGTCGGATCATTGGTGAGTATCCAGAGCGGAATAGCCGACAACGCAGCGACGAGGCAAAGCCAATCGAAAGCGGTCCGCCGCCGTTCACCCCGAAAGACGCTCGCGACGAGAACAAAGAAGCAGGTGGCCGCGATCGCCGCCGTAGACCACGCCGAAGGGCCTGCACCGGCGACGAATTGCCCGACCGCCGCAATCGCCGTGACGACCGACCAGACCAGCCACGTGAACAGATGCGGACGTACGGTGCCGCGCCAGATCGCAAGTCCATAAGGCAGAAACGCGACCAGCGAAACGATCGCCCCCATGACGCCGAACAGTCGGGTCATGTCCTGAAAGATGCGCATCATAGGAAGATCACACCCGGCACTGTCCTCGATATCGTGCCGGCGGTGCTCCACATGCGCGCGTAAAGAACCGAGTAAACGCTGTCGTCGATGCAAAGCCGACCCGCTCGCTGATCTCGCTGATCGACATCGGCGTATGCGCGAGCAGCGTACGCGCTTCGTCGATGCGCGTTTGCGTCAGCACCTCGGTGAAGGTTTTGCGCTCCGCGGCGAGCTTGCGTTGCAAGGTCCAGCGCGTCAGCGACAGCCTCTCGCAGACGATCGTCTGCAGGCTCTTGGGATCGATCGCATCCGCCTGCTCGCGCAGCACGTCACGCAGACATCGCTCGACTGTCGGAGAAAAGCGGCCCTGCTCGCGAATCCGCTGCAAGATGCCATGCGCGGCATGCATATGAATTTTCGAAAGCGGCGCGTTGTAGACCTCGAACGCGCGATCCAGCGCCGACGACTGCAACACCATCCGATTGCACGCCTGATCGAGTTGAACGCGCACGCCCAACGTCCCGCACAGCGCCCCGAGCGCACCGAGCCGCGCATCGGTGATGCCCGCGTCGCGCACGCGCAGGCGCGCGTCGTAGAGCCTGGCCACGCGCGCGATCAGCGTGAAGTTGCCGAGCGCGCTCGAGGCGTTGCGCCCTTCGCCTTCCGTCACGTATTCGAATGCGACTTGGTCGCCATCCTCCTGCATGATGAGCCAGTCGACATTACCGATCAGGTCGCGGTACGTGACGTAATTACGCAATGCATCGCGCAGCGTCGGACTATTGCAGAGCACGCCCGCGAGCTCGGGGAAATACAGCAGACCATCGAGCGCGTCGCCCTCGGGCGCGCCGCGCATCAGGCAGCGTTCCGCGAGCTGGAGCATTGCGACATGCTTGTCGCCCGGGACTCGCGCATCCGCCGCGGCGAGGTCAGCCTCCGCGATGCCGATATCGTGAGCCACTTTGGTGCGATCGAGACCCTCACGCTCCGCCGCGTCGAGCAATCCTCGATAGATGCGCGCTGATACGGACTTCTGACGCAAATCCACTGTGCCCTCCTCCGGTCGAAACCTGTCTGCGGGTTTTCCTGACGCTTCATCGGTCAAGTGCTGCACCCATCGGTCAAGCGCGTTTCGAGCGCATCCCTAGAATTTCTTTCGGCGCATTACCGCGAGCGCTAAGCGTAACAGGACGACAACGTTATGCAATGCAAATCACATGACCGACAACGACAACCCGGAGCGAGACGATGAGAAGCAAGCTGACGATACCCTTTGCCGCAGGCGCCATCGCCTGCGGTGTCGCGGTGGTACTCGCCGCCTGCGGCAATGGCAGCAGCCTCAGTGACCCGCCGTTGCCGAGCGATCCCGATGCACGCGCCGATGCGCGTGCCGCCGCGCTGGTCCAGCAAATGACGACCGCCGAAAAGATCCAGCTCGTGCACGGTGTCGGCATCCCCAACGCGGGACTGGGCGGTCCGTATCCGGCCGGCGTCAACGGAGCAGGCTACATTCCGGGCATCGCGCGGCTTGGCATTCCGGGCCTTGCAATGGCCGATTCGGCGGGCGGCGTCAATGTCGTCAAGTCGAATGCGACGGCGCTGCCCGCGCCGGTGGCGCTCGCGGCAAGCTGGGACCCGGCGCTCGCGAACGAGTACGGCGCGCGTATCGCGACGGAGCTGCGCGTGCTCGGTTATGGCGAAGGTCTCGGCGGCGGCGTCAATCTGGCGCGCGAACCGCGCAATGGCCGCACCTTCGAGTACATGGGCGAAGACCCGGTATTGACCGGCACGCTGAGCGCCGCGCGCACGATCGGCACGCAGGCGCAGAACGTCATCGCGACGATCAAGCACTACGCGATGAACGATCAGGAAACGAACCGCATGACGAGCAACTCGGTCGTCGACGAACGCACGATGCGCGAGACCGAACTGCTCGCATTCGAACTCGGCGTCACGCAGGGCACGCCCGGCAACGTAATGTGTTCGTACAACCTGGTGAACGGCGTGTATGCGTGCGAAAACCCGTATCTGCTGACCACCGTGCTGAAGAACGAGTGGGGCTTCAAGGGCGTCGTGCAATCGGACTGGACCGCCACGCACAGTACCGTCGCGTCGGCGCTGGCCGGCCTCGATGAAGAAGAGCCCGGCGATCTCGGCGGCGGAGCGTCGATTCCAGGCTTCACGCTGACGTCCTATTTCAACACCGCGCTGACGAGCGCGGTCAATGCCGGCAGCGTGCCAATGGCGCGACTCAACGACATGGTTCAGCGCAAGCTTCGCACGATGATCCGCTATGGCGTCTTCGATTCGCCGCCGACCACCGGCGGAAGTGTCGATCAAACCGCGGGCAATGCGCTGGCGTTGCAGGTCGCGCAGCAATCGTCGGTGTTGTTGAAGAACGCGGTGGCGAACGGTGATTCGCAGCCGGTGCTGCCGCTGAACGCGGCGGGGTTGTCGTCCATCGTGGTGATCGGCGGTCACGCGGATGCGGGCGTGCTATCGGGCGGCGGCTCGGGCGCCGTGCCGGCGGCCGCGGGCAACGCGGTGTCCGGTTGCGTGTCGCCGTCGCCGCTGCTGAGCACCTGCGCGACATGGTACAAGTCGGCACCGCTAGCCGCGATTCAGGCGAAGGCGCCGAACGCGAGCGTGACCTTCGTCGACGGCACGAACGCGGCGGCGGCGGCCACCGCGGCCGCGAAGGCGGACGTGGCGATCGTGTTCGCGACGCAATGGGAAAGCGAAGGCGCGGATCTGTCGAGTCTGAGCCTGCCGAGCAATGCGACCGACAGCTATAACCAGAGCTACGATCAGAACGCGTTGATCACCGCGGTCGCGGCGCAAGCGAAGCGCGTGATCGTCGTGCTCGAAAACGGCAGCCCGGTCCTGATGCCGTGGCTC
Source organism: Paraburkholderia sp. BR10923 (assembly GCF_040948765.1). Taxonomy (NCBI): domain Bacteria; kingdom Pseudomonadati; phylum Pseudomonadota; class Betaproteobacteria; order Burkholderiales; family Burkholderiaceae; genus Paraburkholderia; species Paraburkholderia sp. BR10923. The sequence goes on along the minus strand of NZ_JBFPKO010000002.1, from coordinate 256,084 downwards.
GGCAACGTGCATGGCGTGCTCGAGGCCTGGTATCCGGGCGTGCAGGGCGGCCAGGCGATTGCCGATCTGCTGTTCGGCGCCGTCAATCCATCCGGCAAATTGCCGATCACGTTCCCGATGCAGGACGCGGATCTGCCGCAGCCGACGATCTCGGCCACCGATACGACCGTCAATTACAGCGAAGGGCTCTTCATGGGTTATCGCTGGTATGACGGCAAGCAGATCGCGCCGTTGTTCCCTTTCGGTTATGGGCTGTCCTATACCAGCTACAGCTACTCGGGCCTCAACGCGCAAGTGGATGCGAGTGGCAATGTGACTGTGACCTTTACCGTCAAGAATACCGGCTCACGCGCGGGCGGGGAAATCGCCGAAGTTTATGCCGCGTTACCGAGCGGTCTGGGCGAACCCCCGAAGCGCCTGGTCGGCTGGCAAAAGGTCGCGTTGCAGGCGGGGCAGTCGCAGCAGATCAGCGTATCGATTGCGCCGAAGCTGCTGTCGACGTGGGACGCGACCAATCACGTGTGGAAGCTGAACGGCGGCGTCTATCAAATGATCGCGGGGGCTTCTTCGCGCGATCCGAATGCGTTGACGGCATCGCTGACGATCGCGGGGCATTGAGCGCCGAGGTGTTGAACCCGCAAGCCCGGCAGCAGGGTACGGGGTATAGCTCCGTGTCCTGACTGCCCGGCTAGCTCGTGTCGTGGCCGCTCGGGTTTCGGCATGTCAACCGCCGGGCAGCCGATAAGCGAACTCGTACGAATGCGCGCCATCGACGATGTCGATCTTGAACTCGCCTTCAATGCCGCTCAGCTCGCCCGTGCCCGAATCGGGCACGACCGTCACCGCCAGCGACGCAGCACCGCGATTCATCACGCCGATATGCTGCAGCACGAACGTGCCCTGCTTGCCCGCCAGCGTGCCCCTCACCTGTTCGAGCGCGACATAGCCAGCCGAGCCTTTGACGTTCGTCATCGCGCTCAGCATTTGCCCTTGGGTGGTCGCGACGAGATCGCCGGAGATCTGCTTGTCGATCGACATGCGGCCGAGCTTCGATTCGGCCTCCGCGTTTTCGAACGGCATCGGTTGAAGGGAGACGATGAAGGTGCCTTTTGCTATGTGCTGAGTCATCGGGATTTCCTCCTGGCTTGAACGGGCGATGGCGAAGCGGTGAAACGAGACGCAACGCAATGTGACGCTGGTGAACCGTAGCACACGTCGCTGTCAATTAGCCGCACGCGCCGTGCTGTCAGCCGTGCCGAACGCATTCGCGAACTCGCGCTTCAACCACGCCAACGCCGGGTCCTGATCGTGCGCCGCGGCCCACATCAACGAAACCTCGTAGCCCGGCACTTCGAATGGCAACGGGCTGAGCGCGAGACCGAGCGTATCGCGCCAGACGCGGCCGATGAACTCCGGCACGGTCGCGATCGCCGCCGTGCGTTGCACGATGAACGGACTGGTCGCGAAGTTCGAACTCGAAAACACGACCTCGCGCTTCAGTCCCTGCAGCTCCAGTCGTTCATCGATGAAGCCGCGCAGCTCGGCGCTGAACGAAGTCAGCACGTGGCGGTGGCGCAGAAATTCGTCCATCGACAAATGCTTGCGACGCGTCTTGACGAGTTGCGGGTTGTAGACGCTCACGAAGCGCCATGAAAACAGCGGCATGAGTCGCTGCCACGGCACGCACTCGCGGAACACGCCGACTGCGAGTTCGATCGCGCCATCGTCGAGCATCGCGGCGGCGCGCGTCGAATCGGTGGAGCGTGCGATCAGCTTCACGCCGGGCGCTGCCACGGCGAGGCGCGCCATGATCTCCGGCATCAGCAGCAGTTCGAGCGAATCGCTGAGGCCGATGCGGAACACCCGCTGCGCGCGGGCCGGATCGAACACGGACGGCTGCGTGAGCGCCTGATGCAGCGATTGCAGGAATGGCTCGATCTGCCGCGCGAGTTCGAGCGCGCGCGGCGTCGGCGTCATGCCTTGCGGCGTGCGCACGAACAGCTCGTCGCCGAAGGTCTCGCGCAAGCGTTTCAGTGCGCCGCTGACGGCCGGTTGGCCAAGAAACAGCCGCTGCGCGGCACGCGTGACGCTGCGCTCTTCCAGCAGCGCGCGCAAGGTCAGCAACAGGTTCAGGTCGAAGCGCCGAAAATCATTTTCAATGATGTTGGCCATGACATTAAACGATTTGAATGATGGGCGTGCACCGCGCATTCTACTGCCACGGGGTCTTCCGTTCACTCTCAGGAGCAATGAAATGGACTGGCAAAATCAGAAGGTCGTGGTGCTGGGTGGTTCGTCGGGTGTTGGGCTCGCGACGGTGAAGCGGCTCGCGGCGGCTGGCGCGAGCGTCGTCGCGGTGGGGCGCGACCGCGCCAAGCTGGACGATGCGCTGAGCGGCATCGGCGCACAGGTGACGGGCGACGCGCTCGATTGCACCGATCGCGCGGCGCTCGAACGCTTTTTCGGCGGCCTCGGCCGGATCGATCATCTGGTGATGACGCTGTCGGGCGGCGAAGGCGCGGGGCCGTTTGCGGAGCTGGATCTGGCCGCGCTGCGGCGCGGCTTCGAGGCCAAGTTCTGGCCGCAGCTCGAAGCGGCGCAGACCGCGCTGCCCGCGCTGCGTCGCGACGGCAGCATCACGTTTCTGACCGCGATTTCGGCGCGCATCGCGAATCCGGGTACGGCGGGTCTGGGCGCGATCAACGGCGCACTCGAAAGCATGATCGGCACGCTGGCGCGCGAGCTGGCGCCGCTGCGCGTGAACGCGGTGTCGCCGGGGGTGATCGATACGCCGTGGTGGGACAGATTTCCGGCGAGCGTGAAAAGCGAGCTGTTTCGGCAGCAAAGCGAAACGCTACCGGTGCGGCGCGTCGGCCGGGCCGACGATGTCGCGCACGCGCTGCAGTTTCTGCTGGAGAACACGTTCATGACGGGGGCGGTGATCGAGTGTGACGGCGGCTTGCGACTGCTGTGAAGCACGGGCGCGGGAATGTGCGCTGAGGCGTCCTACGCCCTCCGAACCCGAACCGGCAGACACATCGTCGCTGCGAAGCACAGCAAATGCAGTGCGGCCAGCAGCACGAACATCGGCAGAAATCGGCTGGGCTGTACATCCGAAGCACCGTGCAGCGTCAACGCGAGCGCCATCGAAAGCAGCGTCGTGGCGAACGGACCGCCCACTCTCTGCGCGATGTTCAACGCCGTATTCGCGACCGCGAGCCGTTCTCTCGGGATCGACGAATATGCGGCCGAGATCGATGGCACGCTGATCGTCCCCTGACCGACGCCCGCAAGGAACAGACTGACAGCGGCCCATCCGGCCGAGAACGAAGCGATGCTCATCCACAGAAACACGAGCGTGCTCAGAAACGCCAGCAATGCGCCGGCCGCCGCGAGCGCGCGGCAACCGAGCCGCTCGGTCAACCAGCCGATCGGCGGGAACGAGCACATCATGCCGACGCCGGTCGCCGCGAGCAGGCCGCCCGCGTGCGCGGCCGACAAACCGCAGCCCGCGATCAGAAACAGCGGCACTGCAAGCTGTCGTCCATACATGATCCCGTTCGCGGAGAACTGCGCGAGTGCCGCGACCGAGAACGTACGCCTTGCAAACATGCGCACGTCGATCAGCGCGGCATCGCCTTTGCGCAACGCGTACAGCACGAACCCGGCGAGAAACACGACGCCCGCAAGCAGCCACGCGAGGCCCACCGCGCGCAACGCGTTCTGAAGTCCATAGACGAGTGCGACCAGCCCAGGGGAGATCAGCGCAAAGCCGGTGAAATCGAACGGCCGCTTCTGCGACGCAGGGGCATCGCGCGGCAGCAGCAACACCGCCATCGCGATGCCGACAGCGCCCACCGGCGCATTGATGAAGAACAGCCACGGCCAACTCGCGTGCGCGAGGACGAGTCCGGCCAGCACCGGGCCGAGAATGGGACCGAGCAGAATGGGCAGCGCGGTGAAGCCCATCACGCGCTCGAGGTTCCTGCCGGCCACTCGTCCGATCATCATCTGCGCCATCGGCACGAGCACACCGGCAACGAGGCCCTGGAAGATGCGCGCGCCGATCAACTCGCCGATCGTCTGCGCCGCGCCGCACAGCATCGACGCTATCGTGAACGTCGAAAAGCAGAACAGGTACAGCCGCTTCGCGCCGATGCGGTCGACCAGCCAGCCGTTGAGCGGCAACATCAACGCCATCGCGAGCAGGTAGCCGCTGACGATCCACTGCGCGGTGGCGATCGACGCATCGAGCGTATGGCCGATCGTCGACAGCGACACGTTGACGAGCGTCGAATCCATCTGCGACATGAACGAACCGATCGACACGACCGCCGCGACCTTCCAGACGGTGGGATCGATCCGCTCGGAAGCGGACGCGGAGATGTGCTCGCGCATGCCGCTCATCGGTCCGCGCGTGTACGGATGAAGGTCTGGCGCTCGGTCAGGCTCATGTACCGGCTCACGCTGCGTTGCCGCTCGCGGTCGCCGCGGCCGCGGGCTGTACCTGCTCGAGATGGCGCAGCAGCTTCGTCACCATCATCACCACGACGAACGCGAGGACCACGAAGAACAGCGCGAGCGGCGTGAGCACCTGCACCGACACGAAGCCGGCCAGCCCCATCATCGCCGAGGACACCAGCAGCAGCGCGCAGCCGAGAATCGCGCTCGTCAGGCCCGCGATGTGCGGGAACAGCGAGTTGCCCTTCGCCATCAGCGTCGGATACATCGCGCCGGCGCAGAAGCCCATCACCAGCACGGGCGTCGCGAGCGTCCACACGCGCAGGCCGACCGTCAGCGCGAGCAGCAGCATCACAACCGACGCGGCCGCCATCAGCCGCGCGCCGATGCGCAACCGCTGCTCGGCGCTCGGCAGACGCGGACCGTGCAGCCGATTCGACAGACCGCCAAGAAAGTACATCATGCCGATGCCGAGCGCGAGATAGCCGAAGAAGGTCGGCGGCTTGTGCAGCGTGGTCTGCACCATGAACGGCCCGACGATGTTGAACACGAGCAGGATGCTGTAGCACAGGCCCTGCGCGAGGAAACAGCTTTGGAACACGGGGCTCGCGAGCACCTTGCGCGCGTTCGCGGTCAGCGTGCGCGGTTCGAGATGCACGGGCTTCGGCAAGGTCTCGCGATAACGCCACAAGAGCGCCCACATCACCAGCGAATAGATCAGCAGAAACACGAGGCACGCGCGCCAGCCGAACGCCGTCTGCAGATGCGCGCCGATCACCGGCGCGACGATCGGCGCGAGCCCCCATGCGATCGACATGTACGTGAACGCATGCAGCAACGCCTGACCCGCGAACGAATCGGTGATGATCGCCTTCGCGAGCAGGTTCGTGCTCGCGATGCCGAAGCCCTGCAACGCACGGGCGAGGATGAACGTCTCGAGATTCGGCGCCGCGAGCGACAGCAGACACCCGACCGTGTAGACGGTCAGGCCGAACGCGAGCACGCGCTTGCGGCCATACGCGTCGGCGATCGGACCGAAGATCAGCTGGCCGAACGCGTAGGCGGCCATGTAGCCGGTGACGCTGGTCTGGATCGCTTGCGGCGAGGTACCGAAGTAGTGCGCCATCGCGGGCAGCGCGGGCACGTAGATGTCGATGGCGAGCTGTCCGGCGGATGCGAACAGGCAGATCAGGAACAACAGAAAGCGCGGCGAGTTCGGAGCGGAGTCGGCGGAGGCGGAGGCGGGTTGGTCGGCGGTAGCGTGGCTCATGGGTGCATCGAAAGGGAACACTGGCGGCGCGGGCAGCGGCGCGTTCGGATATCGAACGGAAAAGACGCGGGTGCCCCCGGCATTATCGCCGGGTATTGTGCCCGTGGTATCGCGGGAAGTGGGATATTCCCTGGCGAGGGTGTGGGATGGCGCGGCCGACCGGCGCGCTATGCCGCCGCAACGACGCTCATCTCGCGCAATCTTCGATCGACCGCAGCAACGCCCCGTGGTCCGCCGGGTCCTGGAAGAACGCGACGAAGCTCGCGTGTTCGCCGTTTGCGATGCGGTCCGAGCAGTCCTTGCCTTTGAGCGGGGGGCGAGACGCCGTCCAGATCATCGCCATCACGGCGAGGGCCAGCACGACGCCTGTAAAGACGAACCCGAGCAGCAACGACCTGGCGTCGTCCGACATTGCGTCTAGCGGATGAGAAGCGTCTTCCGGTTCGCAACTTCTTGTTGAAGATGAGTTCATGCCGATGTCCCGATAGTCAGCGTTCAAAAACCAGCGCCACCATGTTCCATCTGCACGTAAGATTGGAAAAGTTGAGTTTACTGACCATGTGATTCAGGTTTTCTGACCAATGCCATTCCGACTCCGATGAGAGAGATCAGTCTCGACCGCCTGCGCACCCTCGTTGTCGTCGCCGACCTCGGCTCTTTTGCCGAGGCCGCTGGCGTTCTGCATCTCGCGCCACCCACGGTCAGTCTGCATATCGCGGATCTCGAAAGTCGCGTCGGTGCGCCGCTGCTGTCGCGCAAACGCGGCCAGGTGCGGGCTTCGGCGATCGGCGAGACGCTGGTGGCCTATGCGCGTCAATTGCTGGCGAATGCGGAGCAGGCGCTGGAAGACGTGCGGCGGCAGGTGGAAGGGCTCGGCGGACGGGTTCGGCTCGGCGCTTCCACCGCAGCCATCGCGAATCTGCTGCCGCAGGCGTTGGAACGGCTGGCCGAGGACCATCCCGGCATCGACGTACAAATCGCCGTGCTGACTTCGCAGCAAACGCTGACGCGACTCGCGGAGGAGTCGCTCGACGTGGGCATCGTGGCGCTGCCGCAAGCGCCGATACGCGGGCTATCGATCGAAAAATGGCGCCGCGATCCGGTGGTCGCATTCATGCCGGCCGGGTGGCAATGTCCGGCGCGCATCACGCCGCATTGGATCGCCGCGAAGCCGCTGATCCTGAACGATGCCACCACGCGGCTTTCCCGTTTGACGACGGAATGGTTCAGCGCGGCGGGGCAGCATCCCACGCCGCGCATCCAGCTCAACTACTCGGATGCGATCAAGAGTCTCGTGGCGGCGGGATACGGCGCCGCGCTGCTGCCGCAGGAAGCGCGCTGCTCAACGGCCGACACTCGCATCGTCACACGTCCGCTGCGCCCGGCGTTATGGCGGCAGCTGGGCCTGGCCTATCGCTCGGGTACGGTGGAGCGTCCGACTCAGTATGTGCTCGACGTATTGCGGAGTTTGCGGTCGAGCTAGTGAGCGTCCGGATCGAGCAGCGGCACGAATACTCCCTTGTGCAGCTCCGTGCTGATGAAGCCAAGCCACTCCTGCAATTTCGCGCGTTCCGCCGTGCCGAGTCGCATCGGCGATTTTGCATACTCTCGCGCTGCGCTCGCGCGCGGGCGACTCGCGCGAGTCGCTGCGCGCGACGGCGCAGGCTGGCGTCGCGCTGATCTGCGGGGCGCCGGGCAAAAAGCCAGGCAAACCGCGGCACAGGTCCAAAACCTGAAGCGCCGCGACCGCGCACCGCCTAGCGGTTGATGAACCGCTGAAGCTGCGCCGGATAGCGCTCGCCCACCACCTTGATCTGCTCGAGCGCCGCTTCGATGTCGGAGAGATCCGCCGGCGTCAGCACGACACTGGCGGCGCCGACGTTCTCCGCGAGGCGCGGCAGCTTCGTCGTGCCCGGAATCGGCACGATCCATGGCTTCTGCGCGAGCAGCCACGCTAACGCGATCTGCGCGCGCGTCGTGCCTTTGCCATCTGCGATCCGGCCGAGCACGTCCACCAGCGCGGCATTCGCCTTGCGGTTCTCTTCCGAGAAGCGCGGCGCGATATTGCGGAAATCGCTCTTGTCGAAGGTCGTGCGCTCGTCGATCGCGCCGGTCAGAAAGCCCTTGCCGAGCGGGCTGAACGGCACGAAGCCGATACCGAGTTCTTCGAGCGTCGGCAGCACGCTGGCTTCGGGCTCGCGCCACCACAGCGAATACTCGCTTTGCAACGCCGCGACCGGCTGCACCGCGTGTGCGCGGCGGATCGACTCCACGCCCGCTTCGGACAGCCCGAAGTGCCCGACCTTGCCCGCGGCGATCAGATCTTTCACCGCACCGGCGACGTCCTCGATCGGCACGTTCGGATCGACGCGATGCTGATAGAACAGATCGATGCGGTCGGTTTTCAGACGCTTCAACGCAGCCTCGGCGACAGCGCGAATGTTTTCGGGCCGGCTGTTGAGCGGCTTTTTGGTGTCGCCGTCCTGAAAGCCGAACTTGGTCGCGACCACCACCTGATCGCGAAACGGCGCGACCGCTTCGCCGACCAGCTCTTCGTTCACAAACGGACCATAGACCTCGGCGGTATCGAAGAACGTGACGCCTTGCTCGAAGGCCGCGCGGATCAATTCGATGCCGGCCGCTTTTTCGGTGGCAGGGCCGTAGCCGAAGCTCAGGCCCATGCAGCCGAGGCCGAGCGCGGATACTTCGAGGCCGCTTTTACCGAGTTGACGTGTTTGCATACGATGCTCCAGTTGATGCGCCCGGCCCCCGGCTGCTGCCGGGACCACGACGCTTTGAATGCGACACGCGCCACGCGAGTCGCGGCACTGGAAGCGAGTTTAGGTTGCTGTGTGCGGCTCAACAATATCTCTATACTTGCATGACGTATTGAATTGAATTCACAAATGGCGAATTCCCGACTGCCGCGCGCGGGCCTTGCCGAACTGACCGCCTTCATCACGATCGCCGAGCAGCGCAGCTTCAGCGCCGCCGCGCGCGTGCTCGGGCTGTCGCCGTCGGCGTTGAGTCACGCAATGCGCAACATGGAGTCGCGCCTCGACGTGCGGCTCTTCAATCGCACCACGCGTTCGGTCGCGTTGACGGAAGCTGGCGAGCAATTGCTACGGCGCGTGCGTCCGGCGCTGGCGGATCTCGACGACGCGGTCGGGGAAGTCACGGCCGCGCGCAACCGGCCGTCGGGCACGATCCGCATCAGCGCTTCGGAGGCGTCCGCGAAACAGCTCGTACGGCATGTGCTGCCCGATTTCTTCGCGCGCTATCCGGAGATTCACGTCGAGTTCGTGGTCGATTCGAGGCTCGTCGATATCGTCGCCGAAGGATTCGATGCGGGCATCCGCGTGCTCGAGGACGTGCCGCGCGACATGATCGCGGTCCGCTTCGGGCGCGACATGCGTCTGGTGGCGGCCGCGTCGCCCGAGTATCTCGCGCGTTATCCCGCCCCCAAGGCGCCGCACGATCTGATGCGGCACCGTTGCATTCGCTTTCGCTTTGAAAGCGGCACGCTGTGTCGCTGGGACCTCACGCATCGCGGCAAGAGCGCGAGCATCGACGTCGATGGACCGATGACGCTCGGCAATGTGAACCTGATGGTCGAAGCGGCGCTGGCCGGCATCGGCGTCGCCTGGGTGCCGCTCGACCATGTGGCCGAACACGTCGCGAGCGGCCGGCTCGTGCAGTTGCTGCCGGAGTGGAGCCCGACCTTCGCGGGCTTGTGCCTGTACTACCCGGCCAACCGTCATCCGCCGACCGCGCTGCGTTTGTTCGCCGAAGCAGTGCGCGCTTGGGGCGAGCGGCAGTTGAGCGATGAGCGGAACAAGGACCCGCGTCATCCCGTGAAACGAGTCGGTGCGCGAAATCAAAAGCCCGAAACAAACTGAAACACGCACGTTAAGCGCTTTACGGAATAAGACGGCAAACTTGGGCGTTTGCCTGATACCGGCAGCGTCGATTTTCAAACATCTTTCGCGCCTTTCATCGCCTTCGTGAACGGAACCCCTATGAACACCCAAGCGAACTCCCTGGCCGATTCGACCGATGCGACTTACCCGCCGCGTTACACGCGCACCGCGATGACATTGCACTGGCTGATCGCGTTGCTGATGATCGTCAACGTCGTGCTCGCTCTGTCCGCTGATTCCCTGCCCGACGACTGGGTGCGTCCTGTGATCGACACGCACAAATCGATCGGCATCACGGTGCTCGGGCTCGCGGTGCTGCGCATTCTGTGGCGCCTGTCGCACAAGCCGCCGCCGTTGCCGCGCGAGTTTCCGTCGTGGGAAAAGATGGCCGCGCATCTCGCGCACTTCGCGCTGTATTTGCTGATGATTGCGTTGCCGCTGTCCGGCTGGCTGCACGATTCCGCGTGGAAGGGCGCAGCCACGCATCCGATGCAGTGGTTCGGCCTGTTCCAATGGCCGCGTATCGGCTATGTGATGCACCTCGACCCGACGCTGAAGGAGACATTGCACGATCGCTTCGGCGCGCTGCATACGTGGCTCGGCTATACGCTTTATGCGTTGCTGGCGATGCATATCGGCGGCGCGCTCAAGCATGAATGGCTCGATCGCAAATCGGTGTTGAAGCGCATGAAGCCGTAAAGCCGCGGCACGAACACGGTTTCATCAACCAACCGCCACCAGCTCCAACCTGAAATATTCGCTTTGAAGAAGACCCTCGAACAGGCACTCGCGGCCGCGTCACCACGCATCCTGCCGCGTCGCGCGACGCTTTGGAGCACGCTGATCCATTCCAGCGTCGTCGTGCTGTGGGCGCTGCTGTTCGCGCGCGCGTTCTTTCTGCGCGGTGCGCTTGCGTGGTCAACCGGGATTGCGTATGTCGTCTATGACACGTTGCTGCTCGCGTTCGTCACGTGGAAATCGTTGCCGCTCACGCGCCGCGCGGCGCCGCTCGAAGCCGACTACGAACGGCGCGAACTGCCGGGCATGGGTGTCATCGTCGCGTCGCATAACGAGGCCACCGTGTTGCCGGTGACGCTCGCCGCGCTGCTGAGGCAAACGCACGGCCCGGCGCAGATCGTGATCGCCGACGACGGCTCCACCGACGCTACTGCCGACTTGCTCACCCAACGCTTCGGCCTCACGCCCGCCGCCGAAGGCGTGCTGAGCGCGCCGAGTTCGCTGCATCCGAATCTGTTCTGGCTGCGCGTGCCGCACGGCGGCAAGGCGCGCGCGCTGAACGCCGCGATCACCGTGATGACGACCGACACCGTGATGACCGTCGACGCGGACACGCTGCTCGACGACGACGCCACCTACGCGATGCGCGCCGCGTTCGCGAGCGAACCGTCGCTCGTCGCAGCGGCGGGCATTCTCGTGCCGGTCTGCGGCAAGTCGCTGTCGGGCCGCGTGTTCCAGTGGTTCCAGACCTACGAGTACATGCGCAACTTCATCGCGCGTTTCGCGTGGATGCGCGCGGACAGCCTGCTGTTGATCTCGGGCGCATTCGCGTCGTTCCGCCGCGATGCGCTTGTCGCGGTCGGCGGCTTCGATCCGCAGTGTCTGGTCGAGGACTACGAGCTGATTCACCGGCTGCGCCGCTATTCGGTCGATCACGAGCTCGGCTGGGACGTGCGCGTGCTCGGCGAAGCGCATGCGCGCACCGATGCGCCCGACACCCTCGCAAGCTTTCTGCGCCAGCGTCGCCGCTGGTTCGCGGGCTTCCTGCAGACGCAGTACTGGAACCGCGACATGACCGGCAATCCGCGCTACGGCACGCTCGGCATGCTGATGCTGCCGATCAAGGCGGTCGACACGATGCAGCCGATCTACGGCCTCACGGCATTCGCATTGCTACTCGGTTTTCTATTCGGCGGACATGGCGCGATCGTCGTGTCGATCTTCAGCGTGATCGGTCTGAAAACGGCGATCGATCTGGCGTTTTACCTTTGGAGCATCCATTTGTACCGGCGCTGGACCGGCGAGCGCAGCGGCAACAGCCTCGGCATGGCGATGCTCGCGGCCGTCGCCGAGCCGTTCACGTTCCAGCTCGCGCGTCATCTGGGTGCCGCGCTCGGCTGGCTGCACTTTTTGCGCGGCGGCCGCGCATGGGGCGTGCAACGGCGCACCGGGCTCGTCGCTCGCGACGACGATTGAGCACGTCGATGGACAGCTCATAACCCAGGTCAATGTTTCTGTAGGGCGGGTGTGGTAAAGGTAGATCCTTCACGCCGATGCGGCCGATGCGCAATGTGTGCTGCGACGCATCGCGCATGCCCGCCACAGTGCCATGCGGCGGCTGCATCAAGTAGACTGGTAAAGATGCCGCACTGCCATGCAGCGCGGCAACCTTCTATCCGCTCGTGCACGGAGGCTTGACCTATGCATGCAGTTCCCCCGCTAGAACAGGAACAGGAAATCGCCGGCGCCGCGCTTGCCGCCGCGCCTGCTCAAGCCACTCACGACGCGCCGGTGCGTGATCTGCGCCGCGTCGCCATTCATCCCGATTACTGGTACCCGCTCGCGTGGTCGCATGAAGTGAAGCGCGGCAAGACGCTCGGCGTGACCTTCGCCGGCGATCCGATCGTGCTCGCGCGCACCGAGAGCGGCAAGGTGTTCGCGCTCGAAGATCGCTGTGCGCATCGGCAGGTGCCGCTGCATCAGGGCGTGGTCGACGGCGAATCGATTCGCTGCGGCTATCACGGCTGGACCTACGACTGTTCGGGCACCTGCATCGATGTGCCCTACCTCGGCCGCGAGCGTCTGCCGAACGGCGTGCGTTCGTATCCGTGTCAGGAAGTGGAGGGACTGATCTTCGTGTTTCCCGGCGATGCCGCGCTCGCCGAGGAACGGCCGCTGCCGGGCTTTTGCTCGGTGTCGGACCCGAAGTACAAGACGCGCCGCTTCGGCCGTCCGGTCAAGTGTCATTATTCGTTCATGCACGAGAACCTGATGGACATGAATCACCAGTTCCTGCATCGGCGCCAGATGGGGCAGATGCGCGCGCGTTCGCTCGGGCGGCGGCGCGGTGAGGGCTGGGTCGAGATCGACTATACGTTCGCGCGGATGGCGGGCCAGCAGCCGATTGGCGAAGCGATGGTGTTCGGCGAGAGGCGCAAGACCGGTGGCTTCAACCATAAAGACGTGATGACGATCCGCACCGAATACCCATACCAGACCCTGCAGATCCGCAACGACGACAAGACGCTGGTGATGGACCTGTGGATCGTCTATGTGCCGCTCGATCGCGAGCAGCGCACCAACCGAACCTTCGGGCTGCTGTCCATCCGCAAGCCCGGCATTCCGGGTGTGATGAATCTTGCATGGCCGCTGCTGGTGTGGTTCACCGAGCGTATTTTCAAGGAGGATCGCGAGATCGTCGAAGCGGAGCAGCGCGCCCACGATTCGCAGGGAGCCGACTGGAATCACGAGGTGTTCCCGGTCATCAACGACCTGCGCGCGCTGCTGCGCGAGTGCGGCGCGCCGGACCAGGTGGTCGGCGCGGGCACTGGCGATACCTCGGTGATCCGCTTCTGGGATTCGCGTCACGGCAATCCGCTCGCGAAGACCTGAACGCAGCGCGGCGCGGGTGTGTTCACCGGCGCCGCGCAACCCGTCCCGCCACGGCTTTCTCCCTCGCTGGGAATTAATCCATCTCCGCACGGTAGACAATGCGCGGCGTGCAAGCGGCGATAATGTCGCACGGTACTGTTATTGCTCGCGAGTTTGCGCCAATCGACATTCGTCGCGTCCGCACCCGTGTACCATTGCGCTTTTTCCAAACTTCAAGACTCACTCGTGACCACGCAACAAACCCCCGCCGCCTCGCGTAAATCCCTCACTCTGCTGCAACTGCTTGGCCTGATCGGCGCCGCCGGCCTGATCGCGTCGTACGCGCTGAACCTGCTGATACAGGCGCACTGAAGCAGCGCCCGCGTCGCGCGGGCAGCCTTACGCCGGCGCGCGTCGCCGGCTTTCTCGAGTTTCCGATTGCCATGTACAAAAAGGACGTAGCCGTAGAAATCCAGTTTTCCCCCGAGCGGCTCAACGATGGCGCCGGCGATCCGTACTGGATCGATCTGACCCACGACGAAGCGCAGCGCCTGCTCGACAGCTTGCAGGCGCGGCTCGCGGGAACCGGTAGCGGCATGGTCGCGCCGCTCGTCGTGAGCCTCGATCCGACGGCGCGCACGAACGCGGCGGATGCCGCCGCGTCCGCTAAGCCCGATGCGCCGTCGGCCGCGAACGCCGCCACGGCCGAGGAGTTCAAGCAATGGGTCTGCGTGATCTGCGGCTGGGTCTACGACGAAGCCGCCGGCGTGCCGGAAGAGGGCATCGCGCCGGGCACGCGCTGGGCCGATGTGCCGGCCGACTGGCGCTGCCCGCTGTGCGATGTGGGCAAGGACGATTTTGCGCTGGTGGAGTTTTAAGGCACGCGCCGAGGCTCGCCTGACAAACCTGCTCTACGCCGTCCGTTCCGGATAGTCCGCGCCCTCGGTCGTCGCTCGCCATGTGTCGAAATCGCCGCGCATGAAATCGAGCTTCTTGTACGCGAGATCGAGCGCGGCCTTGCCGAGCAGCAGACGCAGCGGCGGCGTGTCCGACAACGCCGCATCGATGATCGCCTGCGCGGCGCGCACCGGGTCGCCAGCCTGCTTGCCGCTGCGCGCTTCGGTCTGCTTGCGGCGCTCGCCGGCGGTCGACGCGTAGTCGTCGATCAGCGTCGCCGACTGCTTGATCGACGGCCCCGCCCAGTTGGTGCGGAACGGCCCCGGCTCGACGATCAGCACGCCGATGCCGAGCGGCTTCACTTCCAGCGCGAGCGATTCCGACAGCCCCTCGACCGCGTACTTGGTCGCATGATAAAAGCCGGTCGCCGCGAAACTCGTAATGCCGCCGATCGACGACACGTTGACGATCAAACCGCTGCGCTGCTCGCGCATGATCGGCAGCACGGCCTTCGTGATGTCGATGAGACCGAACACGTTGGTCTCGAACATCGCGCGGACTTCGCTGTCGTCGCCTTCCTCGATCGCGGCCAGATAACCGTAGCCCGCGTTGTTGACGAGCGCGTCGATACGGCCGAAATGGCGCTTCGCCTGCGCGACCACGGTTTCGATCTGCGCGCGATTGGTCACGTCGAGCGGCAGCACCAGCGCGCGCTCGCCGTGCCCCTGGGCAATGTCCTTCACTTTCGATGCATCGCGCGCGGTGACGACCGCGCGCCAGCCGCGTTCGAGCACGAGCTTCGCGAGCTCGCGGCCGAAGCCGGTGGAACAGCCTGTGATAAGCCAGACGGGATTGTCTCGATTCATCATGTGGAACACTCCTGTTGAGGGTCTATGACGTGAGGACTCGAAAACGGCGCGCCGATGCGGCGCGAACGCGCGGCGCGTCGGTAATCGGTATGCGGGTGATGTCAGCTTGAAGCGTGCCCGGTTGGCGCGGCGGACGGTTCGGGCGGTGGCCCCGCGCGAGCGCGCGTGCTGCTGCGCGGATTCGCCGGGGGATGACGACGGGTGCCGCCGTGACTGCTATGACTGCGAGGACCGCGTGGGGCTGGTGTGACGTTTCAATTGTAGTCGCAGCGCGGCGGCTTCGCTTTGCAGCGCGCCGACGAACGCGTCCGCGAGCGGATGCGCGGGCCGGTGCTCGGGACGGATCACGCCGACGCGAAACGGCAGCGATAACGCGAGCGGCCGGATATGCAGATTGCGGCCCGCGAAATCGAGCGCGGTCAGCGGATTGACGATCGCGATGCCGAGCCCTTGCCGCACGAAGCTGCACACCGATACCGCGGTCGGCGTTTCGATCAGCAGGCGGCGCGCGATGCCAGCCCGCGCGAACGCTTCGTCGATCTGCAGCCGGTACGGATCGTTGGCAGACAGGCTGATGAACGCCTGATCGGCGAAGTCTTTCAACGCGATCACGCGTTTCGCGAGCAGCGGGTGAGCGTCGGGCAGCACGCACACTTCATCGACGGCGATCAGCGGCGTGAGCCGCGTGCCGGGCGGCGGCGCGTCGTGCTCGGTGAGGCCGAGGTCGTAGCGCTGCGCGGTCAGCCATTCTTCGAGAAACGGCGACTCCTGCGTCGCGATCGATACGCTGACACCCGGCTGCGCATCGTGAAAGCGTTTGACGGCGCCCGGCAGGATCGAATGCGAAAACACCGGCAGCGCGATCACGGACAGCTGGCCGCCCTTGAATTCGCGCAGCGCGGCCGCCGTCGACGCGACGCGCTCGAGCCCGACATACGCGCGCTGAATCTCGTCGAACAGCGTCAGCGCGGATTGCGTTGGACGCAGCCGGCCCTGCGCGCGCTCGAACAATGCGAAGCCGATGCTCTGTTCCATGCGCGCCAGTTCGCGGCTCACAGTGGGCTGCGACGTGAACAGCATCTCGGCTGCCTTGGTGACGCTGCCGCCTGTCATCAGCGCGCGGAAGATTTCGATGTGCCGGTGCGTGAGCGCCATTGTGGTTCGGGGTATATCAGAAGTGAATAGATCAGCGATAGATTGGTATTTTACTGAATGATCGCCGCGGCTCATCATGTCGGCTAACGCTTTCGCAAAGCTTCGACATGCAACCGACCGTGACGCCATTCAACCCCCATCAACTCGCCGATCTCGCGCGCCAGCACGGCACGCCGCTATGGGTGTACGACGCCGACGCGATCCGCCGGCGCATCGGGCAGTTGCGCAGCTTCGACACGATCCGCTACGCGCAGAAGGCCTGTTCGAACGTGCACATCCTGAAGCTGATGCGCGACGAAGGCGTGATGGTCGATGCAGTCTCTTCAGGCGAACTGACACGCAGTTTTGCGGCGGGCTTTGCGACTCAACCTAGGTCGCACGACGCACCCGAAGGCGTGGTATTTACCGCCGACGTGCTCGACCACGCGACGCTAGCCACCGTGCTCGACGAGCGGATCACGGTCAACGCCGGCTCGCTCGACATGCTCGAACGGTTCGGACGACATGCGAGCGAAGGCCATCGCGTGTGGCTGCGGATCAATCCCGGCTTCGGTCACGGCCACAGCAGCAAGACCAACACCGGCGGCGAGCACAGCAAGCACGGCATCTGGCGCGACGACCTGCCACGCGCGCTCGAACTGGTGCGGCGCTATCGGCTGAAGCTCGTCGGGCTGCACATGCATATCGGCTCCGGTGTCGATTACGCGCATCTCGCGAAAGTTTGCGACGCGATGGTCGATGCAGTGTCGCAACTCGATCAGGATATCGAGGCGATTTCCGCGGGTGGTGGTTTGTCGGTACAGTATCGCGATGGCGAGCCGAGCGTCGATACCGCGCATTATTTCCGGCTGTGGGACGATGCGCGGCGGCGCATCGAAGCACAGGTCGGGCATCGTGTGCGGCTCGAAATCGAACCGGGGCGCTTTCTGGTCGCGCAGGCAGGCGTGCTGGTCGCCGAAGTGCACGCGCTGAACCGGCGGCCGTCGCGGCAATTCGCGCTGCTCGACGCGGGCTTCAATGACCTCGTGCGGCCGTCGTTCTACGGCAGTCATCACGAGATCAGCGTGCTTCGGCGCGACGGCACGCCGAGCGATGCACCGGTCGGATCGTTCAGCGTGGCGGGGCCGTTGTGCGAGGCCGGCGACGTGTTTACGCAGGCGGAAGGCGGTGTCGTGACGAGCCGCTCGATGCCCGCGCCTCAAGTGGGCGACCTGCTCGTGTTTCACGATGCGGGCGCGTACGGCGCGTCGATGTCATCGAACTACAACAGCCGGCCGCTTGCTCCCGAGGTGCTGATCGAGCGCGGCAATGCGCGGCTGATCCGGCGCAGACAACGCATCGAAGAATTGATCGCGCTCGAAGAAACGGCGGGTTGAAGTTCAAGGCTCAACGCGCCCGCACCGTGCGCGTGTACGACGCGATCATCGTCGCGAACTCCTGCGCGGCTGGCGTCAGTGGAATCGCCGCGCGTTGCAGCAGACAGACGTTTTGCTGCAACGCGCGCTCGCGCACCGGGATCGTCGTCAGCATGTCCGCGAACGGCCCGCGCTTCGTGATGACCGACGATTCGAGCGACAGGCAATCGGTCGCGCCTACCAGATGCAACGTCTCGTATAAGCCCTCGACGGTCGCGACGATCTTCGGCGGCGGCAAACCGTGGCTGTCGAACAGATGACTCAAGCGGTTGACGTGCGGCTCCTCGGTCAGATTCGGCGAGCGCGTCGTCACCCACGTGCAATCGACGAGCTCGGCGAGCGACTTCGCGCCCGCCTTCGGATGACCGCGCCGGCACACGATCACCGGGTCGGACGGATAGAGCGGCGTGACCGACAGATCGGCGGTATCGGTCTGCTTCGAGACGAGCGCGACCGCGAAATCCAACGTGCCTTCACGGATCCACGAAATCATCATGCGCGACGTGCCCGTGCGCAGATGCACGGCGACGCGCTCGAAGCGCGCACGAAACTCCATCAGCACCGGCGCGAACGCGTCGACGAGCGGCTCGGTCGTCATGCCGAACGTGACCTCGCCCACGTAGTCGCCGCGCAACTGACGCACGTCCTCCTCGGCCCGCTCGCATTCACCGAGGATCGCGCCGGCCCGCTGGAGCAGCCGCTGGCCTAGCGCGGTCAGCGCAATGCCGCGATTGGTACGCGTGAACAACGTCGCGCCGAGCATCGATTCGAGGTTCTGCAACTGCTGCGTGATGCCGCTTTGCGCAATGCCGAGCGCGCGCGACGCCGCGCGGATGCTGCCATGCTCGGCGACCGCCGTGAACGCGCGCAACTGCGAAATCGTCAATGCCATTGGCGTCAGGGACTGTGATCGGTAAAAGTGATCATGATAGTCCGAACGGGACTTCTTTGAGGCGCGGCGGCAGCTTACGATCGCGCTTTCCTGATCCGCTCCCGTCGCCGTCCATGAAAACTTCGCTGATGACTCTTTGCGCCGCGCTGGCTTTCAGCAGCGGTGCGTTCGCCGCTGACGCCAACACGTTGCGCCTCGGCATCGACCCGACCTATCCGCCGATGGACTCGAAGGCCCCCGACGGCAGTCTGAAGGGCTTCGACGTCGATCTCGGCAACGAGATTTGCCGGCGCATCCACGCGCATTGTCAGTGGGTCGAACTCGAGTTTTCGGGCATGATTCCGGCGCTGCAGGCACGCAAGATCGACGCGGTGCTGTCGTCGATGGCGATCACCGAAAAGCGCGAGCAGCAGATCCTGTTTTCGTCGAAGCTGTTCCAGTTCAAGTCGCGGCTGATCGCGCGGCAAGGCTCATCGCTCGCGCCTACGGCGAGCGGACTTGCCGGCAAGCAGATCGGCGTGCAGTCGGGCACGCAGTTCGAGGGCTACGCGCTGAAGAACTGGACGCCGCTCGGCGCGAACGTGGTCGCCTACAAGAGCCAGGACGAGGTGTTCGCCGATCTGCGCAACGGCAGGCTCGACGGCGCGTTGCTCGGCACCGTCGAGGCCGACTACGGCTTCCTGCGTACGCCGGCGGGCAAGGGCTTCGCGTTTGTCGGCGAGCCGCTTTCGATGGGCGATCGCGGCGTCGGTATCGGCTTGCGCAAGGATGAAACCGAAGTGCAGGCATCGATCAACGCAGCGATCGCGTCGATGCGCCAGGACGGCACCTATGCGCAGATTGCGAAGAAGTACTTCGACTTCGATCCGTACGGCAATTGATCCAGGTTTCCAACTTTTCTTCACGGCTTTCCCTTCATGAACAGGCAATCGATTCCGCTTCTGTCGCCGGCTATCGGCACGCACCGCGAGCTGGTGTCGTTTCATTTCGGCCCGGCCAATAGCGGGCAGAAGATCTACATCCAGGCGTCGCTGCATGCCGACGAAACGCCGTCGATGCTGACCACGGTGCTGTTGAAGCGGAGATTGCTGGACCTCGAACAGGCCGGCGCGCTGAATGCGGAAATCGTGCTCGTGCCGGTGTCGAATCCGGTCGGGCTCAGTCAATACGTGCTCGGTCAGTTCGTCGGCCGCTTCGATCTCGGCAGCGGCAAGAACTTCAACCGGCATTTCGTGCAGTTCACGAAGCTCGTCGAGGATGCAAAGGAGGCGCTGGGAGCCGACGCGAACGCGAACCGCCGCATCGTGCGCGCACTGCTCACGGCCGAACTCGCGCAACAGAAGCCGCTGACCGAATTCGAGTCGCTGCAACTGGCGCTGCTGAAGCTGTCATGCGACGCGGACGTCGTGATCGATCTGCATTGCTCGCTCGAAGCGGCGATGCATGTGTACACGAGCGAGGCCGCGTGGGCCGAGTTCGAGCCGCTGTCGCGCTACCTCGGCGCCGAGGCCTCGTTGCTCGCGACGGATTCGGGCGGCGGCGCGTTCGACGAAACCCACAGCCTGCTGTGGTGGAAGTTGCAGCAGCAGATGCCGGCGAGCAAGCCGGTGCCGACCGGGTCGATCGCGGTGACGGTCGAATGCCGCGGCCAGCGCGACGTGTCTTACGAAGTCGCGCAGCAGGATGCCGACGCGCTCGTCGACTATCTGGTGTGGCGCGGTGCGATTCGCGGTGAGGCCAAGCCGTTGCCGCCGCTTCTGTCGCCGGCGACGCCGCTCGCGGGCAGCGAGCAGTTCTATGCGCCGGTAAGCGGGATTCTCGTGCACCGCGCGAAGATCGGCGACACGATCCGCGTCGGCCAGCCGCTGTTCGATATCGTCGATCCGCTGACTGACGAGACGACCACGATCGCGAGCCAGACCGAAGGGGTGCTGTATATGCGACGCGCGATCCGTTTCGTGACGGCCGGGGCGCCGCTCGGTCGCGTGAGCGGCACGCGGCCGATCAGAACGGGCGTGTTGCTGGGCGCCTGATCGATTGACAGAGGGCCCGCGCTCCTCGTCGCACCGCCTGCGCGCCGGCGGCACGAGTTACGACGCATCGCGTGCCGCTATGCCGGACTCGGCATCCAGGACCGCGTCAACGCCTCGCGCGACGGCGCTCACATGCGCCGCAGCCGCGTTGCCGTGAAGTTGGATGGCGCGATCCGACGCGGCCATTCCGCGTCTCGCCGACTGTGCGGATTTAATCTCTTTCAGCCGCGAAAAAGCCCAAGCCCGCGCCCGGACAAAGGTCGATACTCGTCGTCATACTCAACGTGTGTCGGCGCGGCCGGCTTTTTGAAGGAGACGGATAAAGTGAGCAAGGCTATCCAATGGAGCGGGGTGTTTCCCGCCGTCAGCACCCAGTTCAAGCCGGATTTCTCGCTCGACATCGACGCGACGCACCGCGTGGTCAGCAATCTCGTCAAGGACGGCGTGTCGGGTCTGGTGGTCTGCGGCACGGTCGGCGAAAACACTTCGCTGAGCACGTCGGAAAAGCTGCAGGTGATCGAGGCAGCGCGCGACGCGTCCGGCGGCAAGGTGCCGGTCGTCGCGGGCGTCGCCGAGTTCACGACCGAGTTCGCACGGCAGACGGTGCGTGAAGCCGCGCGTGTCGGCGTCGACGGTGTGATGGTGATGCCGGCGCTCGTCTATTCCGCGAAGCCGCACGAAACCGCCGCGCATTTCCGCTCGGTCGCGACCAGCACCGACCTGCCGGTGATGATCTACAACAACCCGCCGATCTACAAGAACGACGTGACGCCGGACGTGCTGATCGCGCTGCAGGACTGCGAGAACATCGTCTGCTTCAAGGATTCGTCGGGCGATACGCGGCGCTTCATCGATCTGCGCAACGCGGTGGGCGACCGCTTCGTACTGTTCGCCGGCCTCGACGACGTGGTGGTCGAAAGCATCGCGGTGGGTGCGGAAGGCTGGGTGTCGGGCATGTCGAACGCGTTCCCGAAGGAAGGCGAGACCCTGTTTCGCCTCGCCACCCAAAAGCGTTTCGATGAGGCGTTGGCGCTGTATAGCTGGTTCATGCCGCTGTTGCACCTCGACGCGCGCCCCGACCTCGTGCAATGCATCAAGCTATGCGAGGAACTGCTCGGGCGCGGCAGCGCCGTCACGCGTCCGCCGCGCCTCGCGCTGCAAGGCGATACGCTCGCCGAAGTCAAAGAAATCGTCGCAAAGGCGCTCGCTACGCGTCCGACGCTGCCGGACGTTGGTCTTTAAGAACGCCTGAAAGACATCGGCATCCTGTCCGCCTAGGAGGGGAACAGGATGCCGAACCCAACCGCGAGCGCAGACATCAACTCGCCGTCAGCACCGGCGCAACCGCAGCCGGATCACTGATACTCGGCCGGCCGTTCTCGACGTGACCGGCAAAGCGGCGCGAGAAGCGTGCGTCGTCGCTGCTCGTCACCGTCAGGTCGTACCAGTGATGGCTCGACGTAAGCACCCAGCCTTCTTCGATACGCGCATTGGCGGGCACGACCACGGTGCGCGGCCGCGCGCCGTATGCGTTGTCGATCACCGTCAGATGCGCGATGCCACCACTGCTGTTGGTGAACTTCAGGAACACGTTGCCATTCGCGACGTCGTATCGCGCGGTCACTTCAGGCTGAGCCGGCTTGTCGTTGCCGTGTCCGTTCTGCGCACTCGCCCGCGTGTGGCCCGCGAACTTGCGCACGAAGCCGTTCGGGCCGAACACGTCGAACGCATACACGCCGTTCGTCGCGCTCAGGTCGAACGTATCGCTGAGCGACTTGCCCGCTTCGACCGTGTAGCGCCACGGACCGTCGGTGCGATTCGTCGCGTACACGCAGAAGTGAGCGCCCTGCTCGCCGGTATTGCCGAGCGTGATTTCGAACGTGTTCTTGCCCACGTTCGCCGCGCCGTTCGCATGCAGTTCGTACGGCAACGCGCGCGCGAAGCGGATGCCCGCTTCCTGCGCTTCGATCGGAGTCGACGTCGTCGGCACGGTCGGCTTCGGTTGCGTCCTGCACTGGTTGTCGGCCATGTCCAGGTAGCTTTTGGTATCCGGCAGCGTCGGCATCTTCGAATCCGGCGTGCGGAAGTCGAACGCGGTGCTCAGGTCGCCGCACACCGCGCGACGCCATGCCGTGATGTTCGGCTCATGCACGCCGAAGCGCGTTTCGATGAAGCGGATCACCGACGTGTGA
The DNA here is from genome assembly GCF_040948765.1 of Paraburkholderia sp. BR10923. Lineage (NCBI taxonomy): Bacteria > Pseudomonadati > Pseudomonadota > Betaproteobacteria > Burkholderiales > Burkholderiaceae > Paraburkholderia > Paraburkholderia sp. BR10923. The sequence continues at coordinate 233,371 of NZ_JBFPKO010000002.1, read as the reverse complement.
TCGAACACTTGCGAGCATACGAAGCCGCCCTTGGTCCACGGCGACACGATCGTCATCGGCACGCGCGGTCCGAGTCCGTACGGACAGCCGTCGGCGCTGTAGCTGCCGCCGCGCAGCGGATTGACGACGTCGTGGATCTCGCCGTCGGTCGTCACCGTCGACTTGCCCTGCGCGGACTTCGTCGGCGGTTGCGGCGGCACGAGGTGATCGAAGAAACCGTCGTTCTCGTCGTACATGATGAAGAGCACGGTCTTGCTCCACATTTCGGGGTTCGACGTCAGCGCGTCGAGAATCTGCGACGTGTATTCGGCGCCGTACGCGGGCGTGTAGCGCGGATGCTCCGAATACGCGGCCGGCGGGCACAGCCACGAGACCTGCGGCAGCCGGTTCGCGAGCACGTCGGCCTTCAGGTCGTCGATCGTGCGCACGGTTTGCGCGCGCTCGTGGAGCGGCGAACCCGGCCGCGCGTTGATGAAGTTCGTGAAGTTCTGCAGGATGTTGGTGCCGTAGTTGCCGTACAGCGGATCGAAGCCCGTCGTGCCCTGTTGATAGACCTGCCATGAAATGCCCGCTGCCTGCAGACGCTCCGGATACGTGGTCCATGACAGCAACTGATAGTTCGGCGGACGATCGCCGTCCGCCCAATCGTTGTTGTCGAGCAGCGGGCCGCCCAGCGTGCCGCTTGGGTCGACCATGCCGGTCATCAGATACGCGCGGTTAGGGTGCGTCGGGCCCGGCAGCGAGCAGAAGTACGCATCGCAGATCGTGAACGCGTCGGCGAGCGCGTAGTGGAACGGGATGTCGCTACGCAGGTGGTAGCCCATCGTCATGTCGGTCTTGTTGGCAGGCCACTGGTCGTGGCGGCCGCCGTCGATCGCGGATTGGGTCTTGGACCACGTGTGATCGAGTTCGCCGACGCACTGCGCGCTCGTCGTCGCGGTGTTCAGATGGAACGGCAGCACCGGCCTCGCCGGGTCTTCCTTCGACGGCTGATTCCACACCGGCAGGCCGCTCGGCAGCGGGATCGGGAAGCGGTCGTTATAGCCGCGCACGCCGCGCAAATGACCGAAGTAGTGGTCGAACGAGCGGTTCTCCTGCATGAACACGACGATGTGCTCGACATCGCGAATCGTGCCGGTGCGCGAAAACGCGGGCACTGCCAGCGCGTTGCGGATCGACTCGGGCAATGCGGTCATCGCGGCGGCGGCGCCCGCGGATGAAGCCACGGTTTGCAGGAAACGGCGACGGCTAGTTGATGTCATCGAATATCACCTTCTGCGTAAAGGAAGAATAGCGGGTGAACGTGCCGTTGGGGTGTTTCGCTGTCGGTGACGCGTTGCTCTTGCCGATCAGTTGCGGGCTAGTCGTCGGTTGATCGAAAGAAAACGGAAAGTATTGGGAAGATCAATGTTCATTGCGCTGCCATCTGCGCTATGTTTGCTGCATTACGATTCGCGTATGAGCACGATTCAATGACTCGCATCGATCCACCCATCGACATCTCGCGACTCGAAGACGAATGGCTCGAAGCCGACGGCTTCGGCGGCTTTGCGTCAGGCACGGTCGGTATGTTGCGCACGCGCCGCTACCATGCGCTGCTGCTAGCCGCGACGCGCGCGCCGGGCGGACGCATGGTGCTCGTCAACGGCATCGAGGCGTGGGTCGAGGCGGGCGGCGAGCGCTTCCCGTTGACCATGCAACGCTATGGGCCTGACCTGATCTATCCGGATCTGCGCGGCAACCTGCTCGGTTTCGATACCGCGCCTTGGCCGACTTGGCGCGTTCAACTCGATACGCATACTGCGATGATCGCCGACGTGTTCGTCAGCAAAGCGACGTGCGAAACGGTATTGCGCTGGCGGCTCGAAGGCGGCGAACTCGATGCGCCCGTGCTGAAGGTCAGACCGCTGTTGTCGGGCCGCGATTATCACGCGCTGCATCACGAGAATCCGACCTTCGACTTCGGCGCGCAGGTCAGCGCCGATCAATCGTGCGCGAGCTGGCGGCCTTATGGCGGACTGCCGGTCGTGCGGGCGGCGACGAACGGCACCTATACGCATGCGCCCGATTGGTATCGCAACTTCTGCTACGTGCGCGAGCAGGAGCGCGGTCTCGATTGCAGCGAAGACCTCGCGGCGCCCGGCGTGTTCAGCTTCGATCTCGCCGAGGGCGAAGCGGTGATGATTCTGAGTGCAGCGAGCACTGCCGCCACCCAGAGCATCAACGACAATCCCCGGACCACCGCCCGCGCCTCCGAACTCGCCGACACCGAACGACAACGTCGGGCCGCACTCGGCTCGCGCCTGCAACGCTCGGCCGACGCCTATGTCGTCACGCGCAACGAAGGCCGCACGATCCTCGCAGGCTTTCCGTGGTTCACCGACTGGGGCCGCGACACCTTCATCGCGATGCGCGGCCTGCTGATCGCGTCGAACCGTCTCGACGACGCCGAAGCGATCCTGCTCGAATGGTCGGGCACGTTGTCCGACGGCATGCTGCCGAACCGCTTCCCCGACTACGGCGACGCGCCCGAATACAACTCGGTCGATGCGTCGCTATGGTTCATCGTCGCCGTTCACGACTATCTGGCTACGCCCCATGCAAGCGCGCGGACGCGCGCGCATCTGCAGCAAGCCGCCGAAACGATCCTGACCGGCTACACGAACGGCACGCGCTTTAACATCGGCTGCTGTCCCGACGACGGTCTGCTGCGCGCCGGCATCCCCGGCGTGCAACTGACGTGGATGGACGCGAAAGTCGGCGACTGGATCGTCACGCCGCGCATCGGCAAGCCGGTCGAAGTGCAGGCGCTATGGATCAATGCGCTGCGAATCGCGTCGGCATGGAACCCTCAGTGGCGGCAGGCTGCCGAGCGCGCGGCGCTCGCATTTCACCGGCGCTTCGTCGATCCGGCCACGCAGACGCTGTTCGATAACGTCGACGTCGATCATGTGCCGGGCACGGTCGACCGCTCGATCCGGCCGAACCAGATCTTCGCGATCGGTGGCCTGCCGTTTCCGCTGCTCGAAGGCGCGGCGGCGCGCGCGGTGGTGGCGCAGGTCGAAGCGCAATTGCTGACGCCGCTCGGCCTGCGCTCGCTCGCGCCTTCCGATCCGGCCTATCGTGGCCACTACGGCGGCGCGCCGCTCGAACGCGACGGCGCTTATCATCAGGGCACCGTGTGGGTTTGGCTGATCGGCCCGTTCGTCGATGCGTGGCTGCGAGTGAATGGCGCAAGCGCCACGAATCTCACACAGGCGAGGAGGCGTTTTCTCGCCCCGCTGTACGCGCATCTCGATCACGCGGGCCTCGACCACCTGTCCGAGATCGCCGACGGCGACGCGCCGTACGCGCCCGCCGGCACGCCGTTCCAGGCATGGTCGCTCGGTGAAATGCTGCGCGTCGAAAGTCTGCTTGCCCGATTCGAGCGCGACGGGGCGTAAACCGCGCTACGATGTTGGGTCCTACCGCCAGGCTTGTTGCAAGGACGTTCTCATGCCACCGCTGCGCGCTGCCAATCTGCTTGCCACGATCGAAGGTTCCCGGCTGCATTCGCCCGAATGCGGCCACTGGCAGCGTTGGGGGCCGTATCTGAGCGAGCGCCAGTGGGGCACGGTGCGCGAGGATTACAGCGCGAACGGCACCGCCTGGGACTCGTTTCCGCACGACCATGCGCGCAGCCGCGCCTACCGTTGGGGCGAAGACGGCATCGCCGGGTTCGGCGACGACCGGCTCAGCTGGTGCGTATCGCTCGCGCTGTGGAACCGCAAGGACCCGATCATCAAGGAGCGCCTGTTCGGCCTGACCAACGCGCAGGGCAATCACGGCGAGGACGTGAAGGAGCTGTACTTCTATCTGGACGGCACGCCCACGCACTCCTACATGCGCATGCTGTACAAGTACCCGCATGCGGCTTATCCGTACCAGAACCTGATCGACGAAAACGCGCGCCGCGGCGGCGACATGCCGGAGTACGAAGTACTCGATACCGGCGTGTTCGACGATCTGGGCTATTTCGATGTGCAGGTCGAATACGCGAAGCACACGCCCGACGACATCGTGATGCGCGTGACGATCGAAAATCGCGCGGACGAGGCGGCGTCGCTCGATGTGCTGCCGCAGATCTGGGCGCGCAACTCGTGGTCGTGGAAGGAGAACAAGGACAAGCCGAAGCTCGTCGCCGGCACCGACCACGACGGCGCGGTGCGTCTGCTTGGCCATCATCATGTGCATGAACCGATCGTCGTGACCGCGTGGTCGAAGGACGCACCGCAACTCGCGTGGCTGTTCTGCGAGAACGACACCAACGTGAAGCGGCTGTTCGGCATGGACGGCGCGGGCCCGTTCAAGGACGGCTTCAACGATTACCTCGTGCACGGCGACGCGAACGCGATTCGTCGCGACGCGGGTACCAAGGCCGCCGCACATGCACCGCTGGAACTCGGGCCGCATGGACGCGCGGTCGTGTATCTGCGCTGGCGCCCGCAAGCGGCGAGCGATGAAGCGCCATTCGATGCCGACGCGTTGATCGCGCGCCGCCTCGCCGAGGCCGACGAATTCTATGGCGCATTGCAGCACGAGATCACCGACCCCGATGCGCGCCTCGTGCAACGTCAGGCGCTCGCCGGCATGCTGTGGTCGAAGCAGTACTACCAGTACGACGTGCAACGCTGGCTCGACGGCGACCCGCTGCAGCCGAGCCCGCCCGCCGCGCGCAAGCAGGGCCGCAACAGGGACTGGCGACATCTGTGCAATGCGGACATCGTGTCGATGCCGGACAAGTGGGAGTACCCGTGGTATGCGTCGTGGGACCTCGCGTTTCACGCGGCCGCGTTCGCGCTGATCGATCCGGCGTTCGCGAAGAAGCAGTTGCTGCTGCTCGTTAAGGACCGCTATCAGCACCCGAACGGTCAGTTGCCGGCTTACGAATGGGCACTCAGCGATGCAAACCCGCCTGTCCATGCGTGGGCCGCATGGCGCGTGTACGAGATCGATCGCGCGCTGACCGGCAAGGCGGACCGTGATTTTCTGGAACTCGTGTTTCACAAGCTGCTGCTGAATTTCTCGTGGTGGGTGAACCGCAAGGACGCCGACGGCCACAATATTTTTCAGGGCGGTTTTCTCGGTCTCGACAACGTCGGCATCTTCGACCGCTCATCGCCGCTGCCGACCGGCGGCCACATCGACCAGGCCGACGGCACCGCGTGGATGGCCGCGTATGCGCTCGACCTGATGCGTATCGCGCTCGAACTCGCCTACGCGAATCACGTGTTCGTCGATATCGGCGTGAAGTTCTTCGAGCACTTCCTGTACATCGCGGAAGCGGTCAGTTGCGACGACGGCTGCGACACGGGCCTGTGGGACAGCGCGGATGAATTCTTCTACGACAAGCTGCGCTTGCCGGACGGCAGCAACATGCCGATGCGCGTTCGCTCGATCGTCGGATTGATACCGCTGTTCGCCGTGCACGTGCTCGAAGAGCGTTTGCATGGCGGCTTGCCGGGCTTGCGCGAGCGCCTCGTATGGTTTCTCGAGCATCGGCCCGATCTCGCGAAGCTGGTGTCGCGCTGGAACGAGCCCGGCAAGGGCAACGCGCTGCTGCTGTCGCTGCTGCGCGGGCATCGGATGAAGGCGCTGCTACGGCGCGCGCTCGACGAAAGCGAATTTCTTTCCGATCACGGCGTGCGCGCGTTGTCGCGTTGCCATCGCGACCATCCGTTCGTGTTCGAACACAACGGCAACAGCTTCTGTGTGAAGTATCTGCCGGCCGAATCCGATACCCGTGTGTTCGGCGGCAATTCGAACTGGCGCGGGCCGGTGTGGATGCCGGTCAACTATCTGCTGATCGAATCGCTGTACGAGTTTCATCGTTACTACGGGGATGATTTCCGCGTCGAGTATCCGACCGGGTCGGGCCAAAAGTTCTCGTTGAGCGAAATCGGCGACGAACTCGCGCGCCGCGCGACCACGCTGTTCCTGAAGGACAAGAACGGCGAGCGGCCGGTGATGGGCGCGTATCCGCTGTTGCAGGCGGACCCGCGTTCGCAGGATCTGATCCTGTTCCACGAGTATTTTCATGGCGACAACGGTCGTGGCGTCGGGGCTTCGCATCAGACCGGCTGGACCGGGCTCGTCGCGTTGCTGTTGCAGCCGCGCGCGATGGCGGCATCGGGCAACGTGCCGCTGGCGGGGGAACCGGCGCCGGCGCCCGCGCCGATTCCGGTGAATGAACCGGTACCGTCGCTCGCGGCCGCGACGACGAAGTAAGCACGCCGCGCGCTCGCGCGCGAAGGCGATTGAACTGTGCGGCAGCGCGCGTGGTCTTTCATGTATCGCCACGTTCGTTCTCTCGGCTTTCCAAGTTCCAGGTGAATTTCATGTCGACTACACCGAACTCTTCCGCCTCTTCCGATCAACCCAACGCAACGCCCGCCTCGAGCTGCAAGCTCATTTCGAACCGATACGACACGCTGTCGTCGCCGGCCGGCAAGAAGCCCGCGCCGCCGTGCACGCTCGTGATCTTCGGCGCGGGGGGCGATCTGACCAAACGTCTGTTGATGCCGGCGCTTTACAACCTCTCGGTCGATGGCCTGCTCGATGACAGCATGAAGATCATCGGCGTCAATCACGGTGAGCGCGAAACGCGCGAATGGTGCGACGAACTGCATACGTCGCTGCAGAAATTCGCCGCCGACAAAGCCAGCACCTTCCACGCCGGCAAGCTCGACGACAACGCGTGGAGCTGGGTCGCGCAGCGCCTCGAATACATGGCGGGCGAGTTCGAATCCGACGACACGTTCGCGAAGCTGAAACAGAAACTCGATCAGTCGAAAGTCGGCAACGTGATTTTTTACCTCGCGGTCGGCGCGCGTTTTTTCAAACCGATCGCCGAGCGGCTCGGCAAAGCCGGCCTGCTGAAGGAAGGCGACGGCGCGAACGGCGGCTTTCGGCGTCTCGTGATCGAGAAGCCGTTCGGCACCGATCTCGCATCGGCGCGCGATCTGAACGCGCACATCCTGTCGTATGCGCGGGAGTCGCAGGTATACCGCATCGATCATTTTCTCGGCAAGGACACCGTGCAGAGCATTCTCGCGGTGCGCTTCGCGAATGCGATGTTCGAGCCGGTCTGGCGGCGCGAGTACATCGACTGCGTGCAGATTACTGCGGCGGAAACGATCGGCGTCGAAGGGCGCGGCAGATTCTACGAGCAGACCGGCGCGTTTCGCGACATGGTGCCGAACCATCTGTTTCAGCTGCTCGGCATCGTGGCGATGGAGCCGCCGAATTCGTTCGACGCCGAAGCCGTCCGCGACAAGAAGGTCGAGCTGTTCGACGCAATCCAGCCGCTCAAGCCCGACGACGTCGTGTTCGGCCAGTACGAAAAAGGGTCCGCCGGTGTGGGCTATCGCGAGGAGCCCGACGTCGCGCCCGGCAGCACGACCGAAACCTACGCGGCGGCGCGCGTGTTCGTCGAGAACTGGCGCTGGGCCGGCGTGCCGTTCTATCTGCGTACCGGCAAGCGGCTCTCAGTGCGCCGCACCGAAATTTCGGTGCAGTTGAAGCCGGTGCCGTTCCGCCTGTTCCGCGACACGCCGGTCAACGCATTGACGCCGAACGTGCTGACGTTGCGCATCGATCCCGAGCACGGCTCGAGTTTCGATTTCAACGTGAAGGCGCCGGGCCCGGTGATGCAGGTCGGTGCGGTGCAGTCGTCATTCAACTATGGCGACTTCTTCGACGAGCGCGCGAACGTCGGATACGAGACGCTGCTATACGACTGCATGCTAGGCGACGCGACGTTGTTCCAGCGCGCCGATGGCATCGAGACGGCCTGGTGTGCGGTCGACGACGTGCTGCATCCGAAGAGTGGCGGTGCTCTGCCCGTGCACGGTTATGCGGCAGGCAGCGACGGGCCGGCCGAAGCCGACGCGCTGCTCGCGCGCGATGTCCACGCGTGGCGGCCGTTGCAGCAGAAAGCGCCCGGTCGCAAGTCGTAGCGGCACCTTTGAACCAACCCGCAGACACGCATCACAACCGCTTCACCACAACCGGGAGACATCGTGGCGACACGCAACAAGAACGCAGTGAAACGGAATGCGCCGAAAAGCGGCAGCGAGCACATCCTCGCGATCGACGTCGGCGGCACCGGCCTGAAGGCCGCGATCATCGACGCCAACGGGCAGATGAAAACCGAGCGCGTGCGCGTTGCGACGCCGCATCCGTGCACGCCGGATCAACTGGTTGACGCGCTCGCGCAACTCGTGGCTCCGCTCATCGAGCAGGTGCAGCCCGCTTGTATCTCGATCGGCTTTCCGGGTGTCGTGCGTAATAACCGCATTCTGACCGCGCCGCATTTCGGCATCGAAGGCTGGCACGACATCGCGCTCGCGGATCCGCTCGCGCGGCGCCTGGGCGGTTTGCCGGTGCGAATGATCAACGATGCCGAGATGCAGGGCTTCGCGGCAATCGAAGGCCACGGCCTCGAATTCGTGCTGACGCTCGGCACCGGCGCCGGCACCGCGATGTTTCGCGATGGCGAGCTGATGCCGCATCTGGAGCTCGCGCATCATCCGGTCAGCAAGAAGGGTGTCGCGTACGACGAATACATCGGCGAGGCCGCGCGCGAGCAGGTCGGCAACAAGCGTTGGAGCCGGCGTGTCGAGAAGGTGATCGGCATTCTCGAGTCACTGGTCAATTACGACAAGCTGTGGATCGGCGGCGGCAACGCGGCGCGCATCAAGTTCAAGCTGCCGGCGAACGTGGCGACCGTATCGAACGACGCGGGGATCGAGGGCGGCGCGAAATTGTGGCATCCGCTGTCGGTGCGCGAGACGCGGCAGTATCCGGAGGCGACGGAGAAGACGGGGCGGTTTAAGCCGAAGTGAGGGGGTGGGCGGTTGCTGCTTGATGGGCTTCTCAGCGCTGCCGCGCTCCTTCCAAGGCCCCCAGTAACCTTCCCAAACCCAGAGACTCTCAATGACTCGCATTCAACTGAACATCGCGCGGCACCTCCTCTCCGCTGTCGCGTGCGCGCTGCTCGCTTACGCGAGCGCACATGCCTACGCGGCACCGTCCTTCGCAGTGTCGTCACCGGGACTGGCCGATGGCGGCACGCTCAACGCGAGCCACGCGGCGAGCGCGAACAACTGCGGCGGCGGCAACGTGTCGCCCGCATTGCAATGGCATAACGCGCCGGCCGGCGCAAAGAGTTTCGCGGTGACGATCTTCGATCCCGACGGCGCGAAAGGCCTCGGCGTCGTGCACTGGATCGTGTACGGCATCGCACCGGGTACGACCGGACTCGCCGAGGGCGAAGCCGCGCCGGCGGGCAGCGTCGCCGGCACGAATCGCACAGGCGGCCCCGGCTATTACGGCCCGTGTCCGGCAGTCGGCGATGTGCCGCATCACTACGTCGCGCAGGTCTATGCGCTCGATCTGCCGCCCGACGCATTGCCGGCCGGCTTGACGCGCGATGCGTTCCTCGCCGCGATCAAGGATCACGTGCTCGCCGCGACGAGCACCGTGCTGCGCTACGGACGATGAAGTCGCGCGGCCGAACACCGGGCCGCGCTTGATCTGCAGAAGGGCGCTTAGCGCGCCGCATCCCCCCATCGATACTGCACGCTCGCGTCATCGAGCTGAGTCTTGATTGCGTCGTCGAGCGTGAACTCGGCCGCCGAGAGCGTATCGCTCAACTGCTCGGCGCGACTCGCACCAATGATCGCCGACGTGATCAGCGGATTCGCGAGCACCCACGCAAGCGATACCTTCGCCAACGATTCGCCGGTCGGCGCGGCGATCGCCTTCAGTCTTTCGATCGTGTCGAATTCGCGCTCGTGCCAGTAGCGCTGTTGATACATCGCGCCAGCCTTGCCGACGCTTTCAGTGAAGCGCCCCTCGGTGGGCGTCGCATCGAGCCGATGCTTGCCCGTCAGCAGTCCGCCCGCGAGCGGGTTATACGGCATCACGGCTAGCTGCTCCTCGGCGGCCAGCGGCAGCAGCTCGCGCTCGATCTGGCGAAACAGCAGGTTGTAGCGCGGCTGGACCGACACGAAGCGCGCGACGCGCAGCACGTCCGCGCGTCCCAAAGCTCGCGCGAGCCGGTACGCAAGAAAGTTCGATACGCCGATATAGCGCGCCTTGCCCGAGCGCACGATCGTATCGAGTGCTTCGAGCGTCTCGTCGAGCGGGGTTTTCGCGTCGTCGGAATGGAGCTGGTACAGGTCGACGTAGTCGGTGCCGAGGCGCTGCAAGGACGCATCGATCGCATCGAGCAGGTGTTTGCGCGACGCGCCCTGATCCCACGCGGCGGGCCCCATCTTGCCGACCGCCTTGGTCGCGACGATGAAGCGCTCGCGCTTGCCCTTCAACCAGCGTCCGACGATTTCCTCGGTGCGTCCGGACAGGTCTTCGCCGGCGCCGAGCGGGTAGACGTTCGCGGTATCGATGAAATTGACGCCGGCGTCCGCGGCCGTGTCGAGGATGCGGTGCGATGCGGCTTCTTCGGTTTGCAGGCCGAAAGTCATGGTGCCGAGACACAGGCGCGAAACGGTCAGGCCGGTGCGGCCGAATTGGCGATATTGCATGAGGTCGACTCCAGAGGGGACGAAAGCGTTTGCCGGAAGGGTGGGACTTTCATGTTGTATGCGGTGTTGTAAAAAGGATAAACGGACTCGCGATTCGATGTGCACGACCGCCGCGATAGGATGTTATTTAAATGAAAGAAATCGCGTAAGGTTGAATTGGCTCTCGAGTGCGTCATTGATAAGCCTTTTGCAAGCATAGAATTACAAACAGTAATGAATCTGCGTAAGTAGCGCCCTTACGTTTACGTATTGCTTTCGAAAAGTAAAAAACAGAAACAAATCGATTACGCGAAGTAATGTACCCCGCGATTGATGCCTTCTTGTGCGTATGAAATGATAGCGATTCTCATTTAAACCAGCCAGCCATCCCGTCATCTCCATCTCACACAACGGAGAGCGGCAGCCAGCCATTTGCGCTTTCGTCAGGAATTCGACCTCATTGAGGCGAATTCGACCAGGCGCATTTCTGACGGGATTTCCATGCTCAATCACACGCCGCTGGCGACAGCGCTGGCGCTCGCTTTTGCCGTTCCTTATGCGACGCCTGCGCTCGCGCAAAGCGCGTCACAACCGGCCGCCTCCAGCGCGCCGCAGAACGCACAAACCAACGCACAAAACAACGCACAGAACTACGCACAGAACTACGCACCAGCCGCCGCGCAGACGCTGCCGACCATCGGCGTGCAGGCTCAGACCGTTCAACAGGACTTCCAGGCCGAGCGCGCGAGCGTCGGTGCGAAGACCCCGACCGCGCTGCGCGACATTCCGCAGACCGTCACCGTGATCAATCGCGACCTGCTCGCTTCGCAGGGCGCGACGTCGTTTACGGACGCGCTGCGCAACGCACCCGGCGTGACCATCGGCGCGGCCGAGGGCGGCCAGATCGGCAACAACATCAACCTGCGCGGCTTCACCGCGCAGAACGACATCTATCTGGACGGCTTTCGCGACCGCAACCAGTACTACCGCGACACGTTCGATCTCGAAGCGCTGGAGGTGCTATATGGTCCGTCGTCGATGCTGTTCGGCCGCGGCTCGACGGGCGGCGTGATCAATCAGGTCAGCAAGAAGGCGAACCTGACGGACTCGGCGGAAGTCTCCGGCATGATCGGCACCAACGACCGCTACCGCTCCACCGTCGACGTGAACCACAAGCTCACCGACACCTCGGCGATCCGCCTGAACGCGTTCGGCCAGAGCCTCGGCTCGACGCGCGACGTGATGAAGAACAAGGATTTCGGCGTCGCGCCGGAGCTGCGCTTCGGTATCGGCACGCCTACCGAGATCACGCTGTCGGCGCTGATCCAGCGCAACAACGACATGCCCGACTACGGCATCCAGGCGCTGAACGGCCGCCCGTCGCCGGTGCCGAAAAACACGTTCTACGGTTTGACCAGCGACCGCACGATCCAGAACGTGCAGATCCTCACCGGGGCGATCAAGCACAAGTTCTCCGACGACCTGACGCTGACGAACCAGACGCAGATCTCGCACTCGATGACCGACGCGCGCGAAACCGCGCCGCAAGCGGTGCTGACCGGACCGCTGTCGTCGAGCACTGCGCTGAGCAACGGCAACTTCACGACGCTGCCGCCGTCGGCCCTGTTCATCAAGCTGCAGAGCCATGACCGCGTGATCCAGAATCACGCGATCTACAACGACACGATGGTCGAATACAAATTCGACACCGGGCCGGTCAGGCACGACGTGATTGCCGGTGTCGAAGTGGGCCACGACAGCTATACGAACCAGGCATATACGCGCAACAACCTGCCGATCGTGCCGATGCTCAATCCGCCGATCATCGGCACGCCGTCGAACGTGACGACGGCGGTCGGCAACTACGCCGATTCGAGCGCGAACGAAATCGCCGCCTACCTGAACGACACGATCACGCTGACGCCGCACTGGAAGCTGATCGGCGGTCTGCGCTGGGATCGCTTCTCGGCCGAGATCCACAACACCGTCAGCGCGCCGGCTTTCGCGAGCCAGATCAACTACTTCACGAGCGTGCGCACGGGCCTCATCTATCAGCCGACCGACTGGCAGTCGTACTACGTGTCGTACGGCACGTCGTTCAACCCGTCGCTCGAAAACCTGACGGTCACGAACCTCACGCAGAACCTCGCACCGGAATCGACGAAGTCGTATGAAGTCGGCGGCAAGTGGGATCTGTTCGGCGGCAACATCTCGCTGACCTCGGCATTGTTCCGCGAGGAGAAGGACAACGCGCGCACCCAGGTCTCGCCGACCGAATACGAGCTGGCCGGCGACATTCGCGTCGACGGCTTCCAGGCGAGCGTGACCGGGCACATCACCGACAAGTGGCAGATTTTCGGCGGCTACACGTACATGGACGCGAAGATCCTGAAAGCGGCCGACGGCACGCAGGGTCACACGCCGGCCAACACCCCGCGCAACACGCTGACGTTCTGGACCACCTACGCGATCACGCCGCACTGGGAAATCGGCGGCGGTCCGATCTATATGTCGTCGCGTTATGCATCGAATACGAACTACGTGAAGGTGCCGGGCTACACGCGTTGGGACGCGACCGCGGCCTATCACGCGAAGAAGTACGACGTGCGCCTGAACCTGCTGAACCTGACCAACAAGTACTACTACGACGCGTTGATTCCGTCGGACGGCGGCCGTTCGGTGCCGGGCATCGGCCGTACGTTGCTCGCGACGTTCGATTACCGCTTCTGATGGCCGCTTTTGCGACGCACTGGGCGCATCCGTTAGGCTTGCCGCTTTGCAAATGGCAAGCCGACTCGAAGGACACACTATGCTGCTGCACATTCCGAAGGTACTGGACGCCGGGCAATTGCGCTTCGTGCGCGAGCGGCTCGATCGAGCCGGCGACGCGTGGGTCGATGGCCGCGCGACCGCGGGCTATCAGGGCGCGCCGGTCAAGCGCAATCAGCAGATCGCCGAGCACTCTTCGATTGCGCGCGAACTCGGCGACGTGATTGTCGCGGCGATCGAGCGCAATCCGCTGTTCATCAGCGCGGTGCTGCCGAACCAGGTGTATCCGCCGCTGTTCAACCGCTACGAGGGCGGCATGCGGTTCGGCAGCCACGTCGACGGCGCGGTGCGCGTGCTGCCGAACGGCGTGAAGCTGCGCACCGACGTGTCGGTGACGCTGTTTCTCAGCGCGCCCGACGAATACGACGGCGGCGAACTCGTGATCGAAGACACCTACGGCGTGCAGCAGGTAAAGCTGCCGGCCGGCGACATGATCGTTTATCCGGCGACGAGTCTGCATCAGGTGACGCCCGTCACGCGCGGCGCGCGCGTGGCGAGCTTCTTCTGGGTGCAGAGTCTCGTGCGCAGCGACACGCATCGCGCGCTGCTGTTCGACATGGACACCGCGATTCAACGGCTCAATGCAACCCATGCCGACGAGGCTGCGCGACGCAGCCTCGTCGGTTGTTATCACAATCTGCTGCGTACCTGGAGTGAAACGTGAGCGAATCGGACACCCTCGACATGCAACCGCCGGCGGCCGGCCAACATGGCGCGCACGAACCGCGTCGGCTCGATGGCGATGAACTGAAGGCGCGCCAGCAGCGCTCGCGTCGCGCGACTTTCATCAAGTGGCTGCGCAACGTGCATGGCTGGGTTGGATTGTGGGGCGCGGCGCTCGGTCTGCTGTTCGGCACGACGGGCTTCTTCCTGAACCATCGCGGCGGTCCGCTGCGTGTGTCGACCGGCGAACCGCAGGTCTCGGTGATGCAGGTGCCGCTGCCGCAACCGGCACCGGAAACCCCGCGCGAACTCGCGAAGTGGCTCAAGCAGGAGCTGAAGGTCGCCGGCAATCCGGGGCGTGTGCAGAAGGAATCCGAGCATCCGGTGGCATGGGGCGATCGCAGCGTCGTGCAGCCCGAGCACTGGCAGCTGAATTTCGCGTCGCCGAAAGAAAATACCTCGGCCGAATACTGGGTGGGCAATAACACCGTGACGGTCAAGCGCAGCGCGAACACCTTTCTCGCGATGCTGACGAACATGCATAAGGGCGTGGGCTTGAGCATCGGCTGGGTGCTGCTGATCGATACGCTCGCGGGCAGTCTGATCCTGCTGTCGCTGACGGGCGTGCTGTTGTGGACCGAGTTGAACAAGCGCAAGACGGTGGGGCTCGTGCTCGTGGCGGGTTCGATTGCGGCGGCGGTGGCGTTGGGGACGATGTAAGGGCGCAGCGCAACGCCCTGGACGAAGCCTGCGCGCTGGCGGGCAGGCTTGGAGCGGTACGCGCTAGAATCGTCGCTGACCTACTTCGCTGGCTCTGCCGCCATTCGCCGATGACCTCTCCCGCGAACCCCGTCGACACCGCGCTGACGACGCGACGCGCGGTGCGCGCCTTTCTGCCGACGCCGGTGCAGCGCGCCGACATCGAAGCCATTCTCGAAGCCGCCAGCTACGCGCCGTCCGGCACCAACACGCAGCCGTGGAAGGTGTACGTGCTGACGGGCGAATCGCTCGCGCGTCTGTCGCGCGATCTGCTCGCGGCCTACGACGATCCGCAGCGCGACCAGCTGTGCCAGGAGGAGTACGCGTACTACCCGCGCCAATGGCAGTCGCCGTACATCGACCGGCGCCGCAAGATCGGCTGGGATATGTACGGCCTGCTCGGCATCGAGAAGGGCGACAGGGCGCGCATGCACGAACAGCACTCGCGCAACTTCCGTTTCTTCGACGCACCCGTCGGCCTGCTGTTCACGATCGATCGCAGCCTCGAGCGCGGCAGCTGGCTCGACTACGGCATGTTCCTGCAGGCGATCATGACCGCAGCGCGCGGACGCGGCCTCGACACCTGTCCGCAGGCCGCGTTCATGCAGTTTCATCGGCTGATTGCCGAACATCTCGGCCTGCCCGAGAACGAGCAGTTCGTGTGCGGCATGTCGCTCGGCTTCGCCGACCCCAACGCGCTGGTCAATACGCTGCGCCCCGAGCGCGAGCCGGTCGAGCGCTTCACGCGCTTTCTCGATTGACCGCAGACCTCAGTCCCCACCCAGAGGCAAACGAAAATGAAAACATCGCGCCGCCATTTCCTGCTGGTCAGCGCGGGCGTCGGCTCGTCGCTCGCGCTGTCTCGCGTCGCGTTCGCCGCGACCGTTCCCAATGCGCTGAGCGAGAGCGATCCGCAGGCGCAGAAGGTCGGCTATACCGAAGATGCGTCGAAGGTCGACAAGGCAAAATTCCCGAACTTCGCGGCCGGGCAATCGTGCGCGAACTGCTCGCTGTTTCAGGGCAAGGCGTCGGATGCGTACGGCGGCTGCACGCTGTTCGGCGCCAAACAGGTCGCGTCGCGCGGCTGGTGCAGCGCGTACACGAATATGTAAGCACGCCGGCGCATCGTTCTCGGCTGCTACAGCAGCGCCTTTAACACGAGCTCGTGCGAGTGCCCGATCCACACGGCGGCGTCGCGATGATCGCGCAGCGCGTCGCCGGTATTCGGATGCAGAAAGACATCGAGCGCGCCGTGATTGAGCGTGAGCCAGCTGACCACGTCGGCGAACTGTTGGTGCGCGAACGCGAGCTGATACGACCACATCGGATGCGGGCCGACCGGCCGTTCATGGAAGCGCCCGATCTGCAGTTTGTCGCCCCAATGCGCGTCGATCTGCTCGCGAAACGCCCACGCGGCGTCGCGGCTCGCCGCGTCGAAATAAATGTGCGCGTGCCAGCTTTGTATTGCTGAAGCATCGCGAAAGTTCATATCAGAGTTCATTGCCAGGCTCGTTCCGTATCAGTCTTTATCCGACATTCATTCTGCTTCGTTTTCCGCCGGCGCGCGCGCTGCAACGCGCATGTGAAACTGTGTCTGATCCTCGCCGACGATCGCGAAGCCAAGACGATCGTACAGCCGTTTGGCGGGATTGCCCTTGAGCACCTGCAAGCTGACCGGCAGCGCTTCGGCCGCGGCGGCGCGCAGGATCGTGCGCAGCACCTGCTCGCCGATACCGCGGCCTTGTAGCGCCGGCGCGATCTGCAACTGCGCGACGAACCATTCGTCGTCGTTGCGATGCGCCTTCAACAGGCCCGCGGGCGCGCCGTCGATGCAGATCACACTGCGCGGCGTCGTAGCGATGCCGCAGGCGCGCGCGATGGGCGTTTTCGTCGGTCGGCTCGCCGGCGCGCGCCAGGTGTTCGGTCATCGTCGCCTTGCGCAGTTCGAGCAGGAAGGGTTCGTCGTCGGGTTGCGCGGGGCGCAAGGTCAACCCGGATCGTTGGTCGGGCAGTTGGGCGGTCATGTCGGCAAGGTGGTAGCGCGCGATCGGGCACGCGATGATCATGCGAAGCGCGAGTAAGAATTGTCGTCGATTGTCGCGTCCGCTGCGCTTTTATTACCACGCGGCTATGTTGCGGTCTTCCCACTTTGCGATGCGGTCATCGTTGCCGGTGCCCGTGAGTGCCTGTGTCGCTATCGGCGTTGGGTGGCATGCGCTTTGCTCTAACGTCTGGCTCCATCGCGGCCACGCTATCCGCACCCCTGTACGAACAGACAAAACGGGCCTCGCGATGCTGCGAGCGTCAGATGATTTTCCGGGGACGTTCGCGTCATACGGCGAACGTCGTAATCAACGTTGCGAGGTGTGCTATGGCGATGATCGAGGCGGTACCCAGCGTCTCGGCAGATGGACGGGCGGTGATTTTCCAGCTTTCGTCGCGGGGACGAGACCTTGAATGCGCGGTCACGCGCGAGGCGCTCGAACAGCACTTCTGGCTGCAACGCGGCGCGGGTGAGGCGCGCATTCTGAAGACGTTCGCGGATGGGCGCCAACGCATTACCGCGATCGCCGAACGAAAAATGCTCGCGCGTCCCGGTGAGAAGGTCTTGCTGACGATCGACGATTTCTCTACACGCGGTTGACGTGCGTGGCGCGGCGGGCCGAAAAGCCCGTTGTTACATCGATTCGCCAAATTAAGCCGCCAATGTCCCTCGCTTCGCGCAATTGCATTCGCGGGTGCGCGCCTACACTCTTTTCCATGGAGCGACAAATCACCGAACTCCATCGATGCGACTTCCCCTCGTGTCGGATTTGAACCGTACCGTTGATGAAGTAGTCCGCAGTTCGCAGTTCGCAGTTGACGCAATATGAAGCGCGCAATGCATCGAACACGCGCGCGAAGCAAAAGGGGTAGCGGCCAGCAGTAGGAAATAACGAGGACCGGCCCACATGCAGTGGTATTTGGAAGTGAATTGAATCGATAGTTCGAAACTTGCTGTCGAGCGGTAGAAATTGCCGTTGCAGTACACGTAAGCAATAGCTTTGCAGGTTAGGTGGTTATAGGTTTGCAGGCACTCCACGCGCCTGCTCGACTGTTCCATCCTGTCAGCCCTGTTCCCTCGCGGAACAGGGCTTTTTTTCGTCGCAACGAAACGCGCTGCTTGTTTCCGGCGGCTTCGAACCGATATGGGGACAGTGTGTTCTTCGATACGTCGAAGAACCGGCACGTCGCAGAGCGTGAACTGTCGGGCGCGAAATGCGTCGGACGTTCGAGCGCGGCGTTTGCCGCCGTCGCGTGCCGAAGTCCGGGCGCGCTGCCGAAAGAAGGAGGTTGAATCGATGTCTAGCAAATCGCGAGTTCGCAAGCCCGGCCGCACGGCCATGTCCCCCTTGTTGCGTTCCCTCACGCAGAGCCGCACCGCGCACGCGCCGGTCACTCAGACCATGCTGTTGCAGGCCTACGCCGCGCTCGATGCCTTTCGCCGCGGCCACGGCGCACGCATGCTGCACACGACGCTGAGCCGGCATCTGCTGGTGTCGCAGGAACTGACCCGCGCCGGACTGGGCGCCGACGCGCTCGCGGACATCGAAAGCGCGCATGCGGCGATGGTGCGGCTCGACATGCGCGAGCGCAGGACCGGCCGCTGGTCGCTCGAAGACGACGACTACGCACGTCTGTGCACGGCGCTCGCGATCTTCGACGGACAACTGTCGGCCGCGTCGCTGAGCGAGCTGGCGAGCGCGGAAGCGAAAATGATCGAAGGTCTGATGCGCTCCGCGCGGCTGAGAGCGCTGGCGGAAGCGCCAGTTTGAGCGTCCCGCAACATGCAAAACGCCCCTATAGGGGCGCTTTTCACATTCGGCGCGGACGTAAATTGATTCCGGAGAATGCTTGAATGCGGCATCGACGTGTCGCGCGCGGCCGGCTGATGCGCGCCGCGTGGCTCGTTACGAGTGTCCGTAGAAGTCCCGCCGGGCGCGTTTGCCGCTGAGATTCCCGCTTGCTAGACTGGCTGCGCCTGATTGCCACCTATCTGCCTGCCTACCTGCTATGGCACCGAGGCCGGGCGTCGCTGACGTCGTTGCGATGCCGACCCGCGCATACAACCGAGCCCTGTCGGAGACCCCATGTCCTACATGCTGCTGATCGTCGAACCCACGGACCAACGCGAGGAGCGCGGCGAAGCCGCCGGTCGCGACCTCTATGACCAGATGGTGCGGTTCTCCGAGAACCTGAAGGCGCGCGGCAAGCTGCTCGCGGTCGAATCGCTGACTTCGCAGAAGGACGCCGTGCGCGTGCAGGTCCGCAATGGCCAGTCGAAGCTCGTCGACGGGCCGTTCGCCGAGGCGAAGGAGATGATCGGCGGCTTCTTTCTGCTGAACTGCGACAGCCGCGAGGAGGCCGTGGCGATCGCGCAAACCTGTCCGGCGGCGGCGTGGTGCACGGTCGAGGTGCGCAAGCTCGGCCCGTGCTTCATCTAGCCACGGGTGGCTCTCACGTCATCCGCTTCGTGTTTTCCCTGGGATGCCGGGACCGCCGCGGGTGTCGATCTGACCTTGCATCGCGCGTCGTGTGAGTAAGGGGCTAGCCGGCGTGGCCTCTCCAAGCGATTCACGCGAATCCACTCACCACGAACCACTAACAACAAGGAGCAACGACATGCGATTCATGATCATCGTAAAAGCCACGGCCGCGAGCGAAGCCGGCGAGATGCCCGAACCGTCGCTGATCGCCGCGATGGGCGCCTACCACGAAGAACTCTCGAAGGCCGGCGTCCTGCTCGACGCAACCGGCCTGCAGCCGAGCTCGAAAGGCTGGCGCGTGCGCTATAGCGGCGGCAAACGGAGCGTCGTGGACGGGCCGTTCGCGGAGACCAAAGAGCTGATTGCTGGCTACACGTTGATCCAGGTGCGCTCGCGCGACGAGGCGATGGAATGGGCGCGGCGTTTCCCGGCCCCGTTCGGTGAGCACGCCGATGGCGAAATCGAAGTGCGGCAGCTGTTCGAGATCGACGACTTCGAGCCGGGACCGGAAGTCGAGCGCTTTCGCAAGCTCGAAGAAGATCACCGCTGAGGTGAAGGCTGACGCCGTGACGATACAGGCCACCCATCGTGCGATCGACGCTGTCTGGCGGATCGAATCCGCGAAGGTCATCGCTCACGTCGCGCGGATCGTGCGGGACGTGGGGCTCGCCGAGGAACTCGCGCAGGACGCGCTGGTGGCCGCGCTCGAGCATTGGCCGAACGCGGGCGTGCCCGACAACCCCGGAGCCTGGCTGATGACGGCCGCGAAAAACCGCGCGCTCGATCGCTTGCGCCAGGAAGCGCTGCATGCGCGCAAGCGCGAGGAGCTCGGCCACGATCTCGACGCGATCGAGGCGCACGTGGTGCCCGATTTCGTCGATGCGCTCGATGCCGCGCGCGCCGACGACATCGGCGACGATTTGCTGCGGCTCATCTTCACCGCGTGCCATCCGGTGCTGTCGACCGATGCGCGCGTCGCGCTGACGCTGCGCCTGCTCGGCGGCCTCACCACCGACGAAATCGCGCGCGCGTTTCTCGTGCCGGAGCCGACCATCGCGCAGCGGATCGTGCGCGCGAAGCGCACGCTGTCGGCGGCGCGCGTGCCGTTCGAGGTGCCGCAGGCGGACGCGCGCGCGGCGAGGCTCGCGTCGGTGCTGCAGGTGATCTACCTGATTTTCAACGAAGGGTATTCGGCTACTGCCGGCGACGACTGGATGCGCCCGGCGCTATGCGAGGAGGCGCTGCGGCTCGGGCGCGTGTTGAGCGGACTCGTCGCCGACGAAAGCGAGGTCCACGGTCTGGTTGCGCTAATGGAGATCCAGGCGTCGCGCACGCATGCGCGCACCGATGCGCAGGGGCGGCCGGTGCTGTTGCTCGATCAGGATCGCAGCCGCTGGGACCCGCTGCTGATTCGCCGCGGCCTCGCGGCGTTGGACAGCGCGCATGCACTCGGCGGCGCAAGCGGGCCGTATGCGTTGCAGGCGGCGCTCGCCGCGTGTCATGCGCGGGCACGCCGCGCCGAGGACACCGACTGGGCGCAGATCGTCGCGCTCTACGATGCTTTGGCGCAGGTCGCGCCATCGCCGGTCGTGGAGTTGAATCGCGCGGTCGCGGTGGGGATGGCGTTCGGGCCGGCGGCCGGACTCGAGATCGTCGATGCGCTCGCGGCTGGTTCGGCGCTCGAGAATTATCACTGGCTGCCGAGCGTGCGCGGCGATCTGCTGGTCAAGCTCGGACGCATCGACGAAGCGCGCGATGAGTTCGAGCGCGCCGCGGCGATGACGCGCAATACGCGCGAGCGCGAGCTGTTGCTGGAGCGTGCGCGCGGGCTTGCGCATTGAGTTTTGGGCACCTCCGAGTGCCGCCTCAACGAATCAGCTGCCGCACTCCCAACGCAACGATCAACCCGCCGCACACGCGATCGACCCACATCTTGCCGCGCCGATACACCGACGCGATCCGCGCATGCG
This sequence comes from Paraburkholderia sp. BR10923, assembly GCF_040948765.1. Classification (NCBI taxonomy): domain Bacteria; kingdom Pseudomonadati; phylum Pseudomonadota; class Betaproteobacteria; order Burkholderiales; family Burkholderiaceae; genus Paraburkholderia; species Paraburkholderia sp. BR10923. Next base: position 212,059 of record NZ_JBFPKO010000002.1, on the reverse strand, counting down.
ACAACGCCAGCGCGACGAACCCGTACCAGCTGCTCGCGACGACGAACACCATGCCGAGCATTGCGGCAAACGTGCCGGTGCTCACATGCGCGGGTGCGGCCGACGAAAACACCGCGGCAAAAAACGCCATCGACTTCGGATTCGCGATGTTGGTCGCGAAACCCTGCGCGAACGCCTGCCTGAAGCCACCCGCCGGTGCTTTGACGAGCACCGCCTGCCTTGCCGCCGACGCATTGAAGATCAGCCGCCCGCCGAACCACAGCAGATAACAGGCGCCCACGATCCTGACCACGAGCGCGAGCCACGGGAACGCCGCGAACACGATGCCGACGCCGAGAATCGCGCAACTTGCCCAGAACAGATTGACGAGCACGATGCCGGCGACCATCGCGAGCGCTTCGATGCGCGTCGCCGAAGCGGCCTTATGCGCGACCGCGACGAAGTTCGGGCCCGGACTCACGACGCCCGCGATATACACGGAAAACACGCCGACCACGGCGGACCCATCGATCACGACACACTCCCTGTTGAAAAGCTCCGGCTCGAAGAAGGCAAGCGATGTACCTCGCTCATAGCCCGAAAAACGCCGCGCCTGCGGTCAGGACGCCTGCTCCCGCGACGAGGTACGACACATTGCGCAGCCAGTTCTTGCGCGTGAGCAGCGTGATCGCGCACAGCGCAATCGCGACCTGAATCAGCAGCGTCGCCTGAGCCCAGCGATGATGGCCGTGCAGCAGCGTTTCGCTGCGCGTGTCGGCGGCGACGACCTGTTTTTCGATCGCTTCGGCGTTCGCGCGGATCGGCTCCTTCTGCTGCTTGTATTTCTCGACGTCGGCGACGAATTTCGCGTGCGCGTCGGTATTGGGCGCCGACAGCGCCGCGCCGAGTTCGGCGAGGTTCTCCTTCTCGCCCTTCGCCTGGTAGTAGCTCCACTGGTTCGACGCTTCGGTCTTCTTGATCGCGGCTTCGTTCTTGAAGAACAGCGCGAGGTTTTCGGCGTTGCCGCTCTGGTACGCACACAGCGCGCCGATCGTCGCGAGGATCGCGGTCATCACGGCCATCCGGCTCGCGAACGGATCGGCGTCGTGATGCCCGGCGTGGCCGGCGTGTTCGACGGCGTGGTCGTGCGGACCGTGCACTTCATATTCATCAGACATCAGATTCTCCGAGGCAATGCTTTTGTCGTTCTCGCCGGGCGGCGCGGGCGCCCGGCGGCCTCAATCTTAGCGTGTTGCGGGCGGCCTGAGGCCGCGGCTTCAATGCAGTGTCGCCGCCAGCGGGTTGCGCAGACCTGTGTCGGAGGTTGGTTATTGCATAAGGATCACGACGCGCCCGCGCGTGCCGGCGGCGACCGCGTCGTAGGCTTCGCGCGCGCGGGCGAGCGGAAATTCCTGTGCGATCGCCGGGCCGCTCAGCTTGCCGCTGTCGAAGCCCTCGACGAGCGACGTCATCAGCGGCGCTGATTGCGCGACGCCGAGCTTCGCGCTGTCGACACCGAGCAATTGCGTCTCGTTGTGATAGAAATCGATCAGATCGAACTCGACCCGGCGCTTGCCGGTCGCGCTGATTTCGAGCACGCGGCCGCGCCGCTTCGCGAGACTCAGCGCGGTCTCGAACGCGACACCGCCTACCGTGTCGTAGACGACTTCCGCGCCCGCGCCGCCGGTCAGCTCGCGCACACGTTCGGCCGCGTGTTCGTCGAACGGCACGTAGGCGTCGATCAGGCGGCCCGCGGGCGTGGCCGGATCGAGCGGCCGGCGGTCGACGGCGATCACGCGCGCGCCGCGTGCCTTCGCGATCTGCGCGACCGCGCCGCCGACACCGCCGCCCGCGCCAAGCACCGCGACAGTCTCGCCGGCCTGCAAGCTTGCGTATTCGACGGTGCCGAGCCACGCGACCACGAAGTTCACGCCGATTGCCGCCGCCTCGACATGGCTCAACGCAACGGGCTTGCGTGACAGCGCCGCGACCGGAATGCCGAGGTTCTCGGCGTGCGTGCCGTCGCGCGTGAAGCCGATGTCGCCGCCGGTGCCCCACACTTCGGCGTCACGCCACGCGGCCGGGCCATCCACCACCACGCCGCTGAAGTCGCGCCCCGGTATGCGCGGCAGCACCGTATGTTCGAAACGGCCGGCCACGTTCTTCACGTCGCTCGGATTGACCGAGGCCGCCATGACCCGCACGACCGCATGCTCCGCGTCGGCCTGCGGCGTCGGCAGATCGACGTATTCGAGCACTTCGGGGTTGCCGAAAGATTTGAACTGGATCGCTTTCATCGTGCGTGGCTCCGGTTGGTCTTGCGCCGCGTTGCGCAGCGAATGCTCCGTAGTCTAGGTGACGAACGCGCAGCGGGTACGCGAACACCCAGGCCCTAACCCGCCTGACCCGCCTCGCCGGCTTTCGGCGCCTGAGCATGCCGCTGATGATCGGCGGCCAGAAACATGTACATCGCCGGCACGACGAACAACGTGAACAGCGTGCCGATCGACATCCCCGTGAAAATCACGAGCCCCATCGCGTTGCGGCCCGCCGCGCCCGCGCCCGACGCGATCACGAGCGGCACCACGCCGAGCACCATCGCGGCGGTCGTCATCAGGATCGGACGCAGCCGCACGCCGGCGGCTTCCTCGACCGCTTCGCGCTTGCCGCGGCCCGCGCGCTGCAATTCGTTGGCGAACTGCACGATCAGAATGCCGTGCTTGCTGACGAGTCCCATCAGCGTGACGAGACCGACCTGCGTGTAGATGTTCAGCGTAGTCAGGCCGATGTTGATGAAGATCAGCGCGCCGAACAGCGCCATCGGTACCGAGATCAGGATCACGATCGGATCGCGGAAGCTCTCGAATTGCGCCGCGAGCGCGAGGAACACGATGATCGTCGCAAGCAGCAGCGTAATGACGAAGCCACCCGACTCCTGCACGAACTGGCGCGACGCTCCCGAGTAATCGGCCGAATATCCGGCCGGCGCGACCTGTGCGGTCGCCTTGCGCAGAAAATCGAGCACCTGGCCTTGCGACACGCCCGGCACGATCACGCCGGAGATCGTCGCCGAGTTCAACTGCTGGAAGTGATTGATCGATTCGGGCACGACGCTGTGCTTGATATGCGCGACCGTCGAGGCCGGAATCACGCTGCCGTCCGGCGTGCGCAGATAGTAGTCGAGCACCTGCGACGGATTGAGCCGATCGGTCTGCAGCACCTGCGGAATCACCTTGTACGAACGCCCCGCGATCGAGAAATAGTTGACGTAGCCGCCGCCCAGCGCCGAACCGAGTGCCTGTCCGACGTCGCTTTGCGATAGCCCGAGCGAGGCCACCTTGTCGCGATCGACGACGAGCACCGCTTCCGGCTTGTCGATTTTCAGGTCGGTATCGACGAAGAAGAACATGCCGCTCGCGCGCGCTTTTTCGAGCACCGCTTGCGATACCTCGTTGAGGTTTTGGAACGGCTCGGTCGTGCTGATTACGAACTGCACCGGCAAGCCCTGCGAGCCCGGCAGCGGGGGAAACTGGAACGCTGCGACGCGTGCGCCCGCGATCTGATTCCACTTCTGCTGCAATTCCTCCTGCAGTACGGTCGCGTTTTTGCCGCGCTGATCCCAGGTCTTGAACAGCACCCCGCCAATGCCCTGATTGATGGTCGGCGAACCCGTCAGCTGGAACATCTGCGAGTACTCGGGCAGCGATTTCGAGGCATCGAACACCTGGTCCGCATAGGTCTGCATCTGCTGGATCGTCGCGTTCGGCGGCCCGATGATCTGCGACAGCACGACGCCCTGATCTTCCTGCGGCGCGAGTTCCGACTTGGAGGTCATGAACAGATACACGGTGCCGCACAGCAGCAGCGCGCCCATCACCACGAACACGGGCCAGGTATCGAGCGTCGCATGCAACAGCCGGCCATAGCCGCGATGCACGCGCTCGAACTGACGGTCGACGAAACGCGCGAAACGCCCCGATTCCTGCTCGGCGCGAAAGAAGCGCGAACACATCATCGGCGACAACGTGAGCGCAATTACGCCCGATACCGTCACCGCACCCGCGAGCGTGAACGCGAATTCGGTGAAGAGCGCGCCCGTCAGCCCGCCCTGGAAGCCGATCGGCGCATACACGGCGATCAGCACGACGGTCATCGCGACGATCGGGCCGCCGAGTTCGCGCGCGGCGATCAGCGCCGCGTCGAACGGCGTCTTGCCTTCGTGCTTCATATGCCGATCGACGTTCTCGACGACGATGATCGCGTCGTCCACGACGAGCCCGATCGCGAGCACGAGCGCGAGCAGCGTCAGCAGATTGATCGAATAGCCGAGCGCCTGCATCACGAAGAACGTGCCGATCAGCGACAGCGGCATCGCGATCAACGGCACGATCACCGCGCGGAAACTGCCGAGAAACAGGAAGATCACGATGGTGACGATCACGAGCGCTTCGACGAGCGTCTTGATCACTTCCCTGATCGCGGTGTTCACGAAGTCGGTCGCGTCATACACGATGTCGCCCGTCATACCGGTCGGGAACTGCCTCTGCAGATCGGGGAACACGGTTTTCACCCGCTTGGCCACATCGAGAATGTTCGCGTCCGGCGCGACCTTGATACCGATGAACACGGAGCGCTTGCCGCTGAACGCGACGTTGAAGTCGTAGCTGTCGGCGCCGAGCACGACGTTCGCGACATCCTCCAGGCGCACGATCGAGCCGCTCTTCTGCTTGACGACGAGTTGCTTGAAATCGTCGACGGTATGCAGGTCCGTGCCCGCTTCGAGGTCGACGCTGACCATCTGCCCCTTCGTCGTGCCGAGCGTCGCGAGATAGTTGTTGTTGCCGAGCGCGGTGAACACGTCGCTCGCGCTGACGCCGTGCGCGGCGAGCCGCGCCGAATCCAGCCACGCGCGCATCGCGAACTGCCGGCCGCCGAGCACTTCGGCGGTCTGCACGCCCTGGATCGAGTCGAGCTTCGGCTTGACCACGCGCAACAGGTAGTCGGTGACGTTGTTGCTCGGCAGCACGCTGCTGTAGAAGCCCATGTACATCGCGTCGGTGGTCTGCCCGGTCTGAACCGTCAGCACCGGCTGCTGCGCCTGCGGCGGCAACTGGTTGCGCACCGAGCCGATCTGCGTGTTGATCTCGGTCAGCGCGCGGTTCGCGTCGTAATTCAAACGCAGCGTCGCGACGATAGTCGACACGCCCGTGATGCTCGTCGACGACATATAGTCGATGCCCTGCGCCTGCGCGATCGCCGCTTCGAGCGGCTGGGTAATGAAGCCGGCGATGGTGTCCGGGTTCGCGCCATAGTAGGCCGTCGTGATCGTGACGACCGCGTTCTCGGTCTGCGGATACTGGCTGACCTTCAGCACCGCGAGCGCGCGCAGCCCGAGCACGAGGATCAGCAGGCTCACGACCGAAGCGAGTACCGGCCGGCGGATGAAGATGTCCGTGAACATGACCGGGCGGCCTCGCTTATTGTTCCTGCGGCGTCGGATTCGGACTGTCCGACGGCTGGACGCGGTTGTCGATGATCAGCGGCGTGCCATTCTTCAGCTTGAGCTGGCCGCTCGTCACGACCTGCGTGCCGTCGTCGACGCCCTTCAGAATTGCCACCTGGTCGCCGCGCGTCGGGCCCGGCGTCACGAACACCTGCTGCGCGACGGGCAGCGTCTTGCCCTGCGCGTTGGGCTGCGTGCCGGGCTTCACGATGAACACGGTCGCGCCATACGGGTTGTAGGTGATCGCCGTTTGCGGCAGCGTTAAGTGGCGCTCCTCGGCGCCCGAGTCGATCTTCACGTTCGCGTACATGCCGGGCAGCAGCTTGCGCTCGCGATTGTCGACGCTCGCCTCGATCTGCACGTTGCGCGTCGCGCTGTCGACTTTGGGGCTCATCGACTGGATCTTGCCGGTGAAGCTTCGTCCGCTGTACGCGTTGGTATCTACGCTGACGGTCGCGCCGATCGCGAGCTGGCCGAGCTGCTGTTGCGGTACCGAGAAGTCGGCGTAGATCGGATCGATGGCTTGCAGCGTGACGATCGTATCGCCCGGATTCAGGTATTGCCCCGGATTGATCGTCGTGATGCCGAGGCGCCCCGCAAACGGCGCGCGAATCGTCTTCTTGTCGACGAGCGCCTGCTGCTGCGCGACCTGCGCCTTCTTGCCCTTGAGGTCCGCCGCGTCGGCGTCGAGCTGCGCTTTCGCGATCGCCTTGATGTCGTACTGCGCGCGGTCGCGCTCGTAGACCGTCTGCGCGAGGTCGGCCGCGGCCTGCAGCGATTGCAGCAGCGCGACGTCGCTGTCGTCATTGAGTCGCACGAGGATCTGCCCGGCTTTCGCTTCCTGCCCCGACACGAACGCGACCTGGCGCACGAGGCCGGCGACTTCGGTCGTCACGTCGACGCCGCGCACCGCGCGCAGGCTGCCGACCGCCGCGAGCTGCGGCTGCCACGACTGATAGTGGACCACCACCGCCGACACCGTCGCGGGCGGCGTGGTGTTGGCCGCCATGAACTTCGCGAACATGTGCGCGCGGAACAGGTTGAAGCCGACCAGCCCAGCGAGCAGCAGGCCGACGCAGATCAACATGATCACCATGCGCTTCGTCATCGGTTTTCTTTCGGCCATCGTGATGTCCTTGCTCGGCTTGGGGCGAGGGCTGAGGGTTGTGTCAGGGCACGGTCAATGTGGCGTTGCGGCGGCGGGCGCGGCGGCCGACTCGGGCGCCGCGCCATTCCACCAGCCGCCGCCGAGCGCCTGGAACAGCGCGGCCGTGTCGGCGTAACGCGCGGCCTGCGCCTGCGCGAGACTCACCACTGTCTGCTGATACTGGCGTTGCGCGTCGAGCAGCGCGAGGTAGCTCACGCCGCCGACGCGATACTGCCCGCGCGTCAGTTCGAGCGAATCGCTCGCGGCGCGCGACGCGTCGGTCTGCGCCTTGAGGCCGGTCGCATCGTGTTCGAGCGCACGCAGCGTGTCCGCGACGTTCTGGAACGCAAGCAGCACCGTCTCGCGGTATTGCGCGCCGGCCTGCTCGTAGGCGGCCTCGGCCGCGCGCTTCTGCGCGCTCAGCTGGCCACCGTGAAAGACCGGTTGCAGCAAGCCCGCGCCGATGCTCCAGATCGTGCTGCCCGCCCTGAGCACTTGCGCGGGCGTCAGCGCCTCGGCGCCGTAGCTCGCGGACAACGTGATCTGCGGATACATCGCCGCGGTCGCGACGCCGACCTGCGCGCTCGCCTGATGCAGCGTGGCGTCGGCGGCGAGGATGTCGGGGCGCTGGCGCACCAGCGACGACGGCAGGCTCACGGGCAGCGTGTCGGGCAGCGAGAACATGTCGAGTGTGAATTCGGGCACGCCCGTGTCGCTCGGCAGTTTGCCGGCGAGCACCGCAAGCTGGTGGCGCGCCTGGTCGAGTTGCTGATAGAGCGGCGGCAGCGTCGCGCGGGTCTGCGCGAGCAGCGTTTCCTGCGCGAGTACGGCCGCGCGGCTCACGCCGCCGAGTGAGAGTTGCTGGTCGAGCACGTTCAGCTGCTGCTCTTCCTCGGTGGCGATCCGCTCGGTCGCGTCGATCTGTGCGCGCACCGACGCTTCCTTGACCGCCGCGGTCACGATGTTGGCCGATATCGTCAGATAGGCGGCCTGCAGCTGGAAGCGCTGATAGTCGATTTGCGCATGCAGCGCTTCGAGTTCGCGCCGCGCGCCGCCGAACACGTCGAGCTTGTACGAGACGTTGACCGACGCGTTGTAGAGATTGAATTCTTCGACGAGGCCGGGCTGACCGAACGCGATGCCGTTGATCTTTTCGCGCGTGGCGTTGAGTTGCGCGTCGACGCTCGGCAGCAAGGTGCCCCCCGCCTGCGCGATGTAGTTTTCGCGGGCCTGGCGCAACGCGGCCTGGGCCGCGGTCATGTTCGGACTATTGGCGATGGCCTCGCGGATCAGCGCGTCGAGCGGCTCGCAATGAAACAGCGTCCACCACGCGGCGGGAATGTCCTGCTCCGGCGCGAAACGCTGCGGCAGGCCGGCGGGGCCGGGCGCGGAGGCGGTCTGGTCGGGCAGTGGCGTGGGGGTGAAAGTGTTCGTGGCCGGCGCGGGCGGCGCGTGGTAGTCGGGGCCGACCATGCAGCCGGCCAGCGCGATGCAACTGCACAGCGCAACGTAGAGGCGCCGCCAGACAATACGCTGACTCACGTCGATCATCGATCTACCTTGTACGCCAGGGGCGGGTGGACCGGACGAAGATGTTCAGGGCACCCGAACGTTCTTGGAGTTGTCTTGCCGACGCTGGAATTTACCACGCACGGCGCGAGCCGCGTTTGGCCTCGCGTTCGCTAACCGCCGAAGGCGGATACGAGATCACGTAGGAGGGCGGTGATAACGGCTGGAGCTCCGCGCTGTCTGCGGCGGTGCTCGCCTGGTGGCCGGCGAACCGGAATCCTTGTTTGGCCAGGTTCCAGGAGTTGGCATGAACGGACCGCCGGCGCGGTCATTCACGCACCAGCCGCCGAACTCTCCGCCGCCGCCTCATCCCCCGGATAGCGCTGCGCGTCCCTCTTGATACGCCGGCGAATCAGGATCGTCCACAGCGTCAGCGACACGTACACACCATAACGCAGCGCAGTGGATGCAAGCGCCGAGCGCGGGTCGTTCGGCCAATGCAGCACGATCGCGCTTCGCACGATGTTCTCGCCGATCATGCCGATCCCCCACACGAGTGTCATCAAGCGAATATAGCTGGCGAGCATCGGACGATCGCGCCAATGTCGCTCGAACACTTCCACGCTGCGATGATCTTCGCGCGACATCGTCGAGCGCGCCAGATAGAACACCATCGGCTTGCGCAGCGTGAGCGACGCGAGAAACGTGATGCCGATAAAGCCCGACACCATAGGATCTTCGATCAACAGCAGACGCGCGTCGCCGAACACGAGGCTCGTGACGAGCGCTGGCAGCACGCCAGCGAGCACGAGTGCGCTCAGCGCGTCGAAATGCCGGTAACGCAGCAGATCCACCGTCATCCATGCGATCAGCGGCAACGCCGACGCGGCGAGCGCGCCCGTCTGCCCCCAGTGCGGAAACGCGAGCCGGTAGACAAGCAAGGGCAGCGCGAGATTGACGAGCAATGCGCTCAGGTAGCGCAGACGGGATTTCATCGGCTCGGCTGTAACGGCATGGACGGAGGCACGCGCGGCACATGCTGGTGCGCTGTGACAATCGCGCTTCGGCAGCGGCGCACGAACGTATGGAGCCAGTGTAGGGCGAAGTTGCGCGCGTTGCCGGGGTTGGCGGCGCGCAGCGAAAGGCTGGCGCAAGCGCGCCGCGTGCGGGGAATCGGCGGCGCGCCGATGCGATCGCCTGGTTTTACCGGGCCTCGTCCGCCGCTCGCCGCTGCGCGATCAGATCGGCAAGCCGCTCGACCTGCTGCCCTTGCGCATCGAAATTGCCCGCGTCCAGCCACCGCTGATAACACGAACGCAATGCCGGCCATTCGCTGTCGATGATCGAAAACCACGCCGTGTCGCGATTGCGCTCGCGATAGACGATCGCCTGCCGGAAGATCCCCTCGAACGTGAACCCGTAGCGCAGCGCAGCCTTCCGCGACGGCTCGTTCAGCGAATCGCATTTCCATTCGAAACGGCGGTAACCGAGCTTGTCGAACACTTCGCCGAGCAGCAGGTACATGGCATCAGTTGCGATGCGCGTGCGCTTGAGCCGCGGCGAGTACGTGACGTGGCCGACTTCGATCACGCCGTTGGCCGGATCGATCCGCATCAGCGACAGCGTGCCGACGGGCTTGCCCGTCGCGAGGTCGATCACCGCGTAGTGCAGCGGATCTTTCGATGCCGCCATTCGCGTCAGGTGCTCGCGATAGGCCGCGAGGCTGACGAACGGGCCGACCGTCAGATAGGTCCAGTCGCGGCCGTCGGTGGCCGAGCGGTACGCGTCGAACAGGTCGGCCGCGTGGCGCTCGACGTCGACGGCTTCGAGCCGGCAATAGCGGCCGCTCAGCGGCTCGCGGCCCGGCGGCTGCGCGCCGTGCCAGCCGGGCATGGGCGCGCCGATCGGCTGGCCGTAGGCGTTACGTGTGGGTTCCATGTCCTTTCTCCTGGTCGTCGATGCAGGAACGATACGGCAAACGTGGTATGTTCAAAAGATCCACGACACGCTTATTCGATAGGTCCAGCCGCCATGATCGAAATTATCGGACCGCTCGTCCATGCGAACGACGTTTCCGCCGCGAGCGGCGCCAGCGGGGCCACTCGGCCCGCGCCGCTGCAAAAGCAGCTGATCGAACGTCTGCAGCAGGCGATTCACGCTGGCCGTCTGCCGGCCGGGTCGTTGCTGCCGTCGTCGCGGCTGCTCGCCGCCGAAATGGGCGTGTCGCGCAACACCGTCGTGATCGCTTACGAACATCTCGCCGCGGTCGGCTACGTCATCGCTGATCGTCAGGGCACGCGCGTGAGTCCGCTGTCGAGCCCCGCCGCGCGCGGCGAGCGGGCGACGGCGCCGGCCGCGCCGGAGGTCGTGTACGCGACGCGCGTCGAGCAGTTCGCGGCGACGCACAAGCACGCCGACAACAGCTATGCGCTGACCCCCGGCACGCCCGCGCTCGACCGCTTCCCGCTGGCCGCGTGGCGGCGCGCGCTCGAACGTGCGATGGAGCGCGCCTTACCGCACGCGCTCGGCTACGGCACGCCGGCCGGCGAAGCGGCGTTGCGCGACGCGATCGCCGCGCATCTGCGGATGGCGCGCGGCGTGCGCTGCGACGGCTCGCAGGTCGTGATCACCGAGGGCGCGCAGGAGGCGCTGAACCTGTGCGTGCGGCTACTGACCAATCCCGGCGATATCGCATGGACCGAGGACCCCGGCTACCGCGGCGCGAAGGCCGCTTTCAACGCGGGCGATTTGCGCTTGCTGCCGATTCCCGTCGATGCCGAAGGCATGGCCGTGCCGGCCGACGCGTGGCGCACGCATCCGCCGAAGCTGATCTACACGTCGCCCGCGCATCAGTATCCGACCGGCGCGGTGTTGTCGGTGGCGCGGCGGCTCGAACTGATTGCAGAGGCGCGGCGTTGCGGCGCGTGGCTGATCGAGGACGATTACGACGGCGAGGTGCGCCACACCGGCGAGCCGATCGCGAGCATGCAGGGCCTCGTCGACGAGGCGCCCGTGCTGTACGTCGGCTCGTTCAGCAAGACGATGTTTCCGGCGCTGCGCATCGGCTTCGTCGTGCTGCCTCGGGCGATCGCCGCGCATGCCGCTGTTGCGCTGCAAGAGATGCTGCGCGGCGGGCACCGGCTGGAGCAACTGGCGCTTGCGCATTTCCTCGAAAGCGGCGAATTCGGGCGGCATCTCGGGCGGATGCGGCGGCTGTACCGCGAGCGCCAGCAGGCGCTGCGCGACGCGCTGGCCGAGCATTTTCCGGCGGCGACGATTCTTGGCGGCGATTGCGGGATGCATCTGACGCTGCGGCTGCCCGCGTCGCTCGACGATCGCGCGCTGACGGCGCGGGCGCAGGCGTTGGGGCTCGGTCCGCGCGCGCTGTCGGGGTTCGCGATCGGGGCGTCGGAGCAGACCAACGGGCTCGTGATCGGGTATGGCAATACGGAGGCGGAGCGCTTGGGGCCGGCGGTGAAAGCGCTGGCGGAGCTGGTGCGTGAGATGCAGAGCGAGGCGCGACCGGCTGCGAAGCGCGCGGCAAAATCCGCCGGGAAACCCGCTGGAAAACCCGCCCGGTCCCGCAAAAAGCCCACCCCGCAACGTCGTACGCCGGCCACGCAGGATATGTAAGTTTTACGTTTGTCCGCCCGGACCATGTCGCGCTATCGTGTCGTATGCGCGGCGACTCCGCTCCGAAGTGCTGGGTCTGGCTGGGTCTGCCCGCATGTGCCGTGGTTGCTCGGCCCGCCGCGTCGCAGGTGTGGCGCCGGCGATGGGCACGAACAATGCATTGAGTGTGGTTTTCGATGACGATTTATCCGACCGGAGACGATATGAAGGAAATCGAACCGACCCCGTGGTTTGAGCTGGCCATCCATACGCCCGTACGCGAAGGCTGGTACGAGGTGCAGTTGGCGAGCGGGGACACGGCGTTTGCGAAATTTGGCGATGGCGTATGGACCGAAAAGCCGTTGCTCGTGTTCACGCATTGGCGCGGCCTATCCGCCGATCCGTCGAAAGCCGCGGACGGCGCGGCCGAGTCGGTCAGCGCCGAGGCCACCGCGGCGCAGGGTGTGCGCGCCGCCTGGAACGCGTTCTTCCCGGGACTCGGCGAAGAGCAGCACAAGCCGCACAATGTGGTGCCGAACGGCAAGGCGCCGCATCATTGAGCGGCCATTGAAGTTCGCTTGAAGTCTGGTCGGGCGGCGGCTCGTGGGCTGCCGCCCGGCAGTTCGATTCGCCCGCCCATCGCTCCACACTGCGGCTGCGCACTGCGCGCATCGCATTTCTTCCGCCCCGCTACAATCTCCGCGTTCGATCTCGAGACCTTCCGCGCGCAAAAAATCGACGTGCCGATGCTGGCCGGCTGCATCACGTGGATGGACTGCAAGGTGATTCCGGATGACAGCCAGCGGCATGATCTGATCATCGGAGAAGTGGTCGCCGCGTATGCGGATAGCCGCGTGTATTCGCACAACCGCTGGCATTTCGGTGACGATCCCGACCTGCGCACGTGCCATTACGTGGCAGGCGGCACTTTCTTCGCGACGGGCGATGCGTTCGAGGTGGCGCCCGTCGCGGCCTTCGCGCAGTGATCGCGCTTAGGTGTTCGGTGCGGTTTCGCCTTCGGCGAATGCCTTGAGCGCGTCGCCCGCGAGACGGTAACGCACCCATTCGCTTTGCGGATTCGCGCCGATCGACTTGTAGAAGCCGATGGCCGGCTCGTTCCAGTCGAGCACGCTCCATTCGAAGCGGCCGCAGCCCGTTTCGCAGGCGATTTGCGCGAGATGGCGCAGCATCTGTTTGCCTGCGCCGCTGCCACGCGACGCGGGCGACACGTACAGGTCTTCCAGATAAAGCCCTTGCTTGCCGAGCCACGTCGAATACGAAAAGAAGTACACGCAAAAACCGACGGGCGCACCGTTCATTTCGCAGATCAGCGCTTTCGCGGGCGCGCCCTCGGAAAACAGGCTTTTCTCGATGTCTTTGATACCGGCGACGACTTCGTGCTCGGCTTTCTCGTAGATCGCAAGTTCGGTGATGAAGCGCAGGATCAGGGGGGCGTCGGAGGCGGTGGCGGGGCGGATGTGGATCGTCAAGGTCTGGTGCTCGGTGAGTTCGGTGGTGATTCCGGTCCGGCTGGCGGTACGCACGCGCCAAATGCGCCGGCCTCGGAACAGACTCACATCGTAGCAAAGAGCCAAAGGCCCCGCCGTGAAAGGACGAGGCCTTTGGCGTTTCCTACAGACCGAAGGCGAACAATTTTTGCGGCCCCGGTCCGTTCGTTGAACCAGAGCCCCAGAACACCACGCCGTCCGCAACGGCCGGTCCGGCATTGCACGCGCCGCCGCTATCGAATGACCACAGTACTTTTCCGTTGGAAGAATCGAGCGCGTACATCGTGCCTTTCGTGTAGTCGAGATTGCATCCGAACACCACGCCATTCGCGACACTGACCGCTGCCTCCGCGCGGCTTCCGAGTGGGTCCGGCGTGGTCCACTTCACCGCGCCGGAATTCGCGTTGAGCGATGCCCAGCCGCCCGACGTGGTTGTGCCGCCGCCGTTCGCCAACTGCCATACGCCTGGCGTCGTGCCCGAGCCGGTCATCCCGCTGTTCGATGCCGCAACGTAAATAAACTGGCCGTCGTTGGCCGATCCCCACTGCAGACCGCCTGTGAGTCCGCCGGGGGCGACCTGGGTGGACCAACGCAGTGCGCCCGTTTCTTCATCGAAGGCCCAGAACATCCCGCTCTTTTGTCCCGCGCCGACCAGTCGGCCGGCATTGCCATTGCCACCGAAGAGCATCGGCCCTTGCGCGAAGTCCCAGTCCGGACCCTGCGGATTGGGGCAGTTGGCATTCGGCGGAAGAGTGAAGACGCCCGGCACGTTGAGGCCGCAGCCGACATTCCACGTGTCGTACGGCAGTCCGCGCGCGGACCATTTGACTGCGCCCGTCGTCATGTCCAGCGCGAGGATCGAGTCGAAGTGGTCGTTCGGGTCGATGCACGATGTCGGCGTGCCGCCGCTGTTCATGCAATCGAGTACGGCCTGAGGTACTGCCCAGTTGTTGCCGGAACCCATGAACACCGTATTGCGATCGACGTCGACGGCGCCCGTGCTTCCCCAGACGGAGCCGCCGTAATAACCCGTCGGCATCGTGTATGTCTGCCACTTGATTGCGCCGGTCGCGACCTCGAGCGCGACGACGCTGCCGCGGAAACTCCACTGCCACGCAGGCGGGGGGGCATAGGCGGCCATCAATTCTTCGTTCGATTTCGTTCCTACGAAAGCCGTACCGTTCGCGATGACGGCGGACTGCGTGACCATTGAATACGTGGTTGGATCGACTTGGGTGTGCCAAAGCCGCAGGCCGGTGTTCTTGTCGACGGCAAAGGGAGGCTTGCCGGGTTCGCCGGTAAGAGTGTGACGCGCTTCAAGCCTCCGGCAATACCGACTTTCCGCGCCGCTTTTTCGGCTTTGGTTCCACCCCCACTCGCGGGTCCCGCTCCAGAACGAGCGCCGTCAACTGCTCGACAGTGTCTTCAAACGCAGGGTCCTCCTGCGGCACATAGAGCCACTTCCCGAGTACCGGGTGAGGCCGCAATGCAGGCAGATCGGTAATCAGCGCAGCATGGCGTTCCTGCGATGTACAAACGAGCAGCCCATTCCACGGCTTATCGCGATCGGCCGCGACCAGACACAACAGGCCGTCGATATACGCGGCATCGCTGCCAAACATCCGCCGGCGCAGATAAGTCGGATCGCGTTCGAACGCGTCGAAGATCCAGATGAGCGAATTGCTGATCGAAGAGGGCATCGGCGGATAATCTCAGGAAGCGAGGCAAAGGAATAAGTTTACGCAGATTCTCCAGGCTCGGCAGCGAGCCAATCGAAGATCGAGCAAGTCCGGCTAGGTAAGATGTGTCCAACCTCGGCGACCATATCGGAACTCGCACGATCCAGACCATGCTAACTCACACAAACGCCACCGCCGCTTACGCTAAACGCTTCGAAACCGTTCTCGCCTATATCGACGCAAACCTCGAGGGCGATCTGTCGGTCGACGCGCTAAGCCGTATCGCAAACTTCTCGATGTTTCATTTCCATCGACAGTTTGTCGCGTATGTCGGCGTGCCCGTCGCACGCTACGTGCAGTTGATGCGCTTGCGTCGCGCGGCTCACCGCCTCGCGTCGCGGGCGTCGTGCTCGGTTCTCGATGCCGCGCTCGACGCCGGCTTCGACAGTCCCGAAGCCTTCAGCCGCGCGTTCAAGCGTGCGTTCGGCATGGCGCCGAGCGCGTTTCGACGGCATCCAGCATGGCAGTTCTGGAGTGCGAGTTTTATTGTTCCCTATCTTTCGAGGAGACTGACCATGCAAGTGAAAATCGTCGATTTTGCGGAAACCCGGGTTGCCGCGCTCGAGCATTGTGGTTCACCTGGACTCGTCAACGAGAGTGCGCGCAAGTTCATCGATTGGCGTATTCAAAGCGGACAATCGCCGGTGGGGTCGAGCAGGACCTTCGGCATCCCGCACGGCAATCCGGACACCGTGCCAGCGGAGGAATTCCGCTTCGATATCTGCGGAGAGATCGACGAGCCGGTCGCACCGAATCGCTATGGCGTGCGCGAACTCGTCATGCCGGGCGGACGGTGCGCAGTGGTGCGACACACGGGATCGACCGATCACATCGGCGAGACGATCTACCCGATCTATCGCGACTGGCTGCCTCCGAGTGGAGAAGAGTTGCGAGATCATCCGCTGTTTTTCCACTACCTGAGCGTCTATCCTGAGACGCCACTCGATCAATGGCAGACGGATATCTACATTCCGTTGGTGTGACTAGGGGAACGGAGGCGATGAGCATATGAGATGCCTAACCGTTCTGCGCGTGGTCTCCGAAGTTTGGGTTCATTCGGGCTCCGATCCAATTTTCGCGTCGGTATCAATTGCATTGAAGCGATGATTGACGGATTGTAGATGCGGCAAAAAATGCAATTGCGGAATGTATCTTGGAAACAAAGCCCCGATCTCTGCGAATAATGTTGCAGATACGGGTTTTCATCGATCCAGGCTCTCGGCCATGACAGAAGCCGAAAGGCGGTTCCGCTTTCGGCATCTCGCCTAATCACCGGAACCACCCAATACCCTGGGTGTCAACTGAGGATGTCACCCGTCCATTTTGGGGAGATATCAAATGGCTGCCACGCAATCTGGGGCTATGCCCCTCTCCGATGAGGAGGCACGGCGCCAGTTGCGCCGCGCTGTCATCGCCAGCACGATTGGTACCACGATCGAATGGTATGACTTCTTCCTGTACAGCACGGTCACTGGTCTGGTATTCGCGAAGCTGTTTTTTCCTGAATCGGACCCGCTCGTCGGCACACTCCAGGCTTTTCTGATTTACGCCGTCGGCTTTATCGCGCGGCCGGTGGGCGCGGCGATTTTCGGCCACTATGGCGATCGCATCGGACGTAAAGCAACGTTGATCGTGACGCTATTGCTGATGGGAGTCGCGACATTCGCCGTCGGCTTCGTTCCGACCTACGCGTCGATCGGCATCTGGGGGGCCATCGCGCTCACGGCTCTGCGCTTTATTCAGGGTGTGGGCGTGGGAGGCGAATGGGGCGGTTCTGTGCTGATGTCGATGGAATGGGCACGCACCAACAAGCACCGGGGTTTCGTCGCGTCGTGGCCGCAGTTCGGCGTACCGGCGGGATTGTTCGTCGCGAATCTGGTGGTACTGGCCACCAGTCGGATCTCCGGTAGCGCATTTCTCACGTGGGGCTGGCGAGTGCCGTTTTTCCTCAGTATTGCGCTGGTCGCGATTGGCCTTTATATCCGCTTGAGTATCCTCGAGACGCCGATCTTCGCGAAGCTTCTCGCTGAGCGCAGGATCGAAAAGGCGCCAATGCGTGAAGTCTTGCGCCGGCAGCCGAAAGACATTCTTCTGTCGGCTCTTGCGCGTATGGCCGAACAGGCGCCTTTCTATATTTTCACGGCTTTTATCTTCACCTATGGCGTGATGAGCCTGGGCGTTACACGCGATCTGTTGCTCACCGCGGTGCTGGCTGCTTCGGTGCTGGAATTCTTCACGATTCCGTTGTTCGGTCACGTGTCCGATCTGATCGGACGCCGACGCATGTACGTGATAGGCGCCGCTGCTGTCGGGCTATTCGGTTTCCTGTACTTCTTCATGGTCGGAACTCATAACCCGGGATGGATCTTCGCGGCGATCGTGCTTTCGCTGGTGCCGCACGCAATGATGTATGGTCCCCAAGCCGCGTTGATCGCAGAATCGTTCACGGGGCGCTTGCGCTACAGCGGCGCGTCGATGGGATACCAGTTGGCTTCCGTCATCGCTGGCGGTCCGGCACCGTTGATTGCGACCGCGCTTTATGCTTACTTCCATTCGGGATTTGCGGTGGCGTGGTATGTGTTCGTGTGTGCGGTGATTAGCGTGGCCGCCGCTATGCGATTGAGCGATTACACGAATAAGGACATTTCGCGGGAATACGACGACGTGCATGCATTGCATGATCGGGGACACGCCACTCCGTGATCGATCAGGCGGATGGCCGGTCGCAGCGGCCATCCGCGGCCATCCGCCGAATCAGGCATCAGCTTTTCAGCGGCAACCAGACTTCGACTCCACCCATTCCCGTCACCGGATCGAACTGCTCGC
Source organism: Paraburkholderia sp. BR10923 (assembly GCF_040948765.1). Lineage (NCBI taxonomy): Bacteria > Pseudomonadati > Pseudomonadota > Betaproteobacteria > Burkholderiales > Burkholderiaceae > Paraburkholderia > Paraburkholderia sp. BR10923. The sequence goes on along the minus strand of NZ_JBFPKO010000002.1, from coordinate 194,236 downwards.
CGTACCGTTCGAAATGCGGTGCATCGGCAGGCACGTGCCCTGATGCGGGCAACCACTGATTCCAGATCGTATTCATCGTGCGACGAATGCCCGAGATGTGCTCGCGATGACTGAACACCGCATAGCGTTGCGCCGCGATGCGTACGCGACTCAGCTCCGGCGGCAATGCGGAAAAATCGCTGACTTCGACGCCGCACATATAGTCGAAGTTGCCCAATTCGTCGGCGTTATAGCCAACGCCATAAGCCACCTTGCCGACCTGTCCCGGCACCCTGCCGTACCAGGCGCCAAAGCGCTGCCATTGAGAGGGAATCGCCTTGCTGGTCTCGCACGTATAGCGCTCGCTCAGTCCAGCGATGAGAAGCGGCTTGCCGTCTTCGAAGCGCGGCGGTTCCAGATGGGTCAGAAGGGTTTCGTCCATTTTGATCGGCTCCACGATGCTCAGGTTGTCGAGATGACCCCGCGCGCGCAGCGCATCGGGCGTGAGCCCGAACTGGTCGCGAAACGCGCGCGTGAATGCTTCGTGAGAGCCGTAGCCGGCGTCGAGGGCGACCGCGAGGATGTCGGGCGCACCATCCGCGAGACGTCGTGCGGCCTCGCTCAAACGCCGTGCGCGAACGTAGCGCATCACCGGCATCCCGGTGGCCGCTTCGAACGCGCGGGCGAGGTGAAAGCGCGATACGCAGCCACCGCGGGCGATGTCGTCGAGCGTCAATTCGCCCGCGAAGTGGCTTTCGATATACCAGAGCGCTTTTCCAACCGGGTTCATCTCAGTTCTCATGTCAGCATGAAGCCAGCATAGTCAGCGGCGAACTCAGGCATTTGATCGTGCTTGCTGTTTTGCAGTCGTGGCGGAGGGTCGGGGCGACTCCACCACGTCACTCCGCGCGCTCGCAGCGCCGCCCGCTTGCCCCGGCCTCAGCAACAGGCCGCCCAGCACGCCGGCCGCCGCCGCAAAGACCGCCCCAAACAGAAACGCGACGTGATACCCGCTGTTCAGCGCGGCCGCCGCGCTCGACGACGCCTGCATTGCCTCACTACGCGCCGCGGCAAGACTCGCGAGCACCGCGAGCCCGAGCGCCCCGCCCATCATGAACGACGTATTGACGATGCCCGACGCGAGGCCCGAATCGGCGGGATCGACATCGCTCATCGCGGCGAGCAGCAGCGGGTTGAATGCGATGCCGGCGCCGAAGCCGAGCAGCAACATGCCGGGCAACACGTCGGGGACGAAGCTGCCGCCGACGGGCGCGCGCGCGAACAGCGCGAGCCCGCATGCAGCGATCAGCAGGCCCGCCGCGAGCGGCCCGCGCAGCCCGAAGCGCATCACCACACGCGCCGACAATCCCAGCGAAAAGAGTCCCATGATCAGATTCGCGGGCAGAAACGCGAGCCCCACCTGCAACGGCCGGTACCCGAGCACGCGCTGCAGATACAGCGCCGAAATAAAGAACCACGCGAACATCGCGGCCGCCCACAACACGCCGACCACGTTCGCGGTCGCGACATTGCGCAAACGCAGCAGACCGAGTGGCATCAACGGATGTTCGACTCTCGCCTCGATTGCGAGGAACACCGCAAGCAGCGCGAGCGCGACGCACAGCAGGCCGAGCGTTTGCGCAGAAGTCCAGCCCGCTTCGTTGCCGTTGACGATTGCATAGACCGCCAGCATCAGCGATGCGGTCACGCTGAGCGCACCGGCCACGTCGAGCCGTTCGCCGTGCGCGTGTCCGCGCGCGGCGGGCAAGAGCGCGAGGCACAGCGCGTACACCGCAATGCCGATCGGCAGGTTGACCAGAAAGATCCAGTGCCAGCTCAGCAGATTGGTGAGCAGTCCGCCGAGCAGCACGCCGATGCTGCCGCCGCCCGCGCAGACGAAGCCATACACGCCCATCGCTTTCGCGCGTTCACCCGGTTCGGTGAACAGATTCATGATCAGCGACAACGAGACCGCCGAGACGATCGCACCACCCAGGCCCTGCACGCCGCGCGCGGCGACCAGCAGCACTTGCGAATTCGCGAGGCCGCAGGCGAGCGAAGCGAGCGTGAAGAGCGTAATGCCGCACAGGAACAGCTTGCGGTGTCCGTACAGATCGCCAAGCCGTCCCCCGAGCAGCAGACAGCCGCCGAACGTCAGCATGTAGGCGTTGACGACCCATACGAGGGAGGTTTCGCTAAAGCCGAGATCGGCGGCGATGGACGGCAGCGCGACGTTCACGATGGTCGTGTCGAGCACGATCATCAGCACGCCGAGGCAGAGCACGATCAGTGCGAGCCAACGTTGCTTGCCGTGGAGGGAGTGGGTCATGCGGGTGCCCCTTTACGCGGATTTACGCGGATTCGGTCGATCACCGACGATGGGTTTTCGAGTCTAGCACCCGCGCATTTCGCGTCCAACTACGAAATCCTGGGCGGCAGCTCTTCGGATCGCGCCCATAACGCTTGATCTCGTAGGGGACGCCGTGTTTCTTCGAGCCGCCCGCGGTGATGGTTGGCGACGTGTACTACCCGGTTCACAATAAGGACTTTAGAGAGTAGTCAATAAAACACAACGAGGAGGTGACCGCGTGATCTATTCGGATCGAAAGTTTGTTCGAATCGACCCATCGATCAAGGTGTACTTATGAAACACGGGCGATCGATCGGACTGGCTGCGGTAGTGCTTGCAATGATGTTTGCCGTACTTCTCGTCGCGACGCACACCGATACCGGGAATGCGAGCGAATGCATCAAAAGCACGTCAAAAAACGGCCGCTACATTGCAGAACGATGCCTGCTCCAATGGCGAGGCGGCAACGACCCGGACTATCGCGGTCAGGTCTACGACGCTGTCTCAGGCAAACTGCTGGTGCACAGAACCTTCAGCACGCCCGTTCCTGAATTGATTTGGCTGGACGACGAAGGCGTTTCAATTTCCCGCGGCGACGACGACGCGTCGTTTGTAAAACTGCCGCCGTCATTCTATGACCGGATGATCGCCCGATTTTCATCGAGGGAATGACCACATCCTCAAACCTTAGACTTACCCCCCATCAACCCATTCGACGGCAAAGTCTCATCCAGCAACTTCCTCGCACTCTCAATCCCCGCCACCGGCAAACCCTCCGGATCGAGCAACCCCACCTGCACGAGCACCGAAGCCTGATCCCAATAGATGTGCTCGTTATAAAGCTTGTCACCGCGGAAGCACACCACGGCGAGCATCGGCACCTCGAAGTACTTGCCGGTCGGCGCGACGCCCGGCAGCAGCCAGTCGATCTCGCAGCTATGCGTGCAACTGAAAATGAACTCATCGACGACGCGATCCGAGCCGATCGTGCGCGAAATCGGGATCAGCTTCGTATCGGGCGGATTCGAGTTGACGAAATGGTGCGTGTAAAAGCGCTTCAGATTGTCATGCCCGACACCGCCCGTCATCGTCGGCACGTGATTGACGTAGGGCTCGGCGACCATCGTCGGCATCACCGCATCGACGTCGCGTGTCGCGAACTCGTGATAGCAATGCGCTTCCCACAGCGCGTTCAGATCGTAGACTGGACCGAGCACCTTGCGCAGCAGCGCGAGCGTGCGCGAGTACGCCATCATCGCGGCCGGCTTGTCGTACTGCTTGCGCTGCGGCGCGGCGAACGCGTGATCGCAGCCGGGATACACGTATTGCTCGATCTGCGGCCGCGTACGCAGTGCGGCGCCAATGCGTTCGCGCGTTTCGGGCGGGCAGTGCGCGTCGTTTTCAGGGAAGTGGAACACCATCGGGCAGTTGATTGCCGATACTTCGTCGAGATGCGCGTCAAGCCCCACGCCGTAATAGCTGACCGCGCAATCGACTTCGGTGCGCGCCGCGCTCAAAAACGCGAGCTTGCCGCCGAGGCAGTAGCCGACCACGCCCACCTTACCAGCCTGCTCGGGCAGTTCGCGCAACGTGGCGATCGTGGCGGCGATGTCCTTCACGGCGACATCCGTATCGAACTGCCCCAGATAGCCGAGCGCCTGTTTCATATCGGCGTCGCCGTAGCCAAGCGAAATGCCCGGCTTGATGCGCCAGAACAGATCGGGCACGAGCACGACGTAGCCTTCTTCGGCGTAGCGATCGGCGGTCGCCTTCATCGTGTCATTGACGCCGAAGATTTCCTGCAGCAGCACGAGCCCCGGGCCCGAGCCGTGCGCGGGGCGCGCGACGTAAGCGTTGAAACGGCCGCCATCGTGGACGAGGACTTCGATGAAAGAGCCGGCCATGCGGTCTGTCTCCAGTCTTATGATAGATACGGGTTACGTCATCATGCGCAACTCGAAACGTTTGAGCTTGCCCGTTTCGGTGCGCGGTAGCGCGCCGACGAACGTGATGACGCGGGGATATTTATACGGCGCGACGTTATTCTTAACGAAATCCTGCAGTTGCGCGACCAGTTTATCGTCGGCCGTGTAGCCGGGGTTCACCACGACAAAGGCCCGGACGATCTGCCCGCGCGTTTCGTCGGGCACGCCGATCACGCCGCATTCGGCTACCGCCTCGTGCTGCATCAGCACGCTTTCCACCTCGGGGCCGGAAATGTTGTAGCCGGCCGACACGATCATGTCGTCGGCGCGCGCCTGGTAGAACACGTAGCCGTCCGCGTCCAGATAGACCGAATCGCCCGGCAGGTTCCAGCCGTCGCGCACGAAGCGCAACTGTCGTTCGTCCGCCAGGTAGCGGCAGCCGGTCGGGCCGCGCACTGCGAGCTTGCCGATCGTGCCGGGCGGCACGGGTTGCATGTCGTCGTCGACGGCTTGCACGACGTAGCCCGGCACCGCGCGGCCGATCGCGTGAGGCCGGATCTCCGCGCCTTGCGACGAAACGAAGATGTGGATCAGCTCGGTGCCGCCGATGCCGTCGATCATGTCGATGCCAGTCGCGTCGCGCCACAGAATCCGCGTCGAATCGGGCAGCGCCTCGCCGGCCGACACGGTCTTCTTCAGCGACGACACGTCGTGTTGCGCGACGAGCGGCGCCATCTGCCGATAGAACGTCGGCGCGGTGAACATCACGGTCGCATGAAAACGTTCGACCACGTCGAGCAAGGTCTGCGGCGTGAGCTTTTCGACGAGCACCGTCGACGCACCGACGCGCAGCGGAAAGCACAGCAGGCCGCCGAGCCCGAACGTGAACGCGAGCGGCGGCGTGCCGCAGAAGATGTCGCTCGCGGAAGGCTTCAGCACATGACGCGGGAACAGATCGCACATCGCGATCATGTCGCGATGGAAATGCATGCAGCCTTTCGGCGCGCCGGTCGTGCCGCTCGTGAACGCGATCAGGCAGACGTCGTCGGCGGCGGTGTCGCATGCGGTGAAGTGCTCGGACTTGTGGGCGGCGAGCGTCTCGAGCGAATCGGCGGAATCGTCGTGAAAGCGGCGCGTCTGCTTCAGCACTGCGCAGTAGAACTCGTCGCGCGGATTCGTGCAGCGCTCGAGTTCCGCGCTCAGGCGCGCGTCGCAAAGCGCGGCGCTGACCTGCGCTTTCTCGATGATCTGCTTGAGTTCCTTCGCGCGCAGCAGCGGCATGGTCGGCACCACGACGAGCCCCGCCTTCAGCGCCGCGAGTGTGGCGACGGCCATCTGCAACGTGTTCGGTCCACGCAGCAGCACGCGGTTGCCGGGCCGCAAGCCCATTTCATCGACGAGCACATGCGCGCTGCGGTTGACCAGCGCGAGCAGTTCGCCGTACGTGGTCGCCCGCGGCTTGCCGTCCACGTCGGACCAGATCGCCGGCCGGTCGCGATGCCCCGCCTCGATGGTCCGCTCCAGCAGTTCGGTCGCGCAGTTCAGCCGCGGCGGATAGGCGACGTCCGGATTGTCGAGCAGAAAGACGGGCCATTGATCCTGCGGCGGAAGATTGTCGCGCGCGAAAGTATCGACGTGTGCTGACGGTTCCATCATGGTCTCCCGGGGCGTTGAGCCGGAAAATGCGCTTCGTTCGGTGTGAAGGGCTTGCCTGTGCGTTCGATACCTGTATGACGTTCAGTGCGGAATCACCGCGGTGGCTTCGATCTCGACCTTCGCGCGGTCTTCCATCAGCGCGACGACCTGCACCGCGCTCATCGCGATGTCGTAGTCGCCGATCAGCTCGCGAAACACGCGGCCGATGTCCTTCAGCGATGCGAGGTACTCGCGCTTGTCGGTCACGTACCAGGTGAGGCGCACCAGATGTTCGGGCTTGCCTCCCGCTTCGCGCAGCACGGCAAGCAGATTCTTCAGCGCCTGCTCGGACTGCAGCGCGAAATCATCGGAATGGAACTGCGCCTGTTCGTCCCAGCCGATCTGGCCAGCGATGAACACCTGTGTGCCGCCGCTCGCCGCGACGCCGTTCGCATAGCCGCGCGGTTTGACCCAGCCGGCGGGAAGGAGAGCTTTTTTCATCAGCGCTGAGCCTCGATGGGGGAGGGCGATGGAGCGTACGCCGCGAGCGCGCTCGCGATGTCGCCGGGAATATCGATCGATTTCGCGCTGTCGAACGACATGAACACGAGCACCTGTTTCGAACGAAAGCGCGTTTCGCCGTTGCAATGCCCGTGAATCTCGATGCCGATAGAACTGCGGCCGATGGTGTGGACCTCGAGCGTGAGCAGGATCGTTTCGCCCATCTGGCTCGGCCGCGAGAACTCGCAGTCGAGCTTGACGATCGGCAGGCCGATGCGGCGCCGCGCGATCATGTGCGCGTAGTCGATGCGCAGGCCCTCGTTGAACCAGTCTTCGACGAGCACGTTGGTCATCACGAGGTACTGCGGAAAGTACACGATGCCCGCGGGATCGCAGTGCGAGAAGCGGATGCGGACGGGCCGCTCGAACGATGTACTCATTGCGCGTTACCGTTCGCAGCGGCATGCGCCCTCAACAGATCGCGGCCGACGATCAACTGCTGCACTTCGGTCGCGCCTTCGTAAATGCGCAGCGCGCGGATCTCGCGGTACAGCATCTCGACCGCGCTGCCGCTTTGCACACCCATGCCGCCGTAAAGCTGTACGGCTGCGTCGATCACCTGCTGCGCGCCTTCGCTCGCGTGCCACTTCGCCATCGCGGCTTCGCGCGTGACGCTTTCGCCCTGGTCGCGCAGCCACGCGGCCCGATAGACGAGCAGCGCGCTGCTGTCGATCGTCAGCGCCATCTGCGCGAGCTTCGCCTGCGTCAACTGGAAGTCGCCGAGCGTCTGGCCAAACATCTTGCGCGACGCCGCGCGCGCGAGGCCTTCGGCCATCGCATGACGCGCGAAGCCGAGCGATGCGGCCGCCACCGACGTGCGAAAAATATCGAGCGTGCGCATTGCGATCTTGAAGCCTTCGCCGGGCGCGCCGAGCATCTGGCTCTTCGGCACGCGCGCGTTCGTGAAGCGCAGACGCGCGAGCGGATGCGGCGCGATCACGTCGATGCGCTCGGCGATGTCGAGGCCCGGCGTTTCTGCATCCACGATGAATGCGCTGATGCCGCGCGCGCCTGGTGCTTCGCCGGTGCGCGCGAACACCACGTAGAAGTCCGCGATTCCGCCGTTCGATATCCACGTCTTCTCGCCGTCGAGCACGTAGTGGTCGCCCTCTTCGCGTGCGGCCAGCGCCATCGCCGCGACGTCCGAGCCCGCTTGCGGCTCCGACAGCGCGAACGCGGCGATCGCCGTGCCGCTCGCGACGCGCGGCAGATAGCGCGATTTCTGCTCATGCGTGCCGGCGAGCGAGATCGCGCCCGAGCCGAGGCCTTGCATTGCCAGTGCGAAATCGGCGAGGCCCGAATGGCGCGCGAGCGTTTCGCGCAGCAGACACACCGCGCGCGTGTCGATCGTGTCGCCGTGGCCGCCATAAGCGACGCCGCCGACGCCGTATTTCAGCCAGCCGGCCTCACCGAGTTCCCGCACCAGCAGGCGGCAGGTCGCGTCGGTGTCGCCATGATCTTGATGCTTGAGATGCTCGCGGCACCACGCGTCGATGCCGGCCGCGAGTTGGCGATGACGCGGCTCGAAAAACGGCCACGCGAGCGGGTTATGCAAGTCGATCGGCGTGTTCTGATGGTCGGCGCTCAACTCAGTCTCCTTCGAACACCGGACGTGTCTTCGCCGCGAACGCGTCGTACGCGCGCTCGAAGTCGCGCGTGCCCATGCAGATCGCCTGCGCCTGCGCTTCGGATTCGATCGCTTCGTCGATGCTCATGCTCCATTCCTGGTGCAGCATCTTCTTCGTCATGCCGTGCGCGAAGGTCGGGCCGGACGCGAGATCGGCGGCGAGCTTGTGCGCTTCTTCGATGAGCGCGGCCGGGTCGCACAGGCGGTTGTAAAAGCCCCATGCGTGAGCTTCGTCGCCGCTTGCCGAGCGGCCGGTGAACAGCAGTTCGGCGGCGCGTCCCTGGCCGATGATGCGCGGCAGCATCGCGCATGCGCCCATGTCGCAACCGGCGAGGCCGACCCGCGTGAACAGGAACGCGAGCTTGCTGCGCGCGGTGCCGAGGCGCAGATCGGAAGCCATCGCGAGGATTGCGCCGGCGCCCGCGCAGACACCGTCGACGGCCGCGATGATCGGCTGCGGGCAATGGCGCATGGCCTTGACGAGGTCGCCGGTCATGCGCGTGAACAGCAACAGCTCGGGCATCGGCAGATCGATCAGCGGCGCGATGATGTCGTGCACGTCGCCGCCCGAGCAGAAGTTTTCGCCCGCGCCGTGCAGCACGACGGCTTTCACGTCGGTCGCGTACGCGAGGTCGCGGAACAGGTCGCGCAACTCCGCATACGATTCGAAGGTCAGCGGGTTCTTGCGCTCGGGGCGGTTCAGCGTGATCGTCGCGACCTTGCTGGTCACCGACCAGCCGAAGTGCTTCGCCTCGTAGCCCGCCAGGGTCAGGCGGTTGCCGGCCATCAGTGCGTCGGCGGTGGATCGTGTCATGTATGCCTCCAGTGCGAAGTCAGCCTTTCAGGCTGTCGAGCAGATGCCGCTTGAGTTTGCCGAGGTCCTGATGGGTCTTCATCTTTTCGTCGAGGCTCAGGCCGCCGAACATTTCGACGACCCATTGCTCGTGCGCGACGGCCATTTTGTCGAACGCCTTGCGGCCAGCCGTCGTCAGGCACACGCTGATCGAGCGGCGGTCGTTCGGGTCGGTATCGCGCGTGACGAGCCCCTCTTTTTCGAGCTGATCGGTGATGCCGGTGACGTTGCCGCCCGTCACCATCAAACGGCGCGACAGCTCGGTCATCTTCAGGCCTTCGGGATGTCGTTCGAGTTGCGCCATCAGATCGAAACGCGGCAACGTGGTGTCGAATTCGGTGCGCAGACGTTTGCGCAATTCGGCCTGCACGAGGTTGGTGGTGGTCAGCATGCGCAACCACAGACGCAGGCCCATATGGCTGTCCGCACCGGTGCTCATTTCGAGGTCCACGACGTTCTCCGCGGGTTGGGCGACGCCTTTGCGCGACGGTTTCGCATCCGCCGCCGACTTTTTTGCTTGTGTTGATTTGCTCACGTTACTTCCCCACCCGAAATGGAAATGGATTGCCCCGTGATCGCATCCGAGCCGGGGCGGCACAGCCACAACACCGCGTTCGCGACCTGCTCCGGACTCACGAAGCGGCGCTGCGGATTCGAGCGCAGCAGCGTGTCGCGCGCCTCGGCTTCGGTGCGCGAGGTCTTGCTCGTGATCTGTTGGAGCGATGCATGCAGCAGCTCGGTTTCGGTGTAGCCGGGGCACACGGCGTTGACGGTGATGCCGCGCGTCGCGGTTTCGAGCGCGAGCGAGCGCGTGAGACCGATCACGCCGTGCTTCGCGGCGCAATACGCGGCGACGTACGCATAGCCGATCTGCCCCGCGGTGCTTGCGACGTTGACGATACGGCCATAGCCACGCTCGAGCATGCCCGGCAGTACAGCGCGGGTGCCCAGAAACACGCCGGTCAGATTCACGTCGAGCATGCGCTGCCAGAGCGCGAGATCGGTGTGCGTGAACGGCGCGGCCTGCGCCTGCCCCGCGTTGTTGACGAGGATATCGACGGCGCCCGCCTCACCGAATGCGCGCGCCACCGACTCTTCTTGCGTGACGTCCATGCTGATGCACGCGACATCGCCGAGTGCCGCGCATTGTTCGCGCTGCGCTTCGAGGCGTTGTGCGTTGCGGCCCATCAGCGTGACGCGCGCGCCGGCGCGCAGCAGCGCCTGCGCGATGGCTGCGCCGATGCCGCTGCCGCCGCCGGTGACGACCGCGTGTTGGGCGGCGAGAGAGGTGTCTGACGTGTTCACACGGTTCCTTCGGCGCGTTGCGCGCGTTGTTGCGCCGTCAGGCCGGCGTTGGCGATGGCCTGCGCGCGCTCGCGTTCGAGGTTGCGTTCGAGCTGCATTTTCGCGGCGGTGTAGGGCTTCGGCCACGCGATGTCGAGATAGCCGATCTTCGCCGCTTCGTTCAACGTCCACGACGGATTCGCGAGATGCGGACGCGCGATCGCGCACAGGTCCGCGCGGCCCGCCGCGATGATGCTGTTCACGTGGTCCGCTTCGGAAATCGCGCCGACCGCGATCGTCGCGATGCCGGCTTCATTGCGCACGCGATCGGCGAACGGCGTCTGGAACATGCGGCCGAACACGGGCTTTTCTTCCTTGCTGACCTGGCCCGACGACACGTCGATCATGTCCGCGCCGGCGGCCTTGAACGCTTGCGCGATCTTCACGGCGTCGTCGGGCGTGTTGCCGCCTTCGACCCAATCGTGCGCGGAAATCCGCACCGAAATCGGCTTGTCCTGCGGCCACACCGCGCGGATCGCGCTGAATACCTGCAGCGGATAACGCAGACGGTTTTCGAGCGAGCCGCCGTATTCATCGGTACGGTGATTCGTCAGCGGCGACAGAAAGCTCGACAGGAAATAGCCGTGCGCGCAGTGCAATTCGAGCCAGTCGAAACCCGCTTCGATCGACATGCGCGTCGCCTTCACGAACTGCTGCTCGATTGCGCGCAGCTCTTCATGCGTGGCTTCCCGCGAATGCTGGCTGATGCCGCGCAGATACTGCTGCGGCGACGCCGAAACGAGCGGCCAGTTGCCTTCGTCGAGTGGCTGGTCGATGCCTTCCCACGCGACGCGCGTCGAACCTTTCGCGCCGGAGTGGCCGAGCTGGATGCCGATCTTCGCATCCGATTGGAGATGCACCAGATCGACGATGCGCTTCCACGCGGCCAGATGCTCGGGCGCGTACATGCCGGGGCATCCCGGCGTGATGCGCGCTTCGGGCGACACGCAGGTCATCTCGGTCATCACGAGCGCGGCGCCGCCCATTGCGCGCGCGCCGAGATGCATCAGGTGGTAGTCGCCTGCCACGCCATCTACCGCCGAGTACTGCGCCATCGGCGACACCATCACGCGATTCTTCAGCGTGACGCCGCGCACCTTGAAGGGCGTGAACATCGGCGGAATCGAATGTTTGTCCGCCGCGCGCTCGACGCCCGCGCGCTTCGCGAGCCAGTCTTCGAAGCCGGACAGATATTGCGAATCTCTCTCGCGCAGGTTCTCGTGCGAGATGCGCTGCGAGCGCGTGAGCAGCGAATAGGCGAACTGTTCCGGCTCGAACGACGTATAGCGATCGACGTGCTCGAACCATTCGGTCGAATTGCGCGCGGCGTTCTGGATGCGCAGCACGTCGACGCTGCGTACTTCGGCGTAGTGCTTCAACGCTGCGGCCAGATCGTCAGGATGCGAACCCGGATGCGCGCTGATGCTGTTCGCGAGTTCGATCGCGTCTTCTAGCGCGAGCTTGGTGCCAGAGCCGATCGAGAAGTGCGCGGTATGCGCCGCGTCGCCCATCAGCACGATCGGCGTTCGTGTGCCGTTCGCGTTGCGGCGCCAATGCACCCATTCCTTGTTGACGACGCGCGGAAAACGGATCCATTGCGACGAGCCGCGCAGATGCGCCGCGTTGGACATCAGCGCATTGCCGTCGAGGTACTTCGCGAACAGCTTCTCGCAGAACGCGATGCTGTCTTCCTTGCTCATTTCGTCGAGACCGGCGGCGCGCCATACGCGTTCCGGGGTTTCGACGATGAACGTCGAGGTTTGATCGTCGAAGCGGTAGGCGTGCGCCTGGAACCAGCCGAATTCGGTTTCCTCGAACGCGAACGTAAACGCGTCGAACAGCTTCTTCGTGCCGAGCCACACGAAGCGGCAGTCGCGCACGTCGATGTCCGGCTGATAGGTGTGCGCGTATTTCTGACGCACGGCGCTGTTCAGGCCGTCGCTCGCGATGATCAGGTCCGCGTCGTATGCGCTGTCGTCCACGACCTGGGTTTCGAACACGAGCTTCACGCCGAGTTCTTCGCAGCGCGCCTGCAGGATATTCAGCAGGCGTCTGCGACCGATGCCGCAAAAGCCGTGGCCCGACGAACGCACGCTGCGGCCGCGGAAGTGGATCTCGATGTCGTCCCAGTGATTGAACGCGTCGAGGATCGCCTCGGCGCTCGGGGCGTCGGCGGCGCGCAGATTGCCGAGCGTCTGGTCGGAGAACACGACGCCCCAGCCGAAGGTGTCGTAGGGGCGGTTGCGCTCGATCACCGTGACTTCATAGCCGGGGTTGCGCTTCTTCATCAACAGACCGAAGTACAAACCGGCCGGGCCGCCCCCGATACAGACTATGCGCATGCTGGTTCCCCAAAATGAACTCCGCGTTGAGATTAATTTAGGTTTTGATAGTTTAGATGTCAAGTAAATTTCGGGAGTGCCAGCATGGAGGAATTTAGCCCGCATAAATCCGCAGACGATGCTCGTGCGGCTGCGCGGTCGGCGGGCAGCGAGATGAATGCACCCCATCCAGGCAAATCAATCGTGACGATGCGTCGGCACGCGCGGCGTCGACACATGACGCCGTGCGTGGCGCTCGCCGAGGCGAAGGTCAGCGCTCACATCGGCGGTACCACGCCGTCCTTTTCGACCACGACGCGTTGCGCAACGTAACTTCCCTGCGACGCAGGCGTTGCGACGATGAACACCTTCTTGCCGGCCGTAAGATCGCTGTGCTCCGCGGGCGTGAACGTGACGACGGGCACGTTTGGCGGCACCGTCACCACATTGCTGCCGCCCTTGTACGACAGCTTCAGGTCGCGTCCGTTAGTGCTCTGCACGACGGAGTCGACGTTCGCGTTGGTCATCGAGCTTTTCGGGCCCAGGTCCCACGGGTAATGCCCTTCGCCCGTGCCGCGCGCGGACTCGGGGAACACCACCACTTCCGTTGCCGTCAGCTTGCCGTCGGTGCCCGTGGTTGCAGCCGTGCCAATGAACGTACCCGGCTTGATATCCGATAGCTGCATCGTTTTCACAGCCGAGACACGCACATCCGGCTTCACATCGACCGACACGGTATCGCCGCTGCGGCGATGGACCTTGAGCGTGTCACCGTTTTGCGACACGATTTCGCCACGGATGCGCGTGGGCGTCGTGGCGGGCGCCTGCGCGAAAGCAGCGCTCGCGAGCGCGGCAGCCATAAAGGCTGCGCCAAGTTTGATGCGGAGTGTCATAGAACCTCCCAACTGGATGGTTGAAGGACGGGGGAAAGACATCATTGCTTCACGAGCCGCTGAACCAGTTGTAGCCCTGGTTCTCCCAATAGCCGCCCGGATACTGGTTGGTGATTTCGATTGCGACGACATGCTTGGGATTCTTGAAGCCGAGCTTGGTCGGCACGCGCAGCTTCATCGGGAAGCCATACTTCGGCGGCAGCACGTCACCGTCGTAAGTCAGCGTGAGCAGCGTCTGCGGGTGGAGCGCCGTCGGCATGTCGATGCTGGTCCAGTAGTTGTAGTCCGCGCAATGCAGCGACACGTACTTTGCAGTCGTGTCCGCACCCGCGCGACGCAGGAAGTCGGAAAAGCGAACGCCGCCCCAGCGGCCGATCGCGCTCCATCCTTCGACGCAGACAAGACGCGTGATCTGGCTTTCCTGCGGCAGCGCATGCAGTTCGTCGAGCGACCAGGTGCGCTTGCCATGCGCGAGGCCGGTGACCTGCAGACGGTAGGTCGCGGCATCGATCTCGGGTACGTCGTCGATCTCATAGAACGCGTTGAACGGAAACGGCCGCGTGATCATCGATTCCGGATACGTGGGCGCCAGCTTGTTCGGATCGAACAGCAGCGCCTGCACGCGGTCGTTGAAGAACGAGATGCGGCGCAGCGCGGTGTTCACCGCCTTGTCGTTGGTCAGATCGCAACCGGAGAGCATCGCGATGCCGCCCAGGGTCAGCAGCCGCCGGCCGAACAGGCGGCGCGCGGGCGATTTGAGTTCGCGCTGTGCGTCGCGGATGATCGATTCGGCATGCGTCGCGAGAAAACTGCCTTTTTGCGCGGTGCGTTTTCGGATCGTCACGATTTACCGTCCCCGTATCATCAACAGTAACGAGCGCGGCACGAGCGCGGCCATCGCGACGTGAACGATGAAAAACGCCACCAGGACGCTCATGCATACGAAGTGCACGACGCGCGCATTGTCATATCCGCCCATCAGCGTGCGCAGCAGCGGGAACTGCACCGACTTCCATATGACGAGCCCCGACAACACGATCAGCACGATGTCGGCGATCACGACGAGATAGGCGAGCTTCTGCACCGAGTTGTAGTGCGCGAGGTCGTCGTGTTTCAGGCGCCCGCGCAGTGCGGCGACCAGGTCGGCGGCCAGCTGTTTCGGCCTGATGGGCACCAGTTTGCGTCGCAAGCGTCCGGACGCCAGATTCAGCGCGAGATAGACCAGAAAATTGGCGACCAGCAGCCACATCACGGCGAAATGCCATAGCAGCGCGCCGGCGAGCCAACCGCCAAGTGTGATCGAAGGTGGAAACTGAATGGCTGGAAAGATTGGCGACGCATCGTAAATCTGCCAGCCGCTCATGACCATCAGCACGACCGCGACAGCATTGATCCAGTGTGTGATCCGTACCCAGCCGGGTTGAACCATGTTGTGACTCAAAATCACTCCAGATTCGGTGGCATTCATTCCAGTCGCGCGGGAGCAAGCCGGTCGACACCGAATCGCGCTCCGACCGTCAGGCTGCCAGGCTAACGCGATCGATTGACCGTTATTCCGTCGCGCGTGAAGATTTTTCCCTTGCAATCGACTTTCAATAGCGACACACACCGCGCGCGAAAGCCGTCCCGCCGCAGGGGATTCGCAGCATCCGGCATGCCCTATTGCGCCGGGCACAAGCGCTTCGGCGCAAAGACATGCTTCGGCACCCCGCGCCTTCCGTCCGACATCTCCTATCGGGGTATACCCGATTCGCAAGCAAATTTGCGCGCCAAGCTATTGCGCAAATAAATTTGCAGAAAGATACTCATCGCAAATCGGTTTGCTGTCGTTCCTCAACCCCACCTCGAAGAGGTCATCATGAAACTCGTAGCAAAGCTCGCCGCGGCTGCACTCGTCGCCGTTTCCGTCCTCGGTCATGCCGCGCGGGCCGAGACCTTGCTGGTCGCCTGCGACACGGCGTTCGTGCCGTTCGAATTCAAACAGGGCGACAAATACGTCGGCTTCGATATCGACCTGTGGGAAGCCATCGCGAAGGACCTAAAGCTCGACTACAAGCTGCAGCCGATGGATTTCAGCGGCATCCTGCCGGCGCTGCAAACCCATAACGTCGACGTCGCGCTCGCGGGCATCACGATCAAGGACGAGCGCAAGAAAGTGATCGACTTCTCCGATGGCTACTACGACAGCGGCTTCACGCTGATGGTGCCGGCCACCAGCGCGATCAAGGGCCCGGACGACCTGAAGGGCAAGTCGCTCGCCATCAAGACGGGGACGTCGGCGGCGGATTACGCGAAGATGCACTTCGCGGGTACCGATCTGCGCCAGTTCCCGAACATCGACAACGCGTATCTGGAGTTGCAGACAGGACGGGTCGATGCAGCGATGCACGACACGCCGAACGTTCTCTACTACATCAACACGGCCGGCAAGGGCCATGTGAAGGCGGTCGGTCCGCAGATGATGGCGCAGCAATACGGCATCGGCTTTCCGAAGGGCAGCCCGCTCGTGCCGAAGGTCAATGCGGCGCTCGCGAAGATCAAGGCTGACGGTCGCTATGCGGCGATCTACAAGAAGTGGTTCGGCGCCGAGCCGACGAAGTCCTGATAACGCAACGGCTGCGGGAGGCAAGTCATGCAGTTCGATCTGTCAGTCGTCGTCGATGCGTTACCGGCACTATTGCAGGGCGCGAAGCTGACGGTGCTCATCACCATCGCGGGCCTTGCGGGAGGCCTGGCGGTCGGCTTTCTGTTCGGCTTGATGCGGGCGTACGGGAACGCCTTCATGCAGAAGATCGCGTTCGCGTACGTCGAGTTCGTGCGCGGCACGCCGATCGTCGTGCAGGTGATGTTCATCTACTTCGCTCTGCCCGTGCTGCTTAACGTGCGCGTCGATGCGTTGACGGCCGCGATCGTGTCGATCATCGTCAATTCGGGCGCGTATATCGCCGAGATCGTGCGCGGCTCGTTCCTGTCGGTGCCGCGCGGATTGAAGGAAGCGGGACTCGCGCTGGGCATGCCGATGTGGCGCGTGCTAGGGTTCGTCGTCGGGCCCGTTGCGATTCGCCGCATGACGCCTGCGCTTGGCAACCAGTTCATCGTGAGCCTGAAGGATACGTCGCTGTTCATCGTGATCGGCGTCGGTGAACTCACGCGTCAGGGTCAGGAAATCATGGCGGCGAATTTTCGGGCCGTTGAAATCTGGACGGCCGTGGCCGCAATCTATCTGTGCATGATCGGTGTGCTGACGTTCTGTCTGCGCACGATGGAAAAGAGGATGCGGATACTATGAGCGCGCTCGATATGGTGCAGTTCAAGCAGGTCACGAAGCGCTTCGGGCAGACCACCGTGCTGGACGGCGTCGATCTGAACATTCGCGCGGGCGAAGTCGTGGTGCTGATCGGTCCGTCGGGTTCGGGCAAATCGACGCTGCTGCGTTGTATCAATGCGCTGGAGCATATCGACGGCGGCGATCTGATCGTCGATGGCATCAGCGTGCACGGCGGCTCGAAGAAGGTGCGCGAGATTCGCCGCGAAGCGGGCATGGTGTTTCAGCAGTTCAACCTATTCCCGCAACTGACGGCGCTCGAAAACGTCGCGTTCGGTCCGCGTCAGGTGCGCGGCATGAGCAAGTCCGACGCGGAAACGCTCGCGCACGAGCTGCTCACGAAAGTCGGCCTGGCGGGCCGCGTCGGGCACTATGCAAGCGAGTTGTCGGGCGGTCAGCAGCAACGCGTCGCGATTGCGCGTGCGCTGGCCGTCAAGCCGAAGCTGATGCTGTTCGACGAGCCGACTTCGGCGCTCGATCCCGAACTGCGGCAGGAAGTGCTGCGGGTGATGCAGTCGCTGGCGGAAGAGGGCATGACGATGGTCGTCGTGACGCACGAAATGACGTTCGCGCGCAAGGTCGGCACGCGTCTGATCTTCATGGAGCACGGCCACATCACGGTCGACGGGCCGCCCGCGCAGTTGCTCGACAATCCGCCGAATCAGCGCCTGCGCGATTTCCTTCAACACGTCGAATGATCTCGAACTCATGTCTGTAATTGGATTCATCGAAATCTCCGGCTCGCCGTTCGACGCGGGCGAGGCGCTAGGCCGCTTCGGCGCGTTGGCCGTGCATCGCCACCTGGTGCAATCGGCCGCCTGGCGCGACGTCATGCAATGGCGTGGCACGCCGCTCGCGGCCGCGCTTTCCGCACATACGCGGCAGCGCTTTCCGCGAATCTGGGCGGAATTGCAGGGGCTTGCCAACGGCCTCGGACTGCCCTTCGACGATGTGTTCCTGTGGAACTGCCGCGGCGACCTGTGGGCTGCGTCGCCCGACGGTTGCACGACGGTGCAATTGCCATCGGTTGATGGCAAGCGCATCAGTCACAACGAAGACGGCGACCCCGGCTTCGCGGGGCATTGCGCGATTGCCGCGTGTCGGATCGACGGCAGTCCGGGCTTTGCGGCGTTCGTGTATCCGGGCTCGCTGCCGGGCCATACGTTCGCCGTGACGGACGCGGGTCTTGCCGTCACCGTGAACAACCTGCGGGTGCGCGAGACCGAGGCGGGCGTGCCGCGCATGGTGCTCACGCGCGCGTTGCTGGATGCGCGCGATCTCGATGCGGCCGTTGCCGTGGTGCGCGACAACCCCCGCGCGGGCGGCTTCCATCTGACGCTTGCGCATCAGGCGAGCGCGCCGTTGCTGAGCGTCGAGTACAGCGCGCACGGTTGTTCCGTGCAGGAGATCACGCAGCCGTCATTGCATGCGAATCACGCGATTCATCCGCCGATGCACGGCCTCGCTCAGGTCGTGACCGATTCATCGCGTAGTCGGCAGGCGCGCGGCGACCGGATGCTGCGGGACGCAAGCGAAGCGGGGCATGCGCCTGAGCCGCTCGCGATCCTCGCCGACACGCACGACGAATCGCTGCCGATCTACCGCACCGATCCCGCCGATCCCGACGACGAAAACACGCTCGCAACCGCTGATATCGTGATCAGGGCGTCTCACATAGAATGGGACGTTTATGAACAACCAGGGACGCCGCCGCGATATCGATTGATCAATGGACACAAACCTACGCACGAAGCGCCGCAAGCCGGCGAACAAGGACGAGGCGAGCGCGCCTGAAGCCGTCGCTGGCGCGCCGCGCAGCGTCGATGCGCTGCGCGAACTGGTGGTGCGCATCGGTCGCGACGAGGCGGGCCTGTCGCTCGGCGGTAAGGCGCACGCCGTGCTGGCGTGGCTGCTCGAACGGCCGGAGGAAGTGGCCGTGCGGACCATCACCGATCTGGCGACGGCACTCGACGTCAATGCGTCGACGCTGACGCGGCTCAGCACGAAGCTCGGCTATACAGGGTTCGCGGATTTTCAGAGCGTGTTTCGCGATTCGCTGGCGGAGCGTCACCGGCATTTCTATACGAATCAGGCGGAGCGGCTCGTTGCAGGGAAAAAGCAGCGTGCGCACACGCCCGTCAATAGCGGAACGTCGCCCGAAGTCGAGGTCGTCGTGCAACTCGCGCACGAATCGATCGTCAATGTGGAGACGTTTCTCGCGCGGCTATCGGCTGACGATCTGCGTGGCGCGGCCGCGCTATTGGCGGGGGCGCCGCGCGTGCGCGTGCACGGCTTGCGGCAGTTCAGCGCCCTCGCCAGCTTTCTTTGCTATGGGCTCGGGATGATCCGTACCGACGTCGCGTTGCTCGATGCACAAGGGCTCGGCGTGGCTGAAGGACTCGCGCAGTTGCAACCGGGCGATGTGGTGGTCGTCACGAGCGTCTCGCCTTATACGCGCAGCGTCGCTGAAGCTGCGAAGGCAGCGGCCGAGGCGGGTATGACGGTCATCGCGATCACGGATACGCTCGCGTCTCCACTGGTGCCGCCCGCGCGCCACGCGTTTCTGATTCCGCATGACAGCAGTTTCTTCAGCAATAGCATGGGCGCGTATCTGATCTTTTGCGAAGGCCTGCTCAATCTGGTCGCGACGCATCTGGGGAAGCGGTCTTTGCAGGCGCTATCGCGGCGCGAACGATTGATTACCGCGTTGGGGATCGAGACGGACTAATGCTGGCGAGGGATCGTAAAGATCCGTTGTCGGACCGCGAGGTAGGTGCAGCGCATCTGCGGCTCGCTAGCCGCGGCCGTTGTGATCCGCCGCTTTCTGCTGACTTTCAATATTTCCCGCTCGATCGGCGCTGCTCAAGGAGCGCAAGCGCCGCTGGCGGAGCCGGCCATTCTTCGACGTATTCGAAAACAGGACGTCCGCGACGGCTCTGAGAGCAAGGTAGACCACGAATAGAAACGCGATCGTACCGATTATTCGTATAAGAGTCGTCATCTTGAACCCTCACTTAAGTAACGCGACCTCAGTTGGCTCGATTGGAAAACCGATCCATCAGTCGGGATTCCCAACTCCCGGCCGCGCACCTCCGGTCAATGCAGCACAGTTGCGCTTACTGAACGACTTTGCATCCTCTCACGCAGGTGTTTTGCCGATACTGTGCGGCGCCGCCGCTCGCCTTTTGCCATATGATACCTGGCCGTGTTGCGAACGAATAGTACGCCTTTTCGCTTACCCCCATTACGGTGTTGTAACGCACGATGTTGGTCGAGTAGTCTGCGTCGCCGGCGGTGCCACCTGTCAGCAGCACCGAAGCGCCCATATCGGGCGCTCCATAGCCGTGAATTGCCCTGACGTCGTTGTATTCGATCACGTTATCGCCGCCCAGTTGCAGCGCATTGTCATTCTCGACACCTACCGCGCAATCTATCAGAACATTATGTCCAATGTACCCGTGTCGATGCGCGACGAATACGGCGCCGTAGTATCCGCAGCTCTCGAAACGGTTGTATGCAATCACGTCGCCGCTGCCGCCGTCCACTTCCCCGTAGGTCTGAAACATCGCCTGGCCAAAAAATCGCCTGAAGGTGTTGCCGACAAGCATGAAGTCGCTGACCCTGTCCCGCGTCTCGACGGGAATGTTGTAGTGCAGCGCATCGTCGTCGAGAATAAAGCGTGGAGCAGTGGAATTGGTTCCTTCGAATACGCAATTGGCGATGCTGTCGCCGGTCAGCGTTTTCCCCTCCGGTGCGACGACGGAAAACATGCTGAATACCGGCTTGGTCTGCCTGAGCGTCGTGCCTTTCGCACATTCCATGTGCCGATGGCTGACCGTGATTTTGACCGTGTGGTCGATCACGCAGGTCCCAGCCGGCACCCGTACGTCGCC
The DNA here is from genome assembly GCF_040948765.1 of Paraburkholderia sp. BR10923. Lineage (NCBI taxonomy): Bacteria > Pseudomonadati > Pseudomonadota > Betaproteobacteria > Burkholderiales > Burkholderiaceae > Paraburkholderia > Paraburkholderia sp. BR10923. Next base: position 173,530 of record NZ_JBFPKO010000002.1, on the reverse strand, counting down.
GGCATCCAGCGCGGCCTGAAATGCTGACGAATCGTCCGACACGCCATCGCACTTGGCGCCAAAGTCAACGGGATTCACTGGGTCAACGAGGGCTGGTGCGACGATAGTGCGCTCAGCCGGGGGCGTACCCGGCAGACCGCTGGCTGGCGGCACCCTGGCTGCCGCATCGCCGCGATCCGCGAGTAGCCGCAATGACAGCGCGGCAATGAGCCCGCTGAGCAACAGGCCGCAGGCCCAGTAAGCGAACCTCATGAAAATTGACTCCAGCGTTCGTTTAATAGCGCAACAGGGTTACAGCCGGACGGACATCCGGCCTTCGCCAACTAGAACTGCGGAAAGCGTCCATCCCACGAGCCACCTCGCAAGTAGCGCAGAAAAACCGGAATGCCTGTCAATTGGGCGGCGAACCAGGTGGGCGAGGCGTCGTCGGTAATGATGATCGTGCGCAAACGGTAAGGATCGGTTTGGCTATCGTTCCAGCCAACGTCGCAGGTGCGCGCGGTCTTGAATCCCGCCGCCTTCACGTATTCGATCTCCCGCGCGCCGTAGTTGCCGTTCGGATACGCGAAGTGAGTGCACTCGCTATTCAGTAAAGCGCCAACCTCGTGTCGTGAACCCGCGATTTCCTCCTCACATTCGGATGCCTCGCAGCGCGTCAAGATCGGATGAAACCGCGTGTGCGCCTGAAAGTCCACATAAGGCTTCATCGTTTGGATCTGCTCATGGGTGAGGCCCGACGGCTTGTCTTCGCCGTCCTGCGCAAATCCTCTCACCTCGAGTTCGGCCAGCCGACGTGAATTGCCTAGTCGCTTCAGCCGTTCGATACCGGCCTGTTCCGCTGACGGATGCAACCACCAATGCCTGCGCCGGCGCGCGACGATTCGACTGCATAGGAAAATGGTCGGGCGAACCTTATGTTTGATGAAAACCGGCAGAAGATCAGCATTGCCTGCGTGGCCATCGTCAAAAGTAACGACTGCGCGAGGCCGCCCTTTGCTGGGCTCATTGAGAGCCGCGAGAGGGATCACATCGCAGATCTTCCGCAAATGGGTCAGATGCACATCGAGCGTTGCAGGGTCCGGATCGTGATACAGCAGGATCGCGACTCTGTCACGCCATAGCAAAGTTCGCGTTAGCCACGTCATACCGGAAAAGGACAAGCAGCGAGCCATGATTTCTTTCACGGCGCTGTTTCGCTGGGGAATCATCATTGGGCACACTCACTGAGTAGACAGTTGGTGTATCGATGAGCCTGAACTCGACACGATCCGCATGGATGGCGCTTAATGATCAGCCTGATTCGCAACTGCTTCCGTGGTTGCTGCGGCGGGCGTCGTTCGCGGCGCGGGGCTATCGTGCCGATAACGCTTCAGGATATGCCGTGCAACCTGCGGCGCTGCGTATTTCGCTCCATAGATGAATCGCATCACAGGACCAAAGCTGTATGCGGATGCGGGTCCAATCACATAGAGACCGGGAACACCGGTCTCGAAATGGCGCGTAAGCTCCGGCACACCGTCTTCAAGGGACATCGACTGGACGATTTCCCTTGAAAGAAATGCATGTCGACTGAGGTCGGTTTTGAACCCGGTCGCCGCAATGACGTGGTCGGCCTCTAACTGCGATTGCTGGTCTTTCGTGGAGACCTGCAAGACGATGCGATTTTTATCAACGGTCGCGTGACGTATCTGGCTGCCGACCGACACGTCGACCTGGTCGACGACGCGATCGCGCAGCCACCAGGCGCCAGACGGGCCCCACGTGGAATTTACGACCTGCTTTCGGCGCTGTGCGCCAAATGCGCGAAACACGAACGGCCATTCCGCGATGATATGGGCGCGCCAACCCGGGCCGATTCGCCCATCCGGCCTGATCAGCCTCGATACAAGGCTCCGGTTGTTCTGCGGTTTGTTGTTCCACGTCACGACAGGTTCACGCGCGAGCACGCGGATACGACCACCGTTTTCGTTCATGAGCGCGGCGAGGCCGAGTGCCGACTGTCCGCCACCCACGATAACGATATCCTTTCCTCGCACCCATTCGAGATTTCCGTACTCGCAGGAATGGGAGACGAATTCTCGTGGCAGCCCTTGCAGAACCGGAGGCGTCTTTTCGAAACCCTTGAGCCCCAGCGCCAGCACCACGCGGCGCGCGACGACGGAAGTGCCGTCACTCAGCGACAGATGGAACATCCCGTCCACGCGGCGCATATCGACAACATCGACCTGCCTTAAATCGTCGACGAGCTGTTGTTGAAACCACAGTCCATAATCAATAAACGTTTCGCGTGTCAGGCGCATGCCGATCGGCTGGTAGCGAATGCCCCTCAGCGCACAATAGTCCTGAAGCGCATAACCGCGCTGCGGTGCATAGAGACTCGTGGACCAGCCGTCAGAGCGCATCAGCATGCCCGGTGGCGCGAAGTTTCGCCAGCCTTCCATAGGCGTGCCTAAAACCTGATGAGGCACGCCCGCCGCATCCAGGTGAGCCGCGAGAGACAAGCCATAAGGTCCTGCACCAATGATTGCGGTATCGGTCGTTGCCATTAGTTCCTCCCACTTAACAGATTTTCGGGTCGATTTGTGAGCACATCTCTCTGCATCATCTGCCGCAGTCGGCGCAACGGATTTCCCATGCAGTACTGTCTTAAAGCGGGAAACGGGTCCTCGATGCGAAAATAGCCGTCCACGATCTCCGTGATGCCCGTCAGCAGTTGAGGTGGCGGCTTGTCGGCGATTGACGCCCGCCACGCGACGCTCACACGGTTTGCCGTGGCCGTCGTCACAGGTAGTCCTAGCTCGTGCTGATAGGCCGCGACTGGGATATTCGTCCCACACAAGGTAGCGATTTCTTCCTGCCAGTCCGTTCTTCCAACGGTGGGTTCGATCATCACGAACTTCCGGCGATGATCGTCCCACTTGTATTCCATGCTGCCCATGCCGTCCATGCTCGCGCATTCCGCGAAAGCCAACGTGATGGGCTCGAGTACTTTGTGCGCGTCGGGCGCCGCAACACATACCGCTGTGCTACCTACGTTGCGGGGATAGCAGGAGAGCTTGCGTCCGGTGAAGGTTGCGATTGGCCGTCCATCCGCACCACGATAAAAGAGCGTGAAATAGATGTTGCTATCCGCCCCTTCTATCCACTCCTGCACCACGATTCCTCCAGGAGTCTCAAGCATGACGGCTGCTTGCTCGCGGGCCTCTTTTAGCGTTTCGATACGAAGCGCGCGTTCTTTTTTTCCGGTTAACGCACTTCGCTTGTCATCGGGTTTCATCACGCATGGGAACTGCAGCATACCCAGCAGTGCCATATCGGAGCCACTTTCAAGAACGACAGTACGCGGAACCTCAAAATCATTTACTTGTGCGAACACGTGGAAACTCGCCTTACTGCTCAGGAGCTTTATCTTCTCGTCGGTCGGAATCCGAATGCGGAACCACTTCGATATTTCGTCGATGTTTTCGGAGACAGCATGAACCGCTGGTTCGGCCGTCAATATCAGAACCGGCGGCTCGCTCATTCCCCTGCCGATTTCGATCATGTCGTCGATGAATTCTCTTCCTTCGAGATTTCTGATTAGCCGGCCCTGCGTGTGACGAGACCAAAAGGCAGCCCTGCTTTCCATATCGACAGTCAAGGTTCGAATTCCTTGCCGAGCGAGCGACCTGACGACGCCAAGGCCGTTCAATTCGCCGCCAACCACTACTGCGCTGACGTTTGCACTGCGTGAATCCATACGCGCCATAATCGCTCCGGGTACGATTGCCTACATAAGAATGCCTGGGTCATTCGCACGTTCGTCCTTGCACGACGAGGAGTGCATAGCCGACTGCAATGAGAATTTTTTTGATGGAAGATTGGTCCGCTCTGTCCAGCTGATATGCGAATTCATTCCGCCTGGGATGGCTGCTCAGCGGTGTGGTTAGCCGGTGTTTCGCTCGGAGCGGGCAACGAATCGCGGGGCATGTAAATCACGAGCCAGCGCGGTGCCCTGAATTTGACGATCGATACATACAGCCAAACGTAGACCGCCATGAAAGTCATCGCGGTCGCAAAGAGCGCCACTTCGTTATTCCAAAGGAACGTCGCCGGCACGATACTGATGAGGCTGATCGTCCAAAGGTATGGCGACGTCCTCGCGTTGCGCCTCGTGCGCTGGCGTGTCGTCTCGGGATGAGCTGCGCGGCGCACCATCCGCCTGAAGATCAACGTGTGCAAATGGATGCCGTCAGGCTCGCCTGCCGCGCAGCCGCGCACAATGCGCCGCCGGTAGATCGTGAAGACGGTTTCGAAGATCGGATAGATCGTCACGACGACAGCGTACCAGGCAGAGACATTCGGATGGCGCGCTATAAGGAGGACGACGAGTTCGGCAATCGTAAAGCCGATGAAGTACGCACCCCCGTCGCCGAGGAAAATCGCCGCGGATGGGTAGTTCCACACGAGGAAGCCCACGATGGCGCCGATCATCGTCAGGGACACGCTGAGAATCAGCCAGTCGTCCACCTGATGTGCGACGAAACCAATCGAGGCCAGCATCAGAACTGCCACTCCGCCGGCCAATCCGTTGAAGCCGTCGATCAGATTGAACGCGTTGGTCAAGCCGGACACCATGAGCAAAGTGAGGCCCAGCGCGATCGGCGAATAGACAAGAAGGGAATCTATCAGCGGAAGATCCACACGATCGACGACGGCCCCTAGCGCAAAATCACCGATCGCCGCAGAAACGATTGCACATAGCAACCTCGCCGCTGGACTCACCTGCTTGGTGAAGTCCTCGATGATCCCGCCGAGGAAAACTGGCAACGCGCACAGAAGCAATTTGAAAACCTCCATGCGCGGATTACTGCCGAGTAATGCACCGAGCGCGAGTGTTAGCGCCACCGCGAGCGCGACCGCGATGCCACCTACACGGGGCACGGCCGTAGCGTGCATCTTTTGTACGCCATCGAGTTGATTGTCGAGTCCAATGCCGCCACCGAGCCGAGCGCTTTTGACAACGATAAAAGTAATCAGAAAGCATGCTAATAGGCCAAATATTAAGTTCGGCATCTCTCTCGCCTCGATGGTGTTGACCTGATAACTGTCTCTCACACACAAAACGCGAATTCCACGACGATTAAAGCCATTTGTGTGGCGAGCAGCCTTTTTATTAATTCGGCATTTGCTACCGACGGGTACAGAAGGTACGGGAAAAAGGTACCCATCAATGTTCGTTTCCATACACAAACGGGGCCGGCCCGCTGGTACGTTCTACCGAAATGATTTTGGCTACTGTAGGCCTGCTGCGCGACTGATCTGATGCTTCACAACGGACGGAGCCTTTCTTCGCGAAGCATGTGACTTACGGGTTCTGTTTGTCCTGGGGATCTCCATGAACGAAAAGCAGATATCGATGCCGTCGTCGGCGCGGTCCAGCCACGGCAATCTTTCGCAAATACTCGATGTGATTTCGCGGCGCCGGCTGACGATTGCAGTCACAACGGTGGTCTGCCTCGTTGTGGGTGGCGTCGTCGCGCTCACGTCGCCGGTCTACCAGTCGAACATTCTCGTCAAGATCGATCAGTTGCCTGAAGCGCAGCCCTCCTCGCGTCCGGAACTGATGTCGTTGGTTTCGCCTGCGTTCGATGCAAGGTCGAAGACGACGGGAGAGATGCAGGTAATCCAGTCGCGCCAGACCGTCGCACATGTGGTCGATGAGCTCGAGCTCGACGTTGTTTCAGGCCCGCGTCGCTTTCCTGTCATCGGAGCGTGGCTCGCGAGTCATGCAAGTGATCTCTCGAAGTCGGTCTTTGGCGCCATTGGCGGCTACGCGTGGGGCAAGGAACAGATCAAGGTTGGTGCATTCAAAGTTCCACGCGAGCTGGAAGACCGCCAGCTGACATTGACGGCGCTGTCCGAGGATCGATACGAGCTGAGCGGTAGTGAGCTTGACAGGCCCTTCGTCGGCAGCGTCGGTCGGACCGAAACGATCGCGACCACCAAAGGCGATGTGACGTTGCGCATCGACACGATCGTGGCGGGGCCCGGTATCCGGTTCAATCTGAAGCGCTTGTCGCGCCAGGACGTGATTGACGATATGCAGAAGCATCTGCAGATCACTGAGCAAGGCGAGAAGTCGAACGTCGTGAGCGTCTCCATGCGGGGTAGCGATCCGGAGATGCTTAGCCAGACGTTGAACGCGCTCGGCGCGCAATACGTGCGTGAAAATAACGATCGCAATGCGACCATCGCAGCAAATTCGCTGAGGTTCCTGGAGAGTCAGTTACCCGCTATGCAAGCGCAAATGGTGGCGGCCGAGCACCGCTACACCGCATATCGCAATTCGCTCGGTCTCGTCGATGCGACTGAAGAAGGGCGGCTAAATCTGCAGAGAGTCTCCGATGCTGAGGCACAGCTGCTCACGCTGCAGCGCACCCGTGCCGATCTGGCAGCGCGATACGCGCCGTCGTATCCGGCCGTAGCGTCGCTCGATGCGCAGATCGCGATGACGAAGCAGTATCTTGAAGCCGGGAGAGCGCGCGTCAATGCCATGCCGACGGAGCAACAAGACGCGCTCGCCCTGATGCGCGACGTGAGAATGACGACCGACCTTTACACGGCGGCGCGGAACAATGTCGAGCAACTTCGGCTCATTCAGGCGAGCAAAGCGGGTTTCGCGCAGATCATCGATCCCGCAATCGTACCCGAACATCCGGTGCGGCCCGTGCGGTCACTCGTGCTCGCCGCGTCGTTGTTACTCGGACTACTTGCGGGTGTCGCGATTTCGTTTGTCCGCGAGCTGCTTTTCGCTGGGGTGACCGAGCCTGAACAAGTCGAAGCTCGCACCGGTCTGATGGTGTACGGAATGGTGCCTCATAGCGCAAAGCAGGACGAGCTTCAGACCAAAGCGAACGCTACCGACGCGCGCGACCTGATTCTCGCCTGCCGGCACCCGTCCGATCCGGCCGCGGAAAGCCTGCGTTCGTTCCGCTCGGCCCTGCAATACATGTTGGCGAGTGCGCGCAACAACATCGTCATGGTGGCGGGTCCGATGCCACAGGTCGGAAAGTCGTTCGTCGCCGCGAACCTTGCGGTGATCCTGGCGATGACCGGAAAACGCGTGCTGCTCGTCGACTGTGACTTGCGCAGGGGCGCCCTGCATCGCAGTTTTGGACTTCCGTCCGGCCTGGGACTCGCGGAAGTTCTCGCGGACCCGTCACTGACTGTCGAGCTTGCAACACGAGAGGTTTTACCGAATCTCGACATCTTGCCGTGTGGTGACTATCCCGCCAATCCGGCCGAATTGCTCAATAGCGTCGCTTTCGACAGCTTGATGAGTAATGCGTCGGCGCGATACGACATCGTACTGCTCGATTCGGCGCCGGCGCTCGCCGTCTCGGACGCCGGCATTGTCGCGCCGCACGCAGGATCGGTCTTTCTGGTGGCACGGTTCTCGGAAACCCGTCTTGCGGAAATCGAGGAAACGGCAAGGCGCTTTGCCCAGGTCGGCACCCGGATACACGGCGTGATGCTTAACGGCTTCTCGGTACGCAGCGTGAAGTACCTGCATCCGGGGCGCTACGGCAGCCACATCTATGCGACGAGCCAGCACACTGACCGCATGAACTGACATCGTCGACGCGTATCAGTTCGACTTCACGACGGAGAACCGGCTATTCGCGACGTTGCTTTCTTTAGCCGGTGTCGTGCTCGTGCACAAACATCTCGTTACTGCCGTTCGCCGTAATAGTGGCGCGCGACTTCGTGCTGGCCCGCCAATTCGGGCCAGTTGGTGTGCAGTTTTCAACCGCGAAACACGCTGAGCCTTTGGCCGTTCCGGGGAGACAACGAAACGTGAAGATTGTTCTTGTCGTCAATTCAATGGGAGGACCGGGCGGCGCCGAACGGGTTGCCGCGGTGCTGTCGGCCGCGTGGGCCCAACGCAACGACACCGTTACGCTCGTGCCGACCTACAGCAAACACGGTGGATGTTTTTTTCCCATCGACGAGAAGGTGCGGATGATCTATCTGGCCGACCGCGTCAGGCATAGCCCGCTGCGACGGGTCAACTACATCGCGAGACTGGCGGAGTTGCGCAAGCTATTCGTGGAAGAGCAGCCCGACGTCATCGTGTCGTTTTTGACCAACGTGAACATCAACGTGATCCTGGCTTCACGGGGCCTGCGCATTCCGGTGATCGCCTGCGAGCACAACGATCCGGTGGCCGATGGCCGCCCGTTTCTGTGGAAGCTGCTTTGCCGGCTCACCTACCCGCGGGCCACCGCGCTCACGTTCCTTTCCCAATCGATGGCAACGCCGTTCGAGAAGATGCGCTCGGGAGACACGCCTCACATTGCCGTGATGCCGAATCCGATTCCGGACGAGCTTTTCAGCATGACGAGGCCGCAGCGCGTGGAAGGCAGAAAGCGCCTTATTTCAGTGGGTCGTCTGAACCCCCAGAAGCACTACGAGCTGCTGATCGAAACCTTTGCGAAGGTCGCGCACGATTTCGAGGATTGGGATCTGTGGATCTGGGGCGAAGGCCCTGAGCGGCCGATGCTCACCCGCAGGATTGCAGAGCTCAATCTGTCCAGGCGGGTATTTCTGCCGGGCAGCACGCAGGCTGCATGGGATGAGATGGCCGCCGCGGACGCTTTCATACTGTCGTCCCGCTTTGAAGGGATGCCGGTGGCGTTGATGGAGAGCATGGCGCTCGGTGTGCCGGCGGTCTCGTTCGACTGCCCGAGCGGGCCGCGCGAGTTGATGCGCGACGGGCAGGACGGTCTGCTGATCCCACCGGGCGATGCAACAGCGCTCGCCGCCGGACTGCGGCGCATGCTGTCGGACCAGGCGCTGCGCGAAGAGCTCGGCGTCAGGGGCGCGCGCTCGATCCGGGATCGCTATTCCGTTGCCCATATTCTGACGATCTGGGATCGCCTGTTCGCCCAGTTGCGCCTGGGTTAATCAGTTTTTCCGGAGGACGATAGTGCCGACGAATAAAGTCATTCTTCTCGCGAACACGGACTGGTATCTCTTCAACTTCCGCTTGTCGCTCGCACAAACCCTACGAGAGCGCGGGTTCGAGGTGATCCTGCTATCGCCCGACGGCAGTTATGGGCCGAAGCTTCGAGCTCTCGGTTTTACCTGGGAGGCGATTCCGATGGAACGGCGCAGCCTCAACCCATGGCGCGAGGTCGGCCTCATTCTATGGCTCGCACGCGTTTTCAGACGCGAGCGTCCGCTGCTCGTCCACGGCTTTACGATCAAGGGCGCAGTCTATAGCTCGCTCGCGGCGCGGCTGGCCGGCGTGCCGATTCGCGTCAACGGCATCGATGGCCTCGGTTACGTGTTCACGAGCGATGAACTGCGCGCCCGCATGCTGCGTCCCGTGGTGAGCAATCTCATGCGCTTCGCCTTCAATGGGGAACGCTCCGCCGTCGTTCTGCAGAATTCGTCGGACGTCGCGCTCTTCAAGCGGTCTCGCATCGCTGCGGACCGGGCGGTGCGGCTCGTGAGAGGCGCGGGGGTGAACCTGACACGCTACCGGCCGCGCGAGCCGGCCGAGACGAAAAAAGGTGCGCCGTTGCGCATCGTGCTGGCGGCGAGGCTGATCTGGGAAAAGGGTATCGGCGAATTCGTCGAAGCGTCTCGGATACTGAAGAGCGAAGGCCGTTCGGTGATTTTCCTGCTGGCGGGCTCTCCCGACGAGGGCAATCCAGCCGCGATTCAGCGCAGCAAGATCGAGGAATGGGACCGCGACAACCTGCTTACCTGGCTGGGGCACGTCAGTGATATGCCCGCCTTGCTTTCGGAGGTCGATGTGGTCGTGTTGCCGAGCTACTATCGGGAAGGTTTGCCGACGACGCTGATCGAGGGCGCAGCCTGCGCGCTACCGCTGATCACGACCGATGCGCCCGGCTGCCGCGAAGTGGTGAGCCGCAACGGCGACGATGGCATCCTCATTCCGGCGCGAGACCCCAAAGCGCTCGCCGACGCGATCCGCATGCTCGACGACGATCGCGCGCTCGGCGCCAAGCTGGGCCTTGCCGCGAGAGCGAAGGTGCAAACCGAGTTCGACGAGAACATCGTGCTCGCCAAGTTGCTGTCGATCTATCAGGAGTTGGGCGCCGCGTCGCCGGTCCCGGCGACGGTGCCGGTGCCGGTCGCAGGCTTGGTGGCAACACCGCCGGAGGGGACATCGCCATGAGAATCGTCCATGTCATCTCCGGGCTGCGGGTAGGCGGGGCCGAAATGATGCTCTATCGGCTGATCCAGGCGTCGCAGCGCGATGGTGTCCAGCACACGGTGATCTCCATGTCGTCACTCGACACGATGAGCGAGCGCATACGATCGCTCGGTGTCGAAGTGCGGATACTCGGCATGTCGCGGAGTTTGCCCAATCCGCTCATGCTGTTTCGCCTCGTGCGCTGGCTGATCGAACTGCGTCCTGACGTTGTGCAAACCTGGATGTATCACGCGGATCTGTTTGGCGGAATCGCCGCGCGCATCGCCCGGATCGTCGCGGGACGGGGCGAACGACGAGGCGGTACCTTGAGGCTCGCCTGGGGTGTGCATCAGACCGAGTTCCCATCGCTGCGTTCGGGCACGAAGCTGGCAATCGTCGCGAAGTTCTGTGCGTGGCTGTCAACGCGCCTGCCCGACGTGATCATCTGCTGCGCTGACGCGGCGCGCATCTCGCACGTCCGAGGCGGCTATTGCAGTACGCGAATGCAGGTGATTTTCAACGGCTTCGATCTCGACTTGTTCAAGCCGCGCCGGCGCGACAGCGATCCGTTGCGCAAGGCGCTCGGACTGGACCCTGCGACGAAGATTGTCGGCATAGTCGGCCGCTACGACCCTGCCAAGGACTATGGCACTTTCATCAACGCCGTAGCGAGGGTGTCTGCAATGGAGCCGGACTGCCGCTTCGTCATGATTGGCCGGGGCCTTGACGAGAGCAATCGGGAACTCACGGCGATGATCGACCGCGCGGGCATCAGGGACGTTTGTCGACTTACGGGCGCAAGCAATGACGTGCACCTGCTGATGTCCGCTTTGGACGTCTTCTGTCTATCGTCACGAAGCGAGGGACTGCCGACGGTGGTTGGCGAAGCGATGGCATGCGGTGTCCCCTGCGTGGCGACCGATGTAGGCGATACCGCGGCATTGATGGGAGAAACCGGCCGTCTGGTTCCGAGCGGCGATCCGGACGCGCTCGCCGCTGGTATCGTTAGCCTGCTTTCGCTCGACCGCGAGGGACGCGAACAGCTCGGCAAGCTGGCGCGCACGCGAATGGCAACACGCTTTTCAATCGAGCGCTGCTGGGCAAGCTACCGGCACGTCTATTCGACGCGCGACCAGGCGTTCGGGTTCGGTATTGATCGCACGTGAGGGCAACACAAACCTCGCAGGCCGGGACATGAGAGGATCGAGTACCGGCCGCAGATCGAAACTTAGGGCGAGCGCGGCGCAACTAGCAAATCCGGTTCTCTACCCTCAACATCGACACCCCGATAGCCGGCAGCCGAATGGGTATTGTCCCGCGATACCCCCAGCCGCATCACCAGGGGCAGGAGCCCGAAGTAGAGAAGCGGCGACGTGTACGACAGCTTTGATGACATCAGCAGCCCGAAAAAGCACAGATTGGCAATGTCCTTTTTCATGACCAGGAATATGCCGATGGGAATTGCAAGTCCTACGATGCCAAGTTGCACGACGAAAAAATTGAGCAATCCTGCGTCGTTAAGTGATGCAACAAAGGTCGACGTGTGTTCCGAGACATCGAACAGGTCGTATTCGACGGAGAAGGGGCCGTAGCCGAACAGAAAATCCCATCCATGGCGCACTTCATAGACGTACGACAGCAGCCGCAAGCGCAGTCCTGAATCCGCATCGATTTTGAGCATGAAGCTATTGACGTAAGCCGCAATCAATCCCGGCGAGGCCAAGGCGATCAATGTGAATATTGCCGTCGCCCACGCTCTCATGCGGCGCGAGTGCGTGACCATCAATGCTGCAATCAACACCACCGCCTGTACAACCGCCGCAGCTGACTGCGTGATGAGCATGGATAGCACGGTCAGAGCGATGGGCAGCGTAGCCGGCGTCTTTCCTCTCGCCCTGGAAAGCAGGATATAGCCGATTGCCATGGTTCCCACGGCCGCGGCGAACGTCGAAGGTTCTATATACAGACCCGTCGGCCGGAATGCGAAAACGGGATGCACGGACTCCCAATTCTGGTACCGCGACGCGTCACCCGTAATCGGCCTGGTAAAGTCGATGTACTGGCCGCTGATGAGCAGCGTTGCTGTCTGCAGGAACAGGACGGAGCAATTGAGGACTAGCAACCTCGAGACAGCTGTCGTGACTTCGCCGATGCGTGTTGAAATCAACGCAGCGAATGACGCAAGAAAGCCGATGTCAAGCAAGAAGAAAATGTAGTTGTTCGTCGCGGATTTCTCGAGATTGTACGAAGCGTTCCCGTGTGGTACTGCGAGAAACCACAGATAGCACGCGGTAATGACAGTCGCCGAAAGCGACACAAGAGCCACGCATCGAATACTGAACAACGCCTCGCGGACCTTCGCGTCGCTCATGCACACTGCCATAAGCAGCAGAATGCCTGTCATCACGACATATGGTCCATGGCTCGTCAGTGAGCACAGCAGCAGCGCGACGAACATCGCGCTGCGATGAATTGCGGTCGACCGCATCGTTATTTGTGTACTCATGCTATGGCTTCTCTGCTAAGCAAATAGTTGGACCAGGCCTTTGATTCAACTATTCGTTATTCCGGTACTTTCTGCGCACCCCGGTGAATGTAGAGGAAATAGGTACCTGTCAATGTGCGTTGTCAAACATTAATAGGGACGCAGTGACTGCTATGTTTTACCGACGTTTTGCGTGGCCGGATGCGTGCCACGCCGCGGTCTAAACCCTGCGATACGGAAGACTCCTACGTGTGCGAAGCATGTGGGCTTCGGTCTCCGCGCCCTGAGGAACTCCATGAGCGAAAGGAAGGTGTCCCTGGCGTCGTCGGCGCCGCGCAACCGAGCGCCAGCGGAAATACTCGCCACTGCGAAGTTTGCCGCACAGGAATTTGGACGGTTCAGACGATGGTGAGCGCACTGATGTTCCAACTGACTCGCTGGCGCGAGCGGGTGCTCAGTACGCATCCTGACCATGCACGCATCGCACGGAGCCTGGCGCGCGTCTCTGCGTTCGTGCTCATCGGGAAATGTGCCGGAGCGCTGAAGGAAATGGCGATTGCGTACAAGTATGGAGTCAGCAGCATTGTCGATGCGTATCAGTTCACGTTTTCGATGGTGAACTGGTTGCCAACCACATTGCTATCCGTGGCAGGTGTGGTGCTCGTGCCGATGTTCGTCAACCTGCGCGCGCAAAAGAAGGAAGACGTGGCGCAGTTCGTCGGCGAGCTCGAAGGGGCCGCGCTAGTGAGCGGTCTTCTGGTTGCTATCGTCCTATACGTCGGCTGGCCGTTCGTGATGCAGCACCTTGGGCCGGATGCGCCGTCGACGACGCGCGACTTGTCCCGCGAAATGATGTACTGGCTCGCGCCCACAGGTGTACTGACGCTCGGCGCGGGGATTTATGCCGCGCGGCTGCAGGCCAACGAAAAGCATGTGAATACATTGCTCGAGGGGCTGCCTGCCGCGGTGATTCTCGTGAGCGTACTCGTGGCTTCGCCCGACGCGGGCCTCGTGTCGATCGTCTTCGGAACTGTGGTCGGCCTGGCGCTGCAGATGCTTTGCCTCAGGTGGCTTGCCGGACGCACCGACGGCGTGTCGAGCCGGGTCAGGCTCTCCATGCGCTCTCCGCATCTGGGCGAAGCATGGCTGTCCATGCGCACCCTCATGGTCGGCCAGGTCGCCGTCTGTTTCGCCGGACCGCTCGACCAATACCTGGTCGCGAATCTCGAAGCGGGATCGAATAGCACGCTTGGCTACGCGAACCGCGTACTCGCGCTGTTGCTCAGTGTAGGGGCGATGGCTGCCGCGCGCGCCACGCTGCCCATCTTCTCCGACATCCGCAGGCAGGGTGATGCGCGGCGTGCGCGCCGAACGGCGCTTTTCTGGGCGCTCGCCACGCTCGCTGCTGGTCTCGTTTGTGCGCTGGTGTCGTGGTTCCTCGCTCCGACTGCGATCGCCGTTCTGTTCGAACGAGGTGCGTTCACGCCAGAAGATACGGTGAGAGTGGCAAGCGCATTTCGTTGGGGACTTTTGCAAGTGCCGTTCTATTTTGCGTTGATGGTGGTGTGGCAACTCTTTGCCAGCGAAGGACGCTTCAGACTAGTGACAAACATCTCCTTGCTGGCGTTCGCGGTGAAGGTAGGGGCCAGCTTCGTGCTAGTTCACCTATTCGGAGTCGCGGGTGTGCAGATTTCACTTGCTTTGATGTACGTAACCGCATTCGTGCTTGCGATCAGCATGCTGCGGAGCAGTTCAACTTCGCGGCACGACAGCGAAATGCGCTGAGCCCTCGACCGTTCAAGAGACTACGAAACGTGAAAATTGTTCTTGTCGTCAATTCAATGGGTGAGCCGGGCGGCGCCGAACGGGTTGCCGCGGTGCTGTCGGCCGCGTGGGCCCAACGCAACGACACCGTTACGCTCGTGCCGACCTACAGCAAACACGGTGGATGTTTTTTTCCCATCGACGAGAAGGTGCGGATGATCTATCTGGCCGACCGCGTCAAGCATAGCCCGCTGCGACGGGTCAACTACATCGCGAGACTGGCGGAGTTGCGCAAGCTATTCGTGGAAGAACAGCCCGACGTCATCGTGTCGTTTTTGACCAACGTGAACATCAACGTGATCCTGGCTTCACGGGGCCTGTGCATTCCGGTGATCGCCTGCGAGCACAACGATCCGGTGGCCGATGGCCGCCCGTTTCTGTGGAAGCTGCTGTGCCGGCTCACCTACCCGCGGGCCACCGCGCTCACGTTCCTTTCCCAATCGATGGCAACGCCGTTCGAGAAGATGCGCTCGGGAGACACGCCTCACATTGCCGTGATGCCCAATCCGATTCCAGACGAGCTTTTCAGCATGACGAGGCCGCAGCGCGTGGAAGGCAGAAAGCGCCTGATTTCAGTGGGTCGTCTGAACCCCCAGAAGCACTACGAGCTGCTGATCGAAACCTTTGCGAAGGTCGCGCACGATTTCGAGGATTGGGATCTGTGGATCTGGGGCGAAGGCCCTGAGCGGCCGATGCTCACCCGCAGGATTGCAGAGCTCAATCTGTCCAGGCGGGTATTTCTGCCGGGCAGCACGCAGGCTGCATGGGATGAGATGGCCGCCGCGGACGCTTTCGTACTGTCGTCCCGCTTCGAAGGGATGCCGGTGGCGCTGATGGAGAGCATGGCGCTCGGTGTGCCGGCGGTCTCGTTCGACTGCCCGAGCGGGCCGCGCGAGTTGATGCGCGACGGGCAGGACGGTCTGCTGATCCCACCGGGCGATGCAACAGCGCTCGCCGCCGGGCTGCGGCGCATGCTGTCGGACCAGGCGCTGCGCGAAGAGCTCGGCGTCAGGGGCGCGCGCTCGATCCGGGATCGCTATTCCGTTGCCCATATTCTGACGATCTGGGATCGCCTGTTCGGTCAGCTGCCAGGGTTGAAGGGTTTTGCTGGAGCACGAAGATGCCGATGAATGAAATCGGTCTCGACGGCTGTATCAGGCACTGTTTGACTCGGAGGACGGATGAGCAAGGTCTATAGGTACGTCTCCAGGGCTACCGGCTCGGACGCCGTTGCCAGGAGCCTCGATGCGGTCTCTCGATTCCCTCTTTCCTGTGTCGCCACGGCCCTCAAGCTGACAGCCGACGGCAGAAAGAAGCCAATGGACAAAATGGCATTGGAGGCACGCATACAGAAACTGAGACCGTATCGGCCATCAGTTTCTCAGCAGTTGGCCTGCATGAATGAGGACACGGGCCTATGGCTTTCCATCATCGTGCCCGTGTACAACGCGCAAGCCTATCTGCTGAAGTGCATTGACTCGGTTCTGACCCAGAACACCGCACTCGCCTACGAACTGATTGCCGTCGATGATGGATCGACGGACGATTCTTCGGCCATTCTCGATTGCTACGCGAACCGCCCCCGCGTAACCGTGGTGCACATCGCGAACAGCGGCGTGGCTCTGGCCCGCAACGAAGGTCTCAGACACGCAAAAGGCAAATACGTGATGTTCGTCGACGCGGACGACTACCTACCGCCGGACTGCGTCGAGACCCTACTCGCTCCCGCACTTCGACACGACGTCGATATCGTGCAAGGCAGTTACTGGGTCGTCGACGTGACGGACAAAATACATAGGACGCAGGTCTTCGACGATTCGGTCGCGACTCGCGCTGATCCCGATGTCTTCGATCTGTCGGGGTATCCGTGGGGAAAAGTCATCAAGCGCGATCTTTTCAAAAGCGTGCAGTTTCCGGAGGGCATGGCGTATGAAGATTCGGTCGTCACGCTGGTCCTGCTTCCGCTGGCCAATGGCTATGTGAGCCTCAGTCAGCCGGTCTACTTTTATCGCGAGAACCCGCGCGGCCTGACGGCTGTCTTGACCAGGGATCCAAAGACACTGGATGCCTATTGGATTGTATTGAAGCTTCTGTCGGACAGACGTTCATTGGGCCTGCCGACTGACAACCGGGTCCTCGGGCAGGTTAAGAGTCATTTCGGCGCACTGCTCTACGGGAGGCTTGCCAATTTCGACAATGAGGTAAAGCGCGCAGTCTTCTATCTATGCTGCCTTCAACTGGAAGCGTTGCGAAGGGAATGCAGCGGTGGCATAAGCAGCGACAAGGTCGATAGGCTCGATTGCGCTTTCCGCACACGAAATTTCCTGCTCTGGAAGTTGCTTTGTTTTTTCGAGTTGTAAATTTCGCGATCGTGTCTCGCGTTGCGCGGTCCGTACCTCACGGTTGACGCGCAGCGCGATCCCACGCGGCATCCGGCCGGATTACGAATCGATGTGCACCGACACCCCGTTCGCCGAATAAACGGGTGTCGCCATGTGGCCGTCGACCGTGATCGTCGTGAACTGCTTGTTCGCCCCATTGCCATCGATCAGATCGATGGTGTCGCCGACCTTGGGCGCAAAGCCGTTCACGAACTTCACGTGCAGCGTGCCGCCTGCGATGGTGAGTTGATTGCCAACGTGCAATTGGCCGGCGCCTTTGCCGTCGATGTCGAGTTCGAGCGTCGTGCCGGCGAGCTGCGTGTACTTGCCGACGATGGACACGGGCGAAGTCGCCGCGATGGTGACGCCGCCCGCACCCAAATACACGTCGCCCGTGCCGAACGCATTCGGAGAATCCGCCTCGAGCACACCGCCGCTTACCTGGGAACCGCCCGACCAGGTGTTGTTGCCACCGAGCTTCAACGTACCGCTACCCTGCAGCGTCAACTTCCCCGCGCCGGAAATGTCGTTGCGCCACAGATCCGACGCGTTGAATCCGCCTTGGGACGCATCCATCGAAACGATGACGCTGCCATTGAACGCACCATATCCGTCGCCGGCCGCAAACATGTTGAGGCGGCCCCATCCTTCCGCGTCATCCATGACCGGATAGCCGGAAGGAAGCTCGGTCGTCTTGAGCACCACGCGGCGCTGGGCTGCGCTCAGATACGGAAAGCGCGTCTCCAGCAATACTTCCGCACCCTTCGGCACGACGGGAGGCGCATCGGTCGATTCGATCGGAGCAAAGCCGAACGTCATACGGCGGGTGAAGTCTGCTTTGTTCGTTGCATAGTCGGCGAAGCGGTCCGTCGCTGCCGTGCCGGAGTGGGCGAAAGCGGCGAAGTTCGTCGAATTGGTGTTGGTCGACTGCATCAGGGCTGCGTGCGCCTGACTAAATGCGGCGCCCTTCAGGGTGGCGTTGCTGGGATCGGAGAGATTCGCAGCAGTCGCCGCAAGTGCAAACATTCGACCAGCAATGACGTCGAGCGGCGAATGCATACCGGCAAAAATGCGGTTTTCGCCAAGTTCGAGGCCGCGGCTCGCCATCTCCTGGAACCGCTCCGGCAGCACGTAGGCCATTGTCATCGCGTCGCGCATCGCCTCCGCCTCGTGACCGCTGATATATCCGCCATCGGTCGAAGGCGTGGTGCTCTCGGCCGGCACCAGAGTCGGAGCTACCACGACACTCGTGCTCCAGCGGTATGGCCGCGCGTATTTGTAGAAGCGCTTGGCCGGCTCGGTCGATGCGTTGTTGCCCATGTTGCTGAGCAGATCGACAACCTGGCCGAAATTGCTATTGCCGCCACTGCTGCCGACGCCGATGTTGTTGCCGGCGTCGTTGTACAGCACGGTCGTCGCATCCGCCGGGATCGACGTGATCGTCGTCGTCTGCTGCGCCGCCGTGCGCCACGCGTTGGTGAGCGGGCCCATGCCGTCGGTCACGCTGTAGCCTTTGCCGCGCCGGTCGTCGTAGTAGGCTGCATCGGCCTGTGCCTGGGTTCGGTTGGTCGTCTCGGTGACCACGAATTGAATGTTTGCGGCATGGACGGCGCTATTCACGACCGCCCCACCCGGCGTACCGTCATTGGGTAGTCCGGTCCACGTGGATTGCACGACAGCCGGAAAGGAACCATTGGCGGGGGCGGATACGCCCGCATCGACGATCTCGGTCAACGGTTGCCAGATATCGAGGAATCGCGAGACGACACGCACGCCCGCATTCGTGGCGAGCGTCGCATATCGAGCGTCGCCGCGCTGGTTGGTCGCAATCGTGTCGACGAACGCGGGCACGTCGGGGATTGCGGCGTTGTCGACAAAACCAGGGTCGGCAGGCGGAGCCGGGATCGAGGCCGTCGCCGTTGTCGTCGAAGTATTCGAGGACGTCGGCGTAGAAGAGTCATTGCTGCCACCGCACGCGGCTAGTGCCGCCACGCTTGCGAGAATAGTGAGGCGCAGCGGAAGAGAGACGCGAAGATGAGTCATCACGAGACTTTCTTGTCGTTGTTGGTGGCGTCGAATTGTGCGGATGAATTATTACGGCATTGTTGCGACCTATTTTCAGGCAAGGGGGACATGCATCGCAGACGTCTGAGCGCAGAGAGGGAGAAAGCCAACCCCTAAAGCCAACCCCTAAAGCCAACCCTTTACCGTCGCCACTCGCCAGACGACAAACATGACGAGGCCCACCGACGCGGCGGTCAACAGAATGAAGTCAATCGAGCGCGCTAGCTTTTTCATATCAAAGTCGGATCGGACGTGCGACGTCCGCATGTGAACAGGGAGTCAGGCGTGCGTGAGTATCGAAACGCGCTTGTGCGGAATGTCGAGCGCTCACGGGCACGCTGAGATGGATCGCGGCCAGGCAGCGATCGACGGGGCGCCCGGCATTCAGCGTGGGTGTGAAGTTACGCCCTGCAAGCTTAAAAGCCGCTTAGCCCGAGCCTGTCCCCTTGACGACCTGGGTTCCCCCGAGTCGCCCGGCTCCGCGGACTGACGCGCCGCAACGGCGAATATCCACACCCGCCGGCAAACCGTGCCATCATGGCGAGCATTCAGCAGATGTTTGCGAGCGGACGGAAGCCACGTTTGTTGCAAGCGCTTCATCAGTACCGCACGCTCCGACGCGCAGCACTGGCCAGCCGAAGCGGGACGCCCAGCCGGCGGCATCCGGCCATGCTCTACAGCCGTGCTGCTCCGTCTACCAGCCGGACGAGGAGTTCATCATGCTCGCAGTTCACAAGGCGGTGTTTCCGGTCGCGGGAATCGACACGCGATTTCTGCCGGCCACGAAGGCGAGTCCGAAGGAGATGCTGCCGGTCATCGACAAACCGCTGATTCAATACGCGGTCGAAGAAGCGGTTGCCGCGGGTATCACCGAGCTGATCTTCATCACGGGCCGCGGAAAGCGCGTGATCGAAGATCATTTCGACAAATCCTACGAAGTCGAACACGTGCTGCGGGCGCGCGGGCTGCAAAACCTCGCCGAACTCGTGCAAAGCATCAAACCGCCCAACGTCAGCTGCATCTATGTTCGGCAAGCCGAGCCGCTCGGACTCGGGCATGCGGTGTTGTGCGCGCAAAAACTGATCGGCGACGAACCGTTCGCGGTCGTTCTCGCCGACGATCTGCTCGAGGGTCAGCCGCCCGTTCTCGAGCAGATGGTGCACATCTTCAGCCATTACGATTCGTCGGTAATCGGGGTCGAGGAATTCGAAGCGGACGGCGCTTGCTCGCATGGCGTGGTCGGCGGACGACATTGGGACGAGCGCGTGATCAGCGTGTCGAGCATCGTCGAAAAGCCCGCGCCGGAAAAAGCGCCTTCGTGCTTCGGCGTCGCGGGGCGCTATGTGTTGATGCCAGCGGTATTCGACCACTTGCGCGCGCAGCGGCCCGGCCCTCACGGCGAGATTGAACTGACACCCGCCATTCATTCGATGCTCGAGGAAGAGCAGGTGCTCGCGTATGAAATCATCGGCAAACGCTACGACTGCGGGACCAAACTCGGTTATTTGCAGGCGATCGTCGACTTCGCGCTGCGGCATAACGAGGTGCACGATGCATTCGGTGCCTGGTTGCGCAAGCGCGTAGACGGCGAGACGGCCGCGCCGGGCATCACGCATTAGCGCCGCCCATTGGACGACGGCACGGTCTGATCAAAGCAGGGTCCGGTAAATGTGTGCGCTATCGCACACACGCCGGCGCATCGAATGTCCATGATTTACCGATCAACGCCATTCCTCTCAGCCATTCCGGAGTGGCCAGCCAGACAGATTTCGATGGGTGTCAGCATGGGCCTGCGCGTAACGCGCTATATTTGAATTCTCACTGCGCGATGCGGCGATGCGCTACTTGCCGCGCGAGTATGCGCCGCGAAAGCTTCATCTATCGTTGTGAGCCTTGGTGATTTTCAATCCCCGAGATTAACCGGGCTCGTGTTGGACCGTTGCAGACAGGCCTCGCTCGGGTCTTCCGCTTAACCACGACTTCACAGGACGGCAATATGTCACTTCGTATCAATGACACCGCGCCCAATTTCACCGCGCGGACCACGCAGGGCACCATCGATTTCCACGACTGGATCGGCGACCAATGGGCGATCCTGTTTTCTCACCCGAAAGACTTCACGCCGGTTTGCACGACTGAACTGGGCTACATGGCGAAGATCGAGCCGGAGTTCACCAAGCGCAACGCGAAGCTGATCGGGCTATCGGTCGATCCGGTCGAAGACCACGAAAAATGGGCCAAGGACATCGAGGAAACGCAGGGCGCCGCCGTCAAGTACCCGATGATCGGCGACACCGACCTCGCAGTCGCCAAGATGTACAACATGCTGCCGGCCGACGCGGGCGATACCAGCGAGGGCCGCACCGCAGCGACCAACGCGACCGTGCGCTCGGTTTTCATCATCGGTCCCGACAAGAAGATCAAGCTGACGCTGACCTACCCGATGAGCACCGGCCGCAACTTCGACGAAATCCTGCGCGTGCTCGATTCGATCCAACTGACCGCCAAACATAGGGTCGCGACGCCGGTCAACTGGAAGCAGGGCGAAGACGTGATCATCACGTCGGCGGTCAGCAACGAAGAGGCGCAGCAGGTGTTCCCTGGCTTCAAGACCATCAAACCGTATCTGCGCACCACCAAGCAACCGCGCTGACAGATGCGGCATGGCGGCCGTTCGCGGCCGCCTCGCCGACCTTCTCGAGAGATGCAGATGATTTTTCGTCAGCTGTTCGATCCTGTTTCGTCGACCTACACGTACCTGCTCGGCGACAGCGGCGAGGCGGTGCTGATCGACCCCGTCTACGAGCAGGTGCCGCGCGATCAGGCACTGCTGCGCGAGTTGGGCCTCTGGCTGCTTACTACGCTCGATACCCACGTGCACGCCGATCACGTAACCGGCGCATGGCGCATGCGTTTGCGTTGCGGCAGCGAGATCGGGCTTGCCGCGGTCGTGGGGGCGAAAGGCGTGACGCGGCCGCTCGCGCATGGCGATCGGATCGACTTCGGCACGCGTCACCTGACCGTGCGCGCGACGCCTGGCCATACGAATGGCTGCCTGACCTACGTGCTCGACGACCAGAGCATGGCCTTTACCGGCGACAGCCTGCTGATTCGCGGCTGCGGCCGCACCGATTTCCAGCAGGGCAGTCCGCAGCAGTTGTTCGCGTCCGTGCGCGAGCAGATCCTGTCGCTGCCGGACGGCTGCCTCCTCTATCCCGCGCACGATTATCGCGGCATCACGGTGACGAGCGTGACCGAGGAGCGGCGCTTCAATCCGCGTCTGGGCGGCGACGTCGACGTCGGCGATTTTGCCGGGTACATGAACAACCTGAATTTGCCGCATCCGAAGCAGATGGCGGTCGCGGTGCCCGCGAACATGCGTTGCGGGCAGCCGGAAGGCGGCGCCGAAGTTGCGACCGAAACACCGGATTGGGCACCGTTGACGCTGCGCTTTAGCGGCGTGTGGGAAATCGAGCCGATGGCGCTGCTCGAGCATGGCGCGAAATTTCAGATCGTCGATGTACGCGAGGCGCCGGAGTTCATCGATCGTCTGGGTCATCTGCCGGACGCGAAGCTGGTGCCGCTGTCGCAATTGACAGCGCGGCTCGAAGAACTGGATCGCGAGCGACCGGTGGTCGCGGTGTGCCGGTCCGGCGTGCGCTCGGCGCAGGCGAGCGTATTGTTGACGAAGGCGGGGTTCGGCAAGGTGGCGAATCTTGCCGGTGGGATGCTGCGGTGGCGGACGGAGGGGTTGCCGGTTGCGTCGGACAGCGTTTGACGGGAAGCCGACGCTACGGAACCCCGCGAACTCAGCCGCGACCCTGAGAGCCCACGGCGACACCAGCCTTCGAATAGCCAGCGCTCCGTTGCGCCGAGCGCGTAACCAGCCAGATTCCTCCGCATACCAGCACCAGCGCGACGAGATTCTTCAATTCCATGATGTTCTCGTTCAGGCAAATCGCGGACAGCACGGTACCGAACACGGGCACCAGGAAATTGAAAACGGTAACTTTGCCGACCTGGTTATATTTGAGCAGAAGACTCCACAACGTGAAGGCCGCTGCAGACAGCAACGCCAGGTAGGCCAGCAAAGCCATCGATCCCAGCGTGAACGCGTGCAACGAACCACCGGTCGCGTACCCCGCCGCCAGCAGAACGACGCCGCCAAACCCGAGTTGATAACCGGTCATGACCATGACGTCCATACTCTGCGAAATGCGCTTTCCGTAAATCGATGCAGCGGATAGCACGAATGCGGCAATCACGATAAAGCCTTCGCCGAGCAAGGTGAATGCAAATTCAAACAGACCGTCGCCGATATTGACGACCATCACGCCGACGAATCCCAGCAGACATCCAAGCGCTTTGCGTGGCGACACCTTATCGTTCTTGTAGATGAAATGAGCAAGCAGCACGCTGAAGAAGGTCGTCGTCGAGTTCAGAATCGAACCGCGAACGCCGGTCGTGTAGGCGAGACCGATATAGAAGAAAACATATTGAATGGCCGTTTGCGTGAAACCCAATAGCATCAGCTGTCCGCTATTGCGTCGATTCAATTCGAAAACAGGCTTCTTTGAAAAGGCAGCAAGAATCAACAACAACAGTCCCGCGAGCACGAACCGGTAGCCCGCGAAGATCAGCTTCGAAGGAATATCGTTTTGTGTGATTCCGAGCAACGCGTAGCCAATTTTAATTGCCGGGTATGAACTGCCCCAAAGCAGGCAGCATAGCGTCGCCACGATGACGAGCACTTTCGGTTGGGTGAAAAACCGCGCGGAATCGCGCGATCCGGTTGTGGCTGAAGGCACGGACATTTTTCGGGTGATGTTGTCTTTGTGCACTATGTGGGCAGGCCACAGCAGTGCTTTTTTATTGCGGTATCGCTTATTTGCTTTTCAGGGATACCGCATGAAGGCTTCGCGAAATTATACGCAAATGCAATTGTAATGTCAGGGAGGAGCGGCTGCCTCGCGTCTAGCCATGCGTCGAACGTCGACGCGAATTCGGGCCGCGAATACTCATCGGCCATTGCGCGAAAGGCCACGGGCGACCGGACGTTACGCCGGCTGCTATGTGCGCATCACTGTGTCGGGCGATCTTCCGACCATACGCTGGCGAGTGGTGCGCACCTTCACACCTGCGGCGCAGGCACCCGTGGGTCCAATCATTCTGCGCCGATCGCGCGATGCCCGCTTGCGCGGCTTCACGCAGTCCGCACGCCGATTGTCGATCCGCGTGCGAGTCGTTCGTCGTAGAGATAAACCGATCAGCTTCATCGACCAGGAGCCCATCATGCGCAAGCACATCGTTTCCATGTTCCTCAGCCTGGATGGCGTCACTCAATCCCCCGGCGCGCCCGAGGAGGATGCCAGTGGCAACTTTCGCCTGGGCGGCTGGATCGTCCCTTACGCCGACGAAGCGATCGGCGTGAGTGTGCACGAGCTGCTCGCTCAGCCGTTCGAGTTGCTGCTCGGGCGTTGCACGTATGACATATTCGCGTCTTATTGGCCCCATGTCCCGGCCGATTCACGCAGCCGCGGCATGGCCGACCAGTTCAATCAGGTCCGCAAGCACGTGGCCACGCATCGATCCGATACGCTCGATTGGCACAACAGCCACCCGCTGAACGGCGACCTTGCCGACGCGATACGCGCGCTGCAACTTCAGGACGGTGCCGATCTATTGACGTTCGGCAGCGGCGACATGGTGCGCCAACTGCTGGCGGCGGGCCTCGTGGATGAGCTCCGGCTTCTGATTTACCCCGTCATACTCGGGCACGGCAAACGTCTGTTCGGCAACGACGCACAAGCGTCGGCCTTCACGCTGGAACACGCGACGAGCACGCCCGGCGGCGTGCTGATCACGCGCTACACGCGCAATGGCGAGGTGCGAACCGGAGTGTTCGAGTAGACGTGAAGCTTCGGAGGATCGACGTTTACAAAAAAAGCCCTATTTCTTCCTCACGTCCCGCGCTCGCCTGCCACTCGTCGCCGTATCCGCGAACAGGTCGATCACGACCTCGCGCAGCCAGCGACTGCCTTCGTCGTGATGGACCCGTTCGTGCCACAACAAATGGATCGGCGCGGCGGGCAGCGTCATCGGCAGCGCGCGCAGGCTGAGCGAGAACGGCGTGGCCAACTCCAGTGCGAGACGCTCTGGCACCGTGGCGATCAGGTCGGTACGTTGCAGGATGTAGCCTACGCTCATGAAGTGCGGCACCGTCAGTCGCACCTGACGCCGCACGCCGCGCCGTTTCAGCCACTCGTCCACCTGACCGTGGCCGGTGCCGGCCGACACCACCACCAGATGCTCGGCTTCGCGCCACGCGGAAAGCGTGAGCGGCGCCTCTTCGAGTGGGTGGCCGCGTCTGAACAGACAGACGTAGCGCTGATCGAACAGACGCCGCTGATAGAAACCGCCCTTCAACTGCGGCAACAGTCCGATCGCCAGATCGACGCGGCCGTCGCCCATCTCCTTGCTCAGATTGACGCTCGTATTGCGGACCGTATTCATCGCGACGCCTGGCGCGACGCGCGACAATCGTTCCAGCAATGCCGGCAAAAACACGACTTCGCCGATGTCGGTCATACCGATCGTCATCGTTCGCATTGCGCGCAGCGGATCGAAGCCCGTCACCGGATTGAGCGCGGCGTGCAAGGTGGCGAGCGCCTGCGAGACCGGTTCCGCGAGACGCAGCGCGAACGGGGTAGGCACCACACCGCCCGGCGCGCGCACGAACAGCGGATCACCCAGCAGGCGGCGCAGCTTCGCGAGCGCATTGCTGACGCCCGGCTGGCTCATGTTCATTTGCTCGGCGACGCTCGCCACGCGCCGCTCCTGCATCAGCCGCTGGAATAGCAGCAGCAGGTTGAGGTCGAGATCGCTCAGTTCCATGGCTTCGGCATGACTTAAAGATCATTCATTTCGGTGATGAAGGAGATTCATTTCATCTTATTGAGCAATGACGGTCTAGTGCTGAAAATACCGACACGATAAACCCGCATATCGGAGACACAATCATGACCCGGATGGACCTGAGCATCGCGATCGTCGGCGCCGGCATCGGCGGCCTTACGCTGGCGCTCGCACTACGCGAGCATGGCATCGATGCGCAACTCTATGAGCAGACCGACGAGTTGCGCGAAGTGGGCGCGGCCGTCGCGCTGTCGGCCAACGCGACGCGCTTTTACGAGCGCATGGGACTACGCTCCGCGTTCGACGACGTGTGCGCCGAAGTACCCGGGCTCATCTATCGTGACGGCCGCAGCGGCAGCGTGATTGGCCATCATCGCGGCATGCCCAGCTATCGCGAGCAGTTCGGTGGCTCCTACTGGGGCGTCCATCGCGCCGATCTGCAGGCGGTGCTGTCGAAGGCGGTCGGTCTCGAGCACATCGAGCTCAGTCATCGGCTGGTCGATCTCGTGCAGCATCCCGATCGTGTGAGCCTCGCGTTCGACAACGGTCGGCGTATCGATGCCGATCTCGTGATCGGTGCCGACGGCGCACGCTCGATCACGCGACGCTGGATGCTCGGCTACGACGACGTGCTGTATTCCGGTTGCTCGGGCTTTCGTGGCATCGTGCCGGCCGAGCGCATGGACCTGTTGCCCGATCCGGAGACGATCCAGTTCTGGTTCGGGCCCGGCGGCCATCTGCTGCACTATCCGATCGGCGACAACGGCGATCAGAACTTCCTGCTGGTCGAGCGTCATCCGTCGCCGTGGCCGTCGCGCGACTGGGTCATGCCGTCGACCGAAGGCGAACAACTGCGCCTCTTCAAGGACTGGCATCCGGCCGTCGTGCAGATGATCACGGCGGTGCCGATCAGTCAGCGCTGGGGCCTGTTTCACCGTCCGCCGCTCGGCCGCTGGAGCAAGGGTCGCGTGACGCTGATCGGCGATGCCGCGCATGCGCTCGTGCCGCATCACGGCCAGGGCGCCAATCAATCGATCGAAGATGCCGTGGTGCTGGCCGCACAACTGGCCAAGGCGGGCCCAGGCAACTGGCGGGAAGCGCAGGAGGGCTACGAGCGTCTGCGCCGGGGCCGCACGCGCAAGGTGCAATACGCGTCGATCAGTACCGCGGACGTGCTGCATCTGCCGGACGGCCCCGCCGCGCAGGAACGCAACGCGCGGCTTGGGGCGCGCGATAGCATGCTGCATCACCTCGACTGGATTCACGACTTCGATGCGCTCGCGCAGGAGCCGAGCGACCGGCAAGGGGGCACGTGGCTTTGAGCCTGTCCGTGACGCTTCGATAGCCAGGCGGTTGGCCGCATGCGACGGCCATGCCTCTGCTATTTGACAAACTGGGCGCCGGTCGCAATTACACCTACGCCGCTGCGAACGGAGCGTTTGTGCCGCACTGGCTCGCAGCCGACGGTCATTTTTGCCAGCTGTTAATGGCCGGTAGCGGCTGGCGATACCACGCTCGGGGTCGCCAGCGTGTTGTTGGTCTTGGGCGCGGGGGTGGCGGTCGTCGAGCCGGTGTCGTTGCTCGGCAGGCCCGAGTTCGGCGCCTTGGCGCCCATGCCGCTGTCCGAGTTGGTGTTGCCTGGCATGCCGTAGCCGCCTGACGTTGTGCCGTTCATCTGATTCGACGGACTGGCGGTGCTGCCTGCGTTTCCGGTCGAACCGCTGCCGCTCTGACCTCCGGCCATCTGCGCAAAAGCGCCTCCCGACAGCGAGAGTGCGGCGACGGCCGCGACTAGTGTGATGGTTGCCTTGCTCATGATCCGCCCCTCCTTGATTGGACTGGAAGATAGACGCAGACAGTTGTCGCCTGCGCTACAGGAAATGTCGCAATCAGCGTGCCGCGCGTTTTCTCAGGTGCTGAATCGACGGTTGAATTTCACGCAGTGACGGCTCGATACAAGTTTTGGCCGCACGCATGGAATAGTCACGCCCCGTGTTCGTTGCGTACCAATCGCTTTTGTCTGGACGAACTCGACCATTGCGATCGCACGGGATCTGCCGCGAAATCAGCCGCTCCGCCGGAATAAACCCGATGCCGTGCTCGTTCATTGAGCGTTAGGTCCTTTGGGGCAGAACAAGGAGTGCGGTCATGAAGTCTCTACTCGCTATATTCGGCGTCGTTGCATGCGGCGCGGCCGTCGCGACTCTTGTGTCATGCGGCGGCGGAGGCGGCGGTAGCTCGAATTCGAGCAGCACGAGCCCGCCGGTTCAGTCGTCGTTCACAGCGACGGCGCTCGTATCCGATGGCGCGGTGCCGGCCGCACACACCGACGCAAATCTGAAAAACCCTTGGGGCGTCGCCTTCAATCCCAATGGTTTCGCCTGGGTCGCGGACAATGGCACCAATGTCGCGACGCTCTATGACGGCAATGGCGTGCCCCAATCGCTGGTCGTCACGATACCCGATGGCAAGAACGGCTCCGCATCGCCGACGGGCATCGTGTTCAACGGAACACAAAGCTTCCTCGTCACGGAAAACGGCAAGTCCGGAGTCGCTGCATTCATCTTCACGGGCGAAGGCGGCACCATCACCGCCTGGGCGCCCGCCGTCGGGCCGACCAATGCGTTCGTCATGTACGACGATGGTGCCGGTGGTGCCGTCTATAAGGGCCTCGCGCTCGCCGCCATGAACAATGGCAACTTCCTCTACGCGACGGACTTCCATAACAACAAGATCGACGTCTTCGATAGCTCGTTCACGAAGGTCTCGATGCCCGGCGCCTTCACGGACCCGGCGATGCCGGCGGGCTTCGCGCCGTTCGGCATTCAGGCGATCGGCTCGAATCTGTTCGTCACCTATGCAATGCAGGACGCAGCCAAACACGACGATGTCCCGGGCGCGGGGCTCGGCATGGTCGATGTGTACGACACCGCGGGCAATCTGAAGCAACGCTTCGCAACAGGCGGTTCGCTGAACGCGCCGTGGGGTATTGCGCAGGCGCCCGCGAGTTTCGGCTCGATGAGCGGCGCAATCATAATCGGCAATTTCGGTGATGGCATGATCAATGCGTTCAACGCATCGAGCGGGCAGTCGATGGGACCGATCAGTGGACCGAACAACAGCCCGATCGTCGAACACGGCATATGGGGCATCGCGTTCGGCAACGACCTCAGCAATCAGCCTTCCAGCACGCTCTTCTTCGCGGCGGGCCCGAATGACGAAGCAGATGGCGTCTACGGAAGAATCGATCTGAATACGGCAACGTCGAGCTCGGGCACGACCACGACCACGACCCCGGGCACAGGCACGGGCACAAGCGCGGGCGGAGGGATGAGCGTTGGAATGTAGCGCCAAGCGCGTAATGGACAAGCGCCGCTCTTGATGCCAGAGCGGCGGGATTTCTTTATCCTCGACCCGCGATAGCGGGATCGATCTCGTTGTGTGTCAGGCCGAAAGCCGCCATGCGCGCACGATGATCCGGTGAGCCCAGATATGAACGAAGGGCCTGGTTTACCGCCTGGATCAGATTGCTGTTACTTCTATTGAACGAGAATGCCCCGAGCGGCGGCTTCTGCTGCTGGCTCTTCGTTCCCGGTTCGTGCTCGACGGCCTCGAGCATTGAGCCTCCGATCCGGCTCGCAACTATCCGATTCCCCAAGGCCGTGCTCGCATAGGCATCGATGGCGCCGGAGAGCACCGCTTCGATAGCATCGGCCTGATGCTCGAAGACGGTAATCTGATCCTCGCTTACGCCAGATGCTCTCGCTGAGTCGTGCTGAACCTGTCCGGCTATGATGCCAACGCGCGCGCCAGCGCGTTTGGCGAGTGACGCGTAGCTGTCGAGCGCTTTCGGGTTTCCAGTCCGAACCAGAAAACCGTCTGCGATCCCCCATACGGGGACGCTGAACGCGACCCTATCGGCGCGTTCACGCGTGACGAACAGCGGAACGTTCATATCCCACCTGCCTGCTTCGACGCCGGGCAGGAGTTCACTAAACGATGTCAGATGGTGCTCGATCCGGGTGGCACCGATCGCCCGAAGCACCGTGTCGGCCAGAGCGATGTCGGCACCGGTGGCAGTACCATCTGTTTCCATCCAACCGAACGGGGGCTCTTCGATGTACGCAATCGTGACCTTCATGGCTGGGTCTCCCACTTCTTGCCGTTACGTAATGGTCGCAAACCTGCTACGCATTGCATCGCGCGAATCGGCAGTTTCTCAGGGAAAAAATTTTCGCGCTCGCCACAATATTCGCGCTGCTGAAACGTCTTCAGGCGCATGGAACCGCCACCCACCTCGCACCCGATGACCGACCGAGACAGCGACATCACCGCGACCGTGGTGCGCGAGCGCACGAGGCTCGTCAATTTTATCCGGCGTCGGATACGCGACCCGGACGATGCCGAGGACATCCTGCAGGATGTGTTCCACGAATTCGTGCAGGCTTACCGGCTTCCGGCTCCGATCGAACAGGCGAGCGCGTGGCTTTTTCGCGCGGCGCGCAATCGCATCATCGATCGTTTTCGCAAGAAGAAAGAGCAACCGATGGCGGATCTGTCCGAGGCCGAGGACGACGCCAGCGGCGAGTATCGCCTCGACCTCGCGCTGCCGGCGCACGATGCCGGTCCCGAAGCCCTCTACGCTCGCGCTGTATTGCTCAAGGCTCTGCAGGATGCGCTCGATGAATTGCCGCCGAATCAACGTGAGGTATTTATTGCGCACGAACTGGAGGGGCGGTCCTTCAAAGACATGGTGGCGGAAAGCGGCGTCGCGCTCAACACGCTGCTCGCGCGCAAGCGCTATGCGGTCTTGCATCTGCGCGCCCGACTGCAGGCCATTTACGACGAACTGGATATTTAGAGGAGTCGACGGATGAAGTTTCGAATCAGATGCGTGGGTAAAGCGCTGCTCGTGGTGATCGCGATAGCCGTGCTCGGGTTGGTGGTGATGACGTTATGGAATTGGGTGATGCCGGCGCTATTCGTCGGCGCCCGCGCGATCGACTTCGCGCATGCGTTGGGCTTGCTGGTTTTGAGCCGCATCCTGTTTGGCGGATTCCGCGGACATGGCGGCTGGCGCGGACGGCGTCACTGGCGAAAATGGGAAGCGATGACGCCTGAAGAGCGCGAGCATTTTCGGGCGGCATGGCGATCGGACCGCGACCGGCGCGACGGAGATTGAACGTGCGCGAGGAATCGACGGTCGACTGCAAACAGCGGTCGGGCGTGATTGCGCCGGTCGTGCGGTCTTTGTGTGGCGGCGTGCCCCGAAGGCGCGATCAAGCTCGCCGGAACGGCATAGCGGTACACGTCAAGGAGCGCATATGGCTTCGTCAACCACGGATCTTCTGCGACGGCTTCACGAACAGAGTCAGACCGAGGTGATAGCCCGCGCACGCGCGCAATTCCAGGGATCGAGTGAGGAGTCTGACTCTTTCGGAGGATTACGAAACCCTCGCGCCGCGACTCCGTGGACGGTTTCTCGAAACGCTCGGACTATCCAGCGAAGATTTCGAATCGTCGGAAGGCCCGCCTTTATCGTTGCGGTGTCGGCGGAAACGGGAAGGTTTTTGCGCAACATGGTGCTTTCGAACAAACCAGCTCGAATCCTAGAACTCGGCAGTTCGTGCGGGGTGTCCACGCTGTATTTCGCCGAGGCTCTTCGCATGTTAGGCAGTGGCATGGTTGTCGCGACTGAACTCGATGCCGGCAAGTGCGCGCAACTTCGGGCCCATGTCGGAATGGCGGGCGTGGACGCTTATGTCGACGTGCGGGAGGGCGATGTGTTCGAAACCGTTGCCGAGTTGGACGGTACTTTCGACATGGTGTTTATCGACGTATGGGCCGACAGCTATCTGAATCTGTTCAACGGGATCGAGCGCCTGCTGCGGCCGGGGTCGATCGTTCTCGCCGACAATATGTACACAGCCGAGGACGCCGTTCGGCCATTCAAGCGCTATCTCGACGGCGATTCGCGCTTTTCCACCACGACGCTGAACTTTGAATCGGGGGTCGAATTTACCGTTGTCGTGTCTTAGGCAGAAATCGGTTCATGTGCCTGACCGAACAGGCATGCAGGAGAAAAGGCCCTTTCCCCGTGAGGAAAGGGCTTTATCAGGCATTCCGCGGCAGCGGGCTCTATTGCTATTCACGCCGCCCCAACTTGCATCAAGCCTTCCATTCGTAGGGCTGCAAGAGTTCTTCGAGCGGCGGCTGGGTGACGTTCGCGGTGTAGTTCGTCATCGTCGAGGCGGCGACCACGAGGACGACATCAAGCACCAGCGCCTGATCGAAGCCGGCCTCGGTGAACGCAACGATGTCGTGGTCGTCGATGCGGCCGCGCTTTTCGATCAGCGTGCGTGCGAGGCGTGACAGCGCCGCAAGCTTGGCGTCCTGCGGGAAGCGGCGTTCGCGGATCGCCTGCACGTCGGTCTCGCTCAGACCCTCCTTAAGCCCGAGGAATGAGTGGAATGCGACCGGCCAGGCGGAGCCATTGGTCACCGCATTCGTGAGCAGCAGTACCTGCATCTGCTGTTCGTCGAGGTTGCCGCCGTGCGCCTGATTGAACACACCCACGAGGGCAGTGATCAGTCTCGGTGAGCCCGCCATTTTGGCAGGCATATTGGGCACCATACCGAAGATCTCGGCGAGGCTGTTCAGCGCGGGCTTCGATTGTTCGGGTGCGGATTCGAGCGTATAGGTGGGAAAGTTGGCCATGGTATTTCCTCGAGGTTCGGGGGATATCGCTGGGTACGTTCGGGCGACATGCACAGATTAGTCAGAGGCGCGAGTCCCGCCAATTACATGGCAGGTAATAAACGAACCACACTATTCACGGGGCGCGGCGAGCAAAGCGATATGCCGCGCCTCAGCGGACTTACGGAATAAGCCTTCCGCCGCGCACGTTTACTGCACGTATCGCGCAATGCGCAAAGCGCTCATGCCATCGCACAGGCAGGGGTATCTGCTTGTCCGATAAATTGGCCGCGGCAATCGCTCGACGCCAGACACGCGCGATATGTCGATTCAAAGGAGGGCGCCATGTATGGCACTTACAGAATCGCCATCCTCGCGGCTGTGATCGCGCTCGGGATGACATCGCATTCAGGCTGGGCGGAGCAAACCGTTGATGCAACATTGCTATCGAACTCGATCCAGCTCGGGACGCACACCGTCAAGGCGGGTCCCATCACGCTTGAAGTCACGAATGCTGCGGACAACAACATGGAACACGAACTCGTGGTGCTCAAGACAGATCTCTCGGACGATGCACTGCCCGTCAGCAAAGGACAGGTGCTGGAGCGCAGGCTGAAAAAGATCGGCGAAGTGGAAGACATCGCGCCGGGCAAGAGCAAGCGCG
Source organism: Paraburkholderia sp. BR10923 (assembly GCF_040948765.1). Classification (NCBI taxonomy): domain Bacteria; kingdom Pseudomonadati; phylum Pseudomonadota; class Betaproteobacteria; order Burkholderiales; family Burkholderiaceae; genus Paraburkholderia; species Paraburkholderia sp. BR10923. The sequence continues at coordinate 140,291 of NZ_JBFPKO010000002.1, read as the reverse complement.
TGTCGTTCAAGCTTGCGCCTGGCCACTACGCGTTAATCTGCAACAAGGCGGGACACTATGCAGCGGGAATGCACACGGCGCTCGTCGTCACGCCGTAGAGCGTGCTTACTCACAAGCGAGCCACCGCAAACGGTGTTCGCCTTCACCAGGTGACAGTCGCAGCGGACCGTGGTTCTGTGCATGCATGGCTGGGCACAGAATAAAGAGCTAGCGTTTGATCAAATCGCAAAAAGGACTGCGGCTACGCAAAGCATCATGATGACCAGGCTAGAACGGTTCCTGAACGCATATACGATCGGGTCGTCATGCATCTGGCCTCGGAACGCTACCATCCAGACGCGGCTGATCCAGTACAGCACGAGAACAAAGAAGATCCAAAGCCTGTGGGGATGACGATACAACCCTGTGACGGCAGCAGAATTCATGTAGAGCGCAAGAACGAGCACCGCGACATAGCCCGCAGCCGGTCCAAACGAGCGCACGATGCTCATGTCGGCCGTCAGATAACCTCGGCCAGACGTGGAGTCCTTGCCCTCCCGCTGCATTTTGTCGAGTTCGGTATAGCGCTTCACCAACGCGAGACTGAGGAATATCATCACCGAGAACATGATTAGCCAGTCTGACGGCACGACATCGACCGCCGCGCCCCCGGCCACGATGCGGGTGGTATAGAGCGCAGCCAGCGTGAAGACATCTACGAGCATCACCCGCTTCAGGTGGAAGGAATAAGCGAGTGTCATTGCGACGTAACACGCTAGCACGAGCTGAAACGCCGGCGGCAGGAAAACCGCCAGGCTCGCCGACGCCAGCAACAGGACGAACAACATGCCAATGCCGCTAACTAGCGGCAACTCGCCTGACGCAAACGGACGTTTGCACTTGCGACTATGGCGCCTGTCCGCGTCGAGATCGAGCATGTCATTCAATATATATACCGAAGACGCACACAAGCAGAACGAAAGAAATGCGATCCCGGCAACCTTCAGTGCATCGATATTTGTGAAGCGATGCGACGCAAGAAGCGGCACGAAGATCAACAGGTTTTTCACCCACTGATAGACGCGCATTTCCCGTACGGCCAGTCTGAAGAGAGACCGTTTGTTATCGAAGATGACCGTGGTTTGATTCACCTTCCGCGCGGCCGCCTGGATGCTCGTTCCTCCAACGACGATCGCCGTGCGCGCCTGCTTCCACACCGGCAGATCGGCTCGCGCGTTTCCGCAATAGTCGAACCCTTGCACGCCAAACTCCGCCGTTAAAACCGACGCCTTGTTCGTGCCTGACAGATTGATCGACTCGTTGCTCGACATCACCCCTTTGAAGAATCCGAGGTGACGCGCGATCTGTTCGGCAAACCGTTGATTCCCCGCAGTGCAGAGATAGAGGTCGCGGCCGGCCGCGCTCTCTTTCTTCAGGAAGTCGATCAGGCGTCCGTTGTATGGCAGCAGTGACACGTCGATTGCGGCCCGTTCGGCTATCTGCGCTTTGAGATAACCCTTTCCGCGCAGCAACCATTCCAGACAATAGAGCAGATAGAGCGGATTTCGCTTGACGAGGGCGAAAAACGACTCGATCAGAAGATCGCTGGACGTCAGTGTCCCATCCAGATCAACGCAAAGTGGAATGGCAGCCATAGTGACCTCGATGTACCTGAATCGTCATCAAACCTTCCAAAGTTTGAGCAATGCAAAGCCACATTGAGCCGCTGGATCAGCCCGCGAGCGCACGCGCCGCTGCCGCGACCCATTTCTGCGTCGTCGGCTCGGTCGGGTTCATCTACTGATTCCAGTGAATTTTTCTACTTGAGAAGCGCAACTGCGGCTGGAACGCGCCATGCTGCAGTGAAGGGTGCGCGCACGCTCCCTGCATGAAGATCGTGATCGTCATGCACTCGACCCTTGTCTGACCGCATCGATCTGTCGATAGGGGTAGCACCACAGATTCGTGCGCGGACAATGAAGCCAATCGCTGGCTATTGCCTGTTCGCTGCGCAGCAGCGAAACGTTAGAACCTGAAGCGAGCATAGACCTGCCGGCTCTAAGCGGTGTGACAGGGGCTCGGAATGTGGTGATATTGGCCGATAACGTTGAACACTCACCACGTCAGGGTGCACGCCTCGACTTTCGAGGCACCCCCATCGAGCCGGGTTATTTGTGCGGCGCTCCGACAGCAGAAAAGTGCCTTGGCGGTTCGCGCAATGCGAGCTTGTGCAACGCCACACAAATGCACATAATCGGCAGTGTTCGACATCGCTATCGTTCCTCTTCTACTTCGTTCATCCCAACCCCGGCCGTGCGTTGTGTTGTCGTGGGCATGCTTCGATGGTCAGAGCGGTGACCTGATAGAGGGCGGGCATGCGTCGACGGACGGGGGGTCTCCATCAACCAGAGAAGGCCCGCATTTCCACGATGACGAAAGACGCCACTCAGCGCGTGAACTCCACGCGGAAATCGATGAGGATGCAAGCCGCCCTCGAGCGTGTGAACTGGACGCAGCTGTGCGACCAGATCCTCATTTTCGTATTCGGCTCGTCGCTATATGCCGCAATCCTCTACAACTTCGACATCAATAGCGGCGTGCTGGCGGGAATCTGGGCGTTCGCGATCGTTGTAGCCGTCGTCATCTATGGCTATGTTTCCCGTTTCGAATGGCGCACCACGATCGTTACGGTACTATTCATCGCGGTGGTGTTGTTTGCGTTCGGATTCCTGCGGGAATTCAGTTTTGACGGCTTGAACTACCACGTCGCGACACCGCTATCGATAGATCACACCCTGAACGGCATTGCCGATACCGATGCACTGGGCGGAAGCTTCTGGGCCGAACACTACCCCAAGGCATTTGAATATTTTGCATACACGGCCAAGGTTCTGGCTTCACGATTCAATAGTGGAAAGTCATTTACGCTATTGCTCAGTGTTCCTGCCTGTGTTGCTCTAATGCGTGTGCTCCAGTCAGCGGGAATATCTGCCAGAGCTTCACTGATTGCTTCGGCTTGCTGCGTTTATAACCCGGTGGTGCTCGGCCAGGTGACGAGTTTTTATGTCGACGCTGCGCATTACTTCTGCTGGGTCATCTTTTCGGTCCATTTGCTTTTCGCCCTCAAGCGTAGGCCTTATTCCAGAGTTCAACTAGGTATCGCACTCGTGCTTCTGATCGGCTCGAAGCTGACAGGACCGGCCTTCGCCGCTATCTCGATCGCTGTTCTCTTCACAGCGGCGTTTATTGGCGGCGAAAAGAGACGCTTTCTGACTCAGAACCGGGGAGTTATCGGAGAGCTGGTCATCTGGTCTTTTGTTGCTGTCGTAGTGATCGGCTATTCGCCGTACGTGGAGAACATAGTCGCTGGAAAACACCTTTTCTACCCCGTGCTGGGCAGCGACAAGATCGATATCATCGGTGGAAGAGTGTCAGCAGACTTTCTTGCAATGAATCCTTTGCAAAGGATATTCCTCTCGTATTTCTCGCTGCCGCTGGATTGCAGGCCGTGCGAGAACGCGGAGCCTACCTTCGTCCCGTCATATGCGCACTTGCGCGACGCGTTTATCGCGCTGCACACGGCTGCTACGCGTTTTGGCGCATTCGGACCCTTCTTCGGGGTTATGTTTATTGCGTGCATCGCTTCTTTGTTCTGGAGGAGGAGAGGCGGCGGTGAGATTGCGAAGATATTTCTTCTCGCGACGTTAGCGAGCGTGCTGCTACATCCGCAATCGTGGTGGGCCCGCTACGTCCCGATGTTTTATATGGTCCCTTTTCTGGTCATTGCGGGCTTTTCATCCGCTCGGAAACTATTCCATGTGGTAGTCGCCGTCGCCATCGCGAATTCGGTTCTCGCTGCGGCAAGCGTTACCGGCTACCTCCTGCTGAAGGAAACGCACTACAAAAACCAGGTGGCTGCAGTGCGCACCATGTGCGGTGAAGAACCAATATTGCTAGCATCTTCGGAGATGAATTGGGAAGCGGATTTGCGCGACGACCGTCTCGTGGTTGTTGCGGCGGGAAGGCATCCGGCCAATTCGAGTTGTCCCGTGAACTTCGACGAGATGATGGTAATGAAGAAGTAGGCGTCTAGCGTGTAATCCTCTCGATTGCTCAAGCGACAGAATGGGTCGTCATTGTTCTGCAGGACTGCGGCGGGTCTGCTCGCTGAAGACCACTGTCGAGTGGCACCGATCTATTTGAGCCCCAAACGCTGTCTGACCAAGCTGTGCAACTCGGGAAGAGCCTTCCGGCGCACGAAGGATTCTGGGTCCTCAATGTCGATTTCGTGAAGAGTCTGATTGGGCCCGGCTACGGGGACTGAAATCGGCACCCGAGATCTTGCGTTCTGCGGCGGTATCCAGGTTCCTACCAATTTGCCATTTTGGCTGATGACAGCGATTTTCGACATTTCAGTTCCAGTCCTGGATATTCAGATTGTGCGGAACCGGACGCGAACCGGGATTTGTGATCGTAATCGTGTAATTCAGACCGTTATTAGTCGCGATCACGCCCTGATTGACGGTCACCAGAACGTCGCTGCCGATCACATCGTCGATTGTGTTTGCTGGCAATGCCCACATCAAAGACGGATTTGCAGCGTGGCGCAAAAGAAGCTATTCGGAGATGACGCAAAGCGAGTATCAACGAACTGATCCGGCCCGTCTCAGCTAGAGATGGCTCGAACCTGTCGCGATGCCGCCTGCATCCGTAGGGACTTCTGTTTTTCCAACCATTGCAGCGATTCCTGCACGACCTTGGGTGGAACTTCATTGAAGGACGCGTTGCGAATCAGCGCCTCGCTTGCGGCAATGTCGTTGAACTGCCCCAGCTTGTTCTGCACGGATGTCAGTTCCTTGATGGTGCGACTGTGTCCGCCTTTGATAACGGGTTGAAAAAACTCCAGCAGGTACCTCAGTTTTTTGCCTGCCTTTCTGACATCGTGGAGATCCTCCTCGTGGGGGTCCACGCTACGTGCAGCGCGTTTGCTGCGCTTTTGAAGTGCGCGTTGCGCTAAACGGACACGCTTTTCGGCGAACGCCCGAATGGCTAGACCGTCGCAGCGCGACAGCAGTGTGGTTTGCGCGCGAAGCAGGGCATCGTTCAGGAACGCCTCGACATCGTCGCTTTTGATCATCGTCTGACTATGCACGACCGCCTGCGCTCGCCTCTCGCGCGCCGCGGCCACCAGCGGTTCGATCGATGCGCCGGACTGCTGGGCGGCTTTCAGCAGATCGCCTGCTATGTCCCAGTCACGCGTTCCGCCTGCGACGGCCGCAAGACGCTTGAATTCTTCTGTGACTTGGGCGGTCGATTCGTCTCCGAGGTATGGGGAGTACGCCCAGTACAAAGCCCGAAGCTTTCTGAAAGCAACGCGAAGCTGATGAAACCCTTCGGCGTCGCTCTGCGTGGATAGCTCTTTTGCCCTTTGCACGGCTTCAGCCACCACCGGCGCCGCGAGCGACGAGAAGGTACTGGCAATGGAACTCGATTTAGACAGTGATGAACCGGCCGTCCGGCGGTTGACCTTGAAGAGCGCATTTGGCCGTGGCAAGGACCAGTCACCATCCATATCCATTGCAGCCTCGAATCGGAAAAAATATACTGCCGAGACCTTACCACAGGGAGCATCGACCGCCGCGATTGTGACGCGCTGATGACAGGCTTTGCCGTGCCGCGCGTTCATGGTCCGCGCTTCGAAAACATCACCGCATTCTGCGGTTCTGTATTAGCATGCTCAACTATGTCTGATAACGCCCGATACGCCGCCGCGTCGTGAGCGTCTTGAGAGCATCCAGGGCATAAGTGGGAGTCCGGTTTGAAGAAACGCGCCACCGTGATCTGTCGCAGAGGTAAGCGAATCCTTCTGGTCGCACGTAGTGCATCAAAGTGGGCTTTGCCGGGCGGGATTCTCAAGCGCGGCGAACACCGCACCGACGCCGCACTTCGGGAACTCAAGGAAGAAACACAACTCTCCGGGAAGTCAGCCAAGCACCTTTTCGACTTCCGCGGCAAGCAGAAGCACCATCACGTGTTTTCCTGCGAAATTCCGAATCGCGCCAAAGCTCGCCCGAGTAACGAAATATCCAGGTGTCGCTGGTTTCACCTGGATGACATTCCTCGCCTCGTGACCACCGGGCCGACAACCGATATCGTGAAGCTGATGAATCAGCGGCGCAGAAAGTAGCACTGCCAGCAGTGGGACGAGCGAGACCGGCGCACCAGTCTCGCTCCAATTTCAAAGTCCCGCCAACTACGCCGCCAACTTCAGCGCCTGCTCAAAATCGGCAATCAGGTCGTCGGTGTCCTCGATGCCCGCCGAGAGCCGCAGCATGCCGTCGGAAATCCCCATCGCCTTGCGCGTTTCCGGCCCGGCTTCGAAAAAGATCGTCGGCGCAACGGGAATGATCAGCGTGCGCGTGTCGCCGAGACCGGTCGCCTTGACCGGCAGCTTGAGCGCGTTGACGACTTCGACCATGCGATCCGCGTTGAGCAATTCAAACGACAACAGCCACGAGGCGCCCTTGAACAGCGTCTGAGCGATCTCGTATTGCGGATGGCTTTTCAGGCCAGGATAGAACACTTTGCCGATCGCTTCGTGCCCTTCGAGAAACTGCGCGAGCGCGAGCGCATTGTCGCTGCTTTGTTTCACACGCAAGGCGAGCGTTTCCGCGCCCATCGCGATCGAGTGCGCCTGCTCGGACGACAATGACGCCCCCATGTCTCGCAAGCCCTTCTTGCGGATCTGCAGAAGCCCCTGATCCTTCGCCGCCGAGCGCCGATAGTCGTCGGCGATATTCGGATACGCGCTCCAGTCGAACAGGCCCGTATCCGTCACCGCGCCACCGAGCGCGGCGCCATGACCCGCGATGGTCTTGGTCAGCGAGTTGATGACGAGGCTCGCGCCGACCGCCTTTGGCTTGAACAAGGCAGGCGAGGTGATCGTGTTGTCGACCACGTACGCGATGCCGCGCTCGCGGCACACGTCACCGATACCTTGCAGGTCCGGAATCTGCGTGCCCGGATTCGCGATGGTTTCGACGAACACCATGCGCGTATTCGGCCGGATTGCGTTCTCCACGTCGTCGAGGTTGCACGCGTCGACGGTCGTCACTTCGACGCCGAGCGCCCGCAATGTGCCGAACAGACTGTTGGTGTTGCCGAACACGTAACGGCTCGACACGAGATGATCGCCCGCGCGCAGCAGCGTGAGGAACGTCGCGGTGATGCCGGCCATGCCGGTGCTGAAGCAGACCGTGCCGACGCCTTCTTCGAGGCTGGTGATCTTGCGCTCGAGCGCGGCGGTGGTGGGGGTGCCTTGCCGTGCGTAATTGAAGCCGCCTTTCTTCGTGCCCTGGAACACGCCGATCAGGTCCTCGACGCGCTCGAAACCATATTGCACGGACGTATGAACTGGCTGACGCAAGGCGCCGTGCTCAGTGCCCGCGGTTCTGTCGCCGTGAACGATGCCAGTGGTGAAACCTTGCTTGTCCATTCCTTCTCCGCCTTTTCAGATCGATTGCTTCCGACCGATTATCGCCTGTAACCGTCCGCCGGCGAAGTCCTTGGCGTCCCGCCCGGCGGCGCCGGGCGCTCCGAATGGGCAAAACGCGCTCCGCGATGTTGCGCTGCGGGGTTGACTAGCCTCGGTGGCACGCACAGGCTCTAAGTCTCCATCGACCAGCACTGGAGGAAACGTGGCCAAGCCGAATACGGCGCGCATCATTGCCGCGCAGGCGAGTCCGTGCGACGAGCTCGTCATCCGCACACAGCCCCTCACGATTGACCGCCCATGCCGGCGCAAGCGGCTCGCGCTCGCCGCGACCATCGCTGGTTCGAGCATGGCGTTCATCGATGGCTCCGTCGTCAACGTCGCGCTGCCGTCCATTCAGAGCGAACTCGGCGCGAGCGTCGCGGCGATGCAGTGGGTCGTCAACGCGTATCTGCTGTTTCTCGGCTCCCTCGTGCTGGTCGGCGGATCGATGGGCGACAAACTCGGCCGGCGCACGGTGTTCATTGCGGGCGTCGGGCTTTTCACGCTGGCGTCGGCCGCTTGCGGGTTTGCACCGAATGCGTCTGCGCTGGTCGCCGCGCGCGCGGTTCAGGGCATCGGCGCGTCGCTGCTCGTGCCCAGCAGTCTCGCGATCATCGGCGCGGTGTTCGACGACGCCGCGCGCGGACGGGCGATCGGCACCTGGGCGGGCGTCGGCGCGATCACGTCGGCCGTGGGGCCGGTGGCGGGCGGCTGGCTCGTCGATGCGTGGTCGTGGCGCGCGATCTTCTTCCTGAACGTTCCCCTCGCGGCGCTGACGATCGCGCTCGCGATATTGGCGGTGCCCAACAGCCACCGCGCCGATGCACCGCGACAGATCGACTGGCCCGGCGCACTGAGCGCGGCCACGGGACTGGCCGCGCTGACGTTCGGCCTGACCGAAGCATCGGCGCGTGGCTTCGCGCATCCGCTCGTGTTCGGTGCGATTGGCGCCGGCGTGCTGATACTCGCGGCATTCGTGATCGTTGAGGCGCGCAGCCCTAACCCGATGGTGCCGCTCGATCTGTTTCGCTCGCGCGACTTCACCGGTGCCAATCTCGTCACCCTGCTGCTTTACTTTGGCCTTGGCGGCGCGTTCTTCTTCCTGCCGTTCACGCTGATCCGCGCGCATGGCTTCAGCGCGACCCAAGCGGGCGCGGCGCTGTTGCCGGTGCCTTTCATCATCGGTCTGCTATCGCGCTTCACCGGCGGTCTGACGAGCCGCTTCGGTTCGCGCGCGCTGCTGACCGTTGGCCCGGGCGTCGCCGGAATCGGCTTCACGCTGCTGGCGCTGCCGTTCGTGCGCGGCAGCTACTTGACTGGATTTTTCCCCGCGCTCGTCGTGCTCGGGCTCGGCATGACGATCACCGTCGCGCCGCTCACCACGACCGTGATGAGCGCGGTGCCTAGCGACCGCACAGGCGTAGCGTCCGGCATCAACAACGCGGTTGCGCGCGTGGCGGGCCTGCTGGCGATTGCGGTGCTCGGCATCGTCTTCCTGTGGTCGCATCACGCGGCGCTATCGGCGCGCCTCGACGAACTGCACGTACCGCAAGATGTGCGCCAGAGCGGGCAACTGCTGGCGCCGGTCGAGCAAGCGGGAGCGGCAGCAAGCGCCTCGCCTGCGCCGCGCGACACAGCCGTGGCGCGCGCGCAAGCCGATTCGATGACCGACGCGCTGCGCGCCGTCGCGCTCGTCTGCGCCGCGTGTGCGTTCGCTGGAGCGGGGCTCGCGATGGCGACCCTCCAGCCGCTGAATCGGGCGGCGGTAGCGCGCCCGCAGTGAGAGTCGAAACTCAGTGGTGAACGGGCCGTACCGGCGACCCCGTCGGGCGGATCACCGCGGCCGCTCGCGCCTCGATTCTTTCCGCGGACGAAGTAGGCTGATGCGGAATGGTTGCGCTGTCGTACCCGTTCATTTGTTCATCGATGACGAAGTCCGCGACTCTCATCGCGTCCATCGCGTTGCCGTCCACGTCGTTCCACTCGCGAATCGCGCGATTGATCTTGGTTAGCGCGGTGACGGCGAGCAGGATCGCGTCGGTCTCGGTGATCTTGCCTTCGAGATCGTCGACGAGGTAATCCGCAACACGTAGCGCCGCGCCGATCAAATTGCTGTCGTCGCTCAAGTCCGTCAGTACCGCATGAACCACTGCGAGGCAAGCATCTTTGCGTGCAAGTGCGATGTCCGTCATGAGGTTCTCCAGAGTCGAGGTGCCAGCACAATTTACTCCGAGTGCTCCCTGCATGTCGAATGCGCCCGCGGCGCAGCCGCCACCGCGTTGCCTTTACCAGCGCTGGTGGACGTGGGGCGCGATATGGTGCTGATAGATTTCCCGGACCCGCTGCATGAGCTCGTCGGACAGCGGCGCGAGGCTCGCGGCCGATACGTTCGACGCCGCCTGGGCGGCGTTTTTACTGCCAGGGATGATGACGGAGACGGCATCCTCCATCAGGATCCAGCGCAGGGCCAGTTGCGCCATCGAGGCGTCCACGGGTACGAGGCCGCGCAGTTCGTCGACCGCCTTCAACGCGATGTCGTAGGGCACGCCGGAGAACGTTTCGCCGACATCGAACGCCTCGCCATGCCGATTGAATGCACGATGATCGTCCGACGCGAAAACCGATTCCGCGGACAGCTTGCCCGTGAGCATGCCGCTCGCCAGAGGCACTCGCGCGATGACCGCAACGTCTTTCTTTTGCGCCTGCCTGAAGAACAGATCGGCGGGACGCTGACGGAACATGTTGTAGATGATCTGGACCGAAACCACATTTGGATATTCGATCGCCTTCAGCGCTTCTTCGACCTTTTCGACCGACACGCCGTAATAGCGGATCTTGCCGGCGGCGACGAAGTCGTCCATTGCGTCGAACACTTCGGGACGGTAGTACACCTCGGTCGGCGGGCAATGCAGTTGCACCAGGTCGAGCGTGTCGACGCCGAGGTTCGAGCGGCTCCGGTCGATGAACGCTTCGAGCTCACGCCTGTTCAGATAGCCGCTGGTCACATGCGGGTCGAGTCGGCGCCCGAGCTTCGTAGCGACGATGGGACGTTCGCCGCCTCGTTGCCGCAGCACGTCCCGGATGATCCGTTCCGAGCGACCGTCGCCGTAGACATCGGCCGTGTCGATGAACGTCACACCGTGATCGAGCGCGGCGTTCAGCGCGGCCTTGGCGTCATCTTCCGCAACGCTCCCCCACGAGCCGCCGATCGCCCATGCCCCAAAACCGATTTCAGACACATTCCAGCCGGTACGACCAAATTTTCTCGTCGAAAGCGTCATTTGGATGTTCATCCTCTGTTTTTGCGAAGTTACGTCGCAGGTGCTTCATTACCCTTGCGGGAGTGCCGGCGACCTTGGTACGTAGTGTAGCAAGCGGGCGGGGGCGTATGATTGCCACGGCATCGGAACGGCCGCTCTGACAACAGGAAGTGGAACCGGGATAAAGGTGGCGCAATGACAACCAACGCAGGTTCTGACGACATCGCGAACGAGGCCATCACACCATCGCGAACCGCGCTCATCGTGATGCACTATCAGACCGACATTCTCGGACTGTTTCCATCGGTCGCGCCGGCGTTGCTCGCCAATACGCGCAGGTTATGCGACGCGGCCCGGGCCAAAGGCGTCAGCGTCTATTTCGCCAATCTCCGGTTCAGTCCGGGCTATCCGGAAGTCAGCCCGTTAAACAGGAACGGGCAGGGAATCAAAAAACTTGGCCTCTTCCGCGAAGACCGGACCGCGCCCGAGTTGGGCCAGCAGGCCAACGAACCACTCGTCATCGCGCATCGTGCGAGCGTGTTCTTCGGCACCGATCTGGAGGCGCGACTCTCCGCGCAAGGTATCGATTCGCTGATGATGGTCGGCATCGCGTCGACCGGAGTCGTGCTCTCCTCGGTCGCGTACGCGAGCGACGCGGACTTTCGCCTGTACACGGTCAAGGATTGCTGTTACGACCCGGACCAGGTGGTCCATGAACATCTGTTTGCGACGGCGTTCGATTCACGCACGACGGTGCTGTCACTGGCGGACGCGTTGCTACTGCTCACATAGACCGATACCGACGACTCGACCCGTTAGCCTCGGCATGCCATTTGCTGACTGAAACCGGAAGACAAACTCACCAGGCGACAAACCGTGGCGCCGAAAGCAACGGACATCAGCGCGTTTCAGATTTTCGAGAGCGTCGTCATCCGCTTGTACGACGGCGGGGTGCTGTCGCCGGCGGTGCTCGAACGTGTCGTCGGCGCTTTCGCACAAGCGAATGTCGACTGGCATAGCACCGTGCAGGGCCGTTCGGTAGATGGCCGTTCACTGCACGAAATCGTCGCGCTGACGATGCTGCCCGGACAGCCGCTTCGATCGGCATCGGCATCATTCATGTCCGTGATCGAACACATCGCGGGCGCCGCCTCGCAAGCCGAATCAAAGCCCGCGAGACGGGGTAGAAAAGCCCCACCTCCGGCGGACAAAGCGGAAACGGAAGCGGAAGCGGGAACGGAATCGCAAGAACTGCTGGCGCAATTGTCCGGCAACGAACCATCCGGCAAGCGCCGCCGCGCGAACCAACAACAGGATCGGCCGGCGAGCCCGCACGGCTATAACCCGTTCGTCAACGCCCGGCCGCCGCGCTCGAAGAAGCCGTGAACCCGGTCGCGGCTCGCTTCGCATGCGCCTGGCGCTGGCGTCCCCGCCGATCCCGATTCCCACGCTGCCGTACACTATCCGCTGGCCGCATCGCCCGCGGGCCGTCAGCTCCAACCCATGCCCACTCCACTCGATCCCGCTAACTGGCTAACCGCCCGCCGCGATGCCGAAACCGGCATCGAAAGCCTGCGCGCGCATTTCAGCGGCCACGCCTACGATCCGCACGATCACGACGACATGCTGATCGGCTACACGGAGCAGGGCGTGCAACGCTTCCAGTGTCATCGGTCGTTGCACACCAGCGTGCCGGGCCGCGCGATCCTGATCGAGCCCGGCGCGCTGCACGACGGTCACGCGCCCGAGGCGGGCGGCTTCACGTACGCGATGCTGTATCTGCCGCAAGCCTGGGTCGAGCGCGCGGCGCGCCGGCTCGACCTGCCGGGACTGGCCGGCGTCGAGGCGGCGTTCGGCCATACGCTCGTCGACGACCATGCTCTCGTCGATGCGATCCGCCAGGCGTTCGTCGCGATTCATGGCAACGAGGGCCGGCTCGCGCGCGACCAGACGCTCGATCGTCTGCTGCTGCGACTCGGCGCACAGTTGCGCGACGCGCCGCTCGCCGGCGACCCCGCCGCGTCGCCCGCGATCGCGCGGGTGCGCGATCTGCTGCACGAACAGATGGACGGCAGTCCCGGGCTCGACGAACTCGCCGAAGTTGCCGGCATCGACCGATTCAGGCTGACGCGTCTGTTCCAGCGCGCGTTCGGCACGTCGCCGCACGCGTATCTGGTGCGCTTGCGCCTGCGCGCCGCGCGGCGCCTGCTCGCGGCCGGCCGCACGCCCGCGCAGGTCGCGGCCGAAGTCGGCTTCTCCGACCAGAGCCATCTCGGCCGCTGGTTTCGTCGCGCGTATCGGATGACGCCAGCCGCGTACCGGCAGATGTGCACAAACGTTCCAGACTGATCGCGCGGCATCGTCGATCATGAGCGGCTCAACGAAGGAGTCGTCATGTTCGATACCAAAGTGGCGCTGATCGTGCGCAGCGATCTCGCGGTCTGGCAGAAGCTCAATGTGGTCGCGTTTCTCGCGACCGGCGTCGCGGCCGCGGCGCCCGATGCGCTGGGCGAGCCCTACGAGGATGCCGCCGGGCACCGCTACGGCCGCATGCTCGGCCAGCCGATGATGGTGTTCGCCGCCGACCGCTCCGGTCTGCAGGGTGCGCATCGGCAGGCGCTGTCGCGCGAGCTCAGAATCGTGCCGTATGTGCACGCGATGTTTTCGACGGGGCATGACGCGGCGAACCGCGCAGTGTTTCGCGCCGAGGACGCGGCCAATCTCGACCTCGTTGGTCTCGCGCTGCACGGACCGAAGAAAGCCGTCGACAAGGCCGTGAAAGGTTTGGCCTTGCACGAGTGAGTCGACGAGTGCGCGAGCCGCTCGATTGTCGACGGCACTCGCGCCGAAGCTAAAAAAAAGCGTTTGCCGCGCCGGACCTGAATTGCGTTAAAACAAAAAAGCTTATTCGGCGAATGCACGAGGCATCAATTGCCGCTTCATTTCACATCGTTTCGACTCTCGAAACGGTATTGCGTCAAAGCGCCGGTCTATCCAACGGGCATAGATCGGAAAGGCACAAGTAACGCACCTCCTCTATAGCGGAGCGTGTCGCCGTCGTGGCAATGCGATTGCAAGTCTTTGTCGGGAAACGAATTGTCGGCGATTGCGCCAACGCGGTCGCCAACTCGTTTCAAATTATTCTTTGCAAAAACGGCTTTCTATAGCATGGACATGCTCGCGAGAAAACCTTGCGTATACGTTTCAACCTAAATTGAACCTCATTCAGAATTGAATCTGTTGATGTTACACTGCAAGCCGCTGGAGCCATTCTGGCAAAGGGCTTTGGTGTTTCCAGCTCAACTGTGGTTTGAAACGCGTCCACGACTTGTCGCTGGTGTCGTGCGTGCGGCAGCCATTCACTGGACTTCTCCAACACCCTGCTGCGTTCCCGGATTCCTCAGGTACTAATACCGTGTACTCTCAAACGCAAATCGACCCGGTGGTCAGCTTCCGCAACTCGCAGCGCGAGCATGTGCGTGGGACGATCATTAACCTCCAGAGAAAGTCTTTGGTCATGGAGGTCTATAACCCCTATTCCATCGTGCAGGTCAGCGAGGTCTTAAGCGAGCTGAGCGTGCGCATGGGCACCAAGAATGCCTATCTCGGCAAGGCGGTGGTGGTGAGTCTGGTGAACACCGGTCTGACCGCGGTGGTTTCACTGGCACTCATCGACGAATGGCGCGAGCTTAGCGTTCTGCCCAATGAAGCGAAGTCGGTCGGGCGGGAAGCAGAACTCTTTATTAGCGACTGGGACGCGCGCTTCAATATCCGCCGCGACTATCAGATCGTCGTGAACGAGATGCGCGCGTTCCTGTCGGAAGTGTCGCGCTGGGTGGAGCAGGTCGATCTGACCGAGAGCTTGCCGAAGACCGAAGGCGGCCGGCTGCGCGAGGACCTGTTCTACGAGCTTGCCACGCCGATCATGCTCAAGATCAAGTCCTACCTCGACCGTCTCGAGGAAGAAGCCGAGCGCGTCGACGCGGAGATCGCACCCGTGCATCGCACCTATGCGCAATCGGCGCTGCATCCGTTGCTGCTGCGCGCGCCGTTCGTCTACCGCACGTTCACCAAGCCGCTCGGCTATGCCGGCGACTACGAGATGGTCAATCAGATCCTCAGCGATCCGCAGCAGGGGCCGACCACTTACTTCCAGATCGTCAATACCGCGTTCCTGCAGGCGGCGGTCGCGACCGCGCACCGCAACCGCATCACTCTGCTGATCGACTTTCTGACGCGGCAGGCCGAGGCGGCGCGCGCGGCCGGCAGGCCGTTCCGCATCCTCAACGTCGGTTGCGGGCCCGCTTTCGAGATCCAGCGGTTCGTGCGTGAATATCCGCATCCGGAGCTGCTGTCGTTCGAGCTGGTCGACTTCAGCGAGGAAACGCTGGCGTTTACGAAGGACGCGATCGAGAGCTCGGCGCACGCCGCGGGCCATAAAGCCTCGGTGCAAATGGTGCATCAGTCGGTGCACGACCTGCTCAAGCGTAAGATTTCCACGGACCCCTCCGCGCGCGAATTCGACGCGGTGTACTGCGCCGGTCTGTTCGACTATCTGTCGGACAAGGTCTGCGCACGTCTGCTCAGTTACTTCGCCGCTCGCACCCGACCCGGCGGCCACTTGCTGGTCACCAACGTCCATTCCGCGAATCCGGAGAAGTACGGGATGGAGCATCTGCTCGAGTGGTACCTGATCTATCGGAACGAGAGCGGCATGAGCTCGCTGCTTCCCCCCAACTCCACTGACCAGAAGCTCTACGTCGACGAGACCGGGGTGAATGTGTTCGCGGAAGCAACGATCCTCTGAAACCGTGTCGACATCCCTGTCCATGACTACCAGTCCCCTGCAGAGCGGCTATCAAACCGAGCTGGCCGACTTTCGCGTCACGTTCAGCCGGGGCGGCGCGTGCACCGCGATTGCGCTCGTGCTGCTCGGCGTGGGGCTGGATTACGCGCAGTATCCGCAGTATCAGACGTCGTTCGCGCTCGCGCGGCTGCTCGTGTCGTTGATGATCGGCGGTATCGTCGCCTTGCTCGACACCGACATGGGACGACGGCTTACTCCATGGCTGACGCTGTCCTGGCTGCTGCTGCCGCAGGTGATGATTTCATGGATGATCTGGCGCACCGATGGCGTTCTGTCGCCTTACTATATGGGGCTGAATCTGGCCATCTTCGCGTCCGGCATTGCCTTGCCGTTCGGCTTGTGGCAAAACCTCGTGTTTGGCGTGTTGTCGTGCCTTCTGTATCTGCTGGCCTGCCTGTTGCCTCCGCATGACGGCTTGCCGCTCGGCACGTTGACCGTCAATGTTCTGCTGCTTCTGTTCGCCGCGGCCGCGAGTGCGGTCTACACGTTCTTCAATGAACGCGTGCGCTTCATGCTGTTTCGCCTGAAGGCCGAGGTGTCCGAGAAAAACGCGGAGGTCTCCGCGAAGAACGCCGAGCTCGAAGTGATCAATCGGCAGTTGCTCGACATCAAGGGCCAACTGCTGCAGCAGGAAAAAATGGCGGCGATCGGTACGCTCGCGGCGGGCCTGCTGCATGAAGTGAACAACCCGGTGAACTTCTGCCTGATGGCGATCGAGGTCGCTCTGGAGGAGCCGATCTCGAAGAAGGAGCCGACGCTGCAGGAATGTCTGGTCGATGCGCGGCAGGGCATGCAGCGGATCCAGCACATCGTGTCGGACCTGAAGACGTTCGCGTATCGCAAGCCCGGCGCCGAGGCGGAGCTGGGCACGCCGTTCCTGTTCGAAAAGGCGCTCGATTCGGCGATCCGGCTCGTCGGGCATGAATTGCGCGGCGTCACCGTGACGCGCGAGCTGCCCGCGGATACGCTGGTGCAGGGCGACGAGGCGGCCATCATCGGCGTGCTGATCAACCTGCTGTCGAACGCGGTGCTGGCGATGCGCAAGGCGGGCACGCCCGCGCCGGCGATCCACGTCAACGTCAGATGGACGGAAGAGCGCCTGCACGTGACGGTGAAAGACAATGGGCCGGGCATCGCGCCGGAGAATATCGCGCGCGTGTTCGAACCGTTCTTTACCACCCGCGAAGTGGGACAGGGCCTGGGCCTCGGACTGTCGATCAGCTATGCGGTGATCGAGCGCCACGGCGGCCTGCTGTTTGCCGAGAGCGAGCTGGGAAGTTGGGCGGCGTTCAGTTTCGATCTGTCGCCCGCACCCTGAGAAACACCATGAATGACATCCGTCAGACACAGCCCACTCTTCTCTACGTCGATGACGAAGAGTTGGCGTGCAAATATTTCGCGCGCACCGTCGGTGCCGATTACGAGGTCCTGCTCGCGACGAGCAGCGACGAGGCCATCGCTATCCTCGAGCAGGACAGTGCCCGGATCGCGGTGCTGGTCACGGACTTCCGCATGCCGGGGCGCGACGGCGGCGACCTGCTGCGCCAGGTGGCGCTGGAGTATCCGCACATCGTGCGGATTCTGGTCACTGCTTACGCAGACGTCGAGATGCTGTTGCAGACGGTCAACACCGGCGAGGTGTTCCGCATCCTCGAAAAGCCGCTGAAGCCGGCGGCGGTGCGCGATACGCTGCAACTGGCATTTGACCGCTACCACGAACGCGCGATGCAGAATCAGCGTCTGATCGCGATCGACGAAACCCTCGCGTTCATCGCGCACGAACTGAACACGCCGCTCGCGGCGATCGCGTTGAACGCGCACAGCATCGAAGATCGGACCGACGCGGAGCGCGATGCCGAAGGCGAAATTCTCGGCGCCGCGAAATCGATGCGCGAGAGTGCGCAGTACTGCATGGCGGTGGTGTCGTCGTTCTGGCGCTCGGTGCACAACGGGCGGCGCCGGCAACAGGAGGGCGACGAGGCGCGTATCGAGAGCACCGCGCATGGGCTGATCTCGGCGTTGCTCGATACGTATCCGTTTACGACCGCGCAGCGCTCGTGGGTGCATGTCGATGTCGAAAGTGACTTTGCGGTGCTCACGCAGCCGAACTGCGTGGCGCTCGTGCTGTCGTCGCTGTTGTCCAACGCGTTGCGCGCGCTCGCGGATGTGCCGTCGCCGTCGGTGCGCTTTACCGTAACGACGGAACCCCACCCGAGCATCGGCATCTGCGACAACGGGCCCGGAATTCCGCCCGAGATCAAAGACCGCCTGTTGACGGACCCAATTACAACGCACGCGAAATCCGGGGGGAACGGCTTGGGCCTGATTCTATGCAACCGTGTCATGCAGTCCTGTGGCGGCGGACTCAGGATCGAGTCCACGTCGGGGGGAGGCACCACCGTAGTGCTGGATTTCCCCCATATCAAAGGTCAAACGCACAGGAGTTGTTGATGAACGAAGCAAAAGCCACAGAGGAGTTGGCGCCGGCGATCATCTTCGTCGATGACGAAGCTACCGCCGTAAAGTACTTCCAGCGTGCCATCGGAAGCCTGGCGCCGGTCCTGACTGGCGGCTCGGTGGAAGAGGGCAAGGCGCTGCTCGACGAGCACGGCGACAGGGTCGGCGTTCTCGTCTCCGACCAGCGCATGCCGGGCGAGTTCGGCAACGAGCTGCTGCGCTACGCGAGCGAGCGCTTTCCGCATGTCGTGCGGATTCTGACCACCGCGTATTCGGAAATCGATCAGACCGTCGCGGCCGTCAACCTCGGCCATATCCATCGCTACATCAAGAAGCCTTGGGACATCACGGCGCTGCGCATGGAGTTGAAGCAGGCGCTCGAACTGGCCGAGCTGCGCAAGGAGCGCGACACGCTGGTGCGCGAGAAGCTGGGCGTGCTGCAAAAGCAGGTGGTCGCCACCCGCATTGGTCTGGTGCGTTCGCTGTCGGCTACGCTGATCGGGCCCGAGCGCTTCCAGCCGGTCGAGACGTATCTTGCGGCGGCGGTGCTCGCCGAAGTGCCGAACTCCGAGCCGGACTGGCTGCTGCAGGACTACTCCGACCTGATCGCGGCCGAGAGTGCCCGCAGCGGCGCGTTCGGTCATGCGGTCGCGGCGCATCTCGCCACGCTGCGCAACCGGCACGGCGGCGCGAGCGTGACGGCGAGTGACGCGCTGACGGCGCTGGCCGGGGCGTTTTCCGAGGCTGGCATCAATGTGCGCCGCGCAGGCGATGGTCTCGTGTGCGACCAGCCGGCCACGCTCGCGGAGTTTCTCGCGGAGCCGGGCAACAACGCGGTGTCGAGCGGCCACGCGGCATGGCTGGCGAGCCTGCTGTGGCTCGACGGCACTGACGGTGCATTGCAGCCGGCACGCGAAGGCAATGCGATCGCGTTCCGGCCGGCGCAGCGCGGTAACGAGTTCGCCGCTGACCGCCTCGCCACGTGGATCGAGCAGTTCTGATCAGTTTGCTTAGAGGGCGCGGCGTCTGACGCGCCCCTACTCACACTGGCTTCGCGCCGCAGCCCGCCTCGGCTAGCAGCGCGAAGCTGACCAAGGCTCGCACGAGCCGTCCCCGCTTCGGTCGATCATTCTCAAGCCTGAATGCGCGGCACGAAGCGCCGCGTGCGAATCCATTTGGTCGCCACCCACTTGTCGCCGGTGCGCAGCGGCGTGCTCGCGTGCAGCGAGCTCGGATCGCACATCCCGTAGCGGTTGCCGTATTCGAAGTAGAGCGCATGCCCGCGCTGCGGCACGACCGACCAGCCGAGCTGCGGAAACACCGTCTCACCGCCGCCTTCCACGTCTTTCAGATACATCAGCAGCGTGCCCATGCGCTGGCCGCTGCGGCCAATCGACTCGCGATTCGCTGCGTTGCCCGTCATCAGATAGTCGACGTGCGGCGTCGACTCCGCGCCTTCCTCATAGTGAAGCATTTGCAGGCCTTCGCCGTTCTCGACCGGCGTCGCCGTCAGTTCCGCGATGCGCGCCTCGATGCGCGCGATCAGCGGCGTCTCGCCCAAACGGAAAAACATCCCGTGACTGCTGCGATGAGCGGCGATCACATCGCGGCCGGTCACCGGATCGACGACGGCCGAGCGGTCCAGCCGCGGCTGTGCCAGCGCGATCAGCTGCTCGCATTCGTCGGCACTCAGGAAGTTGGCGAGGTGCACGGCGGCTGGTCGTTGCAGCCGCGACAGCACGCGCACCTTGCGCTCGCCGAGCTGGATCAGAGGACCTTCGGGCACGCGCAGCGGCTCGGGCTGATAGCTGAGCGGCGCGCCGCCGACTTCGAGCTTGTCGCCGGGCAGCGCCATGCCGTACAGGAACGCCGACGCGACCGCCTCGACCATCGCCGCGGCCAGCTCGGCCGCGTTGTTGCGGCTCACCAGTTCGTTGACGATCGCTTGCGGCGCGACGCCGCGCGAAAGATTGGCGGCGATCCAGTCGCGGACTTCGGCGGGGAAATTGACGGTGATGGACATCGGGGCGAGCTTGTGGGGTGTCGTGACAGTCGCGGCGCGACGCTGGCTCGCGATGATATCGGACGAATGTGACGACTCTGGACGGACGGCCCGGTTTTCATTTGGCTGTCGTCTGTTACCGCATGTTGCGATGTCCCGCCGCGCTCAAAACTCGACCCATGCGGATGTCCGCCGCCCGCGCGCCGCCTGATCGATACCCCAACCCTTTCACCCGCCAACATATTGCACCCCTGTAACTCAAGCCCTGCGCAAGCCGGCTAGATTCACGCATGCCCCACACCAAAGTCGCGCCCCGCTTTCTTACGTCTTCATAACAACAGTACCGAGGGCTTCGACTGATGACAACGCGCGCGAACCGTGTCACTTTTGCGCAGTCCCGTCAGAGGACGAGCTTCCAGCCGAATCTTGACATCAATATCCGTTCCCGGAGATCAACATGAGCGAAACCGTGTCCCCGCCGCCAAAGCGCTCGCGACGCGGGCTCATCATCTTCGCGGTTGTCCTGCTCGTGCTGGTCGCGCTCGTCGTGGTTCATCTGCTGACGCGCAAGAAGCCAGCGCGCGAGAACGCGGCGATCGTCGTCACCGTTGCGCAGGCGACGCTCGGTTCGATGCCGGTCACGCTGAGCGAGCTCGGCACCGTCATTCCGATCGCGACCGTGACCGTGCTGCCGCAGCTGAGCGGCTATCTGACCGAGGTCGGCTATCACGAAGGCCAGGAGGTGCAAAAAGGACAGTTCCTCGCGCAGATCGATCCGCGCCAGTATCAGATCAGCAAGCAGCAGGCGGAGGCGACGCTCGCGAAAGACCGCGCTTTGCTCGCGCAGGCGCGCGCCGATCTCGAGCGCTATACCCAGCTGAACGAGCGCAAGTCGATCGCGCAGCAGACCTACGCGGATCAGCAGTTTCTCGTGCAGCAGGACGAAGCGGCGGTGAAGGTCGATCTCGCCAACATCGCCCAATTCGATCTCGACCTCGCGTATTGCCGCATCACCGCGCCGATCGCGGGCAAGGTCGGCTTGCGGCTCGTCGATCCGGGCAACTACGTGACCGCGTCGTCGACGACCGGAATCGTCGTCATTACGACCGTGAAGCCGACCACGGTGCAGTTCACGGTGCCGCAGGATTCGCTCGCGTCGATCGTGCAGCGTCTGTCCACCGGCGCGAAGCTGCCGGTCACCGCGTATTCGAGCGACAACTCGCGCGAGATCGCAACCGGCACGCTGTACGCGGTCAGCAACCAGATGGCGACCGCGACCGGCACCATCACGTTGCGCGCGACCTTCGCGAACGACGACGAAGCGCTGTTCCCGAACGAGTTCGTCAACGTGAAGCTGCTCGTCGACACGATGCAGAACGCGGTGCTCGTGCCGAGCGCCGCGGTGCAGTCCGGCGCGCCGGGCGACTTCGTCTATCTGGTCAATCCGGACAGCACGGTGTCCGTGCACAAGGTCAAGCTGGGCCCGAGCGACGGCAGGAATACGGTGATCGAGTCGGGTCTCGCGGCCGGCAACCAGGTCGTGACGGACGGTACGGATCGTCTGAACGACGGCGCGAAGATCCAGCCGGCGCATCCGAAGTCCGCCGCCGCGGCAAGCGGCGCGGCCGCCGCCGGCCCGAAGGCGCCCGCCGCGGCGTCCGAAGGAGCGCCGGCGTCGAGCGCGGCGGCATCGCCCGCTGCGGCCGCGTCAGAAGCCGCTTCGTCGTAACGGACCGCCGCGCCGATGAACATTTCCCGCCTGTTCATACTTCGCCCGGTCGCGACGCTGCTGTTGATGATCGCGCTCGTGCTCATCGGTCTGATCGCGATGCGCGTGCTGCCGGTGTCGTCGCTGCCGAACGTCGACTATCCGACGATTCAGGTGCAGACCTTCTATCCGGGTGCGAGCCCGACGGTGATGGCGACCACCGTGACGGCGCCGCTCGAAGTGCAGCTCGGCGAGATTCCGGGCCTGCAGCAGATGACCTCGTACAGCTCGGACGGCGCGTCGGTGATCACGCTGCAGTTCGATCTGTCGCTGAACCTCGACATCGCCGAGCAGAACGTGCAGCAGGCGATCAACGCGGCGAACAGCTATCTGCCGTCGGGCCTGCCGGCGCCGCCGACATACGCGAAGGTCAATCCCGCCGACCAGCCCATTCTGACGCTCGCGGTCACGTCGAAGTCGATGTCGCTGACGCAGCTCGAGGACGTCGCGAACAATCGCCTCGGCACGAAGATCTCGGAGGTGTCGGGGGTCGGCGTCGTGACGACGAGCGGCGGCAACGTGCCCGCGATCCGCGTCGAGGCCGACCCGCACAAGCTTGCCGCCTACGGCCTCAATATCGACGATTTGCGCACGCTGCTCAGCTACGTGAACGTGAGCCAGCCGAAGGGCAATTTCGACGGCCCCGATCTCGACTACACGATCAACGGCAACGATCAGATCACCGACCCGAAAGACTATCTGGACACGGTGATCGCCTATCAGAACGGCTCGCCGGTCTACATGCGCGACGTCGCGCGCGTGAGCCAGGCCGCGCAGGACGTCGAGCGCGGCGCGTGGTACAACGGCTCGCCCGCGATCGTGCTGAACGTGCAGCGCCAGCCCGGCGCGAACGTGATCCAGACGGTCAATCAGATCATGAAGGTGCTGCCGCAGCTCGAATCGACGCTGCCGGCCGGCATGAAAGTGACGGTGGTGTCGGACAGTACCGGCGTGATTCGCGCGTCGGTCGCGGACGCCGCGTTCGAGCTGATTCTCGCGATCGTGCTGGTCGTCGCGGTGATCTTCGTGTTCCTGCGCAACGTGCCCGCCACCGTGATTCCGAGCATCTCGGTACCGGTCTCGCTGATCGGCACGCTCGCGGTGATGTACCAGCTCAACTATTCGATCGACAACCTGTCGCTGATGGCGTTGATCATTGCGACCGGCTTCGTGGTCGACGACTCGATCGTGATGATCGAGAACATCGTGCGCTATCTGGAAGAGGGCATGTCGCCGCTCGAAGCCGCGCTCGAAGGCGCGGGGCAGATCGGCTTCACGATTCTGTCGCTGACCATTTCGCTGATCGCGGTGCTGATTCCGCTGCTGTTCATGGGCGGCGTGATCGGGCGCCTGTTCAGCGAGTTCGCGGTGACGCTCGCGGTCACGATCGTGATTTCGGCGGTCGTGTCGCTGACGGTGGTGCCGATGCTGTGCGCGCGGATGCTGCGCGCGCAGGCCGAGCGGCATCCGAGCCGCTTCGAGCGCATCAGCGAGCGCCTGTTCGACAAGACGCTTGCCGCCTACGAGCGTGGCCTGCGCTGGGTGCTCGACCATCAGACGCTGACGCTCATGGTCGCGGTCGCCACCGTCGTGCTGACCGGCATCCTGTATGTGGTGATTCCGAAGGGGCTGTTTCCGGTGCAGGACGTCGGTGTGATCCAGGGCATCAGCGTCGCCGACAACTCGGTGTCGTACGCGGCGATGGTGAAGCGGCAGAGCGCGCTCGCCGATGCGGTCCTGAAGGACCCGGACGTGGTGTCGCTGACGTCGTACGTTGGCATCGACGGCACCAACGCGACGCTGAACAACGGCCGCTTCCTGATCAATCTTCGCGACAAGGACAAGCGTTCAGACAACGCGCAGGAAATCGCGCGCCGGCTGGCGCAGGAAGTCGCGCATGTGCCGGGCGTGAAGCTTTTCATGCAGCCCGAGCAGGACCTGACACTCGACACGACCGTGTCGCCGAACCAGTACAGCTTCGTGTTGCGTGGACCGAGCCAGCAGGCGTTCCAGAAGTACGTGCCGGAACTCGTCGCGCGTCTGAAGCAGATTCCGTCGCTGTCCGACGTGCAGAGCGACCTCAACACCGACGGCCTCAGCGTGAACGTCGAAGTGAACAGGCAACTGGCCGCGCGCTTCGGCATCACGCCCGCGACGATCGACAACGCGCTGTACGACGCGCTCGGCCAGCGCATCGTGTCGACGATCTTCGAGCAGTCGAGCCAGTACCGCGTGATTCTGGTCGCGAAGCCGGAGTCGATGCCGACCGTGCAATCGATCGGCAATCTGTATCTGCCGAGCCAGACCAGCAGCACGGGTCAGGTGCCGCTGTCCGGCATCGCGAAGATCGAGATCAGGAAGGCCCCGCTCGTGATCAGTCACCTTGCGCAGTTCCCGTCGGTGACGATCTCGTTCAATCTCGCGAAGGGCGCGTCGCTGAGCACCGCGGTGGAGGATATTCACCGGGCCGAGCAGGCGATCGACCTGCCGCCGTCGATCACGTCGTCGCTGCAAGGCGCGACCGCGGCGTTCGAGGATTCGCTATCGAGCGAGGTCTACCTGCTGATCGCCGCGCTCGTTGCCGTGTATATCGTGCTCGGTGTGCTGTACGAGAGCTTCATCCATCCGGTCACGATCCTGTCGACGCTGCCGTCGGCGGGCATCGGCGCATTGCTGTCGCTGATGCTCGCGGGGATGGATCTCGACGTGATCGGCATCATCGGTATCGTGCTGCTGATCGGCATCGTCAAGAAGAACGCGATCATGATGGTCGACTTCGCGCTCGACGCCGAACGCAATCACGGCAAGGCGCCGCGCGAGGCGATCTTCGAGGCGTCGCTGCTGCGTTTCCGCCCGATCCTGATGACGACGCTCGCGGCGATGCTCGGCGCGCTGCCGATGCTGCTCGGCACCGGCACCGGTTCGGAACTGCGCCGCCCGCTCGGCCTCGCGATCATCGGCGGTCTGACGCTGAGCCAGGTGCTGACGCTGTTCACGACGCCGGTGATCTATCTGTTCTTCGACCGGATGGCCACGCGCGTGAACCGCTGGCGCGCCGAGCGCGCTAAGCGCAACTCAGGCGGCGCGGAGGGCACGCGGTGAACATCCCGGCGCTCTTCATCCGGCGACCGGTCGCGACGACGCTGCTCGCGATCGCGATCCTGATCTCCGGCACGCTCGCCTATTTCCGCATGCCGGTCGCGCCGCTGCCGAACATCGCGTTTCCGGTGATCGTCGTGCAGGCCAACATGGCCGGCGCGAGCCCGAACATCATGGCGTCGACGGTGGCCGAGCCGCTCGAACGGCGGCTCGCGACGATCGCCGATGTCGAGGAGCTGACCTCGATCAGCTACGTCGGCTCGTCGATGATCATCGTCGAGTTCGGTCTGAAGCGCGACATCAACGGCGCCGCGCGCGACGTCGAGGCGGCGATCCAGGCCGCGCGCGCCGATCTGCCCACCACGCTGCGCAGCAATCCGAGCTACCGCCAGTACAACCCGGCCGACGCGCCGATCGTGGTGCTGTCGCTGACCTCGGACACGCTGACCAAAGCGCAACTCTACGACTCCGCCGATTCGGTGATCCAGCAGCAGTTGTCGCAGGTGCAGGGCGTCGGTCAGATCACGCTCGGCGGCGGCGCGTTGCCGAGTGTGCGCGTCGAGTTGCAGCCGGGCAAGCTCAATAGCTACGGCATCGGCATGGAAGACGTGCGCGCGGCGATCAGCGCGGCCAACGCCGACAGCGCGAAGGGGCATATCGACGTCGGCGATCAGCGCTACGTGGTCACCTCGAACGATCAGATCACGCACGCGGCGCCGTATCGCGATCTGGTGGTCGCGTATCGCGACGGCGCGCCGGTGAAGTTGCGCGACGTCGCCCAGGTGCGCGACTCGAACGAAAATATCCGCAATGCGGGGCTTTTCAACGGCAAGTCGGCGATTCTGGTGATCGTCTATCCGATGCCGGGCAGCAACGTGGTCAGCACCGTGCAGCAGATCCGCAACGTGCTGCCGGCGATCGAAGCGACGTTGCCGAGCAGCGTGCACGTGGATGTCGCGATCGATCGCTCGCAGTCGGTCACGTCGTCGGTCGGCGATACCGAGCGCACGCTGTTCATCGCGGTGCTGCTGGTGGTCGGCGTCGTGTTCATCTTCCTGCAGTCGCCGCGCGCGACGCTGATTCCGGCGGTCGCGTTGCCGCTGTCGATCGTCGGCACCTTCGGGCCGATGTATCTGCTCGGCTATAGCATCGACAACCTGTCGCTGATGGCGCTGACCATCGGCACCGGCTTCGTCGTGGACGACGCGGTCGTCGTGCTCGAAAACGTCGTGCGGCACATGGAGCTGGGACTGAGTCCGAAAGAGGCCGCGGTGAAGGGCGCGGGCGAAGTCGGCTTCACGGTGATTTCGATGAGCCTGTCGCTGATCGCGGTGTTTCTGCCGATCATTCTATTTCCGGGCATCGTCGGACTGATGTTTCATGAGTTCGCGATCACGCTGTCGATCGCGATCCTGATCTCGCTGGTGATCTCGCTGACGGTCACCCCCGCGATGTGCGCGTACGTGCTGAGCCGCGACAACACGGGTCATTCGAAAGCGCGCTGGGCGCAGTGGATCGAGCGGCAGTTCGATCGCTTCAAGGATGTCTATGCGCGCTCGCTGACGGCCGTGCTGGATCATTCGCTGCTGGTGATCCTGCTGCTGTTCGCGCTGCTGGTCGGCAACGTGTTCATGCTGAAGCTGGTGCCCGCCACCTTCTTTCCCGAGCAGGACACCGGCATCGTGATCGGGCAGATCATCGCTGATCAGAGCATTTCGTTCACGGCGATGCAGAAGAAGCTCGCGCAGTTGCAGTCGATCGTGCAGAGAGATCCGGCGGTGCAGTCGGTCGCGGGCTTTACCGGCGGACGCGCGCTCAATACCGCGAACGTGTTCATCGAGTTGAAGCCGCTGTCGCAGCGGCACGCGACGGCCACCCAGGTCGTGAACCGCCTGCGTCCGAAGCTCGACGAAGTGTCGGGCGCGCGGCTCTTTCTGCAGGCGCAGCAGGACTTGCGCATCGGCGGGCGGCAATCGGCGGCCGAGTACCAGTACACGCTGACGAGCGACGATTCCGCAGCACTGTTCGCGTGGACGCCGAGACTCGTCGCCGCATTGTCGAAGGAGCGCGGACGGCTGCTCGACGTGAACTCCGACTTGCAGCAGAACGGCCTGCAGACCTACCTGACGATCAATCGCGCGACCGCCGCGCGCTTTGGCTTCGCGCCGAACCAGATCGACAATGTGCTGTACGACGCGTTCGGCCAGCGCACCGTGTCGACGATCTATAACCCGCTGAACCAGTACTTCGTCGTGATGGAGGTCGCGCCCGAGTACTGGCAGTATCCGGAGACGCTGAGCCGGATCTATCTTAGCGCGTCCGCGGGTAATCCGACCGGCACGGCCGCGACGCAGATGCCGCATGGCACGGTGTCGGCGACGACTCGCGCGACCACGGCCAGCGCATCGTCGAACACGAACTCGCGCAACTCGGACGCGCAGTCGAACGCGACCAACAACAGCATCGCCAATAGCAAGGGCGGCAGCTCGACCGGCAGCGCAGATAGTACGGCTGCCGAAACGATGGTGCCGCTTTCGGTGCTGACGTCGTACAGGAACAGCCATACGTCGACGCAGGTGAACCACCAGAGCGGGCTCGTCGCCGCGACGATCTCGTTCAACCTGCCGGCCGGCGGGTCGTTGAGCCAGGCAGGCGCGGCGATCAACGAGACGATCCGCGACATCGGCATGCCCGCGAGCATTCACGGCTCGTTCGCGGGCGCGGCGGCGGCCTATTCGCAGTCGCTGGGCGTGGTGCCGCTGCTGATTGTCGCGGCGCTCGGCGTCGTCTACATCGTGCTCGGCGTGCTGTACGAAAGCTCGATCCACCCGCTGACGATCCTGTCGACGCTGCCGTCCGCGGGCATCGGCGCGACGCTCGCGCTGCTGATCTTCGGCACGCCGTTCTCGGTGATCGCGATGATCGGCATCATCCTGCTGATCGGTATCGTCAAGAAGAACGGCATCATGATGGTCGACGTCGCGATCCAGTTGCAGCGCCACGAACGGATGCCCGCGCGCGACGCGATCCACGCGGCCGCGCTGATCCGTCTGCGGCCGATCATGATGACGACGTTCGCGGCCGTGCTCGGCGCGGTGCCGCTCGCGATCGGCATCGGCCAGGGCGGCTCGCTGCGCCAGCCGCTCGGTATCACGGTGATGGGCGGGCTGATTCTGAGCCAGATGTTCACGCTCTATACGACGCCGGTGATTTATCTGTATCTCGACCGTCTGCGCGCACGGCTGGTCAGATGGTCCGCGGGTCTGCGCTGGAACCGCGACGCGACGCCGGGACAACCGGATACGAAGGCATGACGATGAAGATTTTTTCTGAACGAATGACGGGGCCGCGCGCCGGGTTGCCGGGCGTCGCGACGCTGGCCGTCGCGCTGCTCGCGCTGTTCAACGCCGGCTGCATGGTCGGCCCGGACTATCACCGGCCGCAGGTCAGCGTGCCCGCCACGTACTCGGAGCTGCCGGGCTGGACCCAGGCCGAGCCGAACGCGACCGGCCCGAAGGGCAGGTGGTGGACCTCGTTCAACGATCCGCTGATCGACGAACTCGAACCGCTCGTCGCGGTGTCGAACCAGACCGTGCGCGCGGACTACGCGAACTACCAGCAAGCGCTCGCCGAAGTGCGCGCCGCGCACGCGGCGCTGTTCCCGACGATCGGCGCGACCGGCTCGGCGACGCGCGAACGCGCGAGCAGCGGTTCGGTCAGTGCAGCGGGAAGCTTCGTCAATGGTACGTCGACGCGCATCGTCAATTCGGGTTCGCTGGAAGGCAACGTGAGCTGGGCGCCGGACCTGTGGGGTCAGGTGCGCCGCACCGTCGAGGAAAACGCCGCGAGCGCGCAGTCGAGCGAAGCGACGCTCGCGAACGCGACGCTCTCCGAACAGGTCGCGCTCGCAACCGCGATCATCGAATTGCGCACCAGCGACGCGAACATCGACCTGCTGCAGCAAACGGTCGTCGCATATCAGCATGCTCTCGACGTCGTCACCGAGCAGGATCGCGCGGGCACCATTCCACCGAGCGACGTGATCACCGCGCGCAGCCAGTTGAATACCGCGAAGTCCGATCTGATCGCGCTCGGCGTCGCGCGCGCGCAGCAAGCGCATGCGATCGCGGTGCTGGTCGGCAAGAACCCGGAGGAGCTGTCGATCACGCATAGCACCGCGATGCCGGCGCTGCCGTCGGTGCCGGTCGGCGTGCCGTCGACGCTGCTCGAACGGCGGCCCGACATCGCCGCCGCCGAACGCAAGATGGCCGCGCAGAATGCGGCGATCGGCGTCGAGGTGGCCGCGTATTACCCGGACATCTCGCTGTCGGCCGCGGCGGGTTTCACGCAGTCGCCGCTGTCCGGTCTGCTGAAGGTCGCGAACTATGTGTGGTCGCTCGGCGGCAGCGCGACCCAGACGCTGTTCGACGGCGGCCTGCGCAGCGCCGACGTCGATGCGGCGAAGGCGGCCTACGACTCGGCCGTTGCCAACTATCGCGGCACGGTGCTGGGCGCGTTCCAGAACGTCGAGGACGATCTGTCCGGCCTGCGCATTCTCGCCGAGCAGGCGGACGTGCTCGAAACGGCGGTGCTCGATGCGGACCGAGGCGCGGAGATCGCGTTCAACGAGTACCAGGCGGGCACCGTCGATTACACGACGGTCGCGACCGCGCAAGCGACGCAGCTGACCACGCGGCAGACCGCGCTGAACGTGCAGGAATCGCGCTTGCTGCACGCGGCGTCGTTGTTTGGCGATCTGGGCGGCGGGTGGTCGACCGGTGAGCTGCATGATCCGCGGCATCCGGCGGCGGCTGCATCGTCGGCAGCGTCTGCGGCTTCCTCGCCTTCGGCGGCGTCTGCTCCATCGGCTACGTCAGCGGGGACATCTGCGGCTATCATGCCGGGCGCGCGGCAAGCGCGGCACGATCAAAACGACTAAGGACGAGCATTGGCCAAAGGCATCCACGGGCACCACGTCAGCGGCCCGGTATCGGCACCCGAAGATGACGCGCCACACCACACACCGCCTCGCGATGTGACCTCGCTGGGCCTCTTTCTGATCTTCGCTCGCATCGGTCTGACGAGTTTTGGCGGCGGCTTGAGCGGCTGGTTCATGCGCGAGTTCGTGCACGACCGGCACTGGATGAGCGAAGACGAATTTCTCAACGGCCTCGCGTTGTCGCAGGCGCTGCCCGGCGTCAACGTGAAGAATCTGGCGATCTGGATCGGTTACCGGCTGCTCGGCTGGCGCGGCGCCGTCGCGGGATTTTTTGGCATCATTTTTCCGGCCGCCGTCGTGATCATTCTGCTGGGCGCGTTCTTTTCGGCGATCGCGTCGTTTCCGCTCACGCATATCGCGCTCGCTGGCGCCGCGGCCGGTGCGATCGGGCTGTCGCTGTCGATGGCGATCACCGCGGCGCGCCGCTTGCCGCGCCGCGTGTTTCCCTATCTTGTGCTGCTCGCGACGTTCGCGGCCGCCGCGGTGTTTCGCGTGTCGCTGGTGTGGACCGTACTGATTGCCGGCGCGTTGAGCGTTGGCTACGAGTACGTGCGCGAGGCGCGCCAGCCCTGATCGGCTTTTGTCGCCACAAGTCAAACTCCCCTAAAGCTTCCGCCGTGCTCAGAACTCTTATCGCGCTGTTTTCGGTTTTCGCGCCGCTGTCGATCGTCACCGTCGGTGGCGGGCAGGGGATCATCCCCGAAGTGCAACGCCAGGTCGTCGACGTGCATCACTGGATGACCCACGCGCAATTTCTCAGCGACTTCGCGATCGCGCGGCTCGCGCCCGGTCCCGGCTCATTGCTTGCGACGCTGATCGGCTATCAGGTCGGCGGCGTCGGTGGCGCGCTCGTCGCGACCGTTGCGCTATTCGGGCCGACGGCGTTTCTGATGTATGGCGTCGTGCACGTATGGAATCGGCACGAAGGCGCGCGCTGGCTGAATGCGTTGCAGGCTGGATTGCGCCCCGTGGCCGCCGGGCTGATTCTCGCGGCCGTCTATGTGCTGATCAAGGACCTCGAAGGCGGCTGGATTGCGTGGCTGACCGCGGCAATCGCGACCGTGCTCGTGATGAGGACGCGTATCAATGCATTGGTGCTGATCGCGGGAGGGGCGATCGTTTTTGTGCTGATGCATTTTGCGGGGTTGCTGTAGCGCGGGGGGAACACAACTACCTTCGCCAGTCGAAACGTTCAGTATCTGACGCGATTTTCCGCCGTGACTGTGCTCAGGCGATGAACCGAATCGCCTGCATCCCACCCCACATTTTTTCGCCCCAATTGCTCTAGGACAATTATTTTCCGCCCCGTTTTTGCCTCACTATTGGAGATCAGGCAAGGCGACACGACTTCAAACGGAGCCGGCGTCGCGATAAACGGAGGAGCAACTGTGATCGAGCAATGGCGCGATGCCGTGCGCGCGGTGCACGGCGTGGAGTCGAAATACAAGCGGCTGGTCAAGGCGATTGCCGGCGACATCGAGAACACGTCGCTGCCGCCTGGCGCGCGCCTGCCGCCGCAGCGCGACGTCGCCGCCGAACTCGCGATCAGCGTGCAGACCGTGACCAACGCATACAAGGAACTGGAGCGGCAAGGGCTGATCCGCTGCGAGGTAGGGCGCGGCAGCTTCGTCGCGGCGCGCGTCACCGAAACGATGTCGAGTTACATGCTCGATACGGCCGAGCGCTCGGTCGTCGATTTTTCGATCGCGCGCATCATTCACACGTCCGAGCACGATGCGATGTGGCGCAAGGTCTGCGCGACGCTCTCGACGCTCGACGATCAACCGTGGATTCGCGCGTTCCGGCCGATCGCGGGCTTCGAGCATCATCGCCAGGCGGGCATTGCGTGGCTCGCGTCGCTCGGCATGCCGGCTTCGGCCGATACGCTGCTCGTCACCAACGGCGCCGCGCACGGCATCTTTCTCGCGCTTGCTTCGCTGGTGGGACCGGGCGACACCGTGCTGTGCGAAAGCCTGACGGATCACGGCGTGATAGGTTCGGCCAACGTGCTCGGCTTCACGCTGAAGGGCCTCGAAATCGACGAGTACGGCATACACCCCGAACACTTCGAGGAGATGTGCGACAGCGAGCGCATCTCCGCGCTCGTCTGCACGCCGACGCTGAACAACCCGACCGTCGCGCTGATGCCCGATTCGCGGCGTCGCGCGATTGCGAAAATCGCCGAACGCTACGGCGTCTACGTGATCGAGGACGACGTGTACGGCCCGTTGCCCGCCAAACATTCCACGCCGATTTCGAGCCTGATTCCCGATCTGTCGTTCTACTGCACGAGCTTGACGAAGTCGGTGATGGCCGGTTTGCGCATCGGCTATATGACGACGCCGCGCCGGCTCGCGCTGCGCGCCGAGAGCGTGCTGCGCGTGAGCAGCTGGATGGCGACTCCGCCGATGGCCGAGATCGCCACGCGTTGGATCGTCGACGGCACGGCCGCGCGGCTCGTCGAAATTCAGCGTGAACGGCTCGGGCGGCGTCAGGCGCAATTGCAGCAGACGCTCGGTAAATATGTCCTGGGCGCGCATCCGCAGGCATTGTCGGCATGGTTGCGGGTGCCCGATCACTGGCGCACCGACCGGCTGGTGCGCGAACTGCGCAACCGCGACATCGCGGTGACGTCGCCCGATCCATTCCTCGTGCGCGACGCGGACCGGCCTAATGCGGTGCGCGTTTGCGTCGGCGCCGAGGTTAGCGAAGACACCTACAAAGCCGCGCTCGAAACGATGCACGATGTGTTCGAGCAATACCCGCAGGTGCACGACTTCACCTGATCGCGCGGGTGCGCGAATTGCGTGCGCACTGACCGAAATGAACTAGGACAATAAAAATCCTTTTTTAGAACACTAGACTGGGCTGCATGGAAAACGATGCGGCCGCGAATCACTGCGTTTATCTGCGACAGCCGTGCCCGCATCGAATAGCGAATCGACCACTTTGATGCAGGGCCTCGCGCATGTCCGTTCCATCGTCAGCCGATCTGTCGTTAGCCGACATTTACCGCGCGCGCAGCCGTATCGACGGCCGCGTGTGCCGTACACCGCTCGTCGAATCACCGAGCCTGTCGGCGCACGCCGGCACGCCGGTCTATCTGAAGCTCGAAACCGTGCAGCCGACCGGCAGCTTCAAGCTGCGCGGCGCGACCAATGCGCTCGCGCAACTGGCCGAGCAGGGCTGCACTCGCGTGGTGACCGCATCGACCGGTAATCATGGCCGCGCGCTCGCGCATGCGGCGCGCGCGCTCGGTATCGACGCAACCGTGTGTCTGTCGCGCCTCGTGCCCGCCAACAAGGTCGATGCGGTGCGCGCACTCGGCGCGCACGTGCGGATTACCGGCCAAAGCCAGGACGAGGCGGAGCACGAAGCATTGCGACTCGCGCGCGAAGAAGGTTATGCCTACGTGCCGCCATTCGACGATCCGCGCGTGATCGCTGGACAAGGGACGATCGGGCTCGAAATCGTCGAGGCCTTGCCCGATGTCGCGAACATCGTCGTGCCGTTGTCGGGCGGCGGGCTGTTTGCCGGCATCGCGCTCGCCGCGAAAAGCACGAGTGCCGCGATCGGTTTGACCGGCGTGACGATGGCGCGCGGCGCCGCGATGCACGCGAGTCTCGCGGTCGGTCAGCCGGTGCTGGTCGAGGAAGTCGATACGCTGGCCGATTCGCTCGGCGGCGGCATCGGACTCGAAAACCGCTACACGTACGCGCTGACGCGCGATCTGATCGACGAAACCGTGCTGCTGGATGAGGCATCGATCGCGCGCGGTATCGCGCACGCGTATCGGCAGGAACGGCTCGTCGTCGAAGGCGCGGCGGCGGTGGGGATTGCCGCGGTGCTCGATCGCGCGCTGCCCGCTGAGCGCATCGCACGCGGGCCGCTCGTGCTCGTCGTGACGGGCGCGAACATCGATATGGATCTGCATCGGCGGATCGTCGGCAACGAAACATCGCAAGCCGCACCGCTACCGAACCCACATACCGCATCATGACCTCGATCACGCTCCTTGGCGAAGCCGAGCTTCGCAATCTCGTGCCGCTCGATCTCGCGGCTATCGACCAGATCGAAGCCGCCTTTGTCGCGCTCGCGACCGAAGCGGTCGCGATGCCGCCGATCCTGCGGCTCGATCTGCCAGCGCATAACGGCGAAGTCGATGTGAAGACGGCCTGGCTGCCGCGCCTCGACAGCTTCGCAATCAAAGTCAGTCCGGGCTTTTTCGATAACCCGTCGCTTGGTTTGCCGAGCCTGAACGGCCTGATGCTGGTGCTGTCGGCGAAGACCGGATTGACCGAGGCGGTGCTGCTCGACAACGGCTATCTGACCGCGATACGCACGGCGGCCGCCGGCGCGGTCGCGGCGCGCTGGCTCGCGAAAGCCAACACGCCGCACGTCGCGGTGATCGGCGCGGGCGAGCAGGCGCGCCTGCAACTGCGGGCCCTGATGCTGGTGCGCCGCGTCGAACACGTACGAGTGTGGGCGCGCGACGCGGCGAGCGCGCTACGTTTCTCAGCAGAAGCGAACAACACGCTCGGCGTGCGCTGCGACGTCGCGGCCAGCGTTCACGACGCGCTCGCCGAAGCGGACGTGGCCATCACGACGACGCCGAGCCGCACGCCGCTCATCGAAGCCGCCGATCTGCATCCGGGCCTGCACATCACCGCGATGGGCTCGGACGCCGAACACAAGAACGAAATCGCGCCGGCCGCGCTCGCGGCGGCGCGCTACGTGTGCGACCGCGCGCAGCAAACGCGGGTGCTCGGCGAACTGCATCACGCGATTGCCGCGGGCACGATGCGTGACGATGTGGCGATCGTCGAAATGGGTCAGGTGATAGCCAAACAGGCGGCGGGCCGCACGAGCGACACCGACGTGACGATCTGCGATCTGACCGGAACCGGCGCGCAGGACACCGCGATTGCCGCGCTCGCCTTGCAGCGCGCGCGTGCCGTGAAGGCGGGGACGACATTTGGCAACGACGCGCCGCTGAAATGACGCGCGATCAACGGTAAAACGCCGCACAAGCGGCTCACGAAGGAGTAGCACAGATGCGGGCATCCCCGATTCAACCGACGGTCGATTTCAACGCCGACGGCGAACAGCATGGTTTCCTGAAGCTGCCTCATTCTCACGACGTCTCCGCGTGGGGCGCGGAGATGATCCCCATCACCGTGATCCGCAACGGCGAGGGACCGACCGCGCTGCTAACGGGCGGCAATCACGGTGACGAATACGAAGGGCCGATCGCGCTGTCGAAGCTCGCCGCCACCTTGAAGGCGAGTGACGTACGCGGGCGTGTGATCATCGTGCCGTTCATGAACTTTCCGGCGTTTCGCGCGGGCACGCGCACGTCGCCGATCGATCGCGGCAATCTGAATCGCAGCTTTCCGGGCAAACCAGACGGCACCGTGACCGAGAAGATCGCCGATTATTTTCAGCGCTATCTGCTGCCGCTCGCCGACTATGTGCTCGATCTGCACGCGGGCGGCCGCACGCTCGACTTCGTGCCGTTCGCCGCGATTCACGTACTGCCCGATGCGACGCAGCAGGCGCGCTGCGAAGCGGCGATGCGCGCGTTCGGCGCGCCGTACTCGATGCGAATGCTCGAGCTAGATAGCGTCGGGCTTTACGACACGGCCGTCGAGGAAGCCGGCAAGGTGTTCGTGTCGACCGAGCTTGGCGGCGGCGGTACCGCAACGGTGCAGAGCGTGGCGATTACCGAGCGTGGTGTGCGCGGTTTTCTGCAGCATGCGGGGATCATCGAGCAGGACGAATCGAGCCGTAACGCGCCACGCACGACCACGCTGCTCGATATGCCCGATGGCACCTGCTACACGACGAGCGAGCACGATGGTCTGCTCGAATTGTGCAAGGACCTCGGCGAGATGGTCGATAGCGGCGAGGTGATCGCGCGGGTTTACGATGCGAATCGCACCGGTGCCGCGCCGATCGAATATCGCGCGCGACGCGCGGGCATGCTCGCCGCGCGGCATTTTCCGGGGCTGGTGCGGATCGGCGATACGGTTGCGGTGGTCGCCGACGTGCTCGAACGTGGCATACCGGTAACGGTCTGAACGCGCGATGAAATTCGACCGCTACGATCTCGCGATTCTGCGCATTCTCGCGCGCGACGGACGAATCACGAAGTCGCGCCTCGCCGAAGAAATCAATCTGTCGATTTCGCCGGCATGGGAGCGCGTGAAGCGCCTCGAAGAAGAGGGCGTGATTCGCGGGTATCGCGCGGATATCGATTGGGTGCGCGCGTTCAAAGGCAGCCGCGTGGTGGTCGAGGTGACGCTAGCGCGTCATACCGCACCGGACATGCGGCGCTTCGAGGAGCGCATCGCGGCCGCGCCCGAAGTCGTGCAATGCCTCGCGACTGGCGGCGGCGTCGACTATGTGATGCACGTGCTGTCGCGCGATATCGACCACTATCAGCGCTTCATCGATACGTTGCTCACCGACGAATTGGGCATCGAAAAGTACTTCACCTATATCGTCACGAAGGTGGTGAAAAGCGGCGCCGAAGGACTGCCTGATTGGGCGGAACAATCGATTGGCGAGAACGGTTGAATGGCGCTGTAAATGCGGTCCAAATACGGTCAAAAGTCCCGCCCGAAAAAACATCAATCACGGGGCGAATTGCAGAAAAAACGCAGTTTTCCAACCGCGACAACAAAAAAATCCGCAGTGCCCGAGGACCTACAGTGATAGCAGAGACATCGCACACAGGAGGTCGTCATGTTGCTGGGTCATCCGGTCCTATTCAAATCGCTGTGCTACGTGGATGGACGCTGGGTCCATAGCGCGAGCGCCGCGAGCGTCGCAGTGCAGAATCCCGCGAATCAGGAAGTACTCGGCCATGTGCCGATGCTCGACGCGGCGCAGATCACCGCCGCAGTCGATGCCGCGCAGCGCGCGTTCGACACGTGGCGCTGGGTACCGGTCGCCAAACGCGCGGCGCTGCTATTGCGCTGGCATGAACTGATCCTGCGTCATCAGCAGGATCTCGCTGCGATCCTGTCACTCGAACAGGGCAAGCCGCTTGCCGAAGCGCGCGGCGAAATCGCGTATGGCGCGAGCTTCGTCGAATGGTTCGCGCATGAAGTGCGGCGCCTGAATGGGCGCACGATTCCGACGCATATCGATGGCGCGCATCTTGGCACGATCATCGAGCCGGTCGGCGTCGCCGCACTGATCACGCCGTGGAATTTCCCGTGCGCAATGCTCACGCGCAAGGCCGCTGCCGCGCTGGCCGCAGGTTGCACGGTGGTCGCGAAGCCCGCGCACGAGACGCCGTTCTCCGCACTCGCGCTCGCGCAACTCGCCGAAGAAGCCGGCTTTCCGGCAGGCGTGTTCAACGTGGTGCTCGGCGAGCCGCAAATGGCGATGGAAACGCTGGTTTCCGATAGCCGCGTGCGCTCGGTCAGCTTCACCGGATCGACGCGCGTCGGTGCTCTGGTTCAGCAAACGGCCGCACGGGCTGGCATCAAAAAGACCGCGCTGGAACTCGGCGGCAATGCGCCTTTCATCGTGACCGAAGATGCGGACCTCGCACAGGCCGTGCGCGTCGCGGTCGCGGCGAAGTTCCAGACCTCGGGCCAGGACTGCTGCGCGGCGAACCGGATCTTCGTCGCGCGTTCGTTGTATGAAGCGTTCGTCGCGCAATACAGCGATGCCGTGAGGGCGTTGAAAGTGGGCAATGCATTCGACCCGCACGTGGACGTGGGCCCGCTGATGCACCAGGCCGCGTTCGACTCGACCGTGCAGCGCGTCGCCGACGCGCGCGAGAAGGGCGCGCGCATCACGGTGGGCGGCTCGGCGCACGAGCGCGGCGGCTGGTTCTTCGAGCCGACCGTGGTGGCCGATGCTGCGCCCGGCATGCGCATCTATGACGAAGAGAACTTCGCGCCGATCTCGGCGGTCACGCCGTTCGATTCGCTCGACGAAGTGGTCGAACGCGCGAACGACACCGAGTACGGACTCGCCGCCTACGTGTGCGCGAAAGATCTGAACACCGTG
Source organism: Paraburkholderia sp. BR10923 (assembly GCF_040948765.1). Classification (NCBI taxonomy): domain Bacteria; kingdom Pseudomonadati; phylum Pseudomonadota; class Betaproteobacteria; order Burkholderiales; family Burkholderiaceae; genus Paraburkholderia; species Paraburkholderia sp. BR10923. The sequence goes on along the minus strand of NZ_JBFPKO010000002.1, from coordinate 102,298 downwards.
TTTCAACTGATCCGCCGACTCGACTTCGCGATGGTGTCCATCAACGGCGCGAAGTTTACCGGCGCGCCGATTCCGTTCGGCGGCATCAAGTCGTCGGGGCTTGGACGCGAAGGCGGCGTCGAAGGCTTCGAGCCGTTCGTCGAGACACGTTATTTCTGCCTTGGCCAGCTCGGCTTGCCGGTCAGCGACAGCGCCCCCGCTCGTGCCGCGGCACACGCGATGGCGACGGACGCAACGGCCTGAACCTACTGTTTCATTCATCAAGACATCACACGAGGGAGCGACACATGACTAAATTCGATCAACTGCTGAGCGCCGATCGCGCACACTTCATGCATCCGTCGACGCACGCGCACGATCACGCGAGCGGCGCGCTGCCGGGCCGGATCGTGACCGGCGCGAAGGGCATCCGTATCGAGGACCATCAAGGCAAATCGTTTATCGATGCATTTGCCGGCCTTTACTGCGTGAACATCGGCTACGGCCGCACCGAAGTGGCAGAGGCGATTTACGAGCAGGCGAAGAAGCTCGCGTACTACCACACGTATGTCGGCCACTCGACCGATACGATCATCGAGCTGTCGTCGCGCATCATCGACTGGTCGCCGAAGGGCATGAAGAAGGTGTACTACGGCTTGTCGGGTTCGGACGCAAACGAAACGCAGATCAAGCTCGTCTGGTACTACAACAACGTGAAGGGCCGCCCAAACAAGAAGAAGATCATTTCGCGCGACCGTGGCTATCACGGCTCGGGTATCGTCACCGGTAGCCTCACGGGCTTGCCGAGCTTCCATCAGTTCTTCGATCTGCCGGTCGAGCGCGTCAAGCACACCGTGTGTCCGCACTGGTATCGTCGCGCGCCGGCGGGGATGAACGAAACGCAGTTCGTAGCGTACTGCGTCGACGAACTCGAAAAGCTGATCGCGCGTGAAGGCGCCGATACGATCGCGGCCTTCATCGGCGAACCGGTGATGGGCACGGGCGGCATCGTACCGCCGCCGGCCGGTTACTGGCCGGCGATCCAGCAGGTGCTGAAGAAGCACGACATTCTGCTGATCTGCGACGAAGTGGTGTGCGGCTTCGGCCGGCTCGGCTCGAAGATGGGCGCACAGCACTTCGGCATTCAGCCGGATCTGATCACCGTCGCGAAGGGTTTGACGAGTGCGTATGCGCCGCTGTCGGGCGTGATCGTCAGCGAGGGTGTGTGGGATGTGATCGATAAGGCATCGCAGGAATCGGGCGCGTTGGGGCATGGCTGGACCTATTCGGGCCATCCGATTTGCGCGGCCGCGGCGCTCGCCAACCTCGACATTCTGGAGCGCGAGAACCTGACGCAGAATGCGGCGCAAACCGGCGCTTATCTGCTCCAGCAATTGCATGCGGCGTTCGACTCGCATCCGCTCGTCGGCGAGGTGCGTGGCGAGGGCATGCTGGCCGCGCTGGAGTTCATGGCCGACAAGGATCTCCGCACGCCGTTCGATGCGGCGCTGAAGGTTGGGCCGCGTGTGTCGGCTGCGGCGATGCAGCGCGGACTGATCGCGCGGGCGATGCCGCATGGCGACATCCTTGGCTTTGCGCCGCCGTTGGTGACGTCGCGCAGTGATGTCGACGAGATCGTCAAGTTGACGCGCGAAGCGGTGGATGAGGTTGCGTCGCAGGTGTTTGCGCCGGCTGCTTCGCTTTGATGAACTGAGGTGTGAGAAAGCCCCGGCTGCTGGGATGTGGTTTGTGGTCGGGGCTTTTATTTACTTCGGGCGGAATTGATGTCAGGCGGTTCAATTTCGATAGAATCCAAGGTTTCGCTGACCGATCGTGTTTCGCGCAGATCACCGCCCACGATTTCGTGCTGGTGTCTGTCGAGAAATCGGATCTTCGTGTCGATTATCAACGTAACTGGGACGTCACCGTGGGACCTATGCCACACGGCTTGAAATTTATACGGTCCCATCCGAGCACCGCCCATATGCGGCATTGTCGCGCTACCTATCCTGTTTCCCCATCCCGTATCCGTAACTGAAAAGTTTTCAGTTATGAACTGTTCCAATTCAGCGCGCGCCTTGAGCATTGGAACAATGTCGCCGTGAAAACTGACCGATCCATCCGCATAAGCGGTCGGAATCAATAGCGCTCCGACGAGCGTAGCCATAAATCTTTGAGCACAGATCCTTTTATTCACGATTCAAGATCTAGAAGATCTGGAAGAGCATGCCTTTAAATCTATGCCGTGCTTTAGTCCTCCCGGAACGGACTCCGGTTGCCCTTGTTCCGCAGGTCCTATCGTCACGCTATCGATATGCTCTTCAATGCGGACTGCCTTAAGCAAACTTCCATTGACCTTCCTGCCGCGCGAGTCGATAAAATCTATACGCGTGTTTATCGTCAGAACTACTGGTTTTGAACCTGAATTCCCGCGCCAGTTTGCCCACATCGAATAAGGCCCGATTCGGGAACCCCCTAAAGCTTTCGATTGAACGTCTCCAATTCGCGTTCCCATTGGATCGCTGACGATATCGAAGTTGCAGAGAACGAGTTCTCTTAAAACCGTGCTCTGATTCAATAGCGGTACGATAGACGAATCGAAATCGACTGAACCCGTACCATCTAGCGCGAAAGTAGTCAGCGGGAGACACAACAGGAGCGGAAGCAGTCTTTTCATTTAATAACCCAGGAATTTGACCCGGCGAGAGCCGACAGCGTTGTGACGATGCATTGGCACGCTCCTCCTCGGATGGCGGCGGCTTCGCGCCGCCTTGTCACTGACGGCTATAGGTACATGGACCCGCATCAGAACCGCTGGAAATTGTGCTTGCACGACAAGATGCTGCTTCGTAGCGACCGCTTCTCTGATTGAAGCGAAACCGGGTTGTGTAACACGTTATCGCCGTACAAGCCGTCTCTGCGATGTCTCGCATTCCACCATGCTCCACTTGCAAGATCTGAAAAACATCAGCATTTCCTTCATGCAGGATGCGCCCGTTAGAAACAAGCCAGTGCTGGAATTGATGGGCGCCATAGAAAGGTGCAAAATATGGGTCCAAGGTGGGCCGCACGAATCGGATTTCCCGCCCCCTAAGGCTAATTGGGACGGTCTTCCATACGAGCCTTGTGCTTGGGTCCTTCGGTATCTCGCCCGCTTGTGCATAGCCAGTTAAATCCTGCGCTCGCTCTTCATGTCTCATCAATGCGCTTGCGAACGCATGAGTGACGTGATCCCATCCGCTCGTTGAGTCTTCAGTTCGATTCTCGAACAAGATTTCTGAGGCAACTGCATGACCAGTCGTAAGGCCCGCGAGTAGTAGCGCGATAGCAGTATTTTTCATTTTGGTGTCCCGCCGCCCGCAATAAACCACGCCTTTAGAGTCGCAAAGTCATGAACCTGAAAGGACACCCATTCATGAGGCTTTAGCTTCTCAATGGCATGCTTAATGTCTCCGGCTATCACCAAGTCAATTACATTGTGGAGGCGAACGTCTTCAACCGCGATAAGGTCCTGAGTGTGCGGCGAAAAATCGTCGAGACCCATCGCCTTTTTGCCATGTTCGGTCCACGCGGCTCTGTTAATCTGGTACAGACCGGCAGCGGTAGTGTGTCCATCTTTACCCGGCCCCGGGTGAGTTGATTCGTCGGTAAAGGTCCACGTCGTATTTCCCGGATACCACCCGTACTTCGCGTGATAGTCGCCGCCTTCAGATTTCCCAATCATATAGAGGAACGCCTTGACGTTGGCATCCTTGAAATATTCCTCGTTCTCTTCGAGGCGCGTCTTTTGTCGTGACGCAACGCGAACCTGTTTCGCGGCGCTGTCGGCGGTACTCGTCGTCGTTCTTCGTGCGGTATGGTTGAGATGCTGGCCCGAAGGGGAGATTACGGTCTTAGGCATGTTTCGCGCCGTTGCAATAAATATTGATTTCTTCAGCCGAACTGGTCATGGAAAGACGGTGCGTATAGCCGCTCGCGTCGGTCATTCCATGTTCTATATCGCCGCTTGCCCGTTCGACGGCATATTCAATGTTGGCTAAAGGCTTACCCGTGTGAGTGTCGAGAAGTTGGAATTGCTCGTTGTAGTTGATACGCCTGGTGACCGGGGTGCGTCCGCGACAATCACACGCCCATGCGTAACCTAGCGCTTTAGCCATGTCATAACCGGTTGATAGCGAACGCAGCCGATCAAAGGGAAAGAACTCTCCGGTTTCTGCATTCATAGCCTGTGCCGACGGCATCGGCGGGAAGTTGGCGTAGATCGAATAGGTAATGCGACAAAGGTCACAGACCTCCTCGTCCGGCATCTTCTTTCCAGCGCCATCCTGATTCCGTTTCTCCATTGGATTCCTCATGAATTTTCCAGGCGATGTCGGATACTTACCCATCGAAACGAACCACGTCAACAGCTTTAAATCGAGATAAGACTGTCTTGAAAAACATTGACGACGACTGCTACGCGCGAAAAAGAAAGCCCGCCATGAGGGGCGGGCGGGCTCGGAGGGTGACAGTGTGCGGCTAGAGCTGGGAAGGGCCGTAATGCATCGGCCAGTGTTTAATCGCAATGAGAGTTAATGCGAAGCTTCGTCGCCGTAATGCCGATCCGGAATCACAACGATATTCCCCACGAAGCGCTTTTCAATAAACCGCGTCTGCGCCTCATGAAACTTCGACAGCGGATAAGTCGCTGCGAGAACCGGCCGAATCGTACCGCTCTGAATATAGTCGAGCACGCGTTTGAACGCGCCGCGCGTGCCCTGCGACGATCCATTCAACTGCAACTGCTTCAGATACATCGTGCGCAAGTCGAGTTGCACGACCGGCCCTGCGATCGCGCCCGCGGTCGTGTATCGCCCCTCTGGCCGCAGCACGTTCAACAGCTTGCCGAACAGCGCCCCGCCAACCAGATCGGCAACCACGTCGACAGGCCGGCCGTCGGTCATCCGTTCGACGTCCGCGATGAAATCGTCGCTGTCGCGCAGCATCACGCGTTGCGCGCCGAGCGCGAGCACCGCTTCTTCCTTGCCCTTGCTGACCACCGCATACGGAATTGCTCCGCGCGCGCGGCATAGCTGGATGATGGCCGAGCCGACGCCGCCGGACGCACCGGTAATCAGCACCGCTTCGCCGCGCTTGACGGCCGCGCGTTCGATCATCTGCTCGCCGGTGTGATAAGCGCACCAGAACGTCGCGAGCTCGGCGTCGGAACACGTGGAGTCGACGCGATGCGCGTTGTCCGCGGGCACGGCCGTGTATTCAGCGTACCCCCCGTCGCGGCCGTGGCCGATGTAGTCGATATCGGCGAGGCTGTCGTCGTCGCGGTTGTAGATCGACGCATCGACGATCACGCGCTCGCCGATCCGCGCATCGCTGACGCCGCGACCCACCGCGACCACGCGGCCGACGATATCCGCGCCCTGAATGCGCGGAAACGTCAGCGTCGAGCGGCCGCGTCGCCACGTCGAAACCGCTTGCGGGTCGTCGTCGGTGCCGTAGGCGCCCTCGCGGACCCACACGTCGGTATTGTTGAGACCGCATGCGGTCACATCGATCAGTACTTCGCCGGCCGCACAGGACGGCACCGGCACGTCGCCGCGATAGACCAGTTTGTCGAGGCCGCCGTGCCCGGTCAGCACGACGGCCTTCATCGTTTTCGGCAGCATGTTTCCCCTCGTGTTGAGACGGGCATCGTGCTCCGCGAGTCGATGCGGGCACGACGCCCGTGCGCTTACGGTTTGACGAACAGCTTGCGTGGCGTGCGGCAGAAGGTCTCGACACCGGTCCTGGTGATCAGGATGCTCTCGGTGATTTCGAGGCCCCAGTCGTCGAGCCACAGGCCCGGCATGAAGTGGAACGTCATGCCGGGTTCGAGGACGGTCTTGTCCCCAGGACGCAGGCTCATCGTGCGCTCGCCCCAGTCCGGCGGATAGCTCGCGCCGATCGGATAGCCGCAACGGCTGTTCTTCTCGATGCCGTATTTGTGCAGCACCGCGAAAAACGCATTAGCGATGTCCTCGCAGGTATTGCCCGGTTTCGCCGCGGCAAGACCGGCCTCGATTCCTTCGACCACCGCGCGCTCGCCCTCGATGAAATGCTTCGGCGGCTTGCCCAGATACACGGTGCGCGACTGCGGGCAGTGATAGCGCTTGAAGCAGCCGGCGATTTCGAAGAACGTGCCGGCGTCCTTCGCGAACGGCGTGTCGTCCCAGGTCAGATGCGGCGCGGCCGCGTCGGCGCCGGTCGGCAGTAGCGGCACGATCGCCGGATAGTCGCCGCCATGACCGTCGATGCCGGTAATGCCTGCCGAGTAGATCTCCGCGACGAGGTCATTCTTGCGCATGCCCGGCTCGATTCGCTCGAGGATATGCGCGTGCATCTTCTCGACGATGCGCGCGGCCACGCGCATGTACTCAATCTCGCGTAGCGATTTGACCGCGCGTTGCCAGTTGACGAGGCCGGTCGCGTCCTGCCATTTAGCGTCCGGCAGATGCGCGACGAGCGAGCGATAAGCGGCGGCGCTGAAATAGTAGTTGTCCATTTCGACGCCGATCTTCGCGTTGGCCCAGCCGCGCGCCGCGATCACCTCGCGCGCGAGATAGTCCATCGGATGCCGCGCGGTGGATTGCACGTAGTGGTCCGGATAGCCGACGATCTGATCGTGCTGCATGAAGACGGTGCGCTTTGCACCATTCGCGTCCTGACCGCGGCCGAACCAGACCGGCTCGCCATCGAGCGCGAGCAGCACGCACTGATGCACGTAAAACGACCAGCCGTCATAGCCGGTGAGCCAGGCCATATTGGTCGGGTCCGACACGATCAATAGCTCGATGCCGGCCGCCTGCATGGCCTTGCGCGTCTTGGCAAGACGCGCGGCATATTCGTCGCGTTCGAACGGCAGGCGCACGACGGGCACCTCAATTCGCGATTCCTGTTGCGTCGTATCTGACATCTTCCCCTCTCTCTGAGCGTGACGTCGTTGCGGGACGTGGCGCGCGTTGCATGTGAATGCGGCGCCACGGGTATTTCTCGGCGCAGTCTAATGCCGCGAAAAAACGCCTCCGAATGTGCTAGTTCAATGTTGGTGAGGTCATCGGAGCATGCTGTGGTCTTGTTGCAGTGCACTCTTGGGCCGCCTTCGCCGGCGCGGAAAAAAGAATTGTTCTAGAGCAATCCGGTTTGCAAATATGGCTGCGTATTCTGGTCCGCATCACTGGCATTTCCGGCGCCGCAGCCGCATTCCATTGACTCAAATCACGTACGACGAACGGGATCGAATCGATATGAACACTGCGCGAGTTACCGATCTACTGAGCGCTTCAGGCATCGCCCCGGCAAGTCTTTCCTCCGAACGCACGGCCACGCCCGCAGGCACTCAGGCGCGCCGTGACCAAAGCCCCGCGAATAAGCCATTGATCCGACTCGACCGGATCACGAAACGATATGGCGCGCTGACCGTGCTCGACGAACTATCGCTCGACGTGATGCCCGGCGAGAAACTGGCGCTGATCGGTCCGTCGGGATCGGGCAAGACGACGATCCTGCGCATCCTGATGACGCTCGAAACGATCGATGGCGGCCATATCGAGGTGGACGGCGAACAACTGTTTCATATGCCGCGCGGCGGCCAGATGGTGCCCGCGAACGAAAGGCATCTGCAGAAGATGCGCGAGAAGATCGGCATGGTGTTTCAGCACTTCAATCTGTTTCCGCACAAGAGCGTGCTCGACAACGTGACGCTCGCCCCGATGCTGACGAAGGGCGAGAGCCGCGAGTCGGCGGAGAAACGCGCGCTAGAGTTGCTCGACATGGTCGGCATGGCCGACAAGGCGAAAAGCCGTCCCGCACAACTGTCGGGCGGCCAGAAGCAGCGCGTGGCGATCGCGCGGGCGCTCGCGCTCGCGCCGCGAATCATGCTGTTCGACGAAGTGACGTCCGCGCTCGACCCCGAACTCGTCGAGGAAGTCCTGAACGTGATGCAGCGGCTCGCGCGCGAAACCGATATGACGATGCTGCTCGTCACGCACGAAATGGGCTTCGCGCACGATTTCGCCGACCGCGTGCTGTTCTTCGATCGCGGCAGGATCGTCGAGGAAGGCAAGCCCGAGGACATCTTCACTCATCCCGTGCATGAGCGGACCCAGACCTTCCTGCGCAAGATCCTCGCCGCGGGGCATCGAATCTGAGCCGAGCCGCAACAGATTGTTTTTCCCATGCTGCACATCACCCACTACTACGTCATACCACTACGCCAAAGGAGCCAGAGATCATGAAGCTGAAGGGGATTCTGATTGCGGGAGGGTTGTCTCTGCTGACGCTCGCGAGCCTCGCATATGCCGCCGACGACAAGCTCACGCAGCTGCGCCAGCAAGGTTTCGCGCGCATCGCGATCGCGAACGAACCGCCGTTCACCGCAGTCGGCGCGGACGGCAAAGTGACGGGCGCGGCGCCCGATGTCGCGCGCGCGGGGTTCAAGAAGCTGGGCGTCAACGACGTCGTCGCGTCGGTCTCCGAGTATGGCGCGATGATTCCGGGCCTCGCGGCCGGGCGGCATGACGCGATTGCGGCGGGGCTGTTCATGACGCCGCAGCGTTGCGCGGCTGTCGCCTATTCGCAGCCGGTGCTGTGCGCGGTCGAAGCGTTCGCGGTCAAGAAAGGCAATACGAAGAGCATCAAGACCTACGAGGAAATCGCGAAAGATCCGAAAGCGGTGATCGGTGTGGAAGGCGGCACGACCGAGCAGAAGCTCGCGACCGCCGCGAATATTCCGACCGATCGCGTGATCATCGTGCCGGACGGGCAAAGCGGTCTGAAGATGCTGCAGGACGGCCGCATCGACGCATTCGCGTTGCCGCTTCTTTCGATCACCGATCTGCTTTCAAAGGCGAAAGACCCGAACCTCGATTCGATCGCGCCGGTGCAGAACACGCCGGTGCAATGCGACGGCGTCGCGTTCCGCAAGCAGGACACCGCGCTGCGCGATGCGTTCGATGTCGAGCTGAAGAAGATGAAGGATTCCGGCGAGTTCGCGAAGATCGTCGAGCCCTATGGCTTCTCGGCGAAGGCGGCGATGTCGGCGAGCCGCGAACAACTGTGCGCGGCGAAGAACTGAGGCCGCGATAGCACGCCATGCGCGCGGCACGGTCGCGCGCATGGCCCCCGATACATTGCGCGCGAGGTGCGTCGATGAACCACTGGTCCGGTTATTTGCAGCTGATTTTGCAGGGGGCGCGGACAACCGTCGAACTGACGCTGATGGGCGCGGTACTCGCGCTCGTCATGGCGTTCGTCGCGGGGCTCGGGCGTCTGTCGCGCTTCTTCGTGGTGCGCGCGTTGGCCACGTCGTATATCGAGTTCTTTCGCGGCACGTCGATCTTCGTGCAGCTGTTCTGGGCGTACTTCGTGTTGCCGATGGCCGGCCTCACGCTGACGCCGCTGCAGGCCGGCGTGCTCGCGCTTGGGCTTAACGTCGGCGCGTACGGCGCCGAAGTGGTGCGCGGCGCGGTCGCCGCGATCGGCCACGAGCAGCGCAGCGCCTGCATTGCGTTGAATCTTTCCCGCTATCAGCGCATGCGGCACGTGATCCTGCCACAGGCCTTGCCGCTGATGCTGCCCACCTTCGGCAACAACGCGATCGAGCTGCTGAAGGGCACGGCCGTCGTGTCGCTGATTTCGCTCGGCGACATGACCTTCCAGGCGCAAGTGGTGCGCTCGCAAACCGGCAATACGTTGATCCCGTTCGCGACGATTCTCGCGCTGTACTTCGGCATGGCCTGTCTGATCTCGTTCGGTATGCGCAAGCTGGAAAGCCGGATGAGTTTCGGTCTCGACCGCATCAGGAGATAGACGTATGGAATGGGACTGGAGCTTCGTGCGCGAGATTCTGCCGCTGCTGCTGCAAGGGTTGGAGATCACCGTGCTGGCTACCTTGCTGGGCGCGGTAGTGGCCGCCGTGGTCGGCATGGTGATAGCCATCTTGCGGCTCGCACCGAATCGCGTGGTGTCGCGCGGCACATCGGCGATTGCGAGCTTTATTCGCGGCACGCCGCTGCTGGTGCAGCTGTATTTCGTGTTCTACGTGCTGCCCGACATCGGCATCCGGATGCCGGCCCTCGCGGCCGGTGTGCTCGCAATCGGCGTGCATTACGCGACATATGCGGCCGAGGTCTATCGTGCCGGCATCGAAAGCATTCCGCGCGGGCAATGGGAGGCCGCGAAGGCCTGCAATCTGAGCCCCGCGCAAACCTGGCAGCACGTGATCCTGCCCGAAGCGGTGCCGCCGATGGTGCCGGCGCTCGCCAATTACCTGATCTCGATGTTCAAGGAAACGCCGTTGCTGTCGGCGATCACGGTCCTCGAATTGATGAATCAGGCGAAGATCATCGCGAATACGGATTACCGCTATCTGGAGCCGATGACGCTGGTCGGCGTGCTGTTCCTGATCATCAGCCTGATCGCGGTGGCCTGTGTGCGCCTCCTTGAAAAGCGTTTTCCGGCTCCGGGACATTGAACGATGCAAATAACTATTCGGCAGTTCGAGCGCGCGCCGAATTTGATCGAACGCGCTTTCGAAAAACGTATCGGCCTCGTGATTCTCGCGACCGATCACACCACCGAGCCGGATTTCGCGGCACTCGTTGCGAGCGAGCGGATCGGCATCTACGTGAATCGCGTGCCGTATGCGAACCCGGTCACGCCCGACAATCTGCGCGCGATGCAACCGTCACTGACCGCGGCCGCGGCGCTGATCCTGCCCGACGAAACGCTCGACGTCGTGATGTATTCGTGCACGTCGGCATCCGTGATGATCGGTGATGCGCAGATCGAGCGCGCAATTCATGCAGCGAAGCCATCCGCCCGAGTGGTCACTCCAACGAATGCCGCGGTCACTGCGCTCGACACGCTCGGCGCGCGGCGTATCAGCGTGCTGACGCCGTACACCGCCGAAACGAGTGGGCCAATGGCGGAGTACTTTGCCGCACAAGGCTTCGCGATCGATCGCTTCTCTTGCGTCGGTTTGACCGACGACCGGGAGATGGCACGGATTTCGCACGACGATATCGTCGCCTTTGCGCGCGAAGCGACGGCGCGGGACTCCGACGCGTTGTTTATCTCATGCACCGCTGTGCGAGCCGCGCGGATCATCGCGCGAATCGAAGAGGCTACGGCCAAGCCGGTGGTCAGCAGCAATCTCGCGACCGCATGGATGTGTTTGCGGCTGTGCGGCGAGAACGACGCGAGGCCGGAGCAGGGGCGTTTGATGACGCTGCCGTTGCTGATGCGCTGATACGAATGACGTTGGGCTTTCAGCCACTCAGTGGCTTGCGCCCGACGTTAACCGTTCGATCATGTTGCGGATCGCGCGCATCTGAACGCCTTGCTGATCGGCGAAATGTCGGCCGGTATATCCCCACCAGTCCCAGCATCCGTTCGGGTTGGTTATTGGAATCGATACCGCCTGCGGATACAGCACGACGATCCGGTTGTTGTCCGCCCACTGCGTATAGCCGGCGTGCCGGACGAACGTGGTTCCGTAGGAGAGCCCGGTCGGTGAGCCGAGCGGGACATACGCCTGCCCCTGCCGGCAGCCATGCAGCGCAACGTGCAGCCGGCACGGTGCTCCGGCATTGCATGTGCTCGGTACATACAGCCATCCGGTGGCGTCCATGCCCGTCCTGCGCAAAATGCTCGCTGGCTGGCTGGCCGGTAGATAACGGCTCTGATCGAAGCGGATGAAGCGTCCCGGCGGCGTTGCCGCGGCAGGCGGCGCGAGCGGAGCAGGTCCGTAGATCCAGCCCAGTATCTGCTTCGCGCCATCGACATCGCACTTGCCGATGAAAGGCGATTCGCTTTTTGCGCAGGCCACGCCATAGTCGATGGTGGGCATCGTGTGGCCCGCATCGGCAATGCCGATTTGAGTCATGTTCTGTGCCGGCACGCCGAGTGCCGCATAGAACGCCTGCAACTGGGCGACGATGGGCGCAGGCACGGTCGCATCTTTCGCTCCCGATATCGTGACGATTCGTTGGCCCATGATGCTGGCGACATCGTCGATCAGGCGACTGGCCGAAAACGTCCTGGCCATCGAGACGAGCCGTGGCACATTGGTGCTGTCAGGCGAGACCCGGCAGGCGCTCGCCGGCCGGATGGTGCATGAGCACCGGGTGGTGGCGATCAGAAGGCTGTTTCGCGAGCAATAGTACGGACCGGCCGCAACGACGCCCACGCCCTTGATGATCGACGAGTACGCGACCGCCAGTTGCACCGCCATGAACCCTCCCGCCGAGAGGCCGGAGACGGAGGTCTGCGAGATATCGATGTTGAGCGCCGGCAATGGCGGATAGCTGGCCGATTCGGCGTAGCACCCTGCCGATGGCATCGACAAAGCGGTGATACATATGCAGAGCGCTGCTTTCACCGGTTGGCCTCGCACTCGAATGCTTATCGGTAGAACGAACGACGGCTTGAAATTTTAAAGCGTGCATTGCACCCGAATCGTGTTGTTTTTCCCCATCGCGCACGACGTATCGCCCACGCACGCGTACGGATTACCGCATCCAGGGCGGGCTTTATGGAAAACCCCGATGCCTGCATCGTCCTAGAACATCGTTGCGGAAGCGTGCCGCCGGTATCGTGGATTCGGGCGACGTTGCCTGTGTCGCATAGAGACATCCCAGGAGGAGACATGCATTACGCACATTCATGGACCGCGCAGAGCGCGCAACCGCAAGCGCAAGCGCGCAGCTTGCTGCGACGCGCGATCGCCGCATCGGCGCTCGGCAATGCAACCGAGTGGTTCGACTACGGTATCTACGCCTATGGCCTCAGTTACATTTCGGCCGCGTTGTTCCCCGGCAGCACGTCGCAGGCTACGTTATTCGCACTCGCGACGTTCGCCATTTCGTTTCTCGTGCGTCCGTTGGGCGGCCTGTTCTGGGGGCCGCTCGGCGATCGCCTCGGCCGCAAGCACGTGCTCGCTTTGACGATCATCCTGATGTCGGTCGCAACGCTGCTGGTCGGACTCGTGCCGACTTACGCAAGCATTGGCTGGTGGGCGCCGACGATCCTCGTCGTGCTGCGAATGATCCAGGGCTTTTCGACGGGGGGCGAATATGGCGGCGCGGCGACTTTCATGGCCGAATACGCGCCCGACAAGAAGCGCGGCTTTTGCGGCAGCTTCCTCGAATTCGCGACGCTGTCGGGCTTCTCGCTCGGCGCGTTTCTGATGCTCGGCTGCTCGGTCGCGCTCGGCAACACGGCGATGCATGCATGGGGATGGCGTTTGCCGTTTCTGATTGCGGCTCCGCTCGGTCTGATCGGCTTCTATCTGCGCTCCAAGCTCGAAGACACGCCGGTCTTTCGCGAGCTCGAAGAAACGATGCACAAGGAGCAGCATAGCTGCGTCACGCTGAAGGCATTGCTGAGCGACTATTGGCGACCGCTGATCCAGCTCGGCGGACTCGTGGTTGCTTTGAATGTCGTCAACTACGTGCTGCTCGCCTATATGCCGACCTTCATGCAGAAGCAGCTTGGCATGAGCGACAACATGTCCCTGCTCGTGCCGCTGATCGGCATGCTCGCGATGATGGTGTTCCTGCCGTTTGCGGGCACGTTCTCGGATCGCGTCGGACGCAAGAACGTGTGGTGGTTTTCGCTGGTCGGCCTGTTCGTCGCGGCGATTCCGATGTTCCTGCTGATGAAGCTCAGCGTGACCGGTGCGTTCATCGGCTTTGCGGTGCTCGGGCTGTTGTACGTGCCGCAATTGGCCAGCATCTCGGCGATGTTCCCCGCGATGTTCCCGACCCAGGTCCGTTACGCGGGGATGGCGATTGCGTATAACTTGTCGACGTCGATTTTCGGCGGCACGGCGCCGATGGCGAACGAATGGCTGGTCGCGCATACGGGCAATGCGTTGGTGCCCGCTTACTACATGATGGCGGCGTGCGTCGTTGGTGCGATTGCGCTGGTCTTCGTGCCTGAAACGCGCGGGTGTTCGTTGCGCGGGCAAGGCATTCCGGGGAAGCAGGAAGTGGTTGGTTGAGGTGACATGGCGTGGCCGACCGCATATCGATGCGGTTCGGCCGCGCGTGTTCGATTGAGTGTTTATTTCAGCTGGCTTTCCGCGAGCCTCGACTTCAGCAGTTCATATTTCTCCCGCGACGTATCCGCGAACGCCGCCTCACGACTCGAACGCGTATCGTCGAATGGAATCGGCTCGGCAAACTGGCTGACGGTCAGATCCCATCTCTTGCCGTCGATCAGGTTGTAGAAGTGCGTGCCGCCGGACGTACGCGTCGTCAGAATCTCGCCACCGAAGCAGTCCTGCACGATCAGAGACGTCACGCTGCAATGATTCTGCGCCGGATTCGTCGACAACCACGCGTGGGTCGGGCTCGACGTATCGCCGGCCCACACACGTGCAAGGGCGCGGTAAAGATCGATGGGCGTCGCAAAGGTCTTCGAAACGGCTGGCGTCTGTGCTTCCTGCGTCATGGCGGCAATCCTTCGTTCGATGAGCGGATAAGGTCGTGGAAAACAAAAAGCCCCGTCGTTGCCGGCGGGGCTTTCTGGCGCATGCCGCTGCGAACGATGTCTAGCGGCGTATGCGTATGCGAGTCCCCACAGGCAGTCCCATATGCGCATGATGATGCTTTGCGATCGAGTGGGTCATGAGGGCTTGCATAGTGAGCGAGTGTGCCTTCGATCGCGCGACGCGTCAACGAATCATCGATAGCTGCGTGGCGCTGATCGTGATTACGACTTCGTGCCGCTCAGAATCGCGAGGCTCGGGCAGTAATGTGTCGCGCTCAAATACGCGGCCTGCTGCGAACGCACGCCTGCACTGTTCGACGTCGGCGGATCGATGAACACCTGCGCGTTGTTCGATCCCGCCGGTGCGGTCAGCGTCATCGTCACTTTCCACCAGTTGCCGGCTTTCACCGCGCTCAGCGCCGTCGCTTGTCCCGCGCCCCACGTGCCGCGCACGATCGCGCCGGTGTTCGTGTTCAGCACCCAGCCGAACTCGGTGCCGCTCGGGTCGTCGGTCTGGATCGAGCCGCCGGGGAATACCGTTGCGTTGGTGGTGGCGAGCACATAGTCGGTGAACGTGTACGACTGGCCGCCCTGTACCCGGATCACTTCGTGGATGTTCGACACGGACGAACCATTCGTGCTCGTGACCGTCGCGGCGCCACTATTGACGCCGGAGATGTCGGTAGCGGGCACGGCAGTGCCGCCGTTCGACTGGAACCACGCATCCGGCGTCGCGAGACTGAGCGGCGAATTGATCAGGTTGTTCGCGTAGCAGGCCGACGCGGCCGCGTCGGCCGGCGGTCCGTAGAAGCTTGCGATGCTCGACTGGATCGCGTTGTCGGTCGTATCGGACGTCGCCTTGGTGATGATCGCGCCTTCGAAGAACTGGATCGGCGCGGCGCTGCCGTCGCCGCCTTCGCCGAGCGACAGACCGCCTTGCCATTGGCCGTTGAATGCGTGACCGGCATCGTTGCCGAAGATCAGCGCTTCAGGCGGCGCCTGATCGTACAGCGCTGTCAACACGCTTTGCGAAGCGGAACCGCCTTTGACCGCGAATAGATTCAACGCGTTGACCGGCGAGTACTTCGATAGCACCGTGACGAACTTCTCTTCCGCCGGCTGCTGCGGGCCATACAGATAGACGCCGGCTTCGGCATCCACACCCGGCCAGTTCGTATCGAGTGCATTGCACACGGGGTCCTTCACGTTCGACGGCTGAATCGAGTCGCCGTCGCAATAGCCGAATACGGCCGCGTTGCCGTTCGAGAACGCGAGCGCGAACATTTCGCCTTCGATTTCGCCGTGCGCATAGGTGCTCGGATTCGCGCTGCTTTCCATGTTGCCGTAGGTGCCGCAGCAGGTCGACGATTGGCTGTAGTGCGCGCCAGCGACCATGTACTCGGCGATTTCGCTATCGCCGATCGACTGGTTCACCGTCCCGAAGCGTTTGCGGTAGGCCTGCCCGGCGAGCGTGCCGAGAGCCGCAATCTGGACACCGTTCGTCGTGACGAACCCGAGCTTGGCCGGTGTGCCGGGCAGCGCTGGCAAGTCGTTGCCGATCGTCAGTTGCTGCGTCGGCGTCTGTGCGGTCAACGCGGTCGGCGGCTGAAGCAGCTGCACGGTCAGGGTGCCGGAGGTGCCGGGCAGCGTGATCGTCGCGAAGCCGTTGAGCACCGGAACCGTGGTCGTTTTGCTGCCGTTCTTGACGCTTAGCGATTCGGTGCCGTCCTGGTTCAGCGTCAGCGTCGCGGGGACATTACCGAACGCGCCGTTCTTCAGCGGCGCGACCAGATCGATCTGGTCGTAGATGTAGGTAACCGAACAGGTCGTGTTGTCGCAGAAGGATTGCGCGCTCTGCACATTCGCCGAGCCGACCAGCGAGCGGTCGCCGCCCTTCAGCGTGCTGTTGGTGTACGGATAGACGTCGAGCGTCGTGTTGTCGGACGCGCGTTGAATCTGGAACAGCGGGCCCGTGTAGTTCTTCGTCAGCAGCCGGGTCACGCTGTGCGCGGCGGAGCAGGGCGTGTTGGCGGTTGCGGCGGCGTCGCAGGGCAGCGGCGGAGTCGTCGAGTTGTTGTTCGCCGATGCGTTCGAATTCGATTGCGATGCGTTGCTGGATACCGCGGCGTTCGAGGTGGCCGCGTTCGCCACCGGCGATGTCGATACGCCGCTATTGTCGCCATTACACGCGGCGAGTCCGACGACCATCGCCAGCCAGACCGCCACTAATCTTATTCTTCTGGACATCATGACCTCCTCCTGTTGAACCGCTGATCGATTGGAAATACCTATTGTTGGTTGCTCCGCAAGACGGCCGCTGGGGCTGGCGGCTAACGCCGGCAGGTAATAATATTAGTCAACAATATCGATTTGCCGGCATGGGGTAATCCCGCATGCGGGCCTTAGGAGAATGAAGGAGTCAAAGCTGGATGTGGAGTACGCATTCCGCATACATGCGGGGCTTTACGGAATTATTACTAATATTTTGGCCGGTGCGACACCCACGGCATGCTGCCGCGATGACGTGATTGCGAGCGCCGTGGCGAATCAGCGCGACGCCGTGAAGCGAGGGGAATAGAAATGAAAGTGACGCGCGGCGAATCAGAGCTTCAACCGCACATGGCTTGCGCCGATGTACTTCAACGCAATTCAACCACCGGACAGAATCGTGTCCTCGATTTCATAGCGTTCGTTGCCGACCGAAATCAGATTGATGCCGGCATGTTTGCGCGTCAGCGTGTCGCCGGGCGTCGGCTGATCGTTCACGGACGCAGCGGTGCCCATCACACGGCCGTTGACGGCGAAGAAAATCGCTCGCGTCGTGCCGTCCGGCCAATACACCACGACCGTTGTCGATCGATCGCTGTGATGCACGACGCCGAACTTGCACATCGTTCTGGTCTGTCCGTTGCCCCGCTCGCATGGCAGTGTGCCGCTCGCGCTGATCGGCGATTCGTTTCCGGGCGCGTGACCATTCTGCGAACTAGTCTGAGCGCCTTCCGTCGAAATGGAAATCAGCGTCACGCCATCCGCTTCGCCGACCACGCGCGCGCGCCGCTGGTGCTCGACGATCGCACGCACGGCGGCGCTGTCGCGAGGACCTGGGCAACCGACCAGCATCGCCATATGGTCCAGATAGTTCGCGGTCGCGGCCGACTCGCCGAGCCGCCGGCAGACATCGCCCGAGTGCGGATAGCCATCGCCGAGCACGACGAACGAGGCGGGCCATTTGAACGGCCTCTCCGTGCCAGCGGCCTGCGCGGAAGTCGAGGCGCCGCCGCTACCGAAAGCCATCGCTGCCATTGCGGCATACAGCGCCAAAGCGAAAGACCGGGTTGCGCGTCGCATCGATGTTCTCCTCGGCATGCTCAGGTTCGAGCCGCACCGGCCGCCAACGCGGCCTGCGCCCGCTGCAGCCACTCGCGATTGTGTTCGCGCGCGTGACGCGGCCAATGTTTGGCGTCCTGCACGATTTCCGCGTAGAGGGCACCGGCGCGGCGGCGGTCCGCGTCTTCCGGTTGCGCGGCGAGCCAGTCGGCGAACAGGCAGCGCGCCGCGACGTCGGTTGCGCAGGTCAGCGAGTGTTCGAATGCGGCGCGCGCACCGGGCGCGCTCAGCGCGGCCAGCGTGCGCGCGTACAGCAGCGCCGGCTCGCCCTGATTGCGCGCGTGCGGATTGACCGAGAACAGATTTGCCAACGTCGTATCGGCGGCCGTGTAGTTGCCGAGCGCGAACTGCGAGCGCGCAAGACCTAGCAGTAGCGCGGGATCGTTTGCAAAGGGACCATTCGCCGCGGCCTGGAAATGTTCGAGTGCTTCGCGCGGATTGCCGGCCGCGAGCAAGGCCTCGCCGAGCCGCATCCGATGCTGCACGGTCGGCGCGCGCTCGAAAGCGGCGCGCGCTTCACGCAGCGCGCGATTCGGATCGACGAATTGCGTGATCGCCTGCGTGGCCACTCGCGCGCCGCGCGTATGGCGCAGACCCGGCAGATAGATCGCGAAGAAGTACACGACGCTGCCGAGGAGCGGAAAGGCAAACAGAATGAATAGCCAGTAGATGCCTTGGTTATTGCGCATCGCGTGGATGGCGAAGAAGATCGCAATGAAAACGTGAAGACCAATTCCAAAGAAGTAGGGCATATCGATTCAACCTTCGAGCATGAGGAAAAGCGACGAAACCGTAGCGCTCGGAATGGTAGCGGATGCGCGGCACCTTCAGTTCGCCGAGCGTCAACGAGTCCCAGGTCTTGCCGCCAAACAGTAGCACGAGCGGGCTGCGTCGGTGCTTGTCCATGCCGGGGTGCGGCGGCCGCCCTCGCGCTCAGTGCACGTTCAGACGCAGGTGGTGAGCAGCAGCGCGGGCCCGAACGTGATCACGGTCGCGACCAGCGCCGCGATCAGGGTCCAGACGACGACGGTATGCACGAACGAGCTGATACGTTCGGGCCCAGGGTCGCGGGTCGCGGCGCGATAGCGCCATAGCCAGCCGATTGCGACCAAATGCAGCAGCAGAATGATCGCGAGACTCGCGCGCAGCGGGCCGGCCGGCCACGCGAACGCGCAGCCAATTGCATGCAGCGCATACAGGATCACGAACGCGAGACACCAGATCGTGAAGCCGACGGCGAGCCACCACAACCGACGCGGCGAAAGCGGACGCGCGCTCATGGTCTGGCTCCCAGCATGGCGACGAGGCTCGGCAACGCGAGCACGAGTCCGAGCGCGATGACGCCCGTCGCCAGCGTGTAATCGATCCACAAGCGCGTAAGGCGCAGATCGGTCAGGCGTCGCGCGGAAACGAAGCCCGCGCCGACACGCAGCACGTTGCTGATCAGGAACAGCAGCCCGACGCCCGCGTGAACCGCGATATACGTGAGCAGCGCCGCCGCCGTCGCGCCGAGCGCATGCTCGCGCGGATTCGGTGTCACGCCGTCGATCAGCATCACGCAGGCGACCAGCGCGACGATCAGCGCGATCGCGCAGAGCCCGATCGTGCCGTGCGGTTTGCGCTCGGCGGCGGCCGCGCGCAACGAGCCACGCGTGGCGGCTGCGGCCACCGCGAGCGCGACGGCCGCGACGAGCGCGAGCAGACGGTTCGGATGCGGCGCGACCGCAGCCGGCCAGTTCGGCGCGGCGATCCACAGATAGAACGTGCCGAAGACCAGCGACGTGAACAGCGTGCCGTCCGCGACCAGCGCGCAGATCATCGAAAGCCATGACGGCGCACCGGCCACCTCGGTATGCGGCGGCACGCTGACGCCGCGGCCGACCGGCAGCGCGCCGTAATCGCGCGCGTGCCCCGCGCTCTGGCCCGCGTAGATGAAGAGACCAAACGTCGCGAACGCGAATGCGACCGACAGCAGATAGAACTTGAACAGCATCGCGAGCACCGCCGCGGCCGTCACGAGTGCAGTGACGAGCGGCAGATACGTCGAGTTCGGCAGCACGATCAGCTGTTCGGCCTCGCCCGAAGTCATATGCACGCCTAGCGCCTCCTGCCAGCCGTTGCGCGTGAAGCCGAGGTAGCCGTCGCCGCGTGCGAGCGAGGTCGCCAGCTGGCCCGGGGACACCTTTTCGGTTTCGGCGTCGATGTGCGGGATCGACGCGAATGCGTACGGCGCGGGCGGAATCGGCATCGCCCATTCGAGGGTGGTCGATTGCCACGGGTTGCGCCGCACGCGTTGGCCGAAACGCAATTGCACGATGATGTCGATCACGACGAGCGCGAAGCCGATCGTCATCACGAAGCTGCCCACCGACGACAGCAGATTGAGCCCGTTCCAGCCTTCGTCGCCGCTATACGTGAAGACGCGTCGCGGCATGCCGAGCAGGCCGGTCAGGTGCATCATCAGGAAGGTCATGTTGAAGCCGATGAACACGAGCCAGAACGCCGGCACGGAAAGCTTATGCACGGCGGTGCGCCCGGTCAGCAGCGGCAGCCAGTAATAGAACGCGGCGAGCATCGGAAACGCCAGCGCGCCGGCCACCACGTAGTGCATGTGCGCGACGACGAAGTAGGTGTCGTGCGCTTGCCAGTCGAACGGCACGATCGCGAGCATGACGCCTGTGAGCCCGCCGCATGTGAACACGAAGAAGAAGCCGAAGATGTACAGCATCGGCACATCCCAGCGCGGGCGGCCGTGCGACAGCGTGGCGAGCCACGCGAAGAACTGGATCGCGGTGGGCACCGCGACGATCGCCGAGCCCGCCGAGAAGAACGCGAGCGCCAGATGCGGAATGCCCACCGTGAACATATGGTGCACCCAGATGCCGAAGCTCAGGAACGCGAGCGCGATGATCGCGACGACGATCGCGCGATAGCCGATCAGGCGGCGTCGCGCGAACACGGGAATCATCGTCGACAGCACGCCGGCCATCGGCAGGAAGATGATGTAGACGTCCGGGTGGCCGAATAGCCAGAACAGGTGCTGCCATAGCAGCGGATCGCCGCCGCGCGTCGGATCGAAGAACGGCAGGTTGAACGCGCGCTCCACCTCGAGCAGGATCGAGCCGAGGATCAGCGGCGGAAACGCGACGATCATCATCATCGCGGTGACGAGGATGTACCACGCGAAGATCGGCATCCGATCGAGCGACATGCCCGGCGCCCGCATCTTCAGGATCGAAACGACGATTTCCATCGCGAGCGACAATGCCGAAATCTCGACGAACGTGATGCCGAGCAGCCAGACGTCGGCGTTCAGTCCGGGCGTGTACACGTTGGAGCTGAGCGGCGTGTACATGAACCAGCCGCCGTCGGGCGCGCTGCGCAGAATCAGCGCCACGGTCAGGATCGTGCCGCCGAACAGATAGCACCAGTAGCCGTAAGCCGTCAGGCGCGGAAACGCGAAGTCGCGCGTGCCGAGAATCTTCGGCGTCAGATAGACCGCGAAGCTTTCGACCATCGGGATCGCGAACAGGAACAGCATCATCGATCCATGCATCGTGAAGACCTGGTTATAGGTCTCGACATCCATGAAGGCCGCATGCGGTGTCGCGAGTTGCACGCGCGTAAGCATGCCGAGAATCCCGGCGATCGCGAAGAACACGAACGACGTGATCATCATGCGCATGCCGAGAACCGTATGATTGACCGCGGCGAGCTTCTGTACGCCCGGCCCGGTGTCCCAGATCGCGGCAAGCTGGCGATGCAGCCGCAGCGCGGTGATGCCCTGTGATGGCGGCTCGACGGGCACACTCATTTCTTCACCTCCCCGTTGGCGGCGGCGCTTTTGACAGCAGCCGGAAAATCTTCCGGACGATCGACGATCACGGTGAAGTGCATCCCCGCGTGACCGATGCCGCAAAACTCGTTGCATTGTCCGGCGTACCGGCCGGGCTCGTCGGCCTCGATGCGCAGCAGGTTGTGGTGGCCCGGCACCGCGTCGATCTTGCCCGCGAAGCGCGGAATCCAGAACGCGTGCACGACGTCCATGCTGGTCACGACGATGTCGACCGGCGTGCGCGCGGGCAGATGCAGCACGCTGTCGGTTTCGACGTTGCCCAGTTCCGGGTAGCGGAAGGTCCATCGCCATTGCTGCGCGATCGCCTCGATGCGCGCGGGCGCGTGCGCGCGCAACGGCAACAGCAACTCGCCCGCGTATAGCGCATAGCAGATCAACGGGATCAGGATCACCGCGGGCAGCACGAGACCGCCGAGCGCGATCCAGCGCGCGGATGACACATGCGAGCCCCAGCCGGGCCGGAACACCGTCAGCAGAAACAGTACGAGCACCATCGCGAACAGGATCGCGGCGCCGGCCAGCATCACCCACCATAGCCCGGCGATCGATGCGGCGGCCGGACCCGACGGCTCGAGCGTCGACAGCGGCCCGCTGCAGCCGGACAACGCGGCGAGCGATGCGGCTTGGACCGCCGGACGCAAGCAGCTATGATGGTTTGCAGCACCAGACATTCGATGCGAGGGCACACCACCATGGCAAACAAACGTAATCCTGGAAATGAGACGCGAAGCGAAGTGATGCTTGAGCTGTTGCGGCTCGACAAGGGCTCGGCGGTGGCGCTCGTCGGTCATCCGATTCACGTGATGATGGTGCATTTCCCGATCGCGTTCGTCGTCGCGACGTTGGGCGTCGACGTGATCTACTGGTGGACGGGCGACCCGTTCTGGGTTCGCGCCGGCTTGTGGGCCGCCGGCTTCGCGTTCTGGAGCGGCGTGGCCGCGAGCGTGGTCGGTACCGCGGAACTGCTGCTGGTGCGCGGCATCCGCCTGAAGGAAGCAAGCTGGTCGCATGCGGTCGCCGCGATGACGCTCGTCGCGCTCGCGGGAGCGAACTGGGGTGTGCGTCTTTACTACCCCGATGAGATCCTGCCGCATGGGCTCTTGCTGTCGGTGCTCAGCTCGGTAATGACGGGCTTCGCCGGCTGGCATGGGGGCAAGCTCGTGTTCGATCATGGCGTGGGGATTCTCGTTTCGCCAAAGGAGTGATGCAGCCATCGGCCAAGTCCGCCGGGCTCGAACAGATGCGGGGCCAGCAGGTTCGAGTCGATGTGGGGCTTGGCCAGCACGATCCAGATGATCGCGACGATCACAACCAGATAAGCGATGGTCAGCGCGATCGCCGAGGCACGGCTGAAGCGGCCGTCGGGCAGATACAGATCGTGCAGTACGAGGCCGGCCAGTACGTGCAGCATCGCCATGATGCCGACGAACACCATCTTCGCGGTGAACCATTCGACGAAGGTGGCCTGCAGAAAAATCAGCGCGGTGCCGCTCGCAATCGCGACGAAAGCGGCGGGCGAAGTCAGTTCCACGAACACGAGACGCGTGATGCGATGCAGCCGGTCGAGCTCGCTGCCGGCCGCGAGCCCGCGACGCTGCCAGAACAGATACGGCAGCACGAGCAAACCACCCGACCAGATCGCGATCGCGGCCAGATGAACGAACTTCAGAAGGGTCGTCACAGCGCGGGCTCTCTGACGCGCAGGCTTGACCAGACGAGCCAAAGTCCTGCCGCGAGATAAGGGATCATCGCCAGTACCCACATCAACAGCCCGGCGAGTTGCTGGTCGGCGAGCGGCGTAAGTCCCCACGCGGCGGTGGTCGCGAAGTGCGCGACGTAGAGCGGCACCGGCGCGAACACGATCAACGCGCCGAGCAAACCCATATGGCCGATCGTCGCGACCAGCGCCATCAGCGCGGGGCCGGTCGGCAGCGACGGCGAGAAGATGCTGCGCCACATGAGCCATGCACTGCCAAGCAAAGTGACCTGCATCAGCCAGTAGCCGGGTACGCTCGACAGTCCCCACGCATAGGGCCCCGGTGCATGCCACAGCCAGATGATCACGGCATGCGCTGCGACCACGGGTACAAGCGGCGAATACGCGAGGCGCGGCAACGGAAACGCAAGGGTGAGCAGTGGAGCTACTGCAGCGATCAACATGACGTGATGAGTGACGCGCGCGGAGAACAATGCCGAGGACAACGCGCAAAGCGGCGACACGAACACGAGGGCCATCAGCGCGACGGCGCCCCATCCCGCCCGTGCATTCGCCGAGCGGCCGCTGGCCACGACCCATGCGAACGCCGCGAGCGCGACCAGCAATGGCGGATCGGTATTCCAGCGCAACCACAAGCTCTCGGGGACAGCCGCGGGACCACAGTAGGCGACAGGAAAATATGGCATGGCGCGATGTCTTCAACGAGTCCAGGTGCTTCTTTAGTACACGCAAGCAAAAGCGTGACAGATAACACCTTTGAAATGTCGGGACGGCTCACGATCCAACTGATCGCTTGTGTACTCTAGCGCAAATAAGCTGTTTAGGGACGGCTATCTGACTCGTGTAAGTTTTGCGTGACAGAATGTTTTCAATTTGTCGCTCGCACTCTTTTTTGCCAGCGGGATAAGCGCTGATGTATTGGCGGCGATAAGATTGCAATGGTGCGGCGCAATACTTCAGGCGCGGCCTGCCCAGCATACTATGATGAAATCATGTGACGGAGGCCCGCCATGTTTCATGATCCCATTCGAATTCCCGCAATCATCGAATTGTCATTGCTTGCGATCGTGCTGATTGTTGTCAGCATCCTGCGCGTCAGGCAGCAAAGGGAGCGGGCGCGAAATCGGGCAATGGCGGAGCAGCGACGGTCTGATAAAACGCGAATGTAATATTCGCTTTTACTGCATCTTTTAGTGCTTCTCTATTCAGATATGTTGCTGGTCTTTGCCACTTCTATTGACGGTTTTTCGGCGTGGCATGCAGCCACGCCGATCGGGTTATAGCGCTGGACGCTCCAGTTGGACCCACTGCTGCACGCTAGCGCGCTGCCATTGTTGTGTGGCGTAGTCCTTGAGCTTGTGCGGAACGAGATCCCCATTCAGCACGAGGCGATTGAGCATCAATGCGAGGTCCATATCGGCGATGCACCACTCGCCGAACAGATTTGGCGAATTGGCTGGAAGCAATGCATCGGCGGCGGCGAAGAGTTTTTGAGCCGCTTCCTGTGCGCGCGACGAAAGCGGGCCGCCGCTCGATCCGTAGAAAATGACTTCGGTGGAACGCTCTTCGCGAATCGGCAGCAGATCGCTGCGCAGCCAGGCTTGCACCTGGCGCGCTCGTGCGCGCAGACGCCGATCTTGCGGATAGACCGGAGTGTCCGGGAAAGTGTCTTCGAGGTACTCGGTGATCGCCGAGGACTCCGATAGCGCAAAGTCTTCGTGTATCAGCGTCGGCACGCGCTGCGTCATTGAAAGGGCCGCGTAGTCGGCGGCGAGATTTGCTTTGCTCGCGAGATCGATGGTCGAAAGGTCGAACGGCAAGCGCTTCTCGCGCAGCGTCACGAAGACGGACATCGCGTAGGGGCTCGCGAATTGGGTGTCGGTGTACAGGTGGAGGCGGTCTTGTGGCATACGGGCTCCGTTTCGTTAGTCAACGATGTCGAGATTGGAATACTAACCGCCCGTTGCATGCCGTGCGGCCTTTCACCAGTGCGGATTGGCCATCTCGCAGGCCAGCAGGCAGCCTAATGCCGACACGGTGCCGACTGCGCCGAGACCAAAACCTACAGCAAGATTTTCCGCCGTCGTTGCGCAACCCTGCAGCATGGATAGCGACGTCAGCAGCGACGCGAGAAGAAGACGATACCGAAGTCGCGAAGAATGTGTGCGTCGTGGTGACATGGTGTGTTCGCAGTGGAGAGCGCTCTTTCAGCGCATCAGCGTGCGAGCATAGCGGCCCACCATTTGCCGCATTCCCCGGAGTAGCGGCCCACAAACGTCAAACCTTACTAGCTGTTGCGAGACGACGGGCA
Organism: Paraburkholderia sp. BR10923; assembly: GCF_040948765.1. Taxonomy (NCBI): domain Bacteria; kingdom Pseudomonadati; phylum Pseudomonadota; class Betaproteobacteria; order Burkholderiales; family Burkholderiaceae; genus Paraburkholderia; species Paraburkholderia sp. BR10923. Next base: position 76,519 of record NZ_JBFPKO010000002.1, on the reverse strand, counting down.
GCGCTTGAATCGGTCGCCGGGGTGCGTTACTGCGTGAGACCACATCGTTTCTTCCTCCGGTATCTCAGCCGCCGAACAAAATCACGCGAGGGGCTTCAAAAAAAATTTTTAGCTGATACAATGGCGCCCCTCTGCCCAGGTGGCGAAATTGGTAGACGCACTATCTTGAGGGGGTAGCGCCGAAAGGCGTGTGGGTTCAAATCCCGCCCTGGGCACCAAAGTATATTCCGGCAAGTTCCGGAGAAATACGGAAACCCGCGACAGCACAAGGCTTCGCGGGTTTTTTTGTTTCCTGCATTGTGCGGTGAAGTGCTGGGACAACCAGCGCAATTGGTGGCATTTTTGGTGGTATCGGCTGAATTTCTGCTGTGATACTGCAGGAGATACCACCATGCCGCTCACCGACACACAGGTGCGGACCGCACGTTACAACCCAGAGGGCGCCGGCAATCGGTTGTCCGATGGTGGTCGCATGTACCTCCAGCTGGACAAGTCTGGCGCCAAATACTGGCGTATGAATTACCGGTTCGCGGGCAAGGACAAAACACTCGCTCTCGGCGTTTATCCGGATGTGTCATTGGCTGCGGCACGGAAGAACCGCGACGAGGTCCGTGCGAGACTAGCTGCGGGCATGGACCCAACTGCGGTAAAAAGGCTGATAAGCGTGCAGCCCGACTCGCAGCAGGCAATACGTTTGAAGCGATTGCATTGGCATGGATGCAAGAACGTAAATCCTACGTAGAACCTCGCCAGCGTGAGAACACGCTCGCGCGTTTCAAGAACGATGCGTTCCCGTGGCTCGGCAAACGTCCCATTTCCGAGATTGATGCCCCAGAGATTCTTGAGACTCTGAAACGCGTCGATAGCCGCGGCGCGCGCTATACCGCCCATCGCTTGCGCGGAGAAATTAGCCGAGTCTTTCGATATGCGATCAAAGAGAACTTCTGCAAGTCGGACCCAGCCCGCGATCTTGTTGGGGCTATTCCACCCGCGCAAACAACCCACTTCGCGTCGATCATTGAACCGGACAAAGTAGGTGAAATGCTGCGCGCGTTCGACGGCTTTAGCGGCACATTTCCGGTTTTCTGCGCGCTCAGACTTGCTCTCCGATGCTGTTCGTCCGGCCTGGCGAGCTTCGTAAGGCAGAATGGAGTCACATAAATCTGGACCGCGCCGAATGGCGCTATGCGGTGACGAAAACTGATACGGCTCATCTTGTACCGCTCGCTGCACAGGCCGTCGCTATCTTGCGGGAACTCAAGGCGTTGACCGGCAATGGTTTATACGTGTTCCCGGGCGCGCGCGATCGCAAGCGTCCAATGAGTGAAGTCACAATCAACGCGACCAGCAAGGACAGCGAGGTGGTTGCCAATGCGCTCATCAAACATGCCTGCAAATTGCCGCAGGAACTCTCCAAATCGCTAACCTGTGATCGCGGCACGGAGATGACCAGCCACAAACGCTTTACTATTGCCACTGACATTGCCGTCTACTTCTGCGACCCCCAACATCCCTGGCAGCGTGGGTCGAACGAGAACACGAATGGACTGTTGAGGCAGTACTTCCCGAAAGGTACCGACCTGTCAGTGTATTCACAGGCCAAACTCAATGCTGTGGCAAGACGCCTCAATGAACGTCCGAGGAAGACACTGAACTACGGAACGCCAGCCGAGCGGTTTAACCAAACTATTGCATCGACCGGTTGAATCCGCCCCCCAGCAAACGGTCATTCGATTCGCGAAGCTGGACGTTGTTTCTCTCCACCGCTGTCATCGGTCCATCGTCCATCAACCGCTCGACGGCTGAATAGCAATAAGGTCCGTCGCCAGAACTAACGCGCAAGTCATGGTCCTAATATTCTACTGGCGTAAGCCGGACATGAATTGAAATCGTTCTCGATGACCCGGAAAAACGTCCCAGTAGCCGATATCGGGCGCGAAGATCAAGGATGGGGCCGCATCACGCAATGCCCCCTTAAGAGCCAGCTGTGCCTTAGAAGAAAATCCTCCAAGCACAAAACATAGTGAGCCATCGGGTATGAATCCGGCCAGGACCTTGGTAATTGGAAATTCGGGCTCTGGTAAAGGCTGGCTCTCCGAGCAGCTCGCCGCTTCGCACGGTGACAACTGGGTTGGTCTTGACCTGTTCAACTGGGAGCCAAGTGGTTACAACACCGCCCGCAAGCGAGAAGATGTGATCGCGATGGCACGAGCCGCAACCGCCGAAGATCGTTGTGTAATCGAAGGAATCTATGGTTGGATCGTCTCCGAGATTCTGTCCGCTGGGACAGCGTTGATCTGGATAGATGTGGATGAATCTGAATGCGTGTCTGCGTGTCCAACATTCGCCAACGCGGAGTGCGGCGCGGAGACGGCGGATGCCGCGAGACCGGTCATGAGCATGCGGTTGCGACCCAGCTGATCGGACCAGTTTCCTATCGTCAGCAACGCGCCGAGCGCGCCGACCGCATAGCACGCGAAGATCACTGTGATGGTCGCCGGACTAAAGCCGAAGGCGGTCTGGTAATCATGATAGATCGCCGTCGGTAGCGTCGTGCCTGCCATGTTGATCATGAACACCAGCGCGACTGCGAGATAGGCCTGCATGCGACGTCAATACCAATTAGAGAAAGTTGTACATCTATCAGCACACTTTGTGCACGAATTTTCGCATGCTGCCAGATCATTCGTCAGCGCTTAAGTGCGGGATCGACGACGGCCAGCAGGCGCTCGTATCGGCAATTAGGTCTGAGTCCAAAGAGGTTGCGAAGCTAGTCATCCGGCTCATGTCATCAGAGTCGTCGATCTTGATCCTCGCAGGCCCAAGAACTGCACTTCAATCCGATCCGAGCTCTATCTCCTCAAAGTCGCTGACACGATCCTGTTCTTGTATATTCCCGGTCCGTTCCCCCGTTTATTGGTGGTGCTTTGTGAAGCCAGGGGCGAGCGCTCTCGAACGCAGCGGCCGCGCGGAAAATTTCCGTCTCACAGCCGGTTTTGGCGACCATTTGCAGCCCTACGGGAAGGCCACTGGCTGTAAAGCCGACTGGGATTGACGCAGCGGGCTGACCGGTCAGGTTGAACGGATAGGTGTAGTACTGCCACGTGCAAAGGTTCCGTCCCTGCGACTGTCCGGGGACGTCAATGCCAATGTCGAACGCCGGTATGGGAACAGTAGGTGACAGCAGAAGGTCGAAAGGTTCAAATACGGTTCGAACCCTTTCGCGGAATTCGTAGCGCTCGAAAACACGTCCGTAATACTGCAACAGGCTCTGTTCAAGAGCGTTGTCGAGCACACCGGCTACTGCTTTGTCCAGTAGTTCTCGGGACTCAAGAAGCGTGCCATGCAAACGCGTTCCTACCCCGGCATAGAATTCTGCCGTCCATATGTCAGCCGGGTCTTCTCCGATTCCAGTCTCTAGAAGGACTACTTCACAACCCATATCCTCGAACGTGCGGACCGCGGTTTCGGCAATTTTCTCTACTTCGGCGTCAGCCCTTGCGTAGCCAAGAGTTGGACTCCACGCGATGCGCATACCTTCCACGGGTTGTTGGCACGCGCCCAGGAAATCCGGAACTGCACCCTGCTGCGAAAACGGATCGCGGGGGTCTCCGCCGGCAATGACAGACAGCAGCAACGCTGCGTCCCGAACGGTTCTGGCAAGGGGGCCGACATGGCCTAATGTGGGCGTTGCCGACACAGGAAACACCGGTACACGCGCAAACTGAGGCTTGATTCCGAAAACTCCGCAAAATGAAGCGGGGGTGCGAATCGAGCCGCCGCCGTCCGTACCCAAGGCAAACGGAGTAATGCCGGCAGCGACGCTCGATGCGGCGCCACAGCTGGAGCCTCCGGGAGTCCTGGTCAGATCCCAGGGGTTTCGGGTAATCCCCGTGAGGGGCGAGTCTCCAACGGCTTTGCACCCGAACTCGCTGGTTGTCGTCTTGCCAACGATACAGGCTCCAGCCGCCTTTATCCGCTCAACTGAAGGAGCGTCGCCGCCGGCGACATTCTCTGCCATTACCCTCGAACCAAAGGTTTGACAAACCTCGCCGACAGCGATTAGATCCTTCACCGAGACCGGGAGTCCGTGCAGCGGCCTGAGCGACTCACCTCTCATGACGGCCTGTTCAGCGCGTCGAGCGCTTTCGAAGGCAAGTTCCGGCGTGAACGTTGTGAAGCAGTTTAACCGTGGCTCAAGCGCGTCGATGCGCTCATAAACATCCTTCAACAGCTCGACAGGCGAGATCCGCTTCTTCGCGATTGCATCGCGCATGTCGAGCGCGGTGGTGAAATCGAATGAGTACATTCTCAAAAACCTTCTTACCTAGACCATGACCACGCCGTGCTTCACGACGTCGGGGTTATTTGCGATGCAGGCCCTAAAACCTGCAATGATCCCATCCCGTTCGAGGTGCTTTCCGATTACGACGAGGCGAGTCTCTGATAGGCCTCGAGGCCACGCTTCCGCGTACGTAAGGGGGCTGAAGACATTCTGGACACCCTGCAAGATGATGGGACGGTCCGCGCCAGAGAACTTGATCAACCCCTTGACTCGATAAAGATTCGTACCGTAGGTCTGTGTCAGTTGTGTCAAAAATGCGAGAAACTTTTCGTGATCAACTGCATCAGGCTCACGAAAACTTACGGACGACACATCAGCATGGGGATGTGGTTGCTCGTGGCAGTGGTGATGTTTCCCAGAAGCGCACAAGGTACAGGGCTCGCTCTCGGACGTGCCTTCCGATTCACTCCCCATACCGATCCAGTCCGTGACTGATTGTTCCTGTGTGCTCGGATCAAATAAGCCGAGGTCGAGCAATTCGGCGGCAGGCACGTCGCCGAAAAGGACAGTAGTCTTTGCTGCGATCGGATTCAGTGCCTGTACCAGCGAGACTGCGGAGTGGTATTGGTCGCTATCAACCAGGTCACGCTTATTGAATATGATCTTGTCTGCAAGTGCAATTTGCCGCTCAGCCTCTGGCGCGTTCTCCAGCTGACCTTCCACATGCCTTAGATCGACCAGCGTCACGATGGCGTCCAGGCGGTATGTAAGATTCAGCGACATATCCGTGTAGAAAGCTTGCGCAAGCGGCAGAGGATTTGCAACCCCTGTGGTCTCGATAAGCACGCGATCGAACTGAATGTTGGGCTCAGCAAGTCCCGCTTTTCGCATATATAGCTTGTACAGCGACTCCATGAGGTCATCCTTGCTGGAACAACAAATGCATCCGTTACTCAGCTCCAGCATGTCCTCTGACGCGCGGCTGATCAGGTCACCGTCGATGCCGATTTCCCCGAACTCGTTCACGATGACCGCGATTTTTTTGGAGTCGGGGTTCGACAGGATGCGGTTCACCAAGGTGGTTTTTCCTGCGCCGAGAAAACCTGTAAGAAGCGTGATGGGGATGCGTTGATCGTTGTCAGCGGAGGCGTTCATGGTGTGGCCTGCTCGATTGCGTGGAGGTGCGGCCGGGAACCCGTATCCGATTCCCGCCGGGTTGCTGGGTACACCAGCTGACAAGGTCAGTCGTTGAGGACAGCCCAGGCGCGGACAGGCGAGCCGCTTCCGTTTTGGATCTTAAGCGGCGGCCCGTAGAACATGAACTCACCTTTACCGACCAGTTCCTCGAGATTGACCAGCCATTCGTAATGAGTAATTCCCCGGTCGCGACATACGCGATGGCTTGGAAACAGGTTATGCGACGGTTTGTCCGTGGACGGCCCCTCCACTCCATGCAACCTGGAGCCGCGATCCGCAAGCCAATGGGTTGCTTCAGCGGTAAGACCTGGGTTGCTCCATACGACCTTCAGGTCTGGATAGTGTCGCTTGTGAAGACCGGTATTCATCAGCACAATGTGGCCGTCAATCTTCACCCCTGCCTTCTCCTCACCTTCTTCAAGATCTCTGACGTCGATGTCACCAAGATCAGGGATGTGCGTCATGTCCAGGCAGACCGCTTTCCCCATGAACATCGACAGAGGCATCTCGTCGACTGGTTGGCCCTTCGGGTTCGTGTGATAAAAAGCGTCGACGTGCGTTGCGATGTGATCCAAGGTGCTGATGAAGGTCGTTGCGAAGGTCATCGGGTCCTCCGGCACGCCCAGGCCCAACGAGAGCGACTTCTCATGAGTGAGGTGAGGCGCAATGATTGGCCGCTGAAAAAGCTTGTGTGCGGGCATGTTGTCCGCCAGGGTCAACGTCAGGTCTACGATTCGTTGCGGCATGGTAAGTCTCCTTAATATCTGTTTCTCGAAGTGAACCGGGTGGTAGGCGTAGCGGTGAGCACCTGCTGCACGACAAATCCGCAATACGGACAACGGCTAAAGATAACCACCCGTCTCGCGGTCGTCAGGCATTGGGTAGCGCTCTCTGGCATGCCCTCAAATCTCCGCTTAATCAATGCTGTCCCTTCGATACAACCATAACCTCCCAAATCTCCTGGAACAACGGGGCGCCCGCAAAAATGAGTCCGCCATGCGGACTATTAGGGTGTAGGATAATCACTTTGGTGGGCACGTTACGACATGGATATTGAAAGCGAGAGCCAATCGTCAGCGACGAGCAAAGGTTCGGGAACACAGAGCATCGAACGCGCAGCTCGGATCTTGCGAGAGATCGCATCATTCAGCGTGCACGGGTTGCGCTTATCGGACCTGGCCACTCAACTGAAGCTGGAGCGCCCGACGATCCACCGGATCTTGAGTTGTCTGGTGAGGGAAGGGCTGGTCATGCAGCACCCGCAAACGCGCCGGTATTTGCTCGGCCACGGCTTGTACGAACTCGGCCTGACTGCTGCAACGCAGTTCAAATTGCAGGCGATCTGTGAGCCGTCGTTGAAGCGGCTCGCCCAGTCGACCGGGGACGTCGCGTTCTTGACCATTCGTAGCGGCTCGGACGCCATTTCGATCGCGAGAGTTGAGGGCGGCGGACCCGTGACTGTACCTGCCATACAGATCGGCGTGCATCGACCGCTGGGGGTGGGCGCAGGCAGTCTCGCGCTGCTAATGCTTCTCCCGGATGACGAGATTTCCCGTATTTGCCATGCAAACGCAAAGCGACTCTTCACCTATGGCGGGTTGTCGGTGCCATCATTGCTCAAGATCGTGAAGCATTGTCAGGACGTCGGGTACGCAACGCACGACAGCAGTCTGATCCCCGGTCTCAGCGGAGTGGGCACCGTGATTCGGGACAGCGGTGGCGCTCCACTCGCCGCGCTTAGCGTAACCGCACTTGCAGGCAGCTTGTCGCAGGCCCGGCAGCAAGAACTCGTTTCACTTCTCCGCACTGAGTCGCGCGTCATCCAGAACCTCGTGCACCAGGCTAACCTCGACACCACGGATTTGCGCGGACGCGTCTAATTTGAACGACGTTTGGTCCAGGTAGGTGGTCTGGCTGGCCCGAAGCACTCGGCCCAGTGAGACCATCGCCATCAGTTCCGGACAATGTGGGGATGTGGCAGATGGGAGTTGTATCGGCTGGGTGACTCGTCACGGGCGGCGGAGTCTTGTAGCGGGGGGCAAATGCAGGCGCACGGTTGTTAGGTCTCGCGCGCCTGCCGTTGAGGTCGATCTGGTTTATTCGATTACAACGCCATAGCGGCCGCTTTCCTGCGCCTCCACCAGGCTCGGTTCGGGCACTGCCTCGCTCCAGGTATGCTCTTCCGGATCAACGTGACGCGTCGCGAAGATCAGCAAACCGGAGAGGAAGCAGGGAACCGCGCCGAAGAACAGGCCTGCGTGGAGCCAGTCGCTTCCCGAGCTAAGCGCCGCCGTAATACCAAGGCCGGCCAAAATTGCGCCAATCGGCCCCATCGCATGGACAATTGCGCTGCCAGTGCCACGAATTGCGGTCGGATAGCTTTCGCCGATGAAGAACAGGGCAGCGGCGTACGGGCCGTTCAGGAAGAACAGGCCGAGGCTGTAGAGACCGACCACGACGTAGAGGTCGTGCGGGCCATACAGCATCCCCGCGAACGCGAAGCCGCCAAGCATCCATCCCAGCGCCAGAGTGTTTCGCCGGCCAATCTTGTCGCCAATGAAGCCGTGCGAAAGGTAACCGATGTACCCGACCACGTTCGACAGGACGAGAATCAGCAGCGAGTTCTCGAACGAAACGTTGTGGACTTGCGTCAAAACCGTCGTGCCGAGTACGCCGAAGACCTGGATCGCGGACCAGTTCAAGAGAAAGCCGCCGCCGAGAACCAGCGTTGGACGGAGCGACTCGCCGCGGAAGGCCGCCCAGATACCAGCCGAGGAATGTTGCTCGTAGTCAATTCCGTGACGCGCTGCGATCTTGCGGGCAGCTTCTTCCTCACCACAGTCACGAAGATGCTTCACGTGCTTGTGCACCAGGAACTGCGGGCTCTCCTTCAAACGTCGCGTCATGAAGAAAATGACTATTGCAGGGAAAGTCGCGAAGACGAAGCAGCCTTGCCAGCCTACCCTCGGCAACAGCAAAGCCGTGAGGCCAGCGGCGACGAGCGCTCCGATCGGCCATCCACCCTGTACCAGGCTATAGATGAAGCCCTTGCGCTTGTTCAGTCGCGCGTCGTTGGCCGCAGTGTAAAGTTCGTTCAAATACGTCGCATTGACCGTCTCTTCCGCATACCCGAGACCAGAGAGCGAGCGAATAAGAATCAGGGGCCAGCGCCCGAGAGATCCGCCAACCACAGTGAGCCCGGAGCAGACTGCAGCGCCGGCGACGGTGAACAGGAGGCTGTTCTTGCGTCCCGCCTTATCGAGAATCGGTCCGATTACAAACGCGATCAGCGCGGTTCCGGCGGCAACCAAGGTTGCTATTTCGGCTTGCTCCGCAGCGTCCCACTTGTAGTGGGCTCCAATTTCTGGAAGGAGCGTGCCAAACAGGATGAAATCATAGACTGCGAATACCCACGCGAAGAAAGCGACGACGGTGGCTCGCTTTACATCACTCGGCAGTATCGAATCGACCCGAAAGTCATTTGGGCTTTTGAACTTGGCCATTTTGAACTAATCCTTAGCCTCACGGCATAAATAATCCTGTATTCAGTTTAAAGAAGGACAACTGAATAACATGTTTGGTCATTCATTTGGATTGGTGAGTGGGCTTAGCTACAGCGCAGATAGCGCCTGAGCTACGGCCAGCGGTCAGATCATGTAGTCGCCGCCATTTGGATTGATGGTGGCGCCGAGGAAGTAGGATCCGGCTTCGGAAGCAAGCAATACGGCAGCAGGCGCGATTTCGTCGACGGAAGCTGCTCGTCCGATCGGCAATTCCGCGAGCTTGGCGCGTCGGAACGTTTCGGGAAGACTGCGGAACAGTTCCGTGTCGACCGGTCCAGGACAGATCGCGTTCGCAGTGATTCCCTGGTCAGCCACCTCATACGCGAGCGAGCGGGTAAAGCCAATTACGCCAGCCTTCGCTGCGGCATAGTGGGCAAGTTCCTTCGCACCTTTATGTGCAAGCTGAGAGCTGATGTTGATGATTCGGCCGTGCTCGCGCTGGCGCATACCAGGAAGGACAGCTCGCGTACATAGGAAGACACTGCGCAGGTTAATCAGCATCATTCTGTCCCACATATCCGTGGGCATATCGGCGACGAGCGATGCGGACTCGATACCCGCGTTGTTGACCAGAATGTCAATGCGGCCGAGCGCGGCGATTGCGGTATCGACCGCAGCGTTCACCTGCGACTCTTCGCCAACATCGGCGGAGACAGCAACGCCTCTCACCCCGAGGTCGCGAATACGTGCTGCGGTGTGCTCTGCGTCTACCTTTAGGCGATCAAGTACGGCGACGTCTGCGCCTTCCTTCGCGAAGGCCAGGGCGATGGCTTGCCCGATTCCGCGCGCAGCGCCTGTTACCAAAGCCGTCTTACCAGTTAGGGTGCTCATGATTTCCTCCAAACGTGATTATGAGCGGTTGAATTGATTAATGGCTTTGGATGGCCAAGCCGCCATCGACCATAATCGTCTGTCCGGTGAGATACCGGGCTTTGTCCGAAACCATGAACGTAATGACATCCGCCATGTCTTCCGGCTCACCGACACGGCCGAGCGGAACTGATGCCGACACAGCATTGAGGCCCGATTCTCCTTTCGAGTGCTGCTCAGACAGCGCCTGCGCGGTACGAATAAACCCGGGCGCGAGGCCGTTGACGCGGATCCCGTGACGTCCTAGTTCGAAGGCAAGGCCACGCACCAGACCGACTACACCCGCTTTTGCCGCCGAGTAGTGTGCATGTTCATCCCATCCGTAGGCGATGCCCATGATGGACGACACAGCAACGATGCTCCCTGATTTCTTCTGCTTCATGCCCGGCAGCGCTGCACGAATGATGCGGAAGACGCCTTTCAGGTCAATATCCATCGTGAGATCCCACTTCTCGTTTAAGCGGATGGAATTCAGCCCGTCCCCCGGCTAACCGAATCTCCGCCGTTACCGCTTCTCCTTCTGCCTGTAGAACGTCGGTGACGATCACCCTGTAGTTCAACGCACCGAATGCCTTCGCGGTGGCTCGTCCGATCCCGATTCCGGCGCCGGTGATCAGAACCACGTTTTGATCCTGGGTACTCATTTGGAATCCTCATTACAAGGGAGTTTGATTGGGCAATTTCTGACCGCAACCTTGAGATTGGGGCCGGGAATGTAACGGTGTGTCGGCTTGGTCGGTCACGTTCTTACGTGAGTTCCACTATAGAGCCGCCACATTTGTTTTCAACGGCGTCGAAAACAAAGAATTCCGTATTGTGGACTCAGGTATAAACCCCGATAAATCTGCTCTCCCGTGGCGCGCGACTTTCAGAAGCGGAGTGCTACCACAAATCGTCTTGTAAGCCTTTGTTTTGTATGACTTTGACCGTTCGCAATGCACGCGGCATCAGCCACTCGGTCGTGCGCGAGCGAAACTCTCCGAGCAAAGAGGCAAGGTTTCCATGATATGGAGCAGTTTCGTCGAGCAAGGCCGCGCATCGTGACGCGACGAGCTAGGCCAACTGGAAGCCGGCGCAGATGGCCGGACCTCCTTGTTGGCTGCCGTTGGATGTTCGGCCACTCGGCCGGCGGGAATGGGTGAGTGCCTGAGTATTCTGAAGGCCGGGTCATGGACGTTGCACGACGGGAAGCGAACCGCCACTGTACCTGTGGGTGGCAGGTTCGCGCTCAACAGGGTTGGCATGATCCGCAGGCTGTCGACGCTCGACATGGCATCATCCTGATGCCAGAGGAAATCGTCTCGGATGAACTGGCCAGCGGGAGGCTGCGCCGCCATCATGCGGGCATGGCACGGCACGCCGACGCCCGTCTATGCCATCACCGAAACCCGGTTGCTGCCCGCGAAAACGCAGCGCTTCATTGAGTTCCTGCAGGAACGATTAAAGCGGTAGCCCGCGCGGATGACAGGTTATTTCCCTCTATGCGGTCGCGAACCTCCGTTGCCTGGTGCCAGTGCGACTGTTCAACCGCTGCGGCCCCAACGGCCGTGAAGGGTCGGCAAAACTCATACATCAATGGCGATAATTGACATTGACCGGCTCAGATTATCCTGGTAGCAGCAAAGACACGCACGCCGATGCGTGTCGGATGCCCTACAGGTTGCCCGAATGAAGAGGATTCCTTTGTAAATGCTGGCCATGCCTTCCGCGATCGAATCAGGGTACCGTGACTAGCGAGGCTTTGGGGCGCGAACGCGGCACGGTTTGTAGCTGAATTTTCCGTTCACGTGACGGCGTCCTTCATGCGCTGATGTCGCAGCGGCACCTCAGTCGCAGTCGCGAACGCAGCACTCGTTTCGTCGAAACCTGTGTTAGGCTTACTGGATCTTCACACAGCAAGCGCCTATGTCACGTCGTGCGCTGCTCGTCGGCTGTCACGCTGATTTCGTCGGGCACTGTGCGGACCGCTGCAGGCGACCGGTTGTGACCTACACTGGAAATGCGTCTTTCGCGTGCCCAGGTGCCGCCGTGACGCAATGCAACATCGCTGGCCGCCGACTGCATCAGGCGAATGGCGATGGCACGGGCAACACACCCTCATCTGCTGCCTGAATTCCTCTGGATCTGATGTTCAAGAAAGGGGGGCATCATGTTGCAAGCCAGTGAAATCCAAAAGCGTTTTACTCATCTTCAGCAAACCGTCAGCGAGGCATCACGTACCTTGCACGCCGACGCGACCATTCCTAAGCACTTGATGAACTGGATGGATGAGCTCGAAAAGGAATGCAAATCGGCGAAGAAGATCATGTCGTCCAAGGATGAGGATCGCATCCGGCAGTGCGTGGATGATCTCGAACGGATCGGTGATCGTGCGGAACGCGCTTGCCAACAGGCCAGTGGTCTGGCCGACGGAATCGTGGATACCGTCAGTTCAATGCATTCTGAACTTTCCGACCTGAAGCGACAACTGCACTGACCTGGCAGGGAGCCCCGGTCCAACCCGCCGGGGCTGGTCGCACTTCTACACCTGCGCTTCAAGACGCACCGCAACGCTTCTGCTTGACGCGCGGCCGCTTGTTTCCTTCGGACTGTCGTGCCCGATAGCGGGCCAATTCTTTGCTCGGAGGTATGCCATGGCTACCTACGTCATCCTGAGCCGTCTCGCTCCTGACGCATTCACGGATCCCAGTGAACTGAAGCAGCTCGCCGCCACAGTGGCCGAAAAGATCAGGACCGAATGCCCTGCCGTGACCTGGAAGGACAGCTATCTGACGCTCGGGCGCTTCGACGTCCTGGACGTTGTCGAGTCGAACGATCTGAAGCAGCTCGAGCTGGCGGTTTTAATTATCCGCGGCTATGGACACGCCGCTACCGAGACCCTACAGGCGACGCCGTGGAACGAGTTCATCGCGGCCCTGTAGCGCCGATCGACGGATCGGGCTCGAGGCGACGAAATGCGCCAGGTCGGCGCGAACTGATTTGGCTGAAGTTCGGTGCAGAGTGCGATGAGCGACCGCAGCTACCATAGGGTTTCCTGATGTTGGCCATACCTGTAGTTCGCGCGCACTCGGCCCGGGATGCGGTCAGTACCGCATGTTTCAGTTCGCCAGCCAGGCACCTGCCGAGACCCCCATAGCCATGCGAACGCGAAGACCAGCACCCTGCCGCCCCCCGCTCGTCTCGACTGCTTCTCAGGGGAAGATCGGGGTCGTGGGCTCCGCACCTTCGAGATCGGCCTTCGGAAAATGCTGCGCGACCATCTGCTCGATCTCCTGTTCGCGCGATCCAGGCACGTCGGCCATGATCAGGAGCTGGCCGTCGCGTATGGCGCCACGAAAGCGCTCGAGTCGTGTATTCGGGTCGTCGACGCCGATCATCGTGGCCGTCCAGGCCCCGAAGCCTCCCGTTGGGGAATGCCTGATTGAAGGAGAGACGACATAAGACGTCTTGATTTCCTCGTACCTGACACGACGACGGCGAAGGCGATCGTAGATGACTTGCTGCCGATGCTGTTTATCGTACCCTGCCGCAGGCAATCAGGGGCGTAGGTGACTTGCCGATATGAAGCGGTGACAAAGCATCGGAAGCAAGCCGGCCGCCGCCCATCAGCCTTCGAAAAGCTGCCGGTTGGCGCGGACAAACTCTTCAACGGTTTGCGGCGCCTGTCCGGTGACTTGCTCGATGATGCCGTCTTTGCCCGCGAAGACACCGTTCTGGTAGTCGATGGCAACCTCAATGAAGTGCTGGATCATAAACTCCGGAAGACCGTACTTTTGCAGGTGTTCGCGATATTCGTCGAGCGTCGCTGGGTTATAAACAATTTCCCGGTCGAGAACCTTGCCGATTTCATCCGCGATGCCCTGATGGTCGAGTTCGATCGGACCGCACAGTTCGTAGGTATTGCCAATATGGCCGGAAGGATTTGTCAGTACGGTAGCGATGAAACGCGCCTGGTCTTCCGCGGCAATCGGTGCATGGCGTCCGTTTCCGTAAGGAAGGGTAATTCTCCCTTCGTTGACGATGGTATCGAGCACCCATGGGAAGATCAGCCATTCCGAGAAGAACGTTGGTCGGATGTGAACCGTTGGCACGCCCGACCAGTCGAGAACCCGTTCTGCGATCCAATGATTGCGCGCCGCGTGACTCTTCGAGTCTTCCCGCGCGGAGATTTGCGACATTTCTGCGAGGACTTCCACCCCCGCACGCCGTGCCGCGTCCGCGAAATACGCTGTCGCCTCGATGAAGCCCGGCCGCACCGGATAGCACAGGTATGCGCCAGTCACGCCGTCCATTGCGCGGAGCACATCGTCATGCTCGAGCAGATCGCCGACGACGACTTCGGCGCCCTGGGCACGAAGCGCTGCACTGCGTTCGTCTTCCTGGTGTACTAAGGCTCGGACAGCATGCCCGTCGTTCAACAGATGACGAATGGTGTGGACGCCTGTCTTGCCTGTGGCGCCAGTGATCAGATATTTACGTTGCTGCATGATGAACTCTCCAGTCTAACGATGTGAGCACTCGTCGCGAGTGCGGGGCTACCAGATCTCGCCGCCATCGAAAAATCGTTTCGAAACCATAAAGTGCATATGCACATCTAGATGCGCGCGCAATGCACTCAGTTTCAGGCTTGCACACCACCTACATCTTGATGAGGCGTTCTTGGACCGTCTGAAGAATTGCCGCGGACTCGTCAGGGTCTTCAACGATACGCGCCATGGTGAGAGCGCCGATCATCGCCGAGAGAGCGAAGATCGCTTCGGACCTTGCTGCTGCATGGTGCCGACGCCCGGACCGACTTGCCAGACTGTCGACGAGACCGTCGAACCCGCGCGCGGCAACTGCCCGCGTTTGTCCGTCGGCGCGCGCGAGCTCGCTGCCCATGCCCGCGAGCGGGCAACCGTCTGCCGGTGCGTCGCGGTGGGACGTCGACACGTAAGCCTCGACGATGGCCTTGAAAGCTTTAGCGCCGGTGCGCTCGCCCGCGGCCGCTTCGAGCTTGCCGATGATCTCGGTTAGCGCGGCTTCGCACGCTTGTGCGATTAAATGGTCTTTGGACTCGAAATGCCGATAAAAACCACCGTGCGAGAGTCCCGCGTCAGCCATCAGATCCGCCAAACCTGTCGTCTGGATGCCGTTCGCCCTGAACGCGCGAGCCGCAACATCGACGATTCGACGGCGGGTCTCAGCAGTTTCAAGTTTCGATCTCCTCATGACGGGGCACTCCGTGACGTGTTGTTCAGATGATAGTTATCATCTAAATCATGATCAACGCGTTTTCAGCAACATTGAGTTTCAGCAGTCGAATGGGGCCTGATTGATTAGGTCGCATGGTCCACGCATCGGTCGCATGGTCCACGCAACGAAACCGGTCAGCTGACGACGCCTGAAATTCATCGGCGCGTAGCCACGGTCGTAAGAGGCATTTTTCGGGCAACTTCGTCTAGCGCCTCCGGCAGAGGGCGCCGATGCGATGCGGCTCCAGCGAGGTCGACACGTTTGGGACTCAACGATTCGGCACTACAAGTGCACGACTCGGCCGGCGGGCGACCACCCAGAATGCAGTTTGATAACTGGAACCGCGCGACTCACGCGATGGAGGAAAGTCTCGTCCCGTACGCATCTGCCCAACTTTACGTGGCGAGGCGAAAAACTGGACTGAATCCAACGTCCAGGTGCTCAGCTTTCCCGAAGATCTTTCTTCTGACGCAGAGGACGAAGTGTCCGTTTCCGCGGCATCCCCCGAAACGGACACTTCATTGCAGAGTTGCGCAACCGAGAGGACTTCAAGGCAAGGACGCATCTATCAGCTCAATCCAATGACGCACTGGTGTGCGGCCCGCTCCGTCCAGATGCACTTGGCATCCGATGTTGGCCGTGACAATCAACTCCGGCTTACCGCCCTCCAGCGCATCCAGTCGGTTGTTGCGCAACCTTTCCGCCAAGTCAGGCTGGGTAATGGAATAGGTGCCCGCCGAGCCGCAGCACAGATGTGCGTCAGGCACAGAGGTGAGATCAAAGCCTAACCGTTGCAGGATCGATTCGACGGCTCCACCCAGTTTCTGCGCATGCTGCAACGTGCAGGGACAGTGAAACGCGATTCTTCGCGGTACTGGCTTTGGACGTTCATCCCTCAACGAAGCTTGCGTGTCCTCCGGAAGATCCGTCTGCAAGCGCTCGATCGGCTCTCGAGCCAACACCTCGACCAGGTCCAGTGCCAGTTCGCTCACCCGCTGTGCTTTCGCTGCATAGGACGGGTCTTCGCGCAGCAGGTGTCCATACTCCTTGACGAACGCACCGCAGCCGCTCGCTGTTTGCACGATCGCTTCGGCGCCGGCCTGGACGGCGGGCCACCACGCATCGATATTGCGTCGTGCACGCGCGAGACCAGCGTCTTGAGCATTCAAATGATAATCGCTCGCTCCGCAGCAGCCGACCTGATTGGAATTGGTGATGCTGATGCCGAGCCGGTCCAGCACGCGTGCGGCAGCCGCGTTGGTGTTCGGCGATAGAGTGGGTTGGACGCAGCCTTCCAGAATCAGCACGGTCCGTTGATGCCGTGGTGTAGGCCGGGACAGTGAGCGGACGACGCGCTTAGGGACTTTGCGTCTCAGCGGCGCCGGTAGGAACGGCCGAAGCACTCGACCGGCTTTTAGCAGCGCTTCGAAGACCATGGGATGAGGAATCGTCCGGCGCAGCCCTTCGCGCAGCAGGCGTTCGGTGGCTGGTCGTCGGACACGCCGTTCCAGTTCAGCGCGGCCGATGTCTAGCAGCGCGTGATAGGTGACTCCGGAGGGGCACGTAGTTTCACAATTGCGGCAGGTGAGGCAGCGGTCAAGGTGCAGCTGCGTTTTGCGTGTGACTGGCTCCCCTTCGAGCATTTGTTTGATCAGATAGATGCGACCGCGTGGTCCGTCCAGTTCATTGCCGAGCAGTTGATAAGTAGGACAGGTCGCGTTGCAGAAGCCGCAGTGCACGCACGAGCGCAGGATCTGTTCGGCTTCGTCCGCGCGCGACAGAGTCTTGGCCGCATCGCTGAGATTCGTTTGCATGCTGAAAATCCCTTTGGTAGAGCGACTAGACGTTTTCAAAGCCCGGCGTACATGCGACCGGGATTGAATAGGCCGCACGGATCGAGTCGCTGCTTCAATTGCTGATGAAAGCGCAGTAAAGCGGGCGAGAGCGGAGTGAAGGGCTCAGCGTGGACCCAGGGGCTGAAGCTGACAGCATGGCCGCCCGCCGCGCGTGCGATCTGCCGAATAATCTCGGCCGGCGCTTCGCTTTTCAACCAGCGCTGTGCGCCGCCCCAGTCGAGCAAAGCGTCACCTGGCAGGTCGAACAACGGCGTGGCGTTCGGCAACGACAGCCGCCAAAGCGGACGCGGGTCCGCAAAGAAAGCCAGACGATGTTCGCGCAGGTCGTTCCAGTA
The DNA here is from genome assembly GCF_040948765.1 of Paraburkholderia sp. BR10923. Lineage (NCBI taxonomy): Bacteria > Pseudomonadati > Pseudomonadota > Betaproteobacteria > Burkholderiales > Burkholderiaceae > Paraburkholderia > Paraburkholderia sp. BR10923. The sequence goes on along the minus strand of NZ_JBFPKO010000002.1, from coordinate 59,178 downwards.
TTCCGGACTCAGTTCGCTGCCGCCTATGCGATCCACCGCCGACGCCACAGAGCCTACGCCTCCTTCGAGTCGCACATGCAGACGGCCGTCAACGTGACACGCAGCGCTGATCGGAAGCACGGCACGGCGCCAAGCCGATAGTTCGCATAGTGCTTCGTCCGCGTTGAGTTCGAGCATGAGGCTCGCGCTTGCACGGGGTTTCGGCAACACCTTGAGTGACACTTCTGTGACGAGACCGAGGCAACCGAGACTACCCGCAAGCAAGCGGGACACGTCGTAACCAGCCACGTTCTTCATCACTTCGCCGCCAAAGCGTAGATGCTTCGCGCGGCCTGTGATAAACCGGCATCCGAGCACGAAGTCCCGCACCGAACCGGCCCACGGCCTGCGCGGACCAGAGATGCCGGCGGCCATCATGCCGCCGACTGTGGCGGCGCTATTGAAGCCGGGCGGCTCGCACGGCAACATCTGGCCAGCCGCGTCGAGTGTCGCGTTAAGTTCTATGAGCGGCGTGCCAGCGCGTGCCGTAATTACTAGCTCAGTGGGATCGTAGCTCACTACACCGCGATGCGAGCGTGTGTCGATCGGCGTGCCGCGTACGGGACGGCCGAGGAAGCCCTTGCTATTGCCGCCGCGAATCCCGAGCGGAGTGCCACGGGCGAGCGCTTGTCCGACTTCGGCGACGAGACGTTCGCTGTCGTCCATAGAGACGGGTTCTGTGTGCATCAGAAACGCTCCAGTTCGGGAAAGGGCAGTACGCCGTGGTGGACGTGCATCGAACCGAACTCGGCACACCGGTGCAGGGTGGGAATGTTCTTGCCGGGGTTGAGCAGGCCTGAGGGGTCGAACGCGGCTTTCAGCGAATGGAAGAAGGTCAGTTCGTCGCTATTGAACTGCGCGCACATCTGGTTGATCTTTTCACGGCCGACGCCGTGTTCCCCGGTGATGCTGCCGCCCACTGCAACGCACAGCTCGAGAATGCGCGCGCCGAGCACTTCGGCACGTTCGGTTTCGCCAGGTGCGTTCGCGTCGAACAAAATCAGAGGATGCATATTGCCGTCACCCGCATGGAAGACGTTCGCTACTTGCAGCCCATATTCGTTCGACAACGCTTCGATGCCCTTCAGTACGCGCGGCAATTCGCGGCGCGGAATCGTCCCGTCCATGCAGTAGTAGTCGGGGGAGATACGGCCCACAGCAGGGAATGCATTCTTGCGGCCAGCCCAGAACCGCTGCCGTTCGGCTTCGTCCTTCGCGGCCCGGATGTCAGTAGCGCCCGCCGCACGTAGGAGAGCTTCCACACACGCGAGGTCTTCCTGCACGTCGCTATCGACTCCGTCCACTTCGCACAATAGGATCGCCGCGGCGTGAACCGGATAACCGGCATGGATGAAATCCTCGGCCGCGCGGATCGCGAGGTTGTCCATCATTTCGAGGCCTCCCGGAATGACACCCGCGCCGATAATCTGGGCCACTGCTGCTCCAGCTTTTTCGACGTCGTCAAAGCTGGCGAGAAGCACTTTTGCGCTTTGCGGCTTCGGTAACAGCTTCACCGTGACTTCTGTGACGATGCCGAGCATGCCTTCGGAGCCAGTGAAGAGCGCGAGGTAGTCAAACCCCGGTGCGTCGAGAGCGTCCGAGCCGAGCGTGATGCGTTCGCCGTCGATAGTGAGGATCTCGAGCTTGAGAATGTTGTTGACGGTGAGCCCATATTTCAGGCAATGCACGCCACCTGCATTCTCTGCGACGTTGCCGCCAATCGAGCATGCGATCTGTGATGACGGGTCCGGCGCGTAGTAGAGGCCGTGAGGCGCTGCGGCCTGCGAGATAGCGAGGTTGCGCACACCCGGTTGTACGCGCGCGGTGCAAGCTTCGGGATCGATTTCGACAATCCGATTGAAACGCGCCATCACCAGAAGGATGCCTTTCTCGAGCGGCAGCGCGCCCCCTGACAGACCTGTTCCGGCGCCGCGTGCCACCACCGCAATTTGCTGGGCGTTGGCGAATTTCAGCAAGGTCTCGACCTGGTCGACCGTGTGCGGCAGCGCAACCAGCATCGGCGTTGCGCGATAGGCGGCAAGGCCGTCACATTCAAAAGGCCGCAGATCTTCCTGCTCGTGGAGCAATTGCAGGTCGGGGATCAACGCCAGCAACTGCGCGATGACCGTGGCTTTGTCGTGTGTCGCAATTGGGCCGTCGATTTTCTCGTCGTAGTGGTAGCTCAAGGGGGGTCTCCTGGCCTTGTGCCTGACGTGCGATCGCGGGGCAATGTCAGCGGCGTGCAGGCTCTCTGTATGGCATTGTTGCGGGTGTGCACGCGGCTGTCGATGGCATTATCTGGTGGTCTTACCAGTTTTTATCGGCACGAATTTCCGCTGACTGAGCCAGAGCGGCGATTAGTAAAGGAGTCGTCGCTTATACCGATAGTATCCGTGATAGCATTGGTATGTGGTCATACCAGTGGAATACCGGCGATGCAGGCAGAGATTACGGAGAACGCTAGGCAGGTTGCCGACGTGGTCGCCGAGCGGATTGAGCGACTTATCGTAGACGGCGTCCTGAAAGCCGGGCAGGCGTTGCCGTCGGAGCGACGCCTCACCGACAAGCTCGGCGTTTCGCGAACGGCGCTGCGCGAGGGGCTCAAACTGTTACGAGCTCGCGGCATCATCGAAACATCGCAGGGGAGGGGCTCTTTCGTTGCGAACTTGAGTGTGCAGCCGGCGCTGACGCCACTGATGCATCTGCTCGGCTCGCAACCGCGCACGCTTTACGATCTGTTTGAGGTTCGCCAGATGCTGGAAGCGGAATCCGCTCGTCTTGCGGCGCTGCGTGGCACTCCCGCCGACTTCGTATTGATTACGCGCCGCTATGAAGAGATGCTGGAGGCCCACGGTAAGGAGACCAGCGCGTCGACCCATGCGCGGCTCGACCACGCATTTCACCTTGCGATCTGCGAGGCATCCCATAACCCCGTGCTGGTGCATACGTTGAGTTCGCTGACTGAGCTGCTGCTCAGCTCGGTGTTCGCATCGGTGAACAATCTCTATCATCGCGAGCCGCAAAAGCGTGTCATCGATCGCCAGCATGCAAGGCTTTATAACGCTGTCACCGGCCAACTGCCCGAACAGGCGCGCAAGGCAGCGTCAGATCACATCGCGAGCGTATGCGCAAATCTGCGGGAAATCGAACAGGAGGAGCAGCGGCTCGTGCGGGCAACGTTACGCCTGGAGGGTTGGTAGTAAATCGGTGGCGGTGTTTGCGCATTGACTCAGGTTTTTTGTTACCAGGTGAGGGTCGTTGCCTCATGTAATTTGCTACCCGTCAGAATGCAGGCGGGAGCGACTTATGACAAGGCGACTCAGCATGACAACACGACAGGAATTGACTGAAGCAGTCGGCGAGCGGTATCGCCGTTCTGACCGGAATGAGAAACGCCAGATACTGGACGAATTCGTTGAGTTGACGGGTTACCATCGGAAGCACGCGATCCGGGTGCTGTGCCGGGAGTTGCGGCCGCCAAAGGTAAAGCTCGACCCTAGCCGCATCACTGACAATGGAGGTTCAAGTGCGCAATGTGCTGGTGGTTGCTCTCCTCGCCCTAAGTATGACGACTTTGTCTTACGGCTTCGACGGAAGCGGGTCAGGCGGTAGGGAAAGCGGCGAACGGGGTGGACAACGCACTCTGAAGGTCTTTGACAGCCAAGGCAAGATGGTGGGGCCGCTGGTTAGCTATGTACCGCTTGGCACTATTCTTCTCGTGAACGGCGCGGTGATTTTTGCTCCGATTCAACGGGTAAGCATCAATAGCGGTAGTCAGCATTCGGCGTCGCAATTTCAATGGGCGGGCGACTTCTCTGCATATCCGACGCCAGACTGCAGTGGCAGCCCGCTGATCACTCCGAACGCTGCCGCAACCTCGCAAGTACGGCCATCCCAAATCGTCAGACAAGGAGTCGATGCGACCGTATATATTGCGGGCGACACTTACTCAGTCCAGACGACCTTTATGTCTTTCCTGGTGAGCGGCCGATGCGCGCCCGGTCAGGAGACGTTGGAAGCCTGGGCTCCCGAAAGCTCCTATTCGCTCACGCAACACTATCCCGAGCCGCTGACAATTCATTACTGAGCGCCCCGCTTGCCTGCTCCACGCGCTTCGGCGCAGTACTTTGCCGTGCCATTTCGCCGACAACAGTCTCAACGTGTCGCGCTCATCATCGCTCTGTTGCGCGCTCAAATTTGGTCGCAGCAGGGCATTCACATCGCGGCGCTACGACGCGTTTCGGATCCAAGGTAAGCCGTATTAACCGCGCGCCTGCCGCGCCAAGGCGCGAACAGTCTCGGAGCCGCGGCCGCCATGCTCAAAGAATGACTATCGGACGCTTTCACCGAAGGCTCAGACAGACATCTGATTCTCCGGTGCGCATGCCGGTCGATCTCAAGGGCTGTTCCCGATGTCGCAAGCGACGTTCGAATGGCAAGATGACCGCATCGATGAGCGACCGCTTGTGGCCCGGACGCGGTCCGACGATGATCTTGCAACATCGAGTGGCTATCGCCTGTCGTCGACCGGCAGCTCCCGTAAAGGGTCAACCCTTTCCGACAGCCGTCCTTCAACGCTGCGATCCCGCCATCTCGATTGAAAGCGTGTTCGGCCGCTCGCTCGTCTCTGGACATAAGCGACACCTTTCATACGCACCCGCGAATCCCTTGTCAGCCAAGGCTCGAACGGGACGGGGACGATATCTCGTGAGTTGACATTCTTAATGCGGTCTACGGCTGAAGCGGACGGACGCGCTGTCGGTCATCCAGCAGCTCACGGAGCCCATGTTCGAGTCCCGGCAGCCAGTCGCGCTGGACCAGCCGCCTCGCGGAACTCGCTCCACAAATCGTCAACCCGGCTGGCACGAGCATCAGAGGGGATGCAGCGGCATTCGCAAACCGGTCAGTGGCATGTTATTCGCCGAGGGCGAGACTTTTCTGCCACCAAGGGAGCAACTATCATGGGGGACATTCAATGAAGCTTTTAAACAGGGCGCAATCGTCCGCGAGCGGCTTGGCACTGGTCACACTCGCAGCCGTTTCGACCGGCTTTCTCGAATCCGCACCGGCCTATGCGAAAGTTCCTGAGAAACAGCAGCCGGCCGTACTCACCGCGTCGGCGATCGCCGTGGCCGACAAATACAGCGCCGATGCTGCAGAGAAGATCTTCAAGGAAGGCGGCAACGCGGTCGATGCCGCGGTCGCGATTGCCTTCACGCTTGCGGTGACGTATCCGGAAGCGGGCAACATCGGCGGCGGCGGCTTTATGACGCTGTACGTCGATGGCAAGCCGTATTTCATCGACTATCGTGAGCGCGCACCGCTCGCTGCCACGAAGAACATGTATCTCGACGAGCAGGGCAATGTCATCAAGGGCAAGAGCCTGTACGGCTACTATGCCGTCGGCGTGCCGGGCACGGTCGCCGGCATGTGGGAGGCACAACACCGCTTCGGCAAGTTGAAATGGAAGCAGGTACTGGCGCCTGCCATCAAGTATGCCCACGACGGTTTCGAAGTCGACGAGCAGCTGGACAAGCGTCGCGAAGAGGCCTCGAAAGAATTCGAGGGCAAGACGAACTTCGATACGTATTTCGGCAACCTCAAGCAGGGCGTCAACTTCAAGCAGCCCGATCTCGCCGCCGTGCTGGCACGCATTGCCGACCAGGGCGCTAAAGACTTCTACAACGGCAAGACCGCCGATCTGATCGCGGCATCGATGCGTGGCCACGGTCTCATCACGAAGCGCGACCTGCAGGACTACAGGGCGGTATGGCGTCAGCCGATTCAGGCCGACTGGAATGGCTATCGCGTGATCACTGCACCGCCGCCGAGTTCGGGTGGCATCGGCCTCGTGCAGCTGCTGAAGATGAAGGCTGACATCGCACCTGACTTCAAGGACGTGACGCTCAATTCGGCGCAGTACGTGCACCTGATCGCGGAAATCGAAAAGCGCGTGTTTGCCGATCGCGCGCAATATCTGGGCGATCCCGATTTCTACAAGGTGCCGGTCGCGCAACTGACCGATGAGGCATACATCGCCAAACGCGCTGCTGAAGTCAACCCGACTACGCCGTCTGATACGAAGAGCGTGCAGCCGGGCCTCGGAACGACAATGCCGGAGAAGGCTGAGACGACGCATTTCTCGGTGATCGACAAGTGGGGCAACGCGGTGTCGAACACATACACGATCAACGGCTATTTTGGCTCGGGCGTCGTGGCGGAAGGCACGGGCATTGTCCTGAACGACGAAATGGATGACTTCTCCGCGAAGCCGGGTGTCGCGAACATGTTCGGCGTGGTGGGCAGCGATGCGAACTCGATCGAACCGAAGAAGCGTCCGCTGTCGTCGATGAGCCCGACGATCCTGACGAAGGGCGGCAAGGTGTCGCTCGTGATCGGCACGCCGGGCGGCTCGCGCATCTTCACGTCGATCTTCCAGGTGACCAACAACATCTACGATTTCAACATGCCGTTGCCTGAAGCGGTGGCTGCGATGCGCTTCCATCACCAGTTGCTGCCGCCGAACACGATCTTCTGGGAGCCGTACAAGCCCATCGACGGCGAACTCGCGAAGCAGATCGAAGCCAAGGGTTACGTGCTGAAGGGCCAGGATTTCAGCGGCGACATCCAGGCGATCAAGGTCAACGGCGATACGCCGGAAGCTGCCGCCGATCCGCGCGGCCGCGGCGTGACGCGGGTGATTCACTAGTCTGTTTTCTCGTTTGTTGCCGGCGACATGCGGGTTGCGTCGCCGGCTGGCGGCGATACTTCGCAAAGCGTCGCGACGAGTGCTCAAACCTGCGCCGTCCCTCAGTCAAAGAGCTCGGCGCCATTCACAAAGCTGGCATCGCCGGAGGCGAGAAACGCCACTGCCTTGCCGATCTCCGAGGGCTGACGGCCAAAGCACCGTGTAAGACGACTGCCAGCCCTCTGAATCTGCCATCCATCAACCGTTGCTTGATCTTGCGCAGTAGCTACGAGGGAAACGCCAAAGAGCCGCCAAGACCCGAATGCGAACGTATTCGATTGATGCCCGCGCCTATGATGAAAATGGAGCGGATTCGTCGATCGATAACCGCGCCCCTGACACGTTGGAGGTTCCGGATGAAACGCTCGCTGGCTACCTTGTTCGTTACGGTTTTGCTACTTATGCCGTGCGGCATCACGAACGCGTGGGAGGAAACGTCGCACCTGCGGATTAATTACGTCGCCTACCCGGTCATCTGGAACGGCCAGACAATCATGATCGCCGCGCGTCTGCAGATCCCGCTGGACGTAAGCGGGAAACTTCCTGCGGTCATCCTGATGCACGGAACGTCCGGCCTCAGTTATCGCGGCGTCTACTACGCAGCGGCACTCAATCGCGCCGGAATAGCGACGCTCGAGATTGATCAATGGGGCGGGCGCAACCTTCCGGGTGGATCTTCCAGCCGCCCCAAAAATCTCTCTGACAACCTGCCCGATATCGCCGGCGCTTACCGTCTGCTAGCCGAGCGGCCAAATATCGACGCGTCGCGAATTGGAATTCTGGGCAGTTCTATGGGCGCCATAGAGAGTTTGCTGATGATGACCCATCGCCACAGCGACGCTCTTCTAGGCGATCAAGTACACCTGAAGGCCGCGGTAGCTTTTTACCCCGTCTGCTGGCTGTTCAACCACGTACCGGGCGCCGAGTTTGGGAATCTCGTCGACGCGCCAGTCAGGATTTTCGTCGGGACCGCGGACGACTATGACGGCGGAGATGCCGCCTGCCAGGATTTGCTGCACAGCCTGCCTCCCAAGGACGCGATGCATCTGTCGATACGCAGCTTTCCCGGCGCCACCCACGAGTTCGACGTATTCGACGGCCCGCGCGAATTCAACGATCCAGGGGCCAACCGCCGTCATGGAGGCACCATTCGTGTGCGTCCCGATCCGCAGGCACGGCAACAGGCTCGCGACGACCTCGTGCAGTTTTTTACCAACGCGTTCAACCAGGACCGGGTCGACCTGCCCCGACATGTGACGCCAAACTGATCCCGTCGTCCTTTACCCCCGGCGGTCGTATCTCGCGCAATCACCAAATTGTCAGAAACCTGGCTCTTGAGCGGACGCTCGCGAGCACATTACGACAGACCGTTCATGGCCGGTTGTACCCATCCAGTTATGCGCGATCTCTGTAGCGCGTGTGCTCGAAGCGGATGTGGTTCCGTTTCGCATGAAAGGCGTGGTCGATCCGCTCATGCGCGCAAAGCATTTTCACCTGACCGATCTCGAGTCGGCGAACCTGCTCGTCAGGGAGCGCGGCTCGGGTACGCGTGTCGCGATTGGACGTCTTGTCGAAGCGGCCTGGTTGAAGCTGCATGACGCGTCCGAGCTATCGAGCAATGACGCGATCAAGCCGCTCGTCGAAGCGGGACTCGTGGCGTTCCTTTCGCTGCACGCGTGTGCGCTCGAGATGCAGGCGGGACTCCTGGCGAGGCTTCCCGTGCCGTCTACACCGATTGAGCGAGCGTGGCATGTCGCGAATATGTCGGAGTGGCGCCTGCCTCAGGTCACCAACGCGCGCCGGGAGTTCCTGATGCAGTCGAGGGCCGCCGTAGCAGGCCTGACTTCGCCACCGGAAATACACAGGCGGGCGAGAGCCGCCGTTACGCCACTTCTGCCAGTATGCCGCTGACCTCGGCCAGCGCTTGCCGTCGCAGTTCGCCGAGATCGACATTCGCCACGGCATCGTCCTTCACCACGCAGCGTCCCGCCGAGAATAGTGCCGCGACCGTCGGCCGTCCGCCCGACGCCACCGGTCCGATCGCTGGATCGTGCAGACCGAAGTAGCGGGGATCGTCGAGCCGGTACACGGCGATATCGGCCGAGTAGCCCGACGCAATTCGCCCGACGCCTTCGAGCCCAAGCACGCGCGCGCCACCCGCCGTCCCCCAGTGCACGACTTCTTCCACCGAAGCGGCGTCGGCGCCGCCTTCGAACGTGCCGCCGCGATAGACAGGTTGCGCCGCCATGCCGCGCCGCGCGCGCTGCGCGAGCCACGCCATGTGGACCTCGGAGATCATGTCGGCGGCTTCGTTGGACGCCGCGCCATCGACGCCGATCGACACTCGCACGCCCGCGTCCGCCATCTGGCGCACCGGCGCGATGCCGCTGCCGAGCCGCCCGTTCGATTGCGGACAATGCGCGACCCCGGTCCCAGTCTCGGCGAGCAGCGCGATCTCGCGCGCATCGAGCTTGACGAGATGCGCGAACCAGACATCGTCGCCGAGCCAGTCGTATTCGCCGCAGAACTCGACGGGCGTCGCACCATGGATCGCCTTCGCGCTGTCCTGATAGCCGACCGTCTCCGACAGATGACTGTGCATCCTCAAGCCGAGCCTGCGCGCGACGCGGGCGGTCTCGCGCATCTCGTGCGGCGAAATCGAATAGAGCACGGTGGTCGGCGCCATCGCGACACGACGCATCGCGCGCGGTGATGCATCGTGATAAGTCGATGCCAGCCGCTCGATATCGGCGAGATATGCATCGAGCGACTCAGGCCGAAGCGCGGTCGGCAACTCGGCTTCGAGCTGGCGCGTGCGCGTCGCACCGCCGCGCAGCAGCACGAAGCGCAGGCCGAGCTTGTCCGCTTCGTCGAAGAGAATCGCCGAACTGTCGAACGGCATGCCCGGGTAGTACAGGTAGTTGTGGTCCGCGACCGTCGTGCATCCCGAGCGCATCAGTTCGATCAACCCGATGCGGGCAGCGAGGCGGAAGCGCTTCTCATCGAAGAGTACGCGAAAACGATACGGCGTCGCGGCGAGCCACGGCGTGAGGGAGGCGTTGAGTCCCGAAGGATCGCCCTTGAGCAGCGACTGGAAAAGATGATGATGTGTGTTGACCCACGCCGGATAGACCACGCAATCGGAGGCATCGACGATCGTCTCGCCCTCGCGCGGCGCGAGCCTGCCAATCGCTGCGATCGTCTCGCCTTCGATGCGGATGTCCGGTCCATCCACGCGCGCCGGTTCTTCGGCGCTGCCGTCGCCACCGGTCATGATGGCCGCTGCATTGCGAATCAGTATGCTCATATTGATGGTCTCAGAGTTCGCTCTCGTGCCAGCCGCGCAAGCCGATGCGCGCGACCCACACGGTGATGCCGAACAGCACCACGCCCGTGAGCGTGATCAGAAAGAGCGCCGCAAAAAGGCGCGGAATGTTCAACTGGAATCCCGCCTGCAGAATCTGATAAGCCAGACCCGAGCCGCTGCCGCCGGTTCCCGCGACGAACTCCGCGACGACCGCACCGATCAGCGAAAGTCCGCTCGAAATCCGCAAGCCGCCGAAGAAATACGGCAGCGCGCTCGGGATGCGCAGACGCAAAAGCGTCTGCCAGCGTGTCGCGCGATTGATGCGAAACAGGCTGACAAGGCCCGGATTAACGCTGCGCAAGCCGAGTGCGGTGTTCGAGATGATAGGGAACAACGCGACGAGCGTCGCGCAGATCACGAGCGCGAACGTCGTGTCCTTCACCCAGATGATGATCAGCGGCGCAATCGCGACAACTGGCGTGACCTGCAGCAAGATCGCGTAAGGAAAAAAGCTCGCCTCGATCAGCGGACTTTGCGCGAACAGCAGTGCGACCGCCACGCCCAGGACTGTTGCGAGTGCGAAGGCGAGCAGCGTGATCTTGAGCGTCGCGAGAAGACTCATGACGAGCATCGGACCATCGGCGACCAATTGCAGCGCGATGTCGTGCGGCGCGGGCACGAGATACACCGGCACCTTGAAGAGCGCGCACCAGCCTTCCCAGACCAGCAGCATCAATATGCCGACGACACAGGGCGCCATCGCCTTCGCCACGCCGGGCCGCTGTAACAGCGCAGGGCTGCGCCGGCGCTCGGCTTTCGAATGCATCGCAGGCTTCGTTACAAGCGTCTGACTACTCATGATTGCGCTCCCTGGGTATCGACCTGCCTGTCTTCATTCGATGCCAGATGCGCGTCGGTGATCAGGTCCGACAGCGCCTTGCAATGCTGCATGAAGGGTGCCGAAACGCGATACGCTTCGTCGCGTTCGGCCGGCCCGCCGATCGGCACGTCGGCGATGATGCGCCCGGGCCGCGCCTGCATCACAACCACGCGTCCCGACAGATACACCGCCTCGTAGATGCTGTGCGTGACGAACACCACGGTCATGCCGCGCTTCCTCCAGAGCGCGCGCAGATCAGCATCGAGCTTGTTGCGGGTGAATTCGTCGAGCGCGCCGAATGGCTCGTCGAGCAGCAGCAGGTCGGGTTCCGTGACGAGCGCCCGTGCCAGCGACGCACGCATCTGCATCCCGCCCGACAGCTCGCGCGGACGCACCGTGCCGAAGTCGCCAAGACCGACGTTCGCGAGCGCAAGGGCGACACGCGCGTCGGCTTCGCGTCGTGGTACGTGCGCGAGGTCGAGTGGCAGGCGCACGTTGTCGGCAATCGACGCCCAGGGCATCAGCGTGGCTTCCTGGAACACCATCGACATGCGCCGCCCGACCGATCCGACGACGCTGAACGGCTGGCCCCACCACCGCATGTGACCGTGCGTGGGTGTCTCGATGCCGGCGAACATCTTGAGCAGCGTGCTCTTGCCACAACCCGACGGTCCGAGCAGCGAGACGAATTCTCCCGCGCCGATGGTGAGGCGTATATCGTCCAGTGCGATCGTGCCGTTCGGATAGACCTTGTCGATACGCTGGACGGCGAGCGCCGTGTCTTTGCTGTCTTCGCTCATGGCCTCATGCCTCCTCTGTATCGATGCGGAACACTTCGTGCTCGCCATGCCCTTCGAGTAGCTCGAGCAGCATGCGGCGCATCAGCAGTCCGGGCTGATCGGATGCCATGTGGCATTCCTGCTGGCGGCGCACGTCGATGCACGCGTCGTAGTCGGTGGTTTCGAGAATCTCGCGGTCTTCATCGGTGATCGGCCGGTCCCAGTCGATCAGCTCCTGGGTCGAACATTGCGCTTCGGTGTCGTTGCGATAGAGCCATTGCACGAGCATCATCGTTCTGTCGTCGATCGGCGTTGCGCAGTTGTAGATGATGTGATGCACGCCGCTTGCCGGATACATGCAGCCGAAGCGCCGCGCGAACGGCACGTACCATCGGTTCATCAGATGGCGCTCGGTGATGTCGTCGGTGGTGCCCGTGATCCGGAAGCTCGCTTGCGGGTTGCGGATCGGCACGCGCGTCTCGGCCTCAAAGCCCCATTCGTTCGGACGGAACTCGTACTTCGATGGCTTCGGATTGTCGAAGAGACCGAAGTTCGACTTGTGCACGAAGCTGAAGTGCGAGTTGTCGAACGAATTCTCCATCATGCGCAGCGCGCTCGTGTTCCACTGTTCGTAGAACTGCAGGATGCGCCGGTAGCCCGGTGCGTTTTCCTCGGCAAATTCGGGAATCGGCTGCAGCGGATCGTCGAGCGCAACCCACGCGTAACCGTAGCGCTCCTCGCAGCGATACGACTGCACGATCGCGCGCGAGGGAATCTCGCCGCCCGCGTTTTGCGGAATGCGCACGCACTTGCCGCTGCAGTCGTAGGTCCAGCCATGATAGCCGCAGGCGATGTTGCCATCGGCATCGACGAATCCCTTCGACAGCTTCGCCGTGCGATGGCAACAGCGGTCGCGCAGCGCATGCGGTTTTCCGCCCGCGCCTTTCCACAGGACGATCGGTTCGTTAAGCAGCGTGAACGGCTGCGGACCTTCGTCCAGTTGCGAGATCGGCATGACCGCGTACCAGAAGCGGCGCAAGACTTTCTGACGTGTGACCAGCATGATCGGACTCCTTGATTCCGTGACGCCCGCTCAGGGCATGACCTTCGCGTTCTGGATGTACTGCAGCGTATAGGCGCTCTTGTAGTCGGTGCTCGCTTTGAGCAGCTTCGCGCCGACCATGTAGTCGTAAGTCTTCTTCCAGCGCGTGTCGGTCATCGCGCCGATGCCGAGCGTCGATGCATCTCCGCCCGTCACGAGCTTCAGCTTCTTCAGTTGCGCCACGCCAAACGCGAGCTGCGCATCAGTCATCTCGGGATTGTCCTTCTTGATGAGCGCGTTGCCCGGCGCCGGATTGGCGAGATAGCTTTTCCAGCCTTCCATCGACGCCTTCACGAAGCGCGCGACCACATCGGGCTTCTCGGCAAGAGTCTTCTTCATGCCGACGATGGTGGTGTTGTAGGGCGGATAGCCGGCGTCGGCAAAAAGGAAAAAGTGCGTTTTCACGTTCGCGCGATCGGCCTGGAACGTCTCGGATGACGGATACGCCTGCATCGCGACGTTCGCATCAGCGAAGAACGGCTGGATGTTGAACGTATAGGGACGCGTCTGACCGTCGCTATAGCCATACTTCTCCTTGAGCCAAGGCCACCACGACGTGCGGCCGGAGCCCGCGACGAGGATCGTCTTGCCTTTGAGGTCCGCGAGGCTCTTCACGTCGTCGTGCGTGAGCATGCCTTGCGGGTCGAACTGGAACGAGGCGGCGACCGTCGTCACAGGAATCCCCGCCTCGACGCTCGACAGCACCTGGAAGTCGTAGCCGAGAATGAAATCAGCCTGGCCGCCGACGAGCAACTGCATACCGTTGACCTGCGGGCCGCCCATCTTGATCGTGATGTCGAGCCCGGCTTTCTTGTAGAGGCCCGTGGCCTGCGCCTGATAGAAGCCGCCGTGCTCGGCCTGCGCATACCAGCTCGTCAGGATGGTGATGTGATCGTCGGCGTGCGCCGATGTCGTCGAACAAATACTCGCGGCCAGAACGATGCTGCTCAAGATGCGATTCAATACACGCATGAAAAGGGCTCCCCTGTTAGAACGTAGGAAGACCATGCGGACGTAAGAACGTGTCGGGCGCTATGCGCTCGGCGTGCCGGATGACGATCGAGGAAGATTCGGGGCGATTCACGCAACGCTTCCTGTCGACGGAATCCGGACGATTCCGTTCGAACGTCGAGGCTGGTCGACGTAGGCGCGCGATGCGCCCCAAGAGCAATGCCCCACGCCGGTCAGATACGCCGACGCTAGCCGCTTATACTCTGCAACGCTTTAAGCGATATCCATGCCAGAGATTCGTTGCCGGGACTGGCGTACCTTGGGTCGTTGCAAGCCTGTCCGAGCGGGCGATACAGGGGCAGCGGCGCCCAATCATGAAGCATGGACGCACTGTCAAGGAACGCCTTCGGCCCTCACAGAGCTCGGATCGGATTCGGCCAAGCCATTTACCCAGTACATGACGGATTGCGGGGGTAATGAGTATGCGAGCGCCACCTAGCACCTGGACTGGATAGGCAAGGTGTATGTGAATCACCGATATAGCTTGGCAAGCGGCCATTACGGAGGGCGGAGTTCGAGTGGCAGCAGTGGGTCGCGAAGACTCGTTCATTGACGTGAGAAGTGCCGTTTAGGCTTATTCGACGCCTGGCCGTCGGCGCCGCGGCACGCTCACAGCAATGTGAATGAGGGCAGGCATCGAACAACCCTAAACGCGAAGAGTCCTTCGATGACCCTGAAGAGGGTCATTCACGCTCGTCCCGCGACGGCGCAGATCTATTCTTTACCCGCTCCCTCATCCACTCTTAAACTCTCCATCCTGAACGGTCGGTCACCACCCTGCATAGCTCTACGATCTTCAGGGCGCTGTTGAATGTCTCATACTCGCCGTACTGACTCCCACAGAGTCCGGCTCTTTTCAACCCACAAGAGACGTTCGGGTCTTCCAGAAACGGCCATTCATGCGAGCACCGGGCCACTGCGACGGCGGGCTTTCTCAACGCACGGGCCGACAAAATATATTGACGAGATTTCCATCCGGGTCGCGCAGCAGTAGCGAGCGATTGCCCCAAGGCATCAATGTCGCCGGCATCACGATGGTTTTACCGGACGCTTTCATCCGTTCGAACACCATGTCGACGTCCTCCACTTCGAACTCCAGGATTGCCGATTGATTGGCTGCGGCAGTGGCCGCTCCGACATTGAAAAGCTTGATCAGGTGCTCAGATGAAATCGCGAGGGTCGTGCTCGCGAATCGCATTTCGGCAAACCCATCGGCTAGCCGCACAGCCTCGATCCCGGACAGCCTCTGATAAAACTCGACCAGCCGTTCAATATCTGCGGTTACCAGTCGAACCGATGCAAACTTCATTTTAAGCTCCTTTAAAAGAGCTTCAGTCTACTGGGGCATGCTGTCAGATTCTGGCAGTATCGTGCGACTAGCGACCTGATTGAGTTTGCGCCATTCTCGAAGCAGAGTGGAACGCCGCTTGGGATAGCGCTCCATCTTTTGCTCGACGCTCAAGATCCGATCCGAACGGAAATTCCGAAAATCGGCTCGAAGCTCGCACCAACACATCAGCACCCGTGCCTGGTCGAAATACACCAGGGCAAAGGGCCAAACGACGCGCCGCGATTGAATGCCGCTGCCGTCCACGTAGGTAATCTCGAGCTTCAACTCTGCACGGACCGCGGCACGCAGCAGGTCCGGCGAGATCGTGTGGGCAGGTCTCGTCAACGGCGCGCCGACCAGCAGCGAAGATTCCTCTAGCTCGCGGCGCAGTTCGGCGGGCAGCACGGCCGCTATCTTTGCAAGCGCGCCGAGCGCACCCCCTGATAGCGTCTCGTCGCAGCGATCGGCCACCCAGCGCATGCCAAGCACCAAAGCATCGAGTTCCTCCGAGCGGAACATGATGGGTGGTAGCATGAAGCCCGGCTTCATCACATAGCCAATGCCCGGCGCCCCCTCGATGAGTGCGCCCTGGGCCTGCAAACTGGCGATGTCCCGGTACAAGGTGCGAGTGCTTACGCAGAGCTCATTGGCGAGAGTTTGGCCGCTCACGGGACGTCGATAACGACGTAACACTTGCAGGAGTTGAAGGAGGCGTTCTGCACGGGACATACGTGAATTGTGATATTGGCACGGAGGGAAATCAACAATGTGATCCGGTGCTTCGAACCGAATGCAGTTCATTCGTTCCGAGGACCATTGCATTGTCGACGATCTATACGGCTCTGTCGAACGTCCTTTCCTGGCCGAGAGCACCAGTTCAACGCTGGTTCTGTTGAGGTGCCGTTGAACGCTTCGACGGCAGCTTTCGGGCGGCTTCTGTGGATGAGTACAGCCGGCCAGCTTCGGACTTCGGCTGGCGTCGCGAGTCCGCCATTCGCATGTCTCAAGCTTCCAAACTTCGGACGTTCGCATATCGCCGACTGGCGGTTGATCAGCCGAAGCGCTCAGGCCGCTTGGAGATTCGCCACCCCTGCCTGCGCTAAATGTTGGCGTAACGTGGCCAAGGCAGGATTGTCGAAGACCTATTTGGCATGCCACTTTCCTCGATCCACGCATCGCTGAACATACATCCTGTGTTCGTTCGGATCGCGCGCGACCTTTCTATGGTGTCGCCGTGCATTACAAACTCGGCAGGCTGCAACAATGTTCCGCTTGCAATTCGCGCCCCCATCAACCCGAGCACGAAGATGCTCGCCTGTGCAGTGCAGTTGCGGCGCTTGACGGCGGGAGATGTTGTATCGCTCAATGAACGGCTCAGCGCTGCCGTCCCACATTGGATAACCGCAATAGAAGCAAAGACCGGATTGACGTTTGAAAGCACGAGCGCGGTGTAGCGCGATGGCGAAGGCATGAGCGACTCCAGATGTCAGGAAGATTCCGGGAAATTTCGAAACCCGCTCGCCCTTTAGGTGCCCACGGGAAGCAGCCAACCCAGTGGCACTGGCACCACATCAACTCTTCAAGAGATTGACGCACCAAGTCTAGTGCGACTTGGACTTCAGGCAAGTTGGTTTTCAGCAGAATTTGCTCCCACCCGACAACGGCTTGTTGTGCGTTCCTTGATAGTTTTCTCGATGGCGTTGGAGGAGGAGTGTTTGCCCTAGGCCTTCTCAAAGCCACTGTTACGGTCGACTATTCGCCGATCAACTCGACGGACCGTGCGGCGGCTGTACTTCTTAGGTGATCCTTGCTCTGATCCGGGCGGTTCAGGGGTGACTCATGCACTTCGCATGGTTCGCCGTCCGGCAGCCCAAGTCAAAGCGGTGTGAGACTCAGTTCGGGCCAGTTGCAGCCGTTCGACCGGACATGCTGTCGGACATTCGAAGGACCGCTTCACCAGATATTCGCCTTTGCGGCTCAATATCCGAGGTGCTGTGCGGCGTCACAGCACTTCGCCGGGATTCAGGATATGCTTGGGATCGAGCGCTATCTTGAGCCGACGCATCAGGCTTATTTCAGCATCGCTGCGCGTGCAGGCGAGGTAGGGGCGTTTCAGCACGCCGATTCCGTGCTCCGCCGAAATCGGTCCGCCCGTTTGTTGCATGACAGCGTAGGCGGTTCGATCGAGTTTGTCCGCCAGCGCTACGTCCAGCGAAGAAAGGCGATTACCTCGAATTCTTCGCGTGGATCGATTTGCTGTGCGCACTGTCGACCTGCCTAGGTGGCGATCTGTCAGTGCCAGTGTGGGGCCCCGACGCGCGCGATCCGCAGGAAGTGTGCCGGCCGCTTGGCATCGAAGTCTGGCAACTCGCGCCAAAGATGATGCTCGACGGTTGGTCGCCGCCAGCTCTCGCCGCCTACAAGGGGCAGCACGGCATGGTGTTGAATCAGCCACAATGGGAGTGAGCTTGCGGCTACCTGAATCGTCCGATTAACACGCGCGGCGAACAGGCTGGTTTTCGCCAACAATGGCCTCACCACGACGAGAGGGCGAACATGCGCTATAGCCCCGATATGATCCGCACCATCGCTCTGGCCGGGCATGCCGGCAGCGGCAAGACCTCGCTTGTGGAAGCGCTGCTGTACCACGGCGGCGCGCTCCATGCGCCCGGCAGCGTCGCGCGAGGGACTACGGTCTGCGATTTCGAACCGCTCGAGCGGAAGTATCACCACTCGCTCAACTCCACCGTCACGCACCTTCATTACCGCGACACTCGCATCTATCTGCTCGATACGCCCGGTTACCCCGACTTTTCCGGGCCGTCGTTCAGTGCGCTGCCGGCCGTCGAGACGGTCGCCATCGTCATCCATGCGCAGACCGGCATCGGAATGACCACCCGGCGCATGATGAATTGGGCGAGCGAACGTAAGCTTTGCAGAATGATCATCGTGAATGGTATCGATGAAGAAAAGGTCGACCTTCCAGCGCTACTCGCGCAAATCCAGCAAACCTTCGGCAGGGAATGCCTGCCTGTTAACCTGCCGGCGCAGCACGGCCGCCAGGTGGTGGACTGCTTTTTCAACCCTGCTGGAGACGCCGATTTCCTGTCCGTTGAAGCTGCGCACAGTGCGCTGGTCGATCAGGTGATCGAACTCGACCCGGAGCTGATGGAGCTATACCTGGAGCAAGGCGAGGCGATCCGCCCGGAGCAGTTGCACGAGCCTTTCGAGCGTGCGCTGCGCGAGGGCCATCTGGTGCCGGTGTGTTTCACCTCGGCGACCAATGGCGCCGGCATCGAGGCTCTCCTCGATGTGTTTGTCCGGCTCCTGCCCAATCCGCTGGAAGGCAACCCGCCGCAGTTCTACCGCGACGCCGGCTCCCACAAGGAAGTCGTGCGTGCCGAACCCGTCGCCGACAAGCACGTGCTGGCCCACACCTTCAAGATCGTGATCGACCCTTACATTGGCAAGATCGCCGTGTTCCGCATCTATCAGGGGACGATCGAGCGCGATAGCCTGCTGTATATCGGCGACAGGCGGCAGCCGTTCCGGGTCGCCCATCTGTTGATGTTGCAGGGCAAGGAGCACGTCGAGGTCCTGCGAGCCGGTCCCGGCGATATCTGCGCGGTGGCCAAGGCCGACGACGTCGGCCTCGATGCCGTGCTACACGACGCGGCCGACGACGGCAACATTCACCTCGTCCCGCCGGACTTGCCGACGCCCATCTATGGTCTCGCGATCGAGCCGGCGCGCCCGGGCCACGAGCAGCGGCTGTGGGAAGCACTGCAGAAGCTGAGCGCGGAAGACCCGTGTCTACACATCGAACGCGAGGCGAGCACCAACGAGACCGTGGTGCGAGGCCTCGGCGAGTTGCATTTGCGCTATATGCTGGAGCGTCTGTCCGACCAGTACAAGCTCGAAGTCGTGACACGGCCGCCGAAAATCGCCTATCGCGAGACCATCGGCGCAAGCGCCGAGGGACACTGCCGCCACAAGAAGCAATCCGGTGGCGCCGGGCAGTTTGGTGAAGTGATGCTGCGCGTGGAGCCGCTGCCGCGAGGCGCGGGGTTCGAATTCGTCGACGCTGTCAAGGGCGGCGCCATCCCTGGCCAGTTCATTCCCGCCGTGGAAAAAGGTATTCTTCAGGTGATAGAAAGCGGGCCTCTTGCCGGTGTCCCGATGCAGGACGTGCGCGTCACGGTCGTCGACGGCAAGAGCCATTCGGTCGACTCAAAAGAGGTGGCATTCGTCACCGCCGGGCGCAAAGCCTTCATCGATGCGGTGCTCAAAGCCCAGCCCATCGTGCTCGAACCTATCGTGGATATCGAGGTAACAACGCCAGAACCGGCAATGGGCGAAATAATCGGCGATCTGTCGTCGCGGCGCGGCCAGGTTCATGGCTCCCGCCCGTCCGCCGGGAACGCCGTGGTCGTTGCAGGACAGGTGCCGCTTGCCGAGCTCAACCACTATCAGTCGCGTCTGAACGCGATCGCCGGTGGACACGGCAGCTACAGTATCGAACTCAGCCATTACGCGCCGGTGCCCGCTGCCACGCAGGAATCGTTGGTGGCGCAGCACAAAAAACGAAGCGACACGGTCCAGCCGTGAATGGCCGGCTGTCCTGTGGCATCTGAGGGACATCATGAAAGTTATCGTGCTCGGTGGCGGCTGGTCGGTGTGACAGCCGCGTATCAGGTGCAGAAGGATGGCCAGGAAGTCGTGATCATCGAGCGCCATCCGGTCGTTGCAGCGCAAACCGTCTGAACGTCTGTTCGGCAGTAGGGGCGAATGACAATTTTTGACCGGGTCTAGCCGGTTCAACTTGCGAGCTTTCCCTCGACCCCGCTCGTCACGACGAATTCATGCCGCTCTGGCCGGATGTGAAAGACAGTCGCCTCGCAGACACGATCGTCGTCCAGCCGCGTCGCCCGCCGCGTCAGTAGCAGCGGCGCGCCGACATCGATTTCGAGACTTCGAGACATGCGGCAAGGTCTTCCCCCGGGAATGCCCGCGCCGCACTGGAAACATCTGTCTCCAAATCGCGTCTCCAGGCTGGTTTAGTAAAATGAGAGCTGCAAAAACTTCAATGAACTCGCCACTCAGACACTCCATGGACATTTTTTACTATTGGCAGAAACTCGAGCAAAATCTGAAGGAAGGACCGGTCGGGTATTTCGGCTCGAACAATACAAAAATCCTGGAGCTGACACAGCGATTGCCTAAGCGTATCTGGGTCTTCAAGACCCCGAGAGGAATGAAGGGCTCCATCCAACTAGTCGGGTCACTCCTTGTCAGCGAGACACCGTGCGTCGCAGTCAAGACTGACTATCCCAACGTGATTTACTACGACCCGTTCTCTTCCGAGTCGGTAATGTACATCGACTCGGGCACACCACAGCGCATCCAGGAGGTCTCTGGATACTTCCAGTACCGGTTTCACTCTGCCTTTAGCTCGAACTTTCAGGGAGACGCCGGTCTGCAAGCTATGGAGTCGAACGTCGTGCGCGGGTTCGAAGCGCTGGTCGCTGACTGGGACACGTGTCAGATGCTCGACCGTGTTAAAAATCGCGAGAAGGTTCAGCCCATCAATCCTTTCGCACAACATTCAGCGTAACAGAGGCTTTGTTGCGTGACCTGTCCGGTAGCTGAGTTGGCATGGCTAGCCGCACTTTCCCATATTGCCCAGCGAACACAGTATGTCGCCGTGAGTGGATATCAGACGGCCATCGAGGCGCCGCTTGCATCGATGATCGTCGCGCTGCTGCGCGCAGCTGGCTGTTGCTGCTGACGATGCTCTGGCTGCTGACCGAATGGCTCGGACCGCGTGGCATCTGAATGACTGTGGCCGTCACTGAAGCGATCACGCTTGCCGCGAGCATCGTGCTTTATCTCACGCGCGGGCCGGCTTCGATTCAGCGGCCCGTGCCCGCGGAGATGAATCGAAGCCGGGCGCTTTCATAGGCGCTCGGTCGTCAAATGAAAGCGCCGGTCGACCGTGGCGAGCAGGCGCTTCGACAGGCGCGTGGCGCGCCCCTGAATCAGCCGGTCCGACACGCGCGACAGACCGTAGGACACGAACAGCACTGCAATCAGCGTCGCCCCGAAAAGCATGAGCGACGTCTCGCCGCTCTCCTCGCCGAACAGTCCGTCGAAGAAATGAAAGGTCATATAGACGCAGATGAAGTGCCAGAGATAAATGCCATAACTTTCGCGCCCGAGGGCCGCGGCGCAGCGTCGAACCAAGGGCATGCTCGGCGCCGCATGCCCTTTCTCGCGTTCCTTGCGGGCATGGCGCGAGCACACGAACAGCAGGAACGCCACCGCACTGCACGCGGCGAATACAGGCGCGAGCGCATTTGCCTTGTCGAGCCATACACCGAGCGCGGCCGTGACGAGCGCGAAGCCCAACGCAAGCAACAGATAGAGCCACGACACGCGCCCGGTCACATCGGATGCGCCGAGCAAATGCGAGCGGAACGCGTACCACGCCCACATGCCGACGATGAAGCACGGCCCCTGTACCGGCGGCCAGAAGTAGCTGAACGTATTGTTGGCCACATTGCATTCGAGCGTGCCGTTGCAATCGCTCATCGACAGCACCGCGAGCGACAGGCCCAGCATCAGGATGGTGGCCAGCAACAGGCGCGTGCGGTTCATCGCCAGAAAGAACAGCAACGGCGCGATCAGATAGAAAAGCATCTCCACACCGATCGACCAGCCGCCCGGCACGACGTTGTTGATCGCGGTCGGCGACAGCGCATGAAGGAAGACCATGTTGAGCAATACGTCCATCGGGCCATGCGCGCCCAGAATCCATGCACGCTCGATGCCTGAGCGCATCGCGCCGTAGCTGATGAGGCCATAGACCGCGATCGCCGCGTAATACAACGGCGCGATACGAAAGAAGCGCTTGATATAGAAGCGCAGCGTGACGTGACCCGCGCCCGCGCAACGCTCGTGATCCATTTCGAGCGTCATGAAGATCGTAATCGCGCTGATCACGAAGAAAAGCTGCACGCCGTACTGGCCCATTTGCGCAAGCAGTGTTACGCCTCCCGGCAAATTGGGAAACTGAAACGACAGGTGTACTGCAACGACCCCGACGATCGCAAGCGCCCGGCCTGCATCGAGCGCGGCAACACGTCCCTTCTGCATCGATGATCTCCTTCGCGTTGATTCCGACCTTCAAAGGCTCCAACCTTCAAAGGCCGATAGGCCGGTGGACAAAGACGCTTCCGGCGCAGTTCCTCCCAGGCCGTGTTTGAGGCCCAAGTCTTACAAGAAGAAACGCGATACACGCATGGATACAATTTCGGCATTGGCCTCCGCGCATAACACATTCTTTATCGGGAACATGTATGCGAATTCCTGTCATATGTGACTGT
Source organism: Paraburkholderia sp. BR10923 (assembly GCF_040948765.1). NCBI lineage: Bacteria > Pseudomonadati > Pseudomonadota > Betaproteobacteria > Burkholderiales > Burkholderiaceae > Paraburkholderia > Paraburkholderia sp. BR10923. The sequence goes on along the minus strand of NZ_JBFPKO010000002.1, from coordinate 36,597 downwards.
CACGGGTGAAACCGGCCACTGAAACATATCGCCTAGCTTTGAACGGACGCCTGATTCGCCAAAATCCGCCAAAGTAATAAAAACTTGGTGGATTACCTGACAGAGCGACAGCACCCCGGATGTCCTGACGTCTACCTTGAGCCCATCTGGCGTGCCTTGGGCCTGCTGATCGTCAACCATCGGAATAGAGCCGTTCGATGTTCCGCGACTGACGCGAGGGTTGTCCGACACACGGCCGTCGACGTGTCGCCCACTAAAAAACGGGCTCGCCATGAACTTCACCCCACCAAGTTGGACGGTAAGTTTCTAGGCCGCCAGAAGCTGGGTCCTGTATTGCACGGGACTCAGCCCATTGAGTTCGAGCTTGATACGCTCGTGGTTATAGTAGTGAATGCACCAACAGATCGGTACCTTTCGGGATGTACTGCCTCAATAGTCCATTGGTGTTCTCATTCGACCCACGCTACCAGGGATGTTGCGGGTCGCAGAAGTAGACGGCAATGTCTGTGGCAACGGTGAAACGTCTGTGGTTGGCCATCTCCGTTCCACGATCCCATGTTAGCGATTTATAAAGTTCCTGTGGCAACTTGCAGGCATGCCTGAGGAGTGCATTGATGACCGTCTCGCTGTCCTTGCTGGCTATCTTCACCAGCATCACGTAGCGTGTCTGGCGCTCGACGAGCGTCGCAATCTGGCTGTTCGCGCTGCCGCACAGCAGATCGCCTTCCCAGTGTCCCGGTACCGCGCGGTCTTCAACTGTCGCTGGACGTTCGCTGATCGATACCGTGTCGCGAATCCTGCCGTGATCATCCGTCTTCTGTGTGTGATGGCGCGAACGGCGCATGGCCCGGGTGCGCCGCAAATGGTCCAGCAGTTCCTTCTTCAGGGCACCGCGTGCCTGGATGAAGAGACTGCGATAGATGGTCTCGTGTGACACGTGGAAATCCTCGTTGCCCGGGTATGCCAGCCTGAGCCATCCGGCGATCTGCTGGGGTGACGATTCCAGCTGGAGTTTGTCTGCCACGATGCGTGCCAACATCCGGTGTTCAACCAGTTTGCAGAGTTTGGGCCGTTGCGCCCGATCCTAGGCAAGCTGGTCGGCACGGCTTGCCCGATAGCCGTCCGGTCCACTGTTGCGTTTGATTTCGCGGCAGATGGTGGAGGGAGCCCGTGAAAGCCGACTGGCTATTAACTGGATCGAATCGCCAGCAACGAGCGCCCTCGTCTTCCGACGCGATCCACCTAAAGCCGTTGAGTGCCGGGAGGAAATGCCGGTATCACTGACGGTATCGGCGGCGCTATGGGACCCCTGTCAGGCCCAACGCTGGGTTTGCGGCGGGTGGTGTATGGGTAGGATAATGGGTAGGCGGCGGGCTGGGAAAGCGGGAGTCAAACCTGGCGCGGCTTTCCGGGCGGTTGTTGGACCCTGCTGCCTGCAGCAAACCATGTCGGGCGTCTCTTGGCAACGGTTGGCAGATACGGCTGACGTGGGTTAGAGACTGGCCACTATGCGCAGCCGCGAAGTGTGAGTTGGCAAGTCGGATTTACGGTGGCCGGGCGGCGGAGGAGTCGAACCTGGCCAGGCTTTCCTCGCGGTTGTAGAAAAGTCTGTGTGATTTGTTGCCTGTTGATGGAGAGGTCCCGGTCATCCTGCCGAATTTTTGTCAACGCTAGCTCATAGCGGATACCTCGATCAACATGCCGTTTCTGGTGGTATATCGGGTGGTATGTCACTCCTGAAAAATCAACAGACCCTTGCCGGAAAGCCGATTCCGGGCATTTTTCAAATCCCGCCCTGGGCACCATTTCGAATCGTCGATTCGAATCTTCAAGCGCTTCGCGCTTTCTTCAGACAACGCCGGCCCGTATCAGACCATCGCGTTGTCTCCGCTTCTTCTGCGATTCACTTTCGTGGCGCTTCATCGCTTAGAACTCGTTCCGATAGGCAAATAGCCCCGGAAGTCCGCCGCTCATCACGAATAGAATTTTCTGTCCGGCCGGATACTTGCCGGTAGTCACGTTTTCTACGAGCCCGGCAAAAGCTTTGCCGCTATACACGGGATCGAGCAGCAGACCTTCCGTCGATGCCATCAGCCGAACGGCAGCGCGCATGTTATCGGTCGGAATGCCGTAGCCGGGTCCAAGCTGCGCCTCGTCGATCGAGATCGCGTCATCATTCACGCTTAGGCTTGGGTCGATCAATCGAACCGTCTGATTCGCTTTATCCAGGGTAATCGTGCGCGCATGCCCGGCATTCCCATACACCGTGAATGCCGCAATACGTGACGGATCCAGGCCCAGCGCAACCAAACCTGCAACCAGTCCCGCATGCATGCCGCCGCTTCCGTTCGGCACCACGATGCGATCGAAAGCCACGTTTTGCGCCTGCGATTGCGCGACGATTTCAGCGGCGCAATCCGCATAGCCGAGGCAGCCGGCCGGGCTCGAACCGCCCAACGGACACACATACACGTTACGGCCCTGCGTCTGCAACTCGTTCGCGCGTTCTTCGGCGAATTGCAGTGCGTTGGCCGCGCCGGGAAGATCGTGCACGCGAGCATCGAATAGCGCATCGAGCAGCACGTTGCCGTTCTCCATGTAGTCGTGATCGGAACGGGGCACGGTTCTCGTCAGCACCAGTTCGCATTGAAGTCCGACGCGAGCCGCCGCGGCCGCCGTCAGGCGCGCATGGTTCGATTGACGTGCGCCGACGGTAATGATGGTGTCCGCGCCACGCGCGAGCGCTTCGCCAATCAGGAATTCGAGCTTGCGCAGCTTGTTGCCGCCGCCACCCAATCCCGTCAGATCTTCTCTTTTGACGTAGATGTCCGCGCCGCCGAGGCGAGCGCTCAGACGCGCAAGGTGCTGAATTGGCGTCGGGCCTTCGAGAAGCGCGTGCCGCGGAAACCTTGATAAATCGAGGCGGTGCGATAAGGCGGAGTTCATGGTCGTGGGCGGGCGAGAGAGTTGAAAGAGACGCTTCTATTCATTTGATTGACGCAAAACTCGCTTTGAGTACTTAATGCGCCAACGTCCGTATTCCAGCCAGCAATTTATCAACTTCGGCGTCAGTGGTTAGATAGCTGACCGATGCGCGCGCGATCTGCGTCAGCCCTCTGATCGTCATATCGAACGGTGTATATGCGACGCCATTCGAGCCGATCGTGATGCCGTGTGCCGCCAATGCGCGTCGCACCGACATGGTGTCGAGTCCGGCGACGTTGAACGACACCAGACCGGATCGTTCGACACCCTGGTCGAGTACGGACACGCCCGGCATCGCGGCCAACCGCTCGCGCAATAGCTGCGCGGTCCGATCGATCTGCGCGCGGATATTGTCGATGCCGATTTCCAGCGCTTCGTCCAATGCATTCGCCAATCCGCAATGCAGTGCAATCGACGCTTCCGATGATTCGAGACGCGCGGCATCGTCGCGCAGTACCGGCTCGCCGTTGGCGTCGAGCGGCGCGGAATAGGTGTCGACGAAGGCTGGCATCAAGCGGGGCAGAAAATTCCGCCGCACGAATAACAGCCCGGTGCCGCGCGGTCCGCGCAGTGCCTTGCGGCCCACGCCCGCCAGCACGTCGCAGCCGAGTTCGACGACGTCGATCGGCAGTTGTCCGATGGCCTGCGCCGCATCGATGAAATACGGAATGCCGTGACGGCGCGCTATCTGCCCAACCGCGGCAGCCGGATTGATCAGTCCGCCATTGGCCGGTAGCCACGTGAGTGCAATCAGTCGGACCCTGTCGTCGAGCATCGCTTCGAGTGCGCCAGGATCGACCCTGCCGCTGGCATCGGAAGGAATCGTCTCTATCGATGCACCCGCGCGCTGCGCCAGAAGACGCATCGTCGCGAGATTGCCGCCCCATTCGTGCCGCGCAACGAGGATGCGTTGCCCCTCGCGCCACGGACCCAACGCCGCGAAAGCTGCGCCCCAGCCCGGCGAGTTGCCGGTCGTCAGCGCGATCTCGGCAGGCTGAGCGTTCAGCAGTCGCGCGGCGAGCGTGCGGGCCCGCTCGGTTTGTTCGCTAGCAGCCGCGCCCGCTTCCATGGGTCCCATCGACGCTTCGCGCAACAGATGCGCGTGAATCGCTTCGAGCGTGGCGGCCGACGGCAGCGACGCGCCCGCATGATTGAAATGCGTGGTACTGAGAACACCGGGTGTGCGGGCACGTAATGCATCGATGACTGCGGGCGACAGCGGAGAAGACATTGGCGGCTCCGAGTGTATGAGTGGAATTCAAGCGTTTTTCAATGCGACAACCGCTTCGACTTCGACGGCGACTCCCGCCGGAAGCGACGCGACACCGACCGCGCTACGCGCGTGACGGCCGGCGTCGCCGAAGATCTGCACCATCACGTCCGACGCGCCATTGGCGACCGTGCTCTGCGCACTGAACGCCGGCGTGCTCGCGATGAACACGTTCAGGCGCACGACGCGTGCCACGCGCTCGAGCCGGTCGCCTGTCGCCGCGACGATCTGCGCGACGACACCGAGCGCAGACAGCCGCGCGGCCTGAGCGCCTTCGGCGTCGCTGATATTGTCGCCGAGACGCCCGAGATATGCAGGCTGTCCGTTGTTGCGCGAAATCTGACCAGAAATGTGAAGCAGATTGCCCTCTTGCACGAATGGCACGTAATTGGCAGCGGGTGCGGACGCGGATTCAAGCGTCAGGCCGAGGCTGGCGGCGCGGGAGGTAATCGAGGAGGTCATCGGAAGGGTACCGTTTTAGTGACGGAAAAGCTTCGATGCTATTGATTCGCGCTGCACGCGACCAACGAATTATCGCGCTCGACGTATGAGCCAGACTAATGCGTTCAGCCGAGCGGGTCTTGCTGCGCCGTTTGCACGATCCATGAGCGGAATGCGGTCGCGGCGGCATCGAGCTTGCCCTTGCGCGTGACGAGCCACCACCCGATGCGCGGATCGTCGAGCACCGTGTCGGGCAACGCAGGCACCAGCGAGCCTTGCGCGAGCTGCTGCGCGATCAGCCGATGGCGGCCCATTGCGATGCCCTGTCCGGCCAGCGCCGCTTCGACGACGATGTTGTAGTCGTGCAATTGCACCCGTTGCGCGTCGCCGAGGTCCAGGCCGGCATGACGCGACCATGCTTCCCATTCGAACGAATGCGTCGAGTAAGAAATCAGCAATGGGAAACGCAGCAGGTCCAGTGCTTTGCGCGGACGCTTTCTGCCGGCAAGCAGCGACGGACTGCACACCGGCGAAAGACGCTCGGACATGAGCCTTTGCGAAGCGACACCCGGCCAGCCGCCGCGTCCATAGCGAATCGCCACGTCGACTTCGCCGCCCGGCACATCGGCGAGTGCGATGTCGGGCCGCAATTGCAGTTCGATATCCGGATGCGCGAGCGGGAACGTATGCAGACGCGATGCGAGCCAGCGACTCGCGAATGAAGACAGCAGGCCCACGTTCAGCGTTTTGCGTTCGGTGGAGAATGCTCGCACTTCGCTGGTGCCGAGCCGCAGCAGTTCGAAAGCGGCGTGGACTTTCGCATAGTACGCGCGGCCTGTCCCGGTGAGTTCGATCGCGCGGGTTTGGCGCTCGAATAGCGCGATACCCAGATCGGCTTCGAGCTTCTGGATATGGTGGCTGACCGCGCTTTGCGTGACGAACAGTTCTTGCGCCGCGCGGCTGAAACTCAGGTGGCGCGCGGCGGCTTCGAAGGCGCGCAGCGAAAGCAGAGGCGGTAAGGGGCGGGCGGTGCGCATCGAATCGGACGATAACAGCGTGAGTGAAGTCTGCCGTTATACGCCTGAAGGGACGCAAATAAAACCCTTACCGTCCGGCTTCATTCCTGCCACGCCGCTCCTTCCGGATACCAGTACTTGTCCAATGTCCCTTCCAGCATCTCGATGCTATAGCCCGGCCGTTGTGGCGGCATGTAGTGCCCGTTGCGGATCACCACGGGGTCCACGAAATGCTCGTGCAGATGATCGACATATTCGAGCACGCGATTTTCGAGCGACGCCGACACGCAGATATAGTCGAACAGCGAAATATGCTGCACGTACTCGCACAGGCCGACGCCACCCGCATGCGGGCACACCGGCACACCGAACTTCGCGGCCATCAGCAGTACGACGATCACTTCGTTGAGTCCACCGAGCCGACAACTGTCGATCTGGCAAAAGTCGATGGCTTGCGCCTGCAGCAGTTGCTTGAACATCACGCGATTGTGGCAATGCTCGCCGGTTGCGACGCCAATCGAACCGAGCCGCCGGCGAATCGCCGCATGACCGAGGATGTCGTCGGGACTGGTGGGCTCCTCGATCCACCACGGGTCGAACTCGGCGAGACGACGCATGTTCGCGATCGCCTCATCGACGTCCCACACCTGGTTGGCGTCCATCATCAGTTTCAGGTTCTCGCCGATCTCTTCGCGCAGAATGCGCGCACGCCGCACGTCTTCTTCCAGGTCGCCACCGACCTTCTGCTTGAAATGCGTCCATCCCTGCGCGACGCCTTCGCGCGCGAGCCGGCGAATCTTGTCGTCGTCGTAACCGAGCCATCCTGCGGATGTCGTATAGGCCGGGTAGCCGTGCGCGAGCATTTCCTTTTCTCGCTCGCCTTTGGTCTTCGCATGACGATGCAGCATCGCGAGTGCTTCGTGCGGCGTGATCGCATCGGTCACGTAACGAAAGTCGAGGCAGCGCACGAGTTCTTCCGGACTCATGTCGACCAGCAGCTTCCAGACCGGCTTGCCGACGGATTTCGCCCACAGGTCCCACACAGCGTTGACGACCGCCGCGGTGGCAAGATGAATCGCGCCCTTGTCCGGACCGATCCAGCGTAGTTGGCTATCCGAAGTGAATGCGCGCCAGAAAGCACCCATATTCGCGGCGATATCTTCGAGCTTCTTGCCGACGATCAATGGCGTGAGTGCATTCACGGCAGTCACGCAGATTTCATTGCCGCGGCCAATCGTGAACGTGAGACCGTGGCCAATCAGGTTCGGCGTGTCGGTTTCGAGCGTGACGTAGGTGGCGGAGTAGTCCGGCGCGGCATTCATCGCGTCGGAGCCGTCCAGTGAACGTGAGGTGGGAAACCGGATGTCCCGAACGGACAGCCTTGTGATCGTCGTCATCTGCGCACCCTCCGGGGCTATGGCTATCGGCTTGTCGTCTGCGGACGCAGACGGGATCGGCTACATGCGCACGTTCTCCATGTGCGCGTTCCTGCCGCGTGTACGGGTAAGCCCTTGGTTCCCAGATACCAGGCATCCCTAGGTATTCCCCAGGCATTTGTACGCGTTGACAACACGGCATTCCCTTTCTAGCATGCTAGCATGTTCTATCGAAATCAAGGCCTCCGTGAACTCGTCAGCCGAACTGGAGAATGCCGCTGGCAATCCTTATGTCGCACTGCAAAAAGTTGGCGGTGGCGAGCGCGGCAGTTTGACCGACGCGGTGGAGGCGGCGTTGCGAGAAGCGATCGTTACGTTGGCGTTGGAACCCGGCATGATGATCGACAAGATGGCCGTGTGCGAACGGATGGGGGTGTCGCGCTTTCCGGTGTCGTCCGCGTTGGCAAGGCTTGCGCATGCGGGTCTCGTCGAGGTATTGCCGCAGCGCGGCACGCGCGTCAAGCCGATCGCGCTCGACGACATCCGCCAGCATCTATTCATACGCAGCGCACTGGAGGTCGAGACGGTGCGCGGCGTGGCGCGAATGCACGACCGGGCCACGCTCGACGCATTGGCCAGCAATCTCGACCAGCAGCGCACTCTGGCTGGAAGTGGCGAACGTCTGGCGTTTCATGCGCTCGATCTGGCTTTCCATGAAATCCTGCTCGACGCGGTCAACCTGCCGCGCGTAAAGGAAATCGTCGCGGTGTCGCGCAATGCGCTGGACCGCGCGCGGCAATTGCTCGCAAGTCCGGAACGGCTCGTGCATACGCTGGAAGAGCACGAGAGCATCTTCAAGGCTCTTTGCGCCGGCGACGGCGATGCGGCCGCGAAAGCGATGCACGATCATCTCGACCAGGTCGTCGCCGAATTGCACCGGTCCGCGAAAGAGCGGCCCGACCTGTTCGCGCCTTGAATGAAAGCTGCAATGAAAGCCGTTGTCGAGTCGTAAAAAGCTCCACCGTAAAAGCGTTGGTGATATAGGCAGCCGTCGACAGATCAGCACATGAACCCACTCATTTCCGTCAACAAGCTTTGCAAGAGCTTTCCGGGCGTTAGAGCACTTCATGACGTCCGCTTCGAACTCATGGCCGGTGAGGTCCACGCGCTGATGGGCGAGAACGGCGCCGGCAAGTCGACGCTGATGAAGATTCTTGCCGGCGTCTATACGCGCGATTCCGGCGAAATTCTGTTCGACGGCAAACCCGTCGACTTTCAAGGCCCGCGCGACGCGCAAGCCGTCGGCATCGGCATCATTCATCAGGAACTGCAACTGATGAATCATCTGAGCATCGCGCAGAACATCTTTATCGGCCGAGAGCCGCGCAAGGGTCTGGGTCTGTTCCTCGACGAAGACAAGCTGAATGCGCAGGCACGCGAGATTCTCGCCCGCATGCACGTGAAGCTCGATCCGCGCAAGATAGTCGGCACGTTGACCGTCGCGAGTCAGCAGATGGTCGAGATCGCGAAAGCCCTGTCTTTCGATTCGCGTGTGCTAATCATGGACGAGCCCACCTCCGCGCTCAACGATGCCGAGATTGCCGAGTTGTTCCGGATCATCCGTCAATTGAAAGAGCGCGGCGTCGGCGTCGTCTATATCTCGCACAAGATGGACGAGTTGAAGCAGATCACCGATCGCGTCACTGTGATGCGCGACGGCGAGTATGTGGCCACCGTTCCGACCGAGGGCACCAGCGTCCAGACGATCATCGGCATGATGGTCGGGCGCACGCTCAGCGACATCGCGCCGGTGCAGAGCGCGCCGGCGAAAGGCGAACTCGCGCTCGAAGTGAAAAATCTCGTCGCGGGTCCGCTCGTGCGCGACGTCAGTTTCGAATTGCGCAAGGGCGAAATACTCGGCTTCGCCGGCTTGATGGGCGCGGGCCGCACGGAGCTCGCGCGTGCGGTGTTCGGCGCCGATCCGGTCGAATCGGGCGAGATTTTTGTGAAGGGCGTGAAGGCGTCGATCAAAAGGCCCAGTGATGCGGTCAAGCGCGGCATCGGCTATCTGTCGGAAGATCGCAAGCGCTTTGGTCTGGCCACCGGAATGGATGTCGAATCGAACATCGTAATGTCCGATCTCGGCAAGTTCCTGTCGCTCAATATGTTCCTGCGCAGCGGGCAGATTCGTAAAAGAGCGCAGCACTTCATCAAGCTGCTTGCGATTCGCACGCCTTCGGCGACGCAGCAGGTTCGGCTCCTGTCGGGCGGCAATCAGCAAAAGATCGTGATTGCGAAATGGCTCGAGCGCGATTGCGATGTCCTGTTCTTCGACGAACCGACGCGCGGTATCGACGTCGGCGCGAAAAGCGAAATCTACAAGCTGCTGCGCTCGCTGGCGGCGCAAGGCAAGGCGATCGTGATGATCTCCTCGGAGCTGCCCGAAGTTCTGCGCATGAGCGACCGCATCGTCGTGATGTGCGAAGGCCGCATTACCGGCGAGCTGTCCGCCAGCGAAGCGACGCAGGAGCGCATCATGCATCTCGCGACGCAGCGCGAATCCCTGAAAACGGCACAAGCCTGAAGAGGTCTATGACATGACAATGCAAACGGATACCGCGGCGCTGGACAACGAACGGCGCACTTCCGGGCTGAAAGCGCGAATTTTTGCGCCGACCGCCGTGCAAAAGATGCTCGCGTTCGCGAGCCTCATTCTGCTGCTGGTGTTCTTCAGCTTCGCGTCACCGGCCTTCATGCAGATGGACAACATCCTCGGCATTTTGCAGGCGACCGCTGTGAACGGCGTGCTGGCGATCGCGGCCACGTTCGTGATCATCACTGGGGGTATCGATCTGTCGGTCGGTACGTTGATGACGTTCACCGCCGTGATCTGCGGTGTATTTCTCACCTACTGGCATCTGCCGATGTGGATGGGCGTACTCGCGGCACTGGCGACTGGCGCGGTATGCGGCACGATATCGGGCACCTTGACCGCGAAAATGAAGATTCCGCCATTCATCGCGACGCTCGGCATGATGATGCTGCTCAAAGGGCTTTCGCTCGTCGTGTCGGCTGACAAGCCGATCTATTTCACCGATACCGAGAACTTCTACCGTATTTCCCAGGACTCGCTGATCGGCTATTTCCTGCCGAGCGTGCCGATTCCGAATGCGGTACTTATTTTGTTCTTTCTCGCGATCGTCAGTTCCATTACGCTCAATCGCACTGCGCTCGGCCGCTACACATTCGCACTCGGCAGCAATGAAGAAGCGGTACGGCTTTCGGGCGTCAATGTCGATCGCTGGAAGATCGCGATTTACGGCGTGGGCGGCGCGATCTGCGGCATCGCGGGTCTCCTGATCGCGTCGCGGCTCAATTCCGCGCAGCCGGCGCTCGGCCAGGGCTACGAGCTCGATGCGATCGCGGCGGTCGTGATCGGCGGCACGTCGTTGAGCGGCGGTTCGGGCACGATCCTCGGCACCATCATCGGCGCTTTCATCATGAGCGTGCTGACCAACGGGCTGCGCATCATGTCGGTCGCGCAGGAGTGGCAGATCGTCGTGACGGGTTTAATCATCATTCTGGCGGTGTATGCGGACATTCTGCGGCGCAGCCGGGGAAGTTGATGTAGGAGCAAGGAAGCAGCAAATAAGCAGGGAACGCAGGAGCAGCAGAGAGAGGGCACGTGAAGGCTCCCTCGAAAGCTCGATAGCGGCTTGATAGCCCAACCATTGGAGGAGGCCCCATGTTGAAGAGAAGACTAATCGGTATCGTGGTCGGTGTCGGTGCGCTCGTTGGCGGAAGCAGTCTCGCGTATGCGGATGAGCAGTATATTCCGCTTATTTCGAAAGGCTTCCAGCATCAGTTCTGGCAAGCCGTCAAATCGGGTGCCGAGCAGTCCGCGAAAGCGAACAACGTCAGGATCACGTTCGAGGGACCGGAAACCGAAGCGATGGTCGACAAGCAGATCGATATGCTGTCGGCCGCGCTCGCGAAGAAACCGCAGGCGATCGGTATTGCGGCACTCGACAGCAAGGCGGCCATCCCCTTGCTCAAGCGCGCGCAGAACGACAAGATTCCGGTGATCGCATTCGACTCTGGCGTCGACAGCGATATTCCGTTGACGACCTGCGCAACGGACAACCTCGCCGCCGCCGCGCTCGCCGCCGACAAGATGGCCGAGTTCATCGGCAATTCTGGCGAAGTCGGCGTCATCGTGCACGACCAGACCAGCCGCACCGGTGTCGATCGTCGCGACGGTTTCGTCAATCAGATCAAGTCGAAGCATCCGAACATCAAGATCGTGTCCGTGCAATACGGCGCCGGCGACCACCTGAAGTCGGCGGAAATCGCCAAGGCCATGATCCAGGCGAATCCGAACCTGAAGGGCATCTTCGGCGCGAACGAAGGTTCCGCGGATGGCGCAGCGATTGGCATCAAGGAGTCGGGCAAGAAACTCGTGCTGATCGGCTTCGACTCCGGCAAGGAGCAGAAGGACAACATCATGTCGGGTTTGATGGCCGGCGCAATTACGCAGAACCCGGTCGGTATCGGCAAGTGCACGGTCGACTCGGCGGTCAAGGCGCTGCATGGCGAGAAGCTGCCGAAGAAGATCGATACCGGTTTCTACTGGTACGACAAGACCAACATCAACGATCCGAAGATCGTAGCCGTGCTGTACGACTGAGCAAGGCCGGCGATCGCGACTCGGGAAGCCGGGCACGCGGAAATCGTCAAGGAGGAAGAGCCACGCTCTTCCTCTTTTTTATTGCCTTTGCGCGACATAGGAATGACGCCAACCGAGCGGGGCGCTGCGCCGCAACAACGTGCGATCCGAAACGCTCGCACCGGGTCGAGCGGCTGCGGATTAGCGACGGTCCATTGCCATAAAAGCGTGGCTAATAGTCATTTCACGCCATTGCCCGCATTAATCTGATATTTTATGTTTATGTAATCGTTGCACGAGCCGTCCATTCGCATGCCGATTCGGACCCACTAACCGTCGAATGCGCAGGTCATGGCTTTTACCGAACCAAGGTCTCCATTTTTCAAGTGGCTCGTGTCCTCGGCTCAGAACCTGAGTCCGGACAACCGGCAGATTCTGCTCGCCAACCTGTTTACGCGAACCGCTTCTATCATATTCGCATCGATTTGCGAAATCAGCGTTTGCGCTACTGCGTATTATCTTTATCCAATTCCGCTGTATGCCGCGTGGGGCATTGCGGTCGTCGCATTGCTGATCGTGCGGCTCCTGTTGATCTGGCTATGCCGCACGCGCGCCGCGAAAGGGCTGCCCACACCGACTTCCGCGTTTCTTTTCGCGAGTCTGTTGTGGAGCGCGCTATTCGGCTTCGGCACATTTCTGTGCAATATCAGCGGAAGTCCCACGCTTTTTCTGCTTGGAAACGTTTGCGCGGTCGGTGTAATCGGCGGATTGGCCGGACGTAATGCGAGCACGCCGCGGCTTGCGTTATTGCAGATCGTTTTTATTCTGAGCTTTCTGAGTATCGGTGCGGCGATGTCGCCAGGCAATGGCAAGCTCGTGTTGCTATTTCAGGCACCCTTTTGCGCGGCCGGCTTTTTCACGGTTGCGCTGCGCAGCAATCGCGACACCGTCGCGTTGCTGCTCGCGCGCGAAAACAGTCATCGCCTCGCGCGTCAGGACAGCTTGACCGGTTTGCCGAATCGCGCGCGCATCAGCGAGCTGCTGCTCGAGCGCACCGGCGAGAGTTCGACCGGGCAGCGCGGGGCGTTCGCGGTGCTGCTGATCGACCTCGATGGCTTCAAGGCGATCAACGACAGTCTCGGCCATGCCGCCGGCGACCAGATTCTGCAGGAAGCGGCGACGCGTTTGTGCGACGTGCTGCCAAGCGGCGACCAGGTTGGCCGCCTCGCGGGCGACGAGTTCGTGGCGATTTCGGACGGCGCCGGGCAGCTTCGCGACGTGCGCGTGCTGGCCGATCGCATCGTCAGAACGCTGGCGCGGCCGTTCGTGCTGAGCGAAGCGCTCGTGCATATCGGCGCGAGCGTCGGCATCGCGCTGTACCCCGAACATGCGAATACCGGTCCGCAATTGCTGATCTGCGCCGACCGCGCGCTGTATGGCGTCAAGCGCAGCGGCAAAAGCGCGTTTGCGATTTTCGATGCCGAGAAGCACGTATCCGACGAAAGCCTGAGCCTGCTGCGCAGCGACCTCGAAGGCGCGCTGAAGTCGTTCGATGGTTTGCGCATGGAGTATCAGCCGATCATCGATCTTCACACCGGCGCGGTCGCGGGTCGCGAGGCGCTGATTCGCTGGGCTCATCCGACGCGCGGCGAGTTGTCGCCGTCGGCGTTCATTCCGACCGCCGAGCGCACCGGCCTGATTCTCCTGTTGGGCGAATGGGTGCTGCTGCAATCGTGCATGGCGGCGTCGACGTGGCGCGACAAGGTGATCGTCGCGGTCAACGTATCGCCGGTGCAGTTGCGCGAGGAATCGTTCGCATCGACGGTGACGGCGATACTTCGGAAAACGAGGCTGCCGCCGACGCGGCTCAATCTCGAGGTCACGGAAACGGCACTGCTGAACGACGATGAAGTGACCCGCCGCAACATCACCCGGTTGCGCGCATTGGGCATCGGGCTGGCGCTCGACGACTTCGGCACCGGCTTTTCGACGATGTCGACGTTGGTGCGCTTCTCGTTCGACAAGCTGAAGATCGACAGTTCGTTCGTGCGCGAGGCCGTGCATGGGCGCGAATCCGCGGCCGTGGTGCGCGGCATCGTCGCACTTGCGCGCGAGATCGGCATGCCGACCACGGCCGAGGGCATCGAAACCCAGGAGCAGCTCAATTTCGTGCGCGTATGCGGTTGCACGCATGCGCAGGGCTATCTGCTGGGCAAGCCGATGAGCAGCGAAGAAATCGAGCAGTGCGAAGCCGCGCTCGACGCGCGTGTCGCCGACAAGGCGGCGCCCGCGGACTTTTGATAACCGTTACCGACGCGATCGAGGTCGTGATGTCATCTCCCCTGCAATTCCAATTGCGGATCACCGCGTCGGCGGAGCTCGCCAACTCGCTGCGCGCGGACCCTTCGTGCGCCGCGCATCCAGCACTTCGCGCCCTTTTGCAAACGCAACACGCCACGCTCAAATGCCAGTTCGATGCATTCGCCGACTACGTGAGCGAAGCGGAAAGAATGGGCGCCGAGAACTACCCGCTTTATCAATGGACGCGGCAAACCATCGAGAACCCGGAGAAGAAAGCGAAATACCTCCGGTCGTTCACGCTTTACGTGAATGGCGACGAGGTGTATGGCAAGGATGTCGCCGATGCGCTCGAAGTCGGCTTGTCGAAGCTGATCGACGCGAACGGCATTGTTCGTGTGTCGAGGTTCGACACGAATCCCGCAAACAATCCACAGCCGCCCGCGCGCATGTGAGGCGACCGTTTAATTTTCACTCTGAAAGCTTCACGGTCAACCGGCTTAACATTTGACGACACGCCACGAAGTTCGTGAGACCATGGAAGTTCGCTTATTTTTGTGGGAGCGCGACATGGGACTTTTAGACGAAGTGGGCAAGATTGCCGGCGCGGTCGCCGCCGTTGAAGCCGAGGAGAAAGTCGATCCGGCGGCGGGCCTGTTGGCCAAAGGCGTGGCCGCCGTCGCCGGTTTCGAAGGCGCCGGCAAGCTCGAAGAGCTGGTGGAAAAGAAAGAAGAAGAGAAGAAGGACGACGCCGACAACGCTCGAGCCGCGGACGATACGAGTTCGCAAACCTGAGCGACGCTCGGGCGGATTGCCGGATGCATGCGCGTGATCGAATTGCGCGCTGCACCGGCAATTCGTTTTTCTGAGCGTTTCGATCTCAATCCCCACCTTCCGCTGTTCTCCCGATGTTTTCATCGGGCTGTCATCGCCGTCCGGCTACGATCGTCCGTCACTTTCCTTCCGCGCTCGCCCCGCGGGGTGTTGTTTTGCGCTGGCGTTCTTCCAACCGAACAACCATACCGGACATGTCGAACAGAAAAATCGTCAAGACAACGCCTGCCGATGAGCACGGCGCATCGATCGTCTCGCGTCGCGGCTTTCTGAAGTTCGCCGGCGTGTCGAGTCTCGCGACGGCGGCGGGCGCGCTCGCATCGACCGCGCGCGGCGCCAATAGCGGCACACCCGATGGCACGCCCGAGCAGATCCACCTGACCTGGGGCAGCGACCCGACGAGCGAAGTTACCGTGTCGTGGTCGTCGCTCGCGCCGGCGGTCAATCCGCAGGTGCGCATCAGCGGCACCCGTCACGGCGACCACGCGAAACATACGGTGCACGCGGTGCAAAGCACTTACACCGACGGCCTCAACGGCGAGGTCGTGTTCAACTATCACGCGCGCGTGCGCGAGCTGAAGGCCGACACGACCTATCAGTACGAAGTGACGGCCGATAACGACAGCAACGCATCGCAACCCTTCGCCGCGAGTTTTCGCACCGCGCCGCGCGGCCGCGCGCCGTTCCGCTTCACGAGCTACGGCGATCTCGCGACGCCCAATACGAACTGGGTGCTGTCGTCGCCGCAAAGCCGCTTCGCGGTGGCGGCCGTCGAGAGCTTCCAGCCGCTGTTCCATCTGCTGAACGGCGACCTCTGCTATGCGAATCTGAACCCGATGCAGCAGCCCCAGGTGTGGCGCGACTTCGGTAACAACGCGCAGACCTCGGCGTCGAACCGGCCGTGGATGCCGTGTCCGGGCAATCACGAGCTCGAATTCAACAACGGCGAGCAAGGGCTTGCGTCGTATCTGTCGCGCTACATGCTGCCGGACAATCACACGCGTTTTCCGGGCCGCTGGTACAGCTTCCGGGTCGGCTCGGTGCAGTTCATTTCGCTCGATGCGGACGACGTCGTCTATCAGGATGCCGCCGCGTTCGTCGCCGGGCCCGCGCCGTTGACGCCGGTCGCGAGTACCGGCAATCCGCCGATTCCAGCGGGCACCTCGCTGTACGTGCGCGGCTATAGCAATGGCGAGCAGACACGCTGGCTAGAGAAAGTGCTGGAGCATGCGTCGCACGATAACGACGTGGACTGGATCATCGTGCAGATGCATCAGGACGCGCTCAGTTCGTCGAAGACCGGCAACGGTTCCGACAAGGGCATTCGCGAAGCGTGGCTGCCGCTGTTCGATCGCTATGGCGTGGACCTCGTGCTGTGCGGTCACGATCACGACTACGAGCGCAGCTATCCGGTGCGCGGTTGCAATCACAACCGGGGCACCGACATCGCGACGGGGCGCCCGGTCGATACGTTGCAGCCCAAGCCGATCATGTCGGCGGTATCGGCGGGTGCATCGACGTTCGATACGAGTCACGGCACGATCCACCTGATTCTCGGCGGCGGCGGCACGAGCGCGCCGCTCGACGTGTATGGCGTCGATGCCGGCACGGGCCTGCCGCAGGCGCGCATCTTCACGAAGCCGAATCGCCCGGTGCCGGCGACGACCGCGGGCGCGTTCGTGCGCGCGAGCGCCGACGCGGTCGAAGACGCGATCTGGTCCGCGCAACGCGACACCGGCACCGGCTACGGCATCGCGGTGTTCGACTACGATCCGGGACAGCCCGGCGGCGACACGACGATCACGATGAACTACTACCATGCGCCTGGCGCGGATCAGACGCCGACACCGGAATATGCGCTGTTCGAGACGATCGAATTGAAGAAGAAGCGGCGCGGGTAGAAGAGTAGATTCAGACCGCTAACCGGCATTCACTCCAGGGGCCGCT
Source organism: Paraburkholderia sp. BR10923 (assembly GCF_040948765.1). Taxonomy (NCBI): domain Bacteria; kingdom Pseudomonadati; phylum Pseudomonadota; class Betaproteobacteria; order Burkholderiales; family Burkholderiaceae; genus Paraburkholderia; species Paraburkholderia sp. BR10923. The sequence continues at coordinate 19,764 of NZ_JBFPKO010000002.1, read as the reverse complement.
CACCACGAGCGGCCCTGGTTTTTCGCGGTCACCGAAAAAACAATACCCCATTCATTTTGTTACACGTCTTACCGGGATGGCCGGTCGCAGTTACAAAGGCCTTTCGCAAGCCCCGCTATACTCGGCGCCGTCTCACTAAAACAAAGACCCGATATGTCGAAGAAGATCATCCAGATGGTTGCCGTGGCTGCATTGAGCGCCGCGGCGTCGTTGCCGGCCCTCGCCGGTGATATGAACAACATGCTCGGCGGCGCGCTCGGTGGCGTGGCCGGCGCGGCAGTCGGCGGCGCGGTGGGTGGCAGCACCGGCGCGGTGATCGGTGGCGCGGTGGGCGGTGGTGCGGGCGGCGCGGTCACGTCGAATCGTCGCGAACGTACCGGCGCGATCATCGGCGGCGCGCTCGGTGGCGGCGCGGGCACCGCGGCCGGCAACGCAATGGGCGGCCGCACTGGCGGCCTCGTCGGCGCGGCGCTGGGCGGCGGCGCGGGTTCGGCGCTCGGCGGCAACATCTCGCGCTCGAACTCGTACGCCGACGACTACTCGCGCGACTACCATTCGGGCAAGCGCCATCACAAGCATCGTCATTACGACTGAGATGGCTTGACATAGACGGGGCTGGTCCGCGTGCGCATCACAGGCGAACGCGGCGGCCCTCGTCCATCACTCATGCAAGACCAGTTTCTGAATGCGCCAGTTCAGCAACTCGGCAACGAATAAGACGTTTTCCGAAGGGCACGCCATCTCGTGAATCCAGCCGAACTGTTTCGGCTGTTTGCCCGCCTTGCCGAGTACGCCGAGCACTTTGCCATCGAGCGTCATCTTGTAGATGCGGCCCGGAAACGCGTCGGCGCTATAGAGCACCTGATTCGGTCCCGGCGAAATGCAGATCGCCCAGGGTGAGCCCGGCGCGAACGTGCCCGCGGCGAGTTCCGCTTCGCTCGGCATGTTGCCGATCGCGGGACGCGCGTCCGGCGGCACCGGTACGTCGATCGTGAACTGCCGCAGGAACGTGCCCTCGGTATCGAACACCTGGATGCGCCGGTTGCTCCGATCGGCCACGTACACGTGGTCGTGCGCATCGACTGCAATGCTATGCGGCGTATGGAATTGCCCGGGTCCCGTGCCGCGATCACCCCATGACTTCAGCCAGTTGCCGTCGCGATCGACCTTCGCGACGCGCGAGTTGATGTATCCGTCGCTGATATAGGTGTTGCCCGCCTTGTCCCACGCGACGTCGGTCACCTGGCGAAAGCGTCCGGGTTCGGACGGCAGCGGCGGATTCGGATGCTTGAGCGGCGCGGTCTCTTCGTCCGATGCTTCCTGCTTGCGGCCGAACACCATCGCGACGCGTCCTTCCGGCGTGAATTTGATCACCATGTCCGAGCCCTTGTCGGTGACCCAGACGTTGTCATGCCGGTCCACCTTCACCGTGTGCGCGAACGACCACGCGTACAGGTTGTGGCCGATCTCACGCACGAAGCGTCCATCGGGCGCGAACTCGAGCAGTTGCGCGGCGGCCGCGCCATACGCGGGGCCGGTGGTGTTGCCGCGCGACAGCACGAAGATATGGCCACGCGAATTGAGCGCGACGCCCGAGCATTCGCCGAAGTACGTGTCGTTCGGCAAACGTACGGGGTTGGCAATCGAGTCATAAGCAATCGTGGGCACGTCGGGTGCGTCCGCGGCGAACGCGGACGGCATCGCGAGTCCGGCGGCACTGCCCGCAAGCAGGCTCATGAAAGTCCGGCGGCTCATCGCCCGATGGTCGGGACTGCCGCAGCATGCACAAAACGACTCGTATCGCTCGCTCATTCGTTGTCTCCTTTGATCCATCGCTTGAAGTGTGCAAAGGCAAGCCTAGTGCACAAAACGCTTAATAGCTAAGTCGTTTTGCGATGCTGGGAGAGACACTTCCGTTATGCGCTCCACATGCTCTTTCGCGACCGGCTGACAGTCAGATGGAATGTGCGGTGAGGGCAGGGCATCGCGAGCCAGCCCGCTTTGCTACCATGCAAGACAGCGACCGCCATGGTCCGCTTTCATCCCGCGTTGGTCCATCACACAAGGAGATTCGAATGAGCAAAGGTTATTGGGTGACGTCGTACCGCAAGACGAACGATCCGCAGAAACTGGCCGCGTACGCGCAACTCGCCCCGGCCGCGGTAGCGGCGGCAGGCGGCAAGTTCATCGTGCGAGGCGTGGCGGACGAGGCGCGCGAGCAGGGCCTCAAGGAGCGCACGGTCGTGATCGAATTCCCGACCTACGAGGCGGCCGTCGCCGCTTACGAAAGCGACGAGTACAAGAAGGCGCTGGCCGCATTGGGCGATGGCGTGGAGCGCGATCTGCGCATCGTGCGCGGCGCCGACTAACGCGCGAGCCGCATGTGCATACTGCGCGGCACTCGCCGCGCAGCCGCTTACTTCACCGCGCCGAGCGCGAGCCCCTTCACCATATAACGCTGCAACCACGCAAACACGATCGAAACCGGCAGCGTCGCGCCCAAGGTCGCGGCCATCACCAGATGCCATTCGACCACGTACTTGCCCGCCACCATATCGGTCACCTGCACGGTCAGCGTCTTGTTTTCCGGCGAACGGATCAACGTATAGACCACCGCGAACTCGTTCCACGCATTGATGAACGTGAAGATCGCAGTTACGACGATCGCCGGCACCGCGAGCGGCAGAAACACCTTGAACACCGCGCGCGTACGGCTGCAGCCTTCGAGCCACGCGGATTCCTCGAGATCCTGCGGCACGGTCTGAAAGTACGACGACAGCATCCACACCGCGAACGCGATATTGAACGCCGCGTACGACACGATCACGCCGATCCTCGAATCGACCAGATTGCCGTCGCCCCACGGAATCATCGCCGCGAGCCGGAACAGGCCGACCACCAGCAGGATCGGCGACAGCATCTGCGTGACGAGCAGGAACTGCCTGTACAGACCGCGTCCGCGAAACGGAAAGCGCGCGAGCGCGTAAGCGGCGGGCAGGCTCACCGCGAGTGCGAGCGCGGTGGACAGGCAACTGATGATCGCGCTGTTGCGCAGCGCGACGCCGAAGTTGGCCGCGTCCCACATGTCGACGAAATTGCGCCACTGCCACTGCACCGGCAGCCAGCGCGCCGGATAGACGAAGATCTCCGACGCGGGCTTTACCGAAGTGAAGAACATCACCGCGAACGGAAACAGTATGACGATCACGAGCGGCGTCAGCGCGATCCAGCACCACAGCGAGCGTTTGGTCTTCGCGCTCAGACTCATGACGGCACTCCTTCTTTCGTGCGTTGCAGACGCAGATAAGCGATCGAGAACGCGAACAGCATGACGAGCATGATCAGCGAAACGGCGGCCGCTTCGCCGGGGCGTCCGAGCCGGAAGCCGAGTTCATACAGATAGGTGACGAGGATGTGCGTGCTGTTGTCGGGGCCGCCTTGCGTCATCACCCAGATGATCGGAAACGAGTTGAACACGTAGATCACGTTCAGCAGGATCGCCATGTTGATGAACGGGCGCAGCAGCGGCATCGTCAATTGACGGAACTGCTGCCACGCGCTCGCGCCGTCGATCCGCGCAGCTTCGTAGATATCGCTCGGCACCGAAGACAGGCCGCCAAGAAAAATCGTCACCGTGAACGGAATCGACACCAGAATGCCGACCGCGATTTCGACGGGGAACGCGAACTCGGGCGTCGCGAGCCAGTGAATCGGGCCGCTGATCAGGCCGAGCCGCTGCAGCGTCACGTTGACCATGCCGTAGTCGTCGTTGAAGGCCCAGCGCCAGACGACGGCGGTCATCGTCAGCGAGACGGACCACGGCAGCATCACGATCGTGCGCGCGACACCGCGGCCGTGGAAGTCCTGATTCAGAATCAGTGCGACAGGTACCGAGATCAGCACCGTGCCACCCACCACGCACACGGTCCAGATGATCGTGCGGCGTACCGAAGCGAGAAACACCGGGTCCTGGAATACGTTGATGAAATTCTGCGCGCCGGTGAAGTCGCGAATCGCGCCGAAGCGCGACACCTCATGCAGCGATTGCCACACGATGTTGAAAATCGGATAGCTGATGATGAACAGCGCAAGCACGAGGCTAGGCGCAATCAGCAACCAGGGCGCGTGCGCGCGCGGAGAAACGGAGCGGCTCATGCGTGCTCGATCGTAAGACGCGCCCGCTTTCTGGCGGCGGGCGCGACGGAATGGGCCGGTGGGTGCGTCGTGCTGCATAGGCTCGAATATTGGGGGGTGTGCGCAACGCGCGGCGCTTCAGCTACGGCGCCGCGCGTCCCCTGTTCGTCTCGTTACTGCCGGAAACCGCGTATCAATGACCGAGCGACTTGTTTGCCTGCGCAGCCGCCGCATTCAACGCGTCAGCCGGTTGCGCCTTGGTCAGATATATCGCTTGCATCGAATCGGTCACGGCCTTCGCGGTGTCTTCCCAGCCGGTCACGGTCGGCGCGAAGTGAGCCGTGGGCAGCAACGCGATGAACGCCTTGATGTCCGGATCGTTGAACGCCGGGTCCGCCGCTTCGGCCTTCGTGGTCGGCAGGAAGCCCTCGGTCGTCGTGAACTCGACGCGCGGTTCCTTCGTGAACAGATAGTCGAGGAACTTCCACGCGGTCTTCTTCGCCTTCGAGTTCTTGAACATCACGATCGAGTCGGTGACCGCGTAGGTGGCATGCGTCGTGCCCATCGGCACCGGATCGATGCCGTACTTCAGGTTCGGCGCTTCCTTCTTGATCTGCTTCGCGAGGAACGGCGCGGAGATCACCATCGCGACGCGGCCCTGCTTGAACAGGTTCTGCACGTCTTCGCGGCTATAGCCGGTGACGCCCGGTTGCGTGAGGCCCTGGTCGATCATCTGCTTGTACATCGTCGCGGCCTTCACGCCCGCCGGCGAATTGAACGCGGCCTTGCCGTCCTTGCCCACCACGTCGCCGCCCATCGTCCACAGCGCGTAGTAATAGTAGACGTCGGTTTCGATTTCCTTGCCTTGCAGGCCGAAGCCGGCGATGCCTTGCGCCTTCAGCTTCTTCGATGCATCGATCACGTCGTTCCAGGTCTTCGGGCCGTCGGGGTAGCCGACCTTCGCGAGCATGTCCTTGTTGTAGTACAGCGCGCGTGCGGAAGCGGCGATGGGCAGCCCGTAGGTCTTGCCGTTGATCTGGCCGGGCGCGAGGAACGGACCGATGAAGCGGGCCTTGAAGTTCGCGTCCATATAGCCGTCGAGCGGCTCGGCGACGTCGTCCTTCACGAAGTCGAGCAGCCACCGCGTGCCGACGATCGCGAGGTCCGCGTTGGCGCCGCCGGAGATGTCCGTTTGCAGCTTCTGTTGCAGCGTGTCCCAGTTCACGTCTTCGATCTTGATGGTCGTGCCGGGGTTGGCCTTCTCGAAATTGCGGGCCATTTTCTCGAAGTACGGCGCGGTCGCGTCGCTGTAGTGCGCGACCGTCACGCGGACCGTTTCGGCGTGGGCCGACACGGCGATACCTGCAAACGCGAGCGCCACGGCGACTTTGCCTAGCGCGAGGGAAGCACGGGCATGCAACGACATTTTTCTCTCTCCTGTGGGTGGTTTGCTGCCGTCGCCGGCCGCCTTGGGTAAATTGTTTGAAAAAATCCTACATGACGCAAAATAGCTTGTCACGTAGGGTCTGCGATATTTTTTCCTCGGTGATTTTGTGCATAAGATGCTGGAAAGCATGGGGTATTCTGCACTGCGCGATGTTACGGAAACCCACTCTTCGGGATGACCGGGCAGTCGTCGCAAAACGCTTTTTGTAAGAAATTTACAGCGAGGCGCGCGGCGCGAGCCGGGTGGCGGAAGGCGACGGCAAGACGGCCGAATCGGCCGGGCGAACGAGCGAGGAACACATGGATCGTGTCGTATTGGTAACCGGCGCATGCGGCGGTATCGGCAGCGTGTTATGCGAGCGCTTCGTGGCGGCGGGCGACACCGTGCTCGCGCTCGACATCGACGCGGCAGCGCTGCAAGCGCTGAGCGCGCGACTCGGCGCACAACAGGGCGCAGTCAAAATCGTGCCGGTCGCGGTCGATCTCGGCGACGCCGCCGCGGTGCAGCAAGCGGTGGCCGCGGCGGTCGCGCAGCGCGGACCGGTCGACGTGCTGGTCGCGAACGCGGGCGCGGCGCTCGGCGCGTCGCTCGCGACTACCGACGCCGCGAGCTGGCAGCGCGACATCCATCTGAATCTGAACGGCACGTATCACACGGTCGAGGCGGTGCGCGCGTCGATGATCGAACGGCAGCGCGGCGCGCTCGTGCTGATCGGCTCGGTGAACGGTCTCGCGGCGCTCGGTCACCCGGCATATAGCGCCGCGAAAGCCGGCCTCATCAGCTATACGAAGGCGCTCGCGATCGAGCTGGGCCGCTATGGCATTCGCGCGAACATCGTATGCCCGGGCACTGTGAAGACGCAGGCGTGGCAGGCCCGCGTCGACAAGAATCCGCAGGTGTTCGAGGAACTGAAGAAGTGGTACCCGTTGTGCGACTTCGCGACGCCCGACGACATCGCCGATGCGGTGCTGTTTCTCGCGTCGCCGCAAGCGCGCGTGATCACCGGAGTCGCATTGCCGGTCGATGGCGGCTTGATGGCGGGCAACCGGCTAATGGCGCAGGAGCTGACGCTCGAGTCGTTCTGAGCCACGCACGGCGCGCGCATTACGACACCCGCAATACAACACGCAGCAAGACGATGAGGACAGCATGGCAGCAGTGCAACTGAGCGGCATCTTCAAACGCTATGGCGACACCCAGGTCGTGCATGGCATCGATCTCGACATCGACGACGGCGAGTTCGTCGTGCTGGTCGGTCCGTCAGGCTGCGGCAAGAGCACGCTGATGCGGATGGTGGCCGGGCTCGAGGAAATCAGCGGCGGCGATCTGATGATCGGCGGCACGCGCGCGAATACGCTCGCGCCGCAGCAGCGCAATATCTCGATGGTGTTCCAGAGCTACGCGCTGTATCCGCATCTGTCGGTGTATGAAAACATCGCGTTCGGTCCGAGAATTCGCAAAGAGTCGTCGGAGAAATACAAGCCGCGCATCGATGCGGCCGCGAAGATGCTGAACCTCAGCGGCTATCTGGACCGTTTGCCGCGCGCGCTGTCGGGTGGTCAGCGGCAACGTGTCGCGATGGGCCGCGCGGTGGTGCGCGAGCCGTCGCTGTTCCTGTTCGACGAGCCGCTGTCGAATCTCGACGCAAAGCTGCGCGTGCAGATGCGCACCGAAATCAAGGCGCTGCATCAGCGCTTGAAGAACACGGTGATCTACGTCACGCACGATCAGATCGAAGCAATGACGATGGCCGATCGCATCGTCGTGATGAACGCGGGACGGATCGAGCAGATCGGCCGTCCGCTCGAACTCTATGACCGGCCGGCGAATCTGTTCGTCGCGAGCTTCCTCGGCTCGCCGTCGATGAATTTCGTCGAGGGCGTGATCGTCACTCGCACCCAGGGTGCGGGCCTCGCATTGAAGCTCGCGGACGGCAGCGAGGTCGCGCTCGAAAGCACGCCTGCGTCGGCCGTGGTCGGTGCGCAGGCCACGCTCGGCGTGCGGCCCGAGCACATCGAGATCACGGCGCAGATACCGGATGCCGCGCTCGACGTCGAAGTGATCGAGCCAACTGGCGCCGAGACGCACTTGTACGGGAAAATAGGCGGCTCCGCGTGGTGCGTGACAACGCGCGAACGCTCGAAGATCGAGCCCGGTCAGCGCGTTGCGCTGCGTCTGCCGGCCGAACACATTCATCTGTTCGATACGGAGAGTGGACGCAGGCTGGTTTGATCAGGCCGATTGAAGCGAAGAAGCTGCGAGCGACGCGGAACCATATGAAACAGCCCCTAAGGAACACCGGGTGTCCGCACCGAACTTGATTCCCCATATCCGCAACGCACTCGCGAGTCTGCGGCCCGCCGAGCGCAAGGTCGCCGACATGGTGCTTGCCGACGTCGACTTCGCGATGCGCGCGAGCATCACCGATCTCGCGCAGCGCGCCGACGTGTCCGAGCCTTCCGTCACGCGTTTTTGCCGCGCGATCGGTGCGCACGGTCTGCGCGACTTCAAGATGCAGCTCGCGCAAAGCGTGGCGGGCGGCTTGCCGTATGCGTCGACCGCGGTCGCGCGCGACGACGACGTGCAGACCTTGATGGACAAGGTCGGGGAAGCGGCGATCGACGGCATCACGCATGCGCGCGGCGCGCTCGATCCTGCGGTGGTCGAAAGCGCGATCGCGGCGCTCGTGAGCGCCCGGCGGGTGTTTTTCTTCGGCGTGGGTTCAGGTTCCGGGCTCGTCGCGCAGGATGCGGCGCTGCGGTTCTTGCGCATCGACATCGCGGCGGCCGCTTTCACAGATGGTCATTTGCAGCGTCTTTACGCGGGCCTGATGGAGCCGGGCGATGTCGCGTTTGCGATCTCGCATTCGGGGCGCAGCGTCGAAGTCAACGAAAGCATCCAGATCGCGAAGGAGCGCGGCGCGACGACGATCGCGCTGACCAACGTCGGCTCGCGGCTCGCATGGCTCGTCGATATTCCGCTGCTGCTGCGCGTGGCGAGTCCGATCGATCCGAATACGCCGGGCGTATCGCGGCTCGTGCATCTGTGCATCATGGATGCGCTCGCGATCGGCGTCGCGCTGAAGGCCGGGCCCGAGACGCTGGAAAAGATGCGCCACGCGAAAGCTCGGCTCGTGCCGCATGAGCCGGAAGGGGCGGGCGGGTAGAGCGCTCGAAGCGCTGGCGCGCCGTCCTCTTCGGCCAGCCAATCATCGACACCTTTCACCGGCTGCGCGACCGTTGCCGCCGCGCGAACCTTGCCGCCCATCGGCAGATCGAGCAACTGCCACTTGTCATGCCTCGCGAGTTCGAGCGAGAAGCTCGCGGCTTCATCCGACCACAGCAACCGCTCATCGATATCGACCGACGTATTGCGCAACGCGCAACGCAGGCGCTTGCGCAGCGTCGTGTTCGGATGCAGCCGCGCGCGCTCGCGCTCGGCCACAACTGCAACTCGCGTAGCTCTGCAACTAACCGTCAAGCCGAAACGTCTCTCCCGGCTATCATGGCAATCTGCCGCATACGTCCGACTCATCATCCAATCAGAACCGGCTCGCAGCGTTCTCGTTCAGGTCCGTCCGTCCATGTCCCTCCGTTCCGCCGACACCGCATCGCACGCTTCAACCACGATCACCCCCCGCCGTCTGCCGACACTGCTGCTGGCCGCCGCGCTATCGCTCGGCAGCGCAACAGCGCTCGGCCTCGCGCGCTTCGCCTACGCGCTGCTGTTGCCGTCGATGAAGCTCGACCTCGGCTGGAGCTTCGCGCAGGCCGGCGCGATGAACACCGCGAACGCGCTCGGCTATCTGCTCGGCGCGCTGGTGTTTCCGCGCCTCGCGCGCCGCTGGTCGGCGGGCGCGCTGTTCGCGGGCGGTTGCGTGCTGACCGCGCTGTTGATGGCCGGCAGCGGCGTCACCGCCAGCACGGATGCGCTGCTGACACTGCGCGTAATCACCGGCGCGAGCAGCGCGGCGATCTTCATCGGCGGCGGCGTGCTCGCGGCGCGGCTCGCGTCGGCGCGCCCGCGCGACGCGGGGCTCGTGCTCGGTCTGTATTACGGGGGCACCGGCTGGGGGATCGTCGCGTCGTCGTTGCTGGTGCCGGTGACGATCCTTGACGCCGCCCACGGCTGGCAGTTCGCGTGGTTCGCGCTCGCGGCGGCCTGCGCGCTGTTCGCCGCTGTCGCGATCGGCGCGTCGCGCAGAATCGAGCGCGCGCATACGAGCGCGGCGGCTGCCGCGCATGCAGCCGGCGCCACTTCCGCGCCGGGTTGGCCGCACTTCGCAGCCGCGCTCGCGGGCTACGGACTGTTCGGCGTCGGCTATATCGGCTACATGACGTTCATCGTCGCGCTGCTGCGCAACGCCGGCATGAGCGCGGCGGTCGTCACCGGCTTCTATCTGCTGCTCGGCGCCGCGACCGTGGTGTCGGCGCGGATCTGGTCGACGCTGCTCGATCGCATGCGCGGCGGCCAGGCGCTCGCCGTGCTCAACGCGCTGCTGGCGATCGCGACGCTGCTGCCCGCGCTGTTCACGCAGCCGTGGGTCGCCTTCGTTTCGGGCACGCTGTTCGGCGCGACGTTCCTGTCGGCGGTCGCATCGACGACCGCGTTCGTGCGCCACAATCTGCCCGCGAGCCACTGGGCGAAGGGCATCAGCGCCTTCACGATCGTGTTCGCATTCGGGCAGATCGTCGGGCCGGTGGTGATCGGCTGGGTGTCGGATGGCGCCGGGCTCGCGCGCGGGCTCGTGTATTCGGCGCTGCTGCTGGCGGGCGGCGCGGTACTCGCGGCGTGTCAGAAGGCGTTGCGCGCGGCGTGAGCCGCGTTACGCGTGCTGCGCGTTCAGCGATAAGTCCAGAACCGATGCCGCCCGAGCAGGTCCGCCAGGAGATCGCGACGCTGATCGGCCGCATTCTCGAAGACCAGAAGGCGCCCGCCAACGATCTCGAACGCCGGCAACTCGTCGGCGACGTGCACGACGAAATGTTCGGCTTCGGTCCGCTCGAAGTGCTGCTGCGCGACCCGACCGTATCCGACATCCTGGTGAACACGCATCGTCATACCTACGTCGAGCGCCGTGGCCGGCTGGAGGCGACCGAGGTGACCTTCTACGACGACGCGCATCTGATGAAGGTCATCGAGAAGATCGTCTCCGGCGTCGGCCGCCATATCGACGAATCGAGCCCGATGGTCGACGCACGCCTGCCGGACGGCTCGCGCGTGAACGCAATCATCCGGCCCTGCGCGATCGACGGTCCGTTGCTGTCGATTCGCCGTTTCGCCGCGAATCCGTTGCAGGTTGCCGACCTGATCGAATTGCAGAGCCTGACGCCGCCGATGGCGGAAGTGCTCGACGCGCTCGCGCGCGCGAAGGTGAACATCCTCGTGTCGGGCGGCACGGGCAGCGGCAAGACCACGCTGCTGAACGTGCTGTCGGGATTCATTCCGGGCGACGAGCGCATCGTCACGATCGAGGACGCGGCCGAGCTGCAGCTGCGCCAGCAACACGTGCTGCGGCTGGAGACGCGTTCGCCGAACATCGAGGGACGCGGCGAGATAACGCAGCGCACGCTGGTGCGCAACGCGCTGCGGATGCGCCCCGACCGCATCATTCTCGGCGAGGTGCGCGGCGCCGAAGCGCTCGACATGCTGAACGCGATGAACACCGGCCACGAAGGCTCGCTGTCGACGATCCACGCGAACACACCGCGCGATGCGCTGACGCGCCTCGAAAACATGATGACGCTCGGCGGCCTGTCGCTGCCGACACGCACGATGCGCCAGCAGATTTCGTCGGCGATTTCGGTGGTCGTGCAAGCCACGCGTCTGACCGACGGCCGCCGCAAGATCGTCAGCATTTCGGAGCTGACCGGCATGGAGGGCGACATGATCAACATGCAGGAGATCTTCGTGTTCCGCCGCTCCGGCGTCGATACGAAGGGCAACGTGCGCGGCCATTTCTGCGCGACCGGCGTGCGGCCGAAATTCGCCGAGCGCTTGCAGGCATTCGGCGTGGCGCCGTCGGAGCAGATCTACGATCCGGCGCGGCGCTTCGAAACGACATGACGTGCACGGGCAACGCGCACAGACCGCTTGCCCGGTGTTTCAGGAGACTTGCATGAGCCCGATTTTCTACGCGTCGATCATTCTGCTGTTCGCGGCCGTGGTGCTCGCGACGGGTGGCGTCTACGAGTATTGGAACAGCCGGCACGGCCCGGTCGCGCGCCGCGTCGATGCGCGGATTCGCGCGGTATCGGCCGGCGGCCCGATGAGCCGGCAGCGTCTGTCGATTCTGAAGACACGCACGATGGCCGAGTCGGCGGTGCTCGCGCGGCTGCTGCTGCGTATTCCGCGCGTGCATGCGCTCGATCTGTTTCTGCAGCAGTCGGGGCTGTCGTGGTCGGTCGGCCGATTCTTCGGCACCTGCGCGGTGTTGCCGCCATTCGTGCTGATCGTGGGCGCGAGCCTCAGGGTGCCGTGGGTCTTCACGACCGGCGCCGCCGCTTTATGCGCGTTGCTGCCGATCGTCTACGTGCAGCGGCGCCGCCACCGGCGCATTCGTCAGCTCGAACGGCAACTGCCGGACGTTTGCGACATGCTCTCGCGAGCATTGCGCTCGGGCCATGCGTTCACCGGCGCGATCGATATGGTCGGCGCCGAGTTCGCCGAGCCGATGAGCGGCGAGTTCCGCATCGTGTTCGATGAGATCAACTACGGCGTGTCGATCAGCGAGGCGCTGACGAATCTCGCGACCCGTGTGCCGATTCGCGATCTGCGCTACTTCGTGATCGCCGTCGTGATCCAGCGCGAGACCGGCGGCAATCTCGCCGAAGTGCTCGACGGCATCACCGCGCTGATCCGCGACCGCTTCAAGCTGTTCGACAAGGTTCGCGTGCTCTCCGCCGAAGGCAGGATGTCCGCGTGGGTGCTGGGCCTGCTGCCGTTCGGCGTCGGCGGCGCGATGATGGCGATCAACCCCGGGTTCCTCAACGTGCTGTGGTGGGACCCGGCGGGCGTCAGGATGATCGCGGTGGCGAGCGTCGCCATGCTGTTCGGGATTCTGTGGATGCGGCACATCGTGAAGATTCGCGTTTGAGCGGGCTCGATGTCATCGGAGAAGGACCATGCAAACACTGAACATCACGCAGATTCTGTTGCTCGCCGGCGTATTCGCGATCGTTTTCGCGGCCGTGTTCGGCGCGATGCATCTGAGCACGCCGCGCGACATGAGCCGCCGCATCGAGCAGGCGGGCGGTGCGAATGCCGTGCCGGCGCCGGAGCAACTCGACGCCGCCGCGCAGACGCCGTGGTACGAAAAGCTCGTCGAGATCTCGCAGCCGATCTCGAAGCTGTCGGTGCCGAAGGACGGCTGGGAGCAATCCGCGCTGCGTGTGCAGTTGATGAACGCCGGCTGGCGCTCGGCCAACGCCGTGCCGATCTATCTGGCCGCGAAGACCGCGCTCGCGCTGACGTTGCCGCTCCTGGCGATGCTCGCGCTGTACGGCTCGTCGTTCGCGAGCTCGCTGCTCGAACGCGCGATCGTGCTCGTCGTGCTGGCCGCGCTCGGCTACTACCTGCCGAACGTCGTGCTGTCGCGCTGCACGGCAACGCGCCAGCGCAGCATCGTCGAGGACTTTCCCGATGCGCTCGACCTGCTGACCGTATGTGTGGAAGCGGGGCTGGGCCTCGATGCGTCGCTGATGAAAGTCGGCGAGGAAATCCGCCTGCGCAGCGCGGTGGTCGCGAGCGAGCTCGAACTGATGCTGCTCGAAATGCGCTCGGGTTTCTCGAAGGAAAAGGCACTGCGCAATTTTTCGCTGCGCACCGGTGTGGAAGACATCGACTCGTTCAGTGCAATGCTGATCCAGGCCGAGCGCTTCGGCACCAGCATCGGCGCGTCGTTGCGCGTGCTGTCCGATATGCTGCGCACGCGCCGCCGGATGCGCGCCGAGGAGCGGGCCGCGAAGATTGCGCTGAAGCTGCTGTTTCCGCTGATGTTCTGCATTTTTCCGGCGCTGCTGGTCGTGCTGATGGGGCCCGCGATGATTCATATCTATCGCGATCTGCTGCCGAGCATGGCGGGCGGCGCATGACCACAGCCCGCTATGAATTGTCGCGCGTCTCGGCCGCGCGTCTGCCCTGGAAGACCGGGAGCCGCCAGCCGTAGCGCAGCGACGCGAGCCGCACCAACATGCAAGCCAACGTCGCGAACCACGGCGTCCACCAGTCCGTCCAGCCCGCATACGAAAAGCCGACCTGCACCGCCGCGCCGAACAGCGCGGCAGACGCATAGATCTCGCGCTCGAGAATCGCGGGCACGCGCGAGAGCACGACGTCGCGCATCACGCCGCCGCCCACCGCGCTGACGACGCCGAGCAGGATCGCGAGTTCGGCATTGTGGCCATACGTGAGCGCTTTCTGCGCGCCCGACACCGCGAACAGACCGAGCCCGATCGCATCGAAGAACAGCACCGGCTGACGCAGCCGGCGAACCTGCGGATACGCGAGAATCGTCACCGCGGACGCTGCGAGCGCGGTGGCCAGATAGCGCCAGTTCGACAGCCCCGCCGGTGGGATCGCGCCGATGCACACGTCGCGCACGATGCCGCCGCCGCACGCGACCATGAAGGCGATCACGATGATGCCGAACAGGTCGAGCCGTCGTTGACGTGCGGCGACCGCGCCGCTGATCGCGAATACGAAGGTGCCGATCAGATCGAGAATGGTGTAGACGGCGTGTGAATTCACTGAGTGGTTTCGTGTTGGGCGAGCGCAGGGAGGGCGCTGCGAAATGCGGACCGTCGGTCAGGAGCTCGCGGGCGGCGCGCTTGCGGACTCGCTTTCGAGCAGGCTACGCGAAAGCTTGCTAAGCAGACGTTCGAGCGTTTTACGTTCGTTCGCGCTCAGCGCCTTCGCGAGCTCGACTTCAAGCTCGGTGCCTACCGCTTCGGACGCTTGCGCAACTTCGAGGCCGTGATGGGTGGCGCGTAACGCGATGCTTCGACGGTCCGATGCATGCACGTTGCGCGTGATCAGGCCGCGTGATTCAAGCTCGGCGAGAACTTTGGAAAGCAGCGTCTTTTCGATCAACGCGCGCTGCGAAACGGCCTTGGGCGTGATGTCGGGCTCCGCGCATACGAGGCGCAGCACGCGCAGCGCGCGCACGTCGAGATCCCAGCGCTCGCGGTAGACCAGGTTCGCGCGGTTGATCAGCAACGCGCTGGTCAGATCGAGCCTGAAAGTCAGGAAGTCCGAGTACAAGAATTTGCTCCGCTGTCGACCGTTATCCGTCGTGCAGGCATTATAGGCAAGTAGTTGAAACTTTCAAATACTTGCGCCGCGTGGACTGCGTGTGCGTCAAAGCTGTTTGAAATAGAAGGTGGTGGCGCACAACGCGCCGTCGGGCATCAGCGCGTAGTTCGGCACGCTGCCGACGCGTTGCCAGCCGGCGCGCTGATAGAGTCGCTCGGCATCGCCGCCGGTTACGGTGTCGAGCACGAGGACCGATTTTTTCTCTTCCCGCGCAAGGCGATCGAGTTCGCTCATCAGAGCGTGCGCGACGCCGTGCCGGCGTGCTCTTCTGTGTACGAGCATCTTCGCCACGTCGGCTCGATGCGGCTGATTTTCGGGTTGCGCGATGATCAACTGCACGGTGCCGACGATGCTGCCGTCTCGATCTTCGGCGATCAGCAACGCGCGTTCGCCGCGTGCGACGCTTTGGGCGACGTTGCGCCAGAACGCGAGGGCTGTGTTGCGCGAAATCGGCAGCATGAAGCTGACCGATGCTCCGCCTTCCACGCAGTCGATCAGCACATCGGCGAGCGCTTCGATGCAGGCCGCCGCTTCGTTCGCGCCGACGCGCCGAATGGTCACGTTATCGCTCATCCGCTTCTCCGTTCATTGATGGGGGACGTGCTCAGCGCGACCAGATAGCGCGCGCGTTTGCGAGTGGGGTTGCGAAACACGATAGGGCTGTCGAGCCGCATCGCCAGGCAGTCGCCTGACTTGAGCCGCCAACTGGTGTCGCCGACCGTGATTTCCATCGACCCGTCGAGCATCCACACCTGTTGATCAATGTCCGCGTCGCGCGTGCCGGTTTCGTAGCTGACGCGCTGACCGGCAGGGAAGTCGACTTCGACCAACTGGATCGCCGAGCGCGCGGTAGGCGACAGATGACGACGCACATAACCGGAACCCGGATCGGTCCACACCGCCTGTTCGGACGCGCGACTGACCGGCGACGGCTCGGCCACCGCTGCGCCATCCTGCTCGAACAGCGATGCGAGCGGCACGTTCAACGCGGTGGCAAGTTTATCGAGCACGGTCGCGGTGGGGCTGCTTTGCCCGCGCTCGATGAGCGAGATATTCGAGCGGCTGACCTTGCTGCGCTCGGCCAGTGCGTCGAGCGACCAGTTCTGAGCGTCCCGTAGCGCTTTGACTCGACGAGCGATCAGGGCGTTGATGTCCATGCTATCCAGTTTAAGAGATTATTTGTCTAGTAAACTAGAGATGGTTTTTTTGATTGTCAATAGTGGGCGGCGCGTGCTCGCTCGCAATCGCACGCATTGCAACGCTCGCGGTCTTTGAGCTCGCGTTTCAAGTCAGCGAGCTGTGCCGCTATGCAGGCGAATTCGGCGTGCCTGCGGTATTCGACGCCATCCTGTTTGCCGGAGCATCGACGGGCAATGCAGCGAGTTGTTCACGCAGGGCGCCCGTCATGCTGTCGAACGCAATCCGCTCAGTGGTCGTGAGCGGCGAAGCGCCAGTTCGGCCTGTCAAAGTGAGCGGATCGATCGGTTGATCGTACTCACGCACCTCAAAATGCAGATGGTTGCCCGTAGCCGTACCGGTGCTGCCCACCGAGCCGAGCGGTTGTCCTTCGGCGACCGGTTTGCCGACCCGCAAATCGCGGGAAAAGGCGGACAGGTGTGCGTAGTGCGTCGTGAAACCTCGCGGATGACTGAGTACGACGATGTTGCCGTATCCGGGTTTGAAGCCGATGAACCGCACGGTTCCTGCGGCGGCCGCGACGACGCGTGTCCCCTTCGGTGCGGCAAAGTCCACACCTGTGTGCATCTGGTGTTTGCCCTTGACCGGATGGGTTCGGTAACCGAATGGCGAACTGAGCCGCACGTAGTTGAGGGGCATGGAGAACGGCTTCGCGGCGAGTCCACGCCCGTCGAATGAATAGTAGTCTCCATCGGTGCGCCCCGGTGCGACAAACCAAACGGCCTGGTAGACCTCACCGCCCGAGCGGAGCTCGACCGCCGTTAGACGCTTGCGCTGTGCGTTCGTATCGTCGCTTTCGTAGAGAACACGATAAGTGTCGCCCTTGTGCGCGGGCGCGGCGAGGTTGAGTCGAGGAGCGAAAATATGCGCGATCTGCTCCTGTATCTCCGCCGGCACGCTGTCCCGCGCCAGCGTGTCGCGCAACGTTGCTTCGATCTTCCCTGCGTAAAAACCGCTGTCGAGATCCGACATGACAAGCGGTGCAGCGTGGGATAGCTGACCATTGCGGGTTTTGCTGCCGGAGTCATTGACAGCCGGCGCCGTCACTTCCAAGGCTCGGGACAATTGGCGTGCACTTGATCCGTGCCCGCGACTGACGATCTCCGCTTCCGTAACCTCATTCGGCGCTCCCAGCATCGCAACCATGCCAAACAGAAACACGGCGGCCGCCGGAGATTTAAATCCGCAATAGACCGAATGAACCACATTCTCGGAAATAACCTGAGCGCGAGAGCAGGCGTGACGTAAATGGCGTAAGCGCATCATTTCAAAACCTCGCAGTCGGAATAAAAGGGCTGCAGGCATGAAATGACGTCGCTTGAAACGCCACGGGACCCCGATAAATCGAACAAGGGATTCTCTTTCTCGCTACACAACCCGGTATAAGGAGCTTTCAGTCTATGGGGCGCAACGGGCTATCAATATCGGGAGAATCCGAATTTTGAGATAGGCTCGGCGCCAGTACCGTCAACCGCATGAGCGTCGTCCCGCCATTTTTTCATGCAGGGCGAACCGAGTGCTTTCGCGGATGGCGTTCCCGCTCGCGCTGTCGGGCGATCCAGCGTTTCTTCAGTGCAGCGGACACGCAGGCTTGTTTAAGCCTGCGTGTCTATCGCAGGTTGTAAAAAAACACCAGTTACCGGTTTTCGCAAAAATCGCAGTTTTCTCTTAAAACCTCTTATGCGCAGCCGCCAAGCGATTTTTAGGGTGCTTGGTATTAAATTGATTTTTCAAATAGATCTAATAGCTGAACTCGATCGACGATTCGGATCGGTCCTATTTTTATCCTATCCCAAAAATCTAAGATGAAATCAGTTTCAAAGATTCGAAGGCAACGGGAATTCTGTGTGTTCTGTATTTAATGGTAACGATTTAATTGTATCTGGTTAATTTCCGTGATTTTCGGGTGGCGATTCGCCGCAAATCTATTTTCATTACCTTGATAGGGATAGGATCATGAACAAGTCGTATATCAGCGTCTGGAACGAAGCCCTGGGTTCGTGGGTAGCTGCGTGTGAAAACTCGAAGACTCGTGGCAAGCGCGGCAAGTCGAAAGCAGTCAGTCTGATGGGTGCGGCGTTGCTGGCGACGAGCGCAATTGCGCCTCTCGCGCATGCGCAGTACGCGGCGGGTAGCGGCTTTGCAGAGGGCCCGTCCTCCGTGGCAATCGGTGCGGATTCCGGCAATGCTGCATTCGCTTTAGGCGATAGCTCCACTGCGGTCGGCTCGAACGCGGCCGCGACGGGTGCGGGCAGCGCGGCCTTTGGTAACGACACTACGGCAATCGGCACGGGTTCGTTCGCCGCTGGTGGCGGCAGCCACGACGGCTCGACCCCTGGTGCAATCGCAGCGGCGGACTGGTCGGTGGCGCTGGGCCGGTCGACTGTCATGTACGGTGCGACCGCTGGCATTGCGATCGGTCTGAACAATACCGCCTCCGCTGCTGGTGCGGTGGTGATGGGTTCGAACTCGATCGCTTCGGGTTCCGACTCGATCGCCTTCGGTACCGGTACGAGTGCGACCGCGGCAAACTCCGTGGCGCTGGGCTCGGGTTCGATCGCCGACCGCGAAAATACGGTGTCGGTTGGCAGTGCGATGGCCATGCGCCAGATCACCAATGTTGCGGCCGGCACGCAAGACTCGGACGCGGTCGTCGTGTCGCAGCTCAAGGGCGTGACGACCGCGCTCGGCGGCGGTGCTGCGGTCGATGCCGACGGTTCCGTCAAGGCGCCTGCGTACAGCGTGGGCGGTACGACGGTCGACAACGTGGGTGACGCGTTCGCCAACGTCGATGCCCGTACCACGCAGAACACGGCCAACATTCAGAACATTGCCGGTGACGTTATGAACATCACGAACGGGCTGGACAACGGCACGATCGGTCTGGTGCAGCAGGATGCAACCAGTCGTGACATCACGGTGGCAAAAGACGCTGACGGTTCGGCGATCAACGTGGCAGGCACCGCGGGCAACCGTACGGTGACGGGGGTGGCTGCAGGCGCAGTGCGGGCATCGAGCGTGGACGCGGTCAACGGTGGCCAGCTGTACGGCACGGCGTCGAGCACGGCCCGGGCGCTGGGCGGTGGTTCGATCGTGCTTGCGGATGGCTCGATCAGCGCGCCGAAGTTCAGCGTGGGTGGCACGACGGTGTACAGCGTGGCCGAAGCCGTGACGAACCTCGACGGTCGCACGACGCAGAACACGGGCGACATTGCGCAGAACGCGGGCGATATCGCGCTGAATGCAACTGACATCGCAAAGAACACCAGCAACATCGCGCAGAACGCGTCCAGCATCACGAACGTCCAGAACCAGTTGTCCGAAGGCACGGTGGGTCTGGTCCAGCAGGATGCAACCACCCGCGACATCACGGTGGCAAAAGACGCTGACGGTTCGGCGATCAACGTGGCAGGCACCGCGGGCAATCGTACGGTGACGGGGGTGGCTGCGGGCGCAGTGCGGGCATCGAGCGTGGACGCGATCAACGGTGGCCAGTTGTACGGCACGGCGTCGAGCACGGCCCGGGCGCTGGGCGGTGGTTCGATCGTGCTTGCGGATGGCTCGATCAGCGCGCCGAAGTTCAGCGTGGGTGGCACGACGGTGTACAGCGTGGCCGAAGCCGTGACGAACCTCGACGGTCGCACGACGCAGAACACGGGCGACATTGCGCAGAA